>NZ_LROM01000124.1 GCF_001758785.1 Duganella phyllosphaerae
AACGACTTTGCGCCGATGATAGTGCTGCAACCAGTGTGAAAGTAGGTTATCGTCAGGCTAGTTATTCCTAAAAGCCCCACCAGCAAACAACGCTGGTGGGGCTTTTTTCATTTGCTCCGATGTTTCTGTACTACAATAAGTCTAATATCGGAGTGAAAAGAATGTTAAATCGCGCGATGCGTCTGGCCATATTGTGTGCCTGGCTTTGGCTGGCGGCCAGCGCCATGGGGGCGCCGCTCAGCCTGCGTTTCGATCATCTCGGTGTGGAGCACGGACTCGCGCAGGAGTCGGTCACGCGGATCGTGCAGGACCGGCATGGCTACCTGTGGATCGGCACCCAAGCGGGACTGAGCCGCTATGATGGTTACCGCATTATCTCCTTCAAGAACAATCCCGCCGACGCCGGCAGCTTGATCGACAATTTCGTCCAGGCGTTGTACGAGGATGCTAAAGGACGCCTTTGGATCGGCACCAAGGGGGGCCTCGACCGCTATGATCGCGCCACCCAGAACTTCATCCACCAGCAAATCGCACCAGGCAACCTGTCCGTCACCAATATCGTGGGAGACGGCAGGGGCGGCTTGTGGCTGACCACCAGCGACGGCTTGCAGCATCTCGATGTTGCGACCGGTGCGATACGGGTGCTGCGTCATGTGGCGGACGATGTTGGTACGCTCGGCGATGACCGTGTAAACGCGATGGTGAGCGACGAGCGTGGCAACTTGTGGCTGGCAACGGCAAGCGGGCTCGATGTGCTGCCGGCGGGCGCCAGCAAGTTCCGCCACCTGCTCACCGAGACTTCTACCATGGCATCCGACCCCGTCAGCATGCTGGCACTGGGCTCCGATGGCCGGGTGTGGGCTGCCGGCTCGCACGGGCTGCAAACCTGGCGCATGGACGGCGACAGCGCCGAGCAGTTGCCAGTGGAGGGCGGCGCGGCGCTGGCCAACCGCCAGGTCGTGGCCATGTTGCCCGACAGCGAAGGCCATCTGTGGATCGCACTGCAGGATGGGGGGCTGCTGCGCCGCGATCCCCGCCAGGGCAAGCTGCACCACTACCGCGCCAACAGTGTCGAGAAGAACGGCATCTCCGACAACAAGGTCAGCGCACTGTACCAGGACCGCACCGGCACGCTCTGGGTCGGCAACTGGCATACCGGTCTCGACAAGGTGGACTTGCTGAGCGGCGGTTTCGAGCGCTATACCGAGAATGAGGGCGTGCTCAACGGCGTCAGCAGCAACAAGGTGCGCGTAATTGCCAGTGCAGGCGGCCACAAGCTCTGGCTGGGCACGGGCGACGGCCTGACCCGGCTCGATCCGGTGCGCGGCACCAGCGAGATCTGGCGCCATGATCCCAACGATCCGGGCAGCTTGCCCAGCAACCAGGTGCTGGGCCTGGCCAGCGACCACCAGGACCGTCTGTGGGTGATCACCGACGCCGGGGTCGCCTGGCGCGATCCGGTCAGCACCCGCTTTACGCGGCTCAAGCTCGACACCGAGCGTGCAGCGCTGCTGGTGCACCGCATCCTGATCGATCGTGGGGGCCTGATCTGGATCGGCACCCATACGGGACTGCACCGCATCGATCCCCGCACGCTGGCGGTGACCACCTACCGCCACGATCCTGCTGATCCTGGCAGCATCGACGGCCTCATCAAGGCGCTGCTGGAAGACCGTGCCGGGGTGCTGTGGGTCGGCACCGAGAATGGCCTCGAGCGTTTCGATCGCTCGAACGGCAAGTTTCGCCATTACCGTCACCAGCCCCGCGAGCTCGACAGCCTGTGCCACAAGCGCGTGCAGTACCTGCACGAAGATACCAGCGGCGTACTGTGGCTGGGTACCGGCGCCGGCTTGTGCAGGGCCGAGCCCGGACCTGATGGGGAATTGCGGTTCCGCTTTTACCCGGTGCGCCAGGGCCAGCCGTCCAATCCGGTCGGTGCCATCCTTGGCGACGCCAAGGGACGGCTGTGGATCAGCAGCACCGGCGGCATCGACAGGTTCGATCCGGCGACGGGCGTGTTCAAGCAATACACCGCCAAGGATGGCTTGCTCGACGGCTCGTATTACATTGGCGCCGGCTACCAGGCGGCCGACGGCACCATGTATTTCGGTGGCCCTGGGGGCGTGACCGCGTTCCAGCCGTTGCGCATCGATGACAACCCGATGCCGCCGCAGGTGGCGATCACCGATTTTTCGATTTTCAACCAGTCGATCCTGACCGCCATCATGCGCGAGGATGTGCTGCCCGAGGGACCGCTGGACGCGGCCAGGACGGTCACCCTGGGCCCGCGCGACGCCATGTTCACGATCGAATTCGCGGGCCTGCATTTTGCCGACCCGCAGCGCAACCGCTATGCCTACCAGCTCGAGGGCTTCGATCCGCAATGGGTCGACACCGACAGCAGCCGGCGGTTTGCCACCTACACCAACCTCGATCCCGGCCGGTACGTGTTCCGCGTGCGCGCGTCCAACAAGGATGGCGTCTGGAGCCGCGAACCGGTGGCGCTGGAAGTGATCATCACACCGCCGTTCTGGAAGCAATGGTGGTTCCGGCTGCTGGTCCTGGCGCTGGCGGTGGGGCTGGGCTACCTGCTGTTCCGCCTGCGTATCCGGCGCCTGGTGCTGCAACAGCAGGTGCTGGAAAATGAAGTGGTGCACCGCACGCGCGAACTGGTGCAGCAGAAGGATTCGGTCGAACGCGAAAAGCGCGAAGTGGAGCGGCAAAAAGACAGCGTGGAACAGGCGCACCGCAATATCTCGCTGCTGTCCGATATCGGCCGTAGGCTCACCGCGAACCTCGATAGCGAGGCGATCATGGCCATGTTGTACCAGCAGGTGCATGCGCTGATGGATGCCAGCGTGTTCGGCATCGGCATCCACCGCCCCGAGCTGGAAGTGATCGAATACCCATTCGCCATGGAGAACGGCAAACGCTACACGCCCTATACCCGCAGCATGTTGGAGCCGAACCAGCTGGCAGTATGGTGCATCAACCATGGGCAGGAGGTGTTCATCAACGACCTCGAACAGGACTACCCGCGCTACATCGCCAACCTGACGCTGGTGTCGGGCACGGAGCACATGGGTACCATGGAGGACGGCTCGTTGCCCTCGGCGCCGCGTTCGCTGATCTATGTGCCGATCTCGGTGGCCGGCCAGGTGCGTGGCGTGATCACGGTGCACAGCTACCGCGCCAACGCTTACCAGCGCATCGATCTCGACATGCTCACCACGCTGGCCTCGTACGTGGCGGTGGCGTTTGCCAATGCCGATTCGTATCGCCAGTTGCAGGACGCGCAGCAGCAGCTGGTGGAGCGCGAGAAGCTCGCGGCCCTCGGTTCGCTGGTGGCCGGAGTGGCCCACGAACTCAATACGCCGATCGGCAACAGCCTGGTGATCGCCAGCACGCTCGAGGCAAAGACCACCGACATCGAAGCGCGCCATACCGACAACGCGCTGCGCCGCTCGGACCTGTCGCACTACATCGAAGCATCGCGTGAAGCTTCCACGCTGCTGATGCGTAGCCTGCGCAACGCGGCCGAACTGGTGAACAGCTTCAAACAAGTGGCGGTGGACCAGGCCAGCGCCAAGCGCCGGCACTTCAACCTGCACCAGGCCAGCGCTGAAATCGTCACCACCATGAAGAACCAGATCCGCAAGGCCGGCCACCGGTTGGAACTCGAAATGCCCGGCGATATCGAGATGGACAGCTTCCCCGGCCCGTATGGCCAGGTGATCATCAACCTGATCAACAACGCGCTGCTGCACGCGTTCGAAGCGCGCGAGGATGGCCTGATCAGGTTATGGGCGGTGCGGGTGGGGACAGACGCGGTGCGCATCGTGTTCGAGGACGACGGCTGCGGCATCACGCTCGAGCACCAGGCCCGGATCTTCGATCCGTTCTTCACCACCAAGCTGGGGCAGGGCGGCAATGGCCTGGGCTTGAGCATCACCTACAACATCGTCAGCTCGCTGCTCGACGGGACGATCCGCGTCGACAGCGCCGTGGGCGTGGGGACGCGGTTCACCATGGATTTGCCGTTGAAGGCCAGTCTCAAGGGAGACTAGACGCGACTGAACGAGACTAGACGCCCCAGACGATCGGCTGGTTTTCCTGCTTGGCCAGGCGCAGCATTTCCACCAGCGGATAGGCGCGCGCCGCGAAGCCCACGCGCTGGGCCAGCGCATGTTCGACCGTCTCGCCGTCCTCGCGCTCGTGGGCGTGGATGTCGTACTCGATATCGGTCTCGGGATGCAGTTTGCTCTCTGCCACCTGGTCCTCGAGCACCGACAACGCTTCTGCCGCCTCGGTGGCGGTGATCACGCCGCGCGTGGGATTCTTGTGCAGCAGGTCGAGGATGCGCTGGGCATGTTCCTGATACATCAACACTTCAGGGCTGTAACGGGTTTTGAATGTGATTAACATGATGCGCCTCTTGATTTTGTTGGATGGTGCGGTGCGCCGGCTCTCGGTGGCGGGCACGCCGTGAGACCCACTTTAATTCATTTCTGAATGTTTGCAATAGGCAAACTGGACAGTTAAGTCAGGCCTAAGCGAGCAAATTGTTTCAAACTATTTCAGCGTTTCAGGCCTACTGCAGCTTGAACGAGTCGAGGAAGGTCGCTACCTGCTCGCGCGAGATATGGCGCTGGTCGCCCATCACCACCACCTGGTACACGCGCCGGTCACGGGCGATGAAGCGACCCATCAGCAGCGCGGGCTGGCCGTTGCGCATGCCTTTTGCCTCGATGCTGACGGTCGTTTGCACGCCGCTGGCAGCGGTAGCCTGGCTGGTGATGGTGGCGTTGATATTGCGCGCCAGCGCGGTCTGCATGGCCAGCAGCGCCCCCTGCGCCTGCGCCGCATCGGCCAATTCGGCGCTGCCCACGGCGAACAGCACATCGTCCACTTCGGCTGCCGTCATCGTCATCTTGACCGGCAGCTCAACTGGCAGCTCAGCCAGCAGGACTTCGCTTGTATGGGTAGCTGGTTTGCCGGGAAAGAGCACGCTGTAGGGCGCGTCCTTGCTGCGGTAGTCGCGCCAGTTGTAGTGCGGGTCGCAGGCGCTCAGCAGCAGCGCCAGCAGCGGTACCATCAGCGGAATTGCCAGCCGACGCGGCTTCATTTGGCGGCCTTGGTCTTCTTACGCGCAGCCTCGTCGGCCTGCCATGCCTCAATATGCGCTGCGCGACGCAGTACGCGCGAGTAAGGATCGATGGTCACCAGCGCGCGCGGCGGCAGTGTCAGTACGCCGTGGCCGTCCGTCATCGGCAGCTTTTCGATGCGATCGTTTACGCGCACCTCGAGCGGCATCGGGAACGGACCGCCGTCCTTGAGCTTCCAGGTCACGGTGAGCTGGTCGCCGTTGCGCGTCTCGACCAGTTCGGGCAGCGCCGCGTGGTACAGGTAGGCGTCGAAGAACCACGCCAGGTCGCGGCCGGCCGCCTCGTTGGCGATGCCGATGAATTCCTTCGTGCTGCTCCAGCGCGGCTGGAACTGGCCCGGCACCGGTGTCTCGGTGCCATACACCATGCGCCGCGTGGCGCGAAAGAATGCGTCGTCGCCGACCAGGTTGCGCAGCGTGTGCAGGATCAGCGAACCCTTGACGTAAATGTCGTTGCCCGGCCCCCCGCGCTCGGACTCGTACACATCCTGGATGCGTTGGGTTTTGCCGCTGACGATGGGCGCCTGGTTCTTGATCGCCTGGCGCTGCTTGAACAACTCGGCCTGGAATGCCATCTCGCCGCGCAGCGACTGCAGGTACAGCGGCTGCATATAGCTGCCGAAGCCTTCGTGCAGCCACATGTCGTCCCAGTCGGCGTTGGTCATCTGGTTGCCGAACCATTCGTGCGACAGCTCGTGGTGCAGCAGCCAGTCGTAACCGTATGGCGACTTCAGGTACTTGTTGCCGTAAGCGTTGATGGTCTGGTGCTCCATGCCCAGGTGCGGCGTTTCGACCACGCCCATTTTTTCGTCGCCGAACGGGTAGGGACCGATGCGCGCCTCGAAGAAGTCGAGCATGGGCGTGAATTCATCGAACAGTCCCTGCGCCTTTTTCCCGCTTTCGGCATCTCCTTTCAGATACCAGTAGCGCAGCGGGATGGTATTGCCGTAGCGGCTCACGTAGTCGCCCGCCAGCACTTCGTACGGGCCGATGTTGAGCGACACGCCGTAGGTACTGGGGTTTTTGGCGCGCCAGTCGTAGGTGCGCCAGCCGTCTTTTTCGGTCATGCCGGTGGCCACGCCGTTGCCGGCGACGACCAGCGGCGCGGGCACCGTGATGTGCAGGTCGATCAGCTTCGGTTTGCCCATCGGGTGATCGATGCAGGGCCAGAACAGGTCGCAGCCTTCGCCTTCCACCGTGGTGGCAATCCAGGGCTGGCCGTCGGCGGTATTCGCCCAGACGAAGGCGCCATCCCACGGCGCCCGTTTGGCCACGTGCGGCACGCCGTGGTAGCGGATGCGCACGGTGGTGCGCTCGCCGGCCAGCAGTGGCTTGGGCAAGGCCAGGTACAGGCGACCCTCGGGATTGCTGATGGCCGCTGCTGGCAACGCCACGCCATCGACGCTGGCGCCATCGATCGGCAGATTGCGGTCGAGCTCCACGGCGATGCGGGCAAGCGGCGCGGTGGCGGTGAAGGTCAGCGCGGTGTCCCCGCTGATGCTTTGCGTGGCGGGATCGACGCGCAGCGAGACATCGGCATGGTCGAACGTGACCGCCAGTTGCTCGGGCGCGCGCGGGCTGCCGGAGTTGGCGGTGAAGTCGGTCATCGGTGGCGGTGCGGTGGCGCAGCCGGCCAGCACGGCGCTGGCGGCAAATAGAAGGGGCAAGCGTGTCATGCAGTTCCCGGCTCGTTGAAAAGTCAACGTTAAATATAGCAGCTAGGTTGGCGAACAGGTGATGTTATGCGCGCGCTTCGACAGAATTTAGGGCGGCCGGTATTCTCAAAAATAGTTCTCAAAAAAGCATGTTGCTGCGTTAAACTGCTGCGCACAAAACAGGGGCGACAGTGCATTCAATTATCAGGGTATTTAGAACGGCAGGCTTGGCAGCCATGCTTGCGGCCGGCGAGGTGGCTGCCGTGGCGCAGGACGAACGCCACGCGCCAGTGCCAATATTGCCGCCATTGCCGGCGATGCTGGCCGACCGTAGCGCCACCTTGCGCATCGATGGCGCGCTCGATGACGACGCCTGGCGTGCCGCGCCCGTGTTCGACGCCTTTCACCAGTTTCTGCCGGCCGACGGCAAGCCGGCGCCGGCCAACCTGCGCACCACGGTGCAACTGCTGATCGACGACGGCGCGCTGGTGTTCGGCATCCGTGCCTGGGACGACGCGCCGGAGCGCATGCGCGGCACCCTCACGCGGCGCGACAAGGTGAGCCTGGACCAGGACTTCATCGGCGTGTGGCTCGACCCCACGGGCCATGGTCGCGCGGCGCAGTTCGTGCGCGTCAATATCGCCGGCGTGTTCAGCGACGGCATGTACCGCGCCGACCTCGATGAATCGGACCTGGGACCGGACTTTCCGATCGACGCGGCGGTCAAGCGCCTGGCCGACGGCTATACCATGGAGATCCGCTGGCCGCTGTCGAACCTGCGCTTTCCCTACGCCGACGGCAAGACCTGGCGCGTGATGATCGAGCGCAGCGTGCCGCACGCTGACGGCCTGCTGCTCACCAGTACCCCGCTAAAAAACGGCTCGCTCAGTCACATCGCGCTGTTGCAGGACGTGGGCGGCATGGGCGACACGGTGGCGGCGGTGCGCGACCGCAGCTTCCTGGAACTCAAACCCGAACTGACCATGCGCTCGAACCGCGACCGCGACGAGACCGGGCGCCAGCACGGCGACCGCGCCAGCGTGGGCCTCGAGATCAACGCCCGCCCGCGCGCCGACTGGGTGTTCAACGCCACCCTCAATCCCGATTTTTCGCAGGTTGAAATCGACGAGCCGACATCGTCGGGCGCCAGCCGGATTGCCCTCAGCCTGCCGGAAAAGCGCGGTTTTTTCCTCGAGAGTTCGGACGTGCTGGGGTTGCCGCTGTCGGCGTTTTATTCGCGCACCGTGGCCGACCCGGAGTGGGGCTTGCGCGCCACCTGGCGCGATGCGGGCGCCGACGCCACCGCCATGAGCTTGCGCGACCAGGAGGGCGGCGTGGTGCTGCGCGGCGGCGCCTACGAAACGGCCGAATACGCGCAAACCCGGCGTACATTGGCCAGCATGGTGCGCACGCGCTGGCACGGCGAAAGCATGGTGATGGGCGCGTTCGTCTCGCAGCGCGGCTATGGCGACGCCGGCAGCAACGAGGTGGCCGGTGTTGACGGCCAGTGGCGTAGCGACGGCAAGCAGGCCTTGTGGCTGCTGATGCATTCGCAAACCAGCGCCGGCTTCGTGGAAGAACCGGTGGCGCGCAGCGTGCGCGTGGCCACGCGCCACGGCGGCTACGCGCTTGGCAAATTTACCAGCATCAGCGACGACTGGTGGAACGAGTTGCAGCTCGAAGCGATCACGCCCGGTTTCGTCAACGACAACGGCTTCGTGCCGCAGGCGGGCGTGCTCAAGACCGACATCAATCTCAATCGCCGCCTGGGCGCGCGCACGCTCGCGCTGGGCAGCGCGGAGCTCGAACTCTACGAGTTCGAGGCGCACCTGGGCGTGCACGAGATCCGCACCCTGGCCGATCGCCGGCTGGGCCAGCAGGCCAACCAGGTCGTCGAGCGCAAGCTGCAGCCGGGGATCTGGTTCCGCGCGGGACGGCAGACCAACCTGTGGGCCAATCTCGGCTTCGACCAGCAACGGGGCCGACGGCTGGGCGTGTTGCATGACGTGCCGGCGCTGCACTTCGGTTTCGAATCGTCACCGCTGGCGTGGATGACCAAGTTCAATGCGGAAGTGACGCTGGGGCGCCAGCTCGACGTCGACGCCGACCGCGTGGGCAGCGGCGGCAACGCCATCGTGGACCTGGGCTTGCGCCTGCCGCTGCCAGGTACGCAGGGCTGCTCGATCGAGACCGATCTGCGGTTCAACCGCGCCTGGGTGCAGGGCACGCTGGGCACGCCGGCGTTCGTGGACAACGGCTGGCGCGCGCTGGGCATGTTGCATTTTACGGCAGCCGATTCGCTGCGGCTGCTGGCGCAAACCACGTCGGCCGCGCGCCGCGACGACGGCGTCTCTGGACTGGAACCGTGGGCCGAGCGGCAGATGCACCGCTCGCTGTTGTACCGCCACCTGTGGCGCCACGGCCGCTCGATGTCGGTGGGCTTTTCGCGCGACCGCACGCGCGACCCGGACACCACCAACAAGTCGCTGACGGTGAAGTTCCAATGGGAGGTGTAGCTCAGTTGGCCGGTTGGGCCAGTTGTGTCTTCAAGTGGGCAAAGGTGGACAGGCCCATTTCCAGCCGCCGCTGGTCGATCCTGGCGATGTCTTCGATCGGATAGAACTGGATCGCGCCGTCCTCGCGGGTGCTGTACTGGGTGCCGTAGATCTGCGGCCGCTTTTCGATCATGCGGACGCGGTCGAGCGTAGTGGCCAGGTTGGACAGCCTGATTTCATGCTTGTTGGCGGCGACCCGCATGAAGACCGACCAGTGCTTGAGCTGCGCCGGCGGTGCATGCTGGGCCAGGAGCCACGCCTCGTTGGCCGCTACGGCGCCCACCGTTGACATCATCGGCCAGCCCTTGGTGGTGATGATCTGGCGCAGCCGCCGCTGGCGCTTGCGGTCGCCGGCCACCATTTTTTTCTGCGACGCGGCGTCGCGCTGGCCGGCAGCCCAGGCCTGGCGCGCCGCGCGGTCCTGCGCGCCCATCTCGATCAGTTCGCGCGCGATGTCCGGCAGCGCTACCGGCAGCGGGTATATCAGCATGGTTTGCGGGATGGCGGTGGCAGCATCGAACACCGGTTGCCTATCGGCTTCCCACGCGGTGGCGCCGAGCACCACGGTGCACCTGACGGCGGGGGGCAGGTCGAGGTGGTAGGTATCGGCCTCGATCCGGCCGGCGATAGCTTCGGTCGCGCCTTCGCATTCGGCAGAAATGGCGGCTTTCTCCGGCAGCGTGCCGCTGCTGCTGACGATTTTGCCGGTATAGGCGATGGCTCGCGCGGCTGTCACAGGCGCTGGTGCTGGGGTGTCGTCGGCGCCAGCCGTCGCTCCTGTGCCGGTGAGCGCTGCGAACAGCAACAGCGTGGCGGTGATCGGGTGTGTGCGGGGTGGGTTCATGGTGCGATTGTCTCACGGCCCGAACGCTCACCGCTCCTTCAACGCCCGCCGATACTGCACCGCCTCGCCGATATGCTGTTCGCTGATGCTCTCCGCTCCCGCCAGGTCGGCGATGGTGCGCGCTACGCGCAGGATGCGGTGGTAGGCGCGGGCCGACCACTGGAAGTGTTCCATGCTGCGCTTGAGCTTGGCCTTGCCCGCCTTGTCGGGCTTGCACAGGCGGTCGATTTCGCGGGTGGTGAGGTACTGGTTGCGCTTGCCCTGGCGCGCCAGCTGGATCTCGGCCGCGCGCTGCACGCGGGCGGCGATCGTGCTGGACGGCTCGCCGTCGGCGTCGGCGGCCAGGGTGTCGGGTTCCACTGCCGAGACTTCGATCTGCATGTCGATGCGGTCGAGCAGGGGACCGGACACGCGGCCCTGGTAACGCGAGATCTGGTCCACCGTGCAGTTGCACATGCCGCTGGGATGGCCGTGGTAGCCGCAGGGGCACGGGTTCATCGCGGCGATCAGCTGGAAGTGGGCGGGAAACTCCGCCTGCTGCGCCGCGCGCGAGATGGTGATGCGGCCCGACTCCATCGGCTGGCGCAGCACGTCCAGTACGCGCCGGTCGAACTCGGGCAGCTCGTCGAGGAACAACACGCCGCGATGGGCCAGCGAGATCTCGCCGGGGCGCGGATAGCCGCCACCGCCCACCAGCGCCACGCCAGATGCGGTATGGTGCGGTGCGCGAAAGGGCCTGCGCTTCCAGTCCTCGATGCGAAAGCCTCCCGTGAGCGACTGCACCGCGGCCGCTTCCAGCGCTTCGTCGTCGGTCATTTGCGGCAGCAGGCCGGGAAAGCGCGCCGCCAGCATGGTCTTGCCGGCGCCCGGGGGCCCCACCATCAGGAGGCTGTGGTTGCCGGCCGCCGCTACTTCGAGCGCGCGCTTGACCATGAACTGGCCCTTGACGTCGGCCAGGTCGGCCACCTCGGTCATGGCGACCCGCGGCGCCGACGTATGCCGCGCCAACATGGCCTCGCTGGAACTGGCGGCCAGGTGGGCGCACACCTGCAGCAGCGAGCCGGCGGGGTAGATGGCGGCGCCGGTCACCAGCGCCGCCTCGTCGGCATTGGCCTGCGGCAGGATGAAGCCGCGCCGGCCACTGGTGCCTGACGAGGTGCGCCGCTGGGTGGCCGCGATACCGTGCTCGCCATCGTGCCCGCAATCAGGCCCCATGTCAGGTCCGATACGAGGCCCGATATCAGGCCCGGAATCGCGCACCATGGCCAACGACATCGCCAGTGCGCCCCGGATCGGCCGCAATTCGCCCGACAGCGACAGTTCGCCGGCAAACTCGTACCGGTCCACCCTGTCGGCCGGAATCTGGCGCGAGGCGGCCAGGATGCCGAGCGCGATCGGCAAATCGAAGCGGCCAGATTCCTTGGGCAGGTCGGCCGGCGCCAGGTTGACGGTGATGCGCTGGGCAGGAAACTCGAAGCCGCCGTTCTGGATAGCGGCGCGCACGCGGTCCTTGGCTTCCTTCACCTCGGTATCTGCCAAGCCGACAATCGTGAACGCCGGCAAGCCGTTGGCCAGGTGCACCTCGACATTGACTTGCTGCGCCTCCATGCCCGCGAGGGCGCGGCTCTTGAGTACGGCCAGGCTCATGTGTTTCCCCTGCGTGGTTACGGGCTGCGCCGAGTGTAGCGGGTTGGCCAGGCTGGGCATTGATCTGCGGCAGATGCAGTGCTACGTTGCGCAATGAAACATTGATAGATGGTAAAGTTGTTGATCGTTGATTTTTGCAGGAGCCGGACATGCGCATTGCCACTGTGTTTCATCGGACCGGCCTGCGGGCCACGCACACCGCGTCACTGGCGCTGCTGCTGGCGGCCGGCGCCGTTGCGGCGCAAGCGCAAGCACCGGCCGCAGCACCGACGGTATCAACTCAGCCAGCTCCGGCGCCGGTGCCGGCAAAGCCGCAACCACCGCGCCCGCTGGTACTGAAACTGCAACCGGGCCCGTTCAACCACGCCGACGACATCGACAAGGGCGCCGGTGTGGTCGATGTCACGCTCACCATTCCCGATGTGCAGGCCGCTGCCGATACGCCGCTGCTGCAACTGCCGCTGGTGGTGGCCAACGTGGAGACGGTCGCCGTCACGCTCAAGGAGCTGACGGTGCGCGACAGCCACGGCAACGTGCCGCTGGCCACGCGCGACGTCAAGGGATCGAACGGCAAGCTGCGCGAGTGGACGTCGCCGCGCGAAGTGCAGGGCGACCTGGTGGTGCATTACCAGGCGCCGGTGGACAATGCGCCGCCGAAGCGCGGGGCGGCGCCGCCATACAGTTTGCGCACCGAGGGCGGCGGTTTTTCCGGCGTTGGCAACATATTCGTGCTGCTGCCGTCCGGCGCCAAACAGTATCCGCTGGCGCTGCGCTGGGATCTGTCGAAGCTCGGCGACGACGCCAGCGCCACCTCGAGCTACGGCGAGGGCGATGTCACGCTGCCAGTGGGCGCGCCCGCGCGGCTGTGGTCCACCGTCTTCATGGCCGGTGCCATGCATCGCGTGCCGGCCGAAGTGAAACCCAAGGGCTTCTCGTCGGCCTGGCTGGGCAAGCCGGGATTCGATCCGGAACCATTGATGACCTGGGCCGACCAGTTGCACCGCGCGATGGCCGGCTTCTTTGGCGACAATGCCGAAACGCCATACCGCGTGTTCCTGCGCTATAACCCGATCAATGCCGGCGGCGGCACGGCGCTGGCGCAATCGTTCCTGGTCACGTACGGCAAGGGCATCGACGTGGAAGACCTCAAGATCACGCTGTCGCACGAAATGACCCACACCTGGACCGAAGGCCCGGACCAGGCATGGTACGAGGAGGGCGTGGCCGTGTACTACCAGGCGCGCCTGCCGTACCGTGCCGGCCTACTCACCGCCGACCAGTTCCTCGCCGACCTCAATCAGACCGCAGCGCGCTACTACGCCGACGCGCTCAACACCACGCCCGACGCCGAGATCATGCCGCGCTTCTGGGAAGACACGCGCATCCGCACCTTGCCGTACGATCGCGGCGCGCTGTACCTGGCGCTGGTCGATGCGCGCGTGCGCAAGGCCTCCGGCGGCAAGCGCTCGCTCGATAACCTGGTGCTGGAGATGAGCCGCCAGCGCGGCGCCAGGCCGGAACAGCAGGTGGCGCTGTGGCAGCAGCTGCTCACGCGCGAACTGGGTCCGGCCGGCCCGGCGCTGCACGCGGCCATGCTGGCGGGAGAGCTGATGGAGCCGGAATCCGGCGACTTCGGCCCCTGCTTCAAGCGCGGCGAAAAAACCGTGCGCCGGTTCGAATTGGGGTTCGAACCGAAGTCGCTGGTGGGCCAGGAGAAAACCATCCGTGGCCTGCAGGACGGCAGCGCGGCCGCCAAGGCCGGCCTGCGCGACGGCGACGTGGTCACGTACGGCGTGGCGCTCGATGCCATCCAGGGCGACCAGAAGGCGCAGCTCACGCTCAACGTCACTCGCGACGGGCGCCAGTTCCCGATCACTTACCTGCCGCGCGGCGAACGCGTCAAAGTCTGGCAGTGGCAGCGTATGCCCGGCGTGGCCGACGACGCCTGCGGCATCTGACCGCCTTGCCAGTGCATCCAAATGCGCAAGCAGTTGACCGGAGGGCCTGACCTCCGGCGTCCTCCATCGCCTATACTCGGCGTTGGCATCTTTGTCATCGTTTTCATGAAAAGGTAGAACAGCCCATGGCCCAAAAAACCGCTTCTGTCCACGCATGCCTGCTGGCGCTGGCGTCCCTCTCCGGCACGCTGCACGCAGCGCCCGCCCAAACGCCGCTCACCGAGTGGCAGCAACCGGAAGTGGTGGCGGTCAACCGCGAGCCGATGAAGGCGACGTTCTTCAATTTCGAAAGCCGCGACAAGGCGGTAGCCGGCGACATGGCCGCCTCCCAGTACTACCTGTCGCTCGACGGCACCTGGCAGTTCGCCTACTCCAACACGCCGGGCGAGCGCCCCAGGGATTTTTACCGCAACGATTTCGACACCAGCCGCTGGGGCACTATCGAGGTACCCGGCATGATCCAGGCGCAGGGCTACGGCAAGCCGATATTCACCAACGTCGATTACCCGTTCCCGCTCAACGAACCGGTGATTCCCGACGCCTTCAACGAAGTGGGCTCGTACCGGCGCGACTTCGTGGTGCCGGCCGGCTGGGAAGGGCGTGAAGTGTTCCTGCACGTGGGCGCGGCCGGTGCGGCCTACTACATCTGGGTCAACGGCGAAAAGGTCGGCTACTCGGAGGACTCCAAGCTACCTGCCGAATTCAAGCTCAATCGCTACCTCAAACCGGGCAAGAACAATATCGCGATCGAAGTCTATCGCTGGGCCGACGCCTCGTACCTGGAAGACCAGGACTTCTGGCGCCTGTCCGGCATCGAGCGCAGCGTGTACCTGTACGCCGAGCCGAAAGCGTACCTGCGCGACTATACCGTCACCGCGCTGCTGGGCAAGGACTACACCGACGGCGTGTTCAAGCTCAAGGCCGAGTTTGCGGGTACCCCGGCGGCCGGCGCTCCGGTGGCCGGCAGCATCGCGGTCACGCTGTTCGACGGCGAGCGCGAAGTATTCAACCGCAAGGCCAGCATCGACGGCAGCGCTGCCACGATTGACGGCGTGCTGCCCAAGGTGCGCCCCTGGTCGGCCGAGACGCCCAACCTGTATCGCATGGTGCTCGAATACATGGATGCCGGCGGCAAGCTGGTGTCTGCCACGTCGCGCCGTATGGGTTTTCGCACGGTGGAGATGAAGGATGGCGAAGTGCGCGTCAACGGCAAGCGCATCATGATCAAGGGCGCCAACCGCCACGAGCACGATCCGGTCACGTACCGCGTGATGTCGCTGGACCTGATGCGCAAGGACGTGGAGATGATGAAGCAGGCGAACGTCAACGCGGTGCGTACCTCGCATTATCCGAACGACCCGCGCTGGTACGACCTGGCCGACGAATACGGCCTGTACGTGATGGACGAAGCGAACATCGAATCGCATGCGTACATGCAGCTGGGCGACCACTCCAAGGTGCCCGGCTACCGCGAGCAGGTGCAACTGGGCTACAAGCCGCAGTGGCGCGCCGCGCACGTCGACCGCGTCTCGCGCATGGTCCAGCGTGACAAGAATTCGCCGTCGATCATCTTCTGGTCACTGGGGAACGAGGCCGGCACCGGCCCCAATTTCGAGCACGCGGCGCAGTGGATCCGCGCCAACGATCCCAACCGCCTGATCAGCTACCTCGGTCACGGCACCATCGGCGAAACCCACAAGCCCAACGCCTACGTGGACATCTACGCGCCGATGTACGACGACATCGAAAAGATGGCCGACTACGCGGCCGATCCGCGCTTTACCCAGCCGATGATCCAGTGTGAATACGTGCACGCGATGGGTAACTCGCTGGGCAATATGGAAGACTACTGGCAGGTGATCCGCGCCCACAAAAAACTGCAGGGCGGCTTTATCTGGGACTGGGTAGACCAGACCGTGTTTGCCACCGACGACAAGGGCCGCCGCTACTATGCCTCCGGCTTCGACGTCAATCCGAAAGTGGGCGACAACAGCGTGGTGGGCGACGGCGTGGTGCGCTCCGACCGCACGCCCGATCCCGAATACTACGAGGTGCAAAAAGTCTATTCGCCCCTGGTGTTCGAAGGCGATCCCGCCACCGGCAAGGTCACGGTGGTCAATCGCTACGACTTCCGCGACACGTCCGACCTCGATTTCGACTGGGTGCTCACCAACGACGGCAACGAGGTCACGCGCGGTGCGTTGACGGTGCCGGCCGTCGCTGCCGGCGCCAGCCGCCAGGTCCAGATCAGGCTGCCCAAGCTGCGTTCGACCGGCGGCGAACAACTGGTGACCTTGCGCGCCAAGGCCCGTACCGCATCGGTCAAGGGCGTGGCGGCCGGCACGGTGGTGGGCTGGTCCCAGTTCGTCACCGTGCCGGCATCGAAGCCGGTGGCCACCGCCAAGGCGGTCAAGCCCGCGCGCGACGGCGACAATATCCGCCTGGCCGCCGGTCCGGCCTCGCTGCTGCTCGACGCCAAGACCGGCCTGGTGAACTACACCGTGAACGGCAAGACCCTGCTCAAGGGCGGCGCGCCCAACTTCTGGCGCGGGCTGATCGACAACGACGAAGGCGCAGGCGTGGACAAGACGCACCAGGTCTGGAAAACCTTCTCCGAGCAGCGCCACGTGCGTGCGGTCACGCAGGACGGCAACCGCGTGAAAGTGCTGTACAGCTTTGGCGCCGGCGCCGCCCACTGGGAAACCGTTTATACGCTTGATGCGGACGGCGTACTCGGTGTGGCCGCGACCTTCACGCCGCTGCGCGACGACCTGCCCGATCCGCTGCGCCTGGGGCTGCGCTTCGACAACGACAACACGCTCGACACGGTGCAGTGGTACGGTCGCGGCCCGCAGGAATCGTACGCCGACCGCGCCACCGGCTATGCAATCGGCCGTTACACGGGCAAGGTGGCGGACCAGTACCACGGCTACAGCCGCCCGCAGGAAAGCGGCAACAAGACCGGCGTGCGCTGGCTGTCGCTGGCGAACCAGCAGGGGGCGGGTATTACGGTCAAGGGTGCAGCACCCCTGTCGGTCAATGTGCTGGCGTTCCCGTACGAAGACCTGTATTTGCGCGAGCGCGGCGCCTGGAAAAGCTCGGAGATCGCGCCGCACGGCGACGGCTCGCTGCTGATCGACCTGGCGCAATCGGGCGTAGGCGGCGACACCGGCTGGAACCTCACCGGCCGCCCGCACGTCAAGTACCGCATCAAGCTCGAACCGGCCAGCTACAGCTTTACCATCGCGCCGGTAGCTGCCAAACCGCAGGAGGCAAAATGAAAATCACCATGGCCACGCTGGCGCTGCTGTGCAGCGCGCCATGGGCAGTGGCACAAAGCCCTGCCAGCGGTCCCTGGGTGGCCGACCTCGGTAACGGCCGCTACCAGAACCCCATCCTGTACGCCGACTATTCCGACCCGGACGCCATCCGGGTGGACTCCACGTTCTACATGACCGCGTCGAGCTTCAGCAACGCGCCGGGGCTGCCGCTGCTGCAATCGACCGACATGGTCAACTGGGAGCTGGTGGGCCATGCGCTGCCCAAGCTGGTGCCGGCGCAGGCGTTCGCCACGCCGCAGCCGGGCAAGGGCGTGTGGGCGCCATCGCTGCGTCACCATGCCGGCAAATTCTGGATCTTCTATCCCGATCCCGATTTCGGCGTTTATGTCATTACCGCCACCAGCTTTGCCGGGCCGTGGAGCGAACCGCACCTGCTGTTGCCCGGTAAAGGCATCATCGATCCGTCGCCGCTGTGGGACGACGATGGCAAGGCCTACCTGGTGCACGCGTGGGCCAAGAGCCGCGCCGGTTTCAACAACATCCTGACCTTGCGCCAGATGGACCCGGAGGCGCGCACGCTGCTCGATGAGCGCGGCCGCGACATCATCGACGGCAACAAGCTCGGTGGCTATACCACGCTGGAAGGGCCCAAGTTCTACAAGAAGGACGGCTACTACTACATCTTCGCACCTGCCGGTGGCGTGGAACATGGCTGGCAGTCGGTGTTCCGTTCGCGCACCATCGCCGGCCCGTACCAGGACCGCATCGTGATGGCCCAGGGCGGGTCTCCCACCAACGGTCCGCACCAGGGCGCGTGGGTAACCGACCTGAAAGGTCAGGACTGGTTCTATCACTTCCAGGACCGGCGCGCTTACGGGCGCATCGTGCACTTGCAGCCAATGCGCTGGCACGACGGCTGGCCGGTGATCGGCGAGGACAAGGCTGGCAAGGGCACGGGTGAGCCGGTGCTGGTACACGCCAAGCCGGCCGGCAAGGACAGCGGCATCAAGGCGCCGCCGGCAGGCGACGAATTCAATGCCGCCGAACTGGGGCTGCAATGGCAGTGGAACGCCAACCAAGCGCCGGGCTGGTACGATCTCGCTGCCAAGCCGGGCAGCCTGAGGCTCAATGCGCAGGCGGCGCCCGCTGGGGGCAGCGTGCGCGACGTGGCAGCGGTGCTGACGCAAAAATTCCCGGCGCCGGCCTTCACGGTCGATACCCGCATCGATGTGCAGGGCGAGATGAGCCGCGCTGGCCTGGTGGTGCTGGGGATTAAATATGCGTGGATCGGCGTGCAGCAGGGAAAAACCGGCAAGGAGCTGGTGCTGGCGACCTGCGAACAACCGGCCGCCGCCTGCAAGGAGCAGGTGCAGGTTTTAGCAACCGTGGATCAACAGCCGTTGTACCTGCGGGCGCAGGTGAGCGACGGCGCGGTGGTGCGCTTTGCCTACAGCCTGGACGGCAAGCAGTACACCCTGGCAGGGCAACCGTTCTCGGCCAGCGTGGGACGCTGGGTGGGCGCGCAGGTGGGGCTGCTGGCGACCAAGGCGCCGGGCGCGAACGGTGCAATCAACGCAGACGCAGGCGCAAACGCCGCCCCGGCGTATCTCGACGCCGACTACTTCCGCGTCGGCCGATAGCCGCCACCGAGCGCGCCTCCGTAAATTTGCCGGCGGTGCACCCGCCGGCATCGAGCTTACAGTACCTCGCCCTTGGCGATTTCCACTTTAGGTTCTGCCTGAACCGCAGCCGCAGGCGACACCGCAGCTGGCGACACCGGTGCGGCCTTGGCTTCGAGCGCCGCCAGGCGCGTTTCCAGCGCCTCGAGCTTGGCGCGGGTTTTTGCCAGTACCTGGGTCTGGATATCGAACTCTTCGCGGGTGACCAGGTCGAGCTTGGAGAAGCCCTGGGTCATCATGGACTTGACGTTTTTCTCGATGTCCTTGGCGGGCGAATTTTCGACGGCCTTGGAGATCTTGTTCTGCAAGTCGTTAAAAAAAGTATTCATATCCATAATATTCCTTGATCTGGTTGCTGGGCGGATGCACCATTGAAGTGCGTCCGTGTATCGGTGTGGTGCAAATTCAAGCAGCGCGGCCAACTTTTCTTCGAAATTATCACTTTTGTCAGATGGGGCGCCCGGTCGCCCATGACAAAGCAGCCCAAGCAGCTATCTACCAGGCAACGTTAGCTGGCACGCATTCTGCTATAGAAGCCATAGAATGCTTACCGCTTCGCTTTACAAGGATTTTACCCGCATCGCATCAAGTATCTGTATTCAGTTTCGATAACTACAAGGACAAAATGATGAAGAGCCAAAACAAAAGCCTGACCCGGACCCTGACAGCAGCAGCGTTGACCTTGGCATTCGCCACCATGAGCGCTTCGGCGCTGGCCCAGGAAGCCGCACCTGCCGCTGCCGAACCTGTACCAGACAACCAGATCACCTATAACGTCGCCGCAGTCAGCGATTACCGTTATCGCGGCATTTCGCAAACCCGTCTGCAACCAGCGGTGCAGGGCGGTGTTGACTATGTCAACAACCCCACCGGTGTGTATGTGGGGGCATGGGCCACCAATATCAAGTGGATCAAGGACGGCGGCGGCGATGCTTCGTATGAATTCGACATCTACGCGGGCAAGCGCGGCCAGATCACCGACACCTTTGCCTACGACGTCGGCGCGCTGTACTACGCCTACCCGTCGAACAAGCTGGCCACCAACGCCAATACCTTCGAATTGTATGCCCAGGTCAGCGCCGGCCCGTTCTCGGTGAAATATTCGCAATCGACCAGCAACCTGTTTGGCACCGCCGACAGCAAGAACAGCGGCTACCTCGACGGCCAGTTCAACTACGACGTCTATGACGGCTATGTGCTCAACCTCCATGCCGGCCACCAGAACGTCGAGAACAACGGCGCTCTCAGCTATAGCGACTACAAGGTTGGCGTGACCAAGGACTTCGGCGTGTTCTCTGTCGCCGTTGCCGGCATCAAGACCAATACCGATGCCTACGTCGGCCGCAACGGCAAAAACCTTGGTAAATCTGGCGCTGTCGTCACCATTTCCAAAACTTTCTAAGCGAGGCTCTCATGAAAATGATTACCGCCATTATCAAGCCGTTCAAGCTTGATGAAGTCCGCGAAGCCCTGTCGGCCATCAACGTGCAAGGCATCACGGTGACCGAAGTAAAAGGTTTCGGCCGGCAAAAAGGGCATACCGAGCTGTATCGTGGCGCCGAATACGTGGTCGACTTCCTGCCGAAAACCAAGATCGAAGCAGCCGTGGACGACAGCATCGTCGAACAGGCGATCGAGGCGATCGAAGGCGCAGCCCGCACCGGCAAAATCGGCGACGGCAAGATCTTTGTGTACAACCTGGAACAGGTGATCCGCATTCGTACCGGTGAAACCGGCAACGAAGCTCTTTAAGGGGATTTAGATGAAGAAAACTATAACAACGTTGTTAGCTGGGGTCTCTCTGCTGTTCGCGCTTGCCGCACCTGTCCATGCGCAAGACGCCAAGCCGGCCGAGGCGCCGGTGGCTGCCGCCACCGCTGCCGCACCGGAAGCTGCACCAGCCGCGCCCGCCGCCGCGCCGGCTGCCCAAGTTGCACCGGCCGCTGCACCCGCTGCCGCGCCAACGCCCCAGAAGGGCGACAATGCCTGGATGATGGTTGCCACCCTGCTGGTGGTCATGATGACGATTCCCGGCCTGGCGCTGTTCTACGGCGGCCTGGTCCGTTCCAAGAATATGCTGTCGATCCTGATGCAGATCTTCATGATCTTCGCCGTGATCGTCGTGTTGTGGTGCATCTACGGTTACTCGCTGGCTTTCACCGAAGGCAATGCGTTCTTCGGCAACCTGCATGACCGCACCTTCCTCAACAATATCTACGACCCGGTCAAGGGCACCTTCGCCTACGCCGCCACCTTCAGCAAGGGCGTGGTGATTCCGGAGTTCATGTTCGTCGCCTTCCAGGCCACGTTCGCAGCGATTACCTGCGCGCTGATCGTCGGCGCCTTTGCCGAACGCGCCAAGTTCACCGCCGTGCTGCTGGTCGTGGTGATCTGGTTCACCTTCTCGTACCTGCCGATCGCCCACATGGTCTGGTTCTGGACCGGCCCTGATGCGATCAAGGACGCCGCCACCCTGGCCACCGAAACCGCCAAAGCCGGCTACCTGTTCCAGCACGGCGCGCTCGACACCGCCGGCGGTACCGTGGTGCACATCAACGCCGCTGTTGCCGGCCTGGTCGGTGCTTACGTGATCGGCAAACGCGTCGGCTACGGCCGCGAATCGATGGCGCCGCACTCGGTGACCATGACCATGATCGGCGCTTCGCTGCTGTGGGTAGGCTGGTTCGGTTTCAACGCCGGTTCGCCGCTGGAAGCGGGCGACATCGCGGCACTGGCCTTCATCAACACCCTGCTGGCAACCGCTGCCGCCACCGTGTCGTGGGTCTTCGCCGAATGGATCTTCAAAGGCAAACCATCGATGCTCGGTGGCGCTTCGGGTGCAGTCGCCGGCCTGGTGGCGATTACTCCTGCCTGCGGTTTCGTCGGTCCGATGGGCGCACTGATCATGGGCCTGCTGGCCGGTGTGATCTGCCTGTGGGGCGTGAATGGCCTGAAACGCCTGCTGGGCGCCGACGACTCACTGGACGTCTTCGGCGTGCACGGCGTGGGCGGCATCCTGGGCGCCATCCTGACCGGCGTGTTCGCTGCGCCATCGTTGGGCGGCCAGGGCATCTTCGATTACGTGGCCAACAAGCCATCGCCAGACTACTCGATCAGCGGCCAGGTGCTGATCCAGGCCACCGGCGTGGGCGTGACCATCGTCTGGTCGGCCGTGGTGGCATTCGTCGCCTTCAAGCTGGTGGACATGGTGATCGGCCTGCGCGTACCGGAAGAAGAAGAACGCGAAGGCCTGGACATCACCACCCACGGCGAGTCCGCCTATCACATGTAACCCGACAGGTAATTGCTGTCATTCTTGTCAAGAAGGCCTCCGCACTCGCGTGCGGGGGCTTTTTTCATTCCCGCCTTTAAAATAGGGGTATCGCCCCGATGTAGCTTATCCACAAGGTAATATTCGGTGTTTCAGCGTGCCTGGAGGGTCGTCCTCCCGCATCATTTAAGGAAGTAATCATGGTTCCCCATCTCGCCACCGCCCTGACCGGCCCGCTCCACGACCTCGAAGAGAAAATCCTGGCCGCCACTCCCGCCATCGAGCGCTGGTTCCGCCTGGAGTGGCAAGAGCACACGCCGCCGTTCTATTGCTCGGTCGATATGCGCAACGCTGGCTACAAGCTGGCGCCGGTGGACACCAACCTGTTTCCCGGCGGTTTCAACCACCTGGCCACCGAAATGCTGCCATTGTCGGTGCAGGCCGCCATGGCCGCGATCGACAAGTATTGCCCCGATGCGCGCAACCTGCTGTTGATCCCGGAGCTCACCCAGCGCCACCCTACCTACTGGCAAAACATCGCCCGCCTGATGCAGATTTTCCGCCAGACCGGGCTGCACGTGCGCCTCGGTTCCCTGTCCCCCGACGTCACCCAGCCCACCCCGATCGCTCTGCCGGACGGCAATATGCTGGTGGTCGAACCCTTGGTGCGCTCGGCCAATGGCCGCCGCGTGGGCCTGAAAGATTTCGATCCGTGCACCGTGCTGCTCAATAACGACCTGTCGGCCGGCATTCCCGACATCTTGCAAAATATTCATGAGCAAAGCCTGCTGCCGCCGCTGCACGCGGGCTGGGCGCTGCGCCGCAAGAGCAACCACCTGAATGCGTATGACGAAGTGGCAAAGAAATTCGGCAAGCTGATCGGTGTCGATCCGTGGATGTTCAACCCGCTGCACGCCAAGTGCGACGCGGTGAACTTCCGCACCGGCGAGGGCTACGAGTGCCTGGCCGCCAATGTCGATACGCTGCTGTCGAAAATCAAGAAGAAGTACAAGGAGTACGGCATGAAGGAGCAAAAGCCGTTCGTGATCATCAAGCCCGACGCCGGCACCTATGGCACCAGCATCCTGACCATCAAGGATTCCAGTGAAATCAAGGACTTGACCCAAGCCCAGCGCGACAAGATGATCGTCATCAAGGATGGTAAAGAGGTGACCGACTTCATCATCCAGGAAGGCGTGCCCACTTTCGAGAGCATCAAGGACGACGTCGCCGAGCCGGTCGTGTACATGATCGACCGTTACGTGGTCGGTGGCTTTTACCGCGTCCATGCCGAAAAAGGCGTCGACCAGAACCTCAATGCGCCGGGCTCGCAGTACGTGCCGCTGGCGTTCGCCCAGCAGCACGCGGTGCCCGATTTGAAAGCCAAGCCGGGCACGGCGGCGCCCAACCGGTTCTACGTGTACGGCGTGGTGGCGCGGCTGGCGCTGCTGGCGGCGTCACTGGAGATGGAGCGGACGGATCCGAATCCGGAGGTTTATTAATCAGGAGATCGCCGGATCAGCGGGACTATGGATCCCTGCCTGCGCGAGGATGACGGATTTGAAGCCGGCGGCCGCAGAGCGGCCATCGCGTGCGCGCGAGTATGACGGTTTTGAAGCCGGCGACCGTAGTGTCGTCATCCTCGCGAACGCGGGGATCCATGGCCCGTCAGCGTCCCCCAAATCATCCCTGCACCAAATCTCGGCTAAAATCAGTGCTTCACTCCACCGGATGCACCCATGAAAATTGCTTTCCTCGCTGATGCCTTGTCCACGTTCAAGACCTACAAGGACTCCACCTACGCCATGATGGTCGAGGCCAACCAGCGCGGCCATGCCGTGTACGCCTTCGAGCAAAAGGATATGGCAGTGCTGGGCGGCATCGCGACAGCCAAGGCGTCGCAGATCAGCTTTACCGGCGACGCCACCGACTGGTACCGCGCCGCCCCGGCGGTGGAGACCAACCTGGGCGAGTTCGACGCCATCGTCCAGCGCAAGGATCCGCCGTTCGACATGGAATACATCTACGGCACCTACATGCTGGAACTGGCCGAAGCCCAGGGCGCCAAAGTTTTCAACAAGCCGTCGGCCATTCGCGATCACAGCGAAAAGCTGGCGATTGCACAGTTCAGCCAGTACACGTCGCCCACGCTGGTGACGGCCGACGAGGCCCGTATCCGCGCCTTCCAGGCCGAACATGGCGACATCATTCTGAAGCCTCTGGACGGCATGGGCGGCACCGGCATCTTCCGCGTCAAGCCCGACGCCATGAACCTTGGGGCGATTATCGAGACGCTGACCCAAAATGGTGCAACGACCATCATGGCCCAGCGCTTCATCCCGGACATCGCCAAGGGCGACAAACGGATCCTGGTGATCGCCGGCAAACCGGTACCGTTTTCACTGGCGCGCATTCCGCAAAATGGCGAGGTGCGCGGCAACCTGGCCGCTGGCGGCCTCGGCGTGGCCCAGCCATTGACCGAGCGCGATTTCGAGATCGCCAACGCCATCGGCCCGACCCTGGCCGCGCGCGGCCTGCTGCTGGTCGGCCTGGACGTGATCGGCGACTGCCTAACCGAAGTCAACGTCACCAGCCCAACATGCTTCCAGGAAATTACCCAGCAGGCGGGCTTCCCGGTGGCGGCCACCTTCATCGACGCGGTCGAAGCGGCCGTGTCGGCGGGTTAAAAAGATGCAAATTCAAAATAATTTTGCCGGACGGCCTCAATTTAGTCCGCGCTCACTGGCGGATTAACAATATGGTTGGCATACTGCTTATGACGCACGCGCCGCTGGGACAGGCATTCATTGCCGCCTGCGCGCACGTGTTTCGCGGCCCCACCGAGCTGCTGGAAGCGATCGACGTGATCGCCGACCAGGATCTCGGGCAAGTCCAGCAACTGGCGGCGGCGGCGATCAAGCGGCTCGACGACGGCGACGGCGTGCTGGTGATGACCGACGTCAAGGGCGGTACGCCGTCCAATTGCTGCGACCGCCTGGCGGACGCGGGCAGGGTGGAAGTGATCGCCGGCATCAGCTTGCCGATGCTGTTGCGGGCCATTACTTACCGCCGCGATACGCTGGACGTGGTCGTCGAGATGGCCCTGGCCGGCGCGCAAAGTGGTGCGGTGCGCGTCGATAACCGGATTCGCGTCGGATAAAATTCGACTGGCGCGGGTTTTTTTAGAGTGCGGCTTTCTCGCAGTTTTTCTCGAAGAGACAAGATAAATATGATTCAACAAGAACTTGAGATTATCAACAAGCTCGGCCTGCACGCACGCGCGTCCGCCAAATTCACCCAGCTGGCCGCCAAGTTCCAGAGCGATGTCTGGCTGAGCCGCAATTCCCGCCGCATCAACGCCAAGTCCATCATGGGCGTGATGATGCTGGCCGCCGGCAAGGGCGCCAAGGTCCTGCTCGAAGCGGACGGCGCCGATGAAAAAGAATGCGTGGCTGCCCTCACTGCACTGATCAACGACAAGTTTGGCGAAGGCGAGTAATGCCCTCGGATCGCGGCCGCGCCCGTCCTTATTCCGGCGCCCCCATGGCTTCGTTTACCCTGCACGGCATCCCGGTGTCGCGCGGGATTGCGATTGGCCGCGCGCATAAACTGGCGCCGGCCGCGCTCGACGTCAAGCATTACCTGGTCGCCGAAGAACACCTCGAAGCCGAAGTGCTGCGCCTGCAGCAGGCGCTGGCCCAGGTCCACAAGGAACTGCAAACCCTGTGGAACGAGCTGCCCAAGGATGCACCCACGGAGCTGGGCGCGTTCATCGACGTGCACGCGCTGATCCTGTCCGACCCCATGATTTCCGAGGCGCCGCTCGACATCATCCGCGCGCGCCACTACAACGCCGAATGGGCGCTGCTCACCCAGATCGATGAACTGTCGGCGCAGTTCGACGAGATCGAAGACCCGTACCTGCGCGAGCGCAAGGCCGACATCCAGCAGGTGGCCGAGCGGGTGTTGAAGGTCCTGATGGGCACCGAGCAGATCCTGCCGCCGCCGGTCAAGGTGGGCGACGACGAATTCCAGCCGCAGATGATCATCGTCGCGCACGACATTTCGCCGGCCGACATGCTGCAGTTCCGCGACCGCTCGTTCATCGGTTTTGTCACCGATGTGGGCGGGCAGAACTCGCACACGGCGATTGTCGCGCGCAGTCTCGACATTCCGGCAGCCGTCGGCATGTCGGGCGCCTCGACCCTGATCGAGCAGGACGACTGGCTGATCATCGACGGCGACGCCGGCGTGGTCATCGCCAACCCCAGCGTGGTGGTGCTCGAGCAGTACCGCGACCGCCAGAACGCGGCGATTCGCGCCCGCAAAAAGCTGGGCAAACTCAAGAAAACCCCGGCCATCACCAAAGATGGCACCGAGATCACGCTGCTGGCCAATATCGAGCTGCCCGACGACTGCCCGGCCGCGATGGAGGCGGGCGCCAACGGCGTCGGCCTGTTCCGCTCCGAGTTCCTGTTCATGGGCCGCAAGGGCAAGATCCCGTCCGAGGACGAGCAGTTCGAGCAGTACAGGAAGGCGGTGGTGGCCATGAAGGGTCGGCCGGTGACGATCCGCACGCTCGACATCGGCGCCGACAAGCCGCTCGACCAGGCCGAGCACACGGCCTTGAACCCCGCGCTGGGCTTGCGGGCTATCCGCTACTGCCTTGCCGAGCCGCAGATTTTTCTGACCCAGCTGCGGGCGATTTTGCGCGCATCGGCCTTTGGCAAGGTGCGCATCCTGATCCCGATGCTGGCGCACGCGTTCGAGATCGACCAGTCGCTGGCCATGATCGCGCAGGCGAAAGCCGAGCTGCGCGACGAGCACGTCAAGTTCGACGAGACCGTCGACGTGGGCGCGATGATCGAAATTCCGGCCGCCGCGCTGGCGCTGCCGATGTTCGTCAAGCGCATGAACTTCCTGTCGATCGGCACCAATGACCTGATCCAGTACACGCTGGCGATCGACCGGGTTGATTACGAGGTCGCGCACCTTTACAATCCGCTCCATCCGGCTGTGCTGCAACTGATCGCCATGACGATTGCGGCCGGGCATAAGGCCGGGATCGACGTCGCCGTGTGCGGCGAAATGGCGGGCGATGTCAAGCTCACCCGCCTGTTGCTGGGACTGGGACTGCGCGAGTTCTCCATGCATCCGGCACAACTGCTCTCGGTCAAGCAGGAAATCCTGAACAGCGACCTGGCGCGCATCATGCCGCAAACCCGCAAGATCATGCGCTCGATGGAACCCAATGTAATTGCAGACGCGGTCGAACAATTACAACTGATGTAAGGCAGTGTGCTACAAAATGCCCACAGCGTCGTTCTGGCTCCTAGCCGTACATTCGTACTGTCGTCGTCCCCGGGCCTAGCTGTGAACATTTTGTAGCACACTGCAGTAGCTGATGGGACCCATCCTCGCGGTCCCATCCTGATAGATGGCCCGTGGGGCCGCCCCAATAAAAAAATCGAAACCACCATGTCATCCCTGGGATACGTCACCCCGCAAACCATGCATTTCGCCGAACCGCTGCCGCTGCAAAGCGGCGCGCAGCTGCGCGACTACATGCTGATGTACGAAACCTACGGCACCCTGAACGCCGACAAATCGAACGCGGTGCTGGTATGCCACGCCCTGAACGCCTCGCACCACGTGGCCGGCGAATACGAGGGCACGCCGAAAAGCACCGGCTGGTGGGACAATATGGTCGGCCCGGGCAAGTCGCTCGACACCGACAAGTTCTTCGTCATCGGCATCAACAACCTCGGCTCCTGCTTCGGCTCCACGGGCCCCATGCACACCAACCCGGCCACCGGCAAGCCATACGGCGCCGCGTTCCCGGTCGTCACCGTGGAAGACTGGGTCAGCGCCCAGGCGCGCCTGGCCGACAAGTGGGGCATCACGCAGTTTGCCGCCGTGATGGGCGGCTCGCTCGGCGGCATGCAGGCGCTGGCCTGGAGCATCATGTACCCGGACCGCCTGCGCCACTGCGTGGTGATCGCATCCACCGCCAAGCTGTCCGCGCAAAACATCGCCTTCAACGACGTCGCGCGCCAGGCGATTCTGTCCGACCCCGATTACCGAGGCGGCGACTTTTACGAGTACGGCGTAGTGCCCAAGAATGGGCTGCGGGTGGCGCGCATGGTCGGCCACATCACGTACCTGTCCGACGACGACATGGCGGAAAAATTCGGCCGCAAGCTGCGCGCCGTTGCCGACGACATTGCGGCGACCGGCACCTACAAGTTCGACTTCGGCGTGGACTTCGAGATCGAATCGTACCTGCGCTACCAGGGCGACAAGTTCAGCGAATACTTCGACGCCAACACGTACCTGTTGATCACCAAGGCGCTCGATTATTTCGACCCGGCGCGCCACCACGGCGGCGATCTGTCGAAGACCCTGGCAGCCACCCGCGCCAAGTTCTTCCTGGCGTCTTTCACCACCGACTGGCGCTTCTCGCCCGAGTGCAGCCAGGAAATCGTCAAGGCCCTGATCGACAACCGCCGCCAGGTGACCTACGCCGAGATCGACGCGCCGCACGGCCACGACGCCTTCCTGCTGGAAGACCCGCGCTACCTGAACCTGGTGCGCGCGTACTACGACCGGGTATGGAACGAGCTGAACGACATCAACAGCAAGGAGGCCGCATGAATTTCAACGACTTGAGCGCGGCCCGTCCCGACCTGGCTTTCATCGCCCACTGGGTGCCGCCCAGCGCCCACGTGCTCGACGTCGGTTGCGGCGACGGCGTGATGATGGACTACCTGCAAAGCGACAAGCGCTGCAGCGGCTACGGCATCGAGATCGCCGACGACAAGGTATTGGCCAGCACCCGCCGTGGCGTGCAGGTGGTGCAGCAGGATATGGAAAACGGCCTGGCGCTGTTTGGCGATAACAGTTTCGACACCGTCTTGTGCCTGTCGTCCTTGCAGATGATGAAGCACGTGGAAGCGCTGCTGCGCGACATCGTCCGGGTGGGCAAGGAGGTGATCGTCTCGTTCCCCAACTTCGCCTACTGGCCGCACCGCGTGGCGCTGCTGCGCGGGCGCATGCCGGTATCGAAATCACTGCCGTACGAATGGCACGACACGCCCAACCTGCGCTGCGCCACCATCAACGATTTCCGCGACCTGGCGCACGACTGCGGCGTGGAAGTGATCGACTGCGTGGCGCTGGCCGAAGGCAAACGCGTCGATTTCCTGCCCAACCTGCGCGGCGATTTGGCGGTATTCCGCCTCCGTAAGAAAGCATAGCGATGACCACCCCGGAACAGAAGAAAAGCTGGATCAGTTACCTGAACGGCCGCACCATCTCGATCCTGTTCCTGGGCTTTAGTTCCGGGCTGCCGCTGTACACGCTGATCTACCTGATGCAGGCATGGCTGGCCACGGCCGGACTCGATGTCAAGGCGCTTGGCCTGTTCGGCCTGATGACGTTCCCGTACACGTTCAAATTCCTGTGGGCGCCGCTGATGGACCGCTACAGCATTGGTACGCTGGGCCGGCGCCGGGGCTGGATGGCGGTTACGCAGATCGGCCTGTTCCTGGTGATCGGCGGCGTGGGCATGTTCGACCCAAAACAGGAGCTGACCCTGATCGTGCTGGCAGTGGGGGTCATCGCGTTCCTGTCGGCCAGCCAGGACGTGGTGATCGACGCCTACCGCCGCGAAATCCTGGCCGAAGAAGAGCAGGGCCTGGGCGCCGCCATCATCGTCAACGCCTACAAGGCGGCCAGCCTGATCCCCAGCGCGCTGGGGCTGGTGCTGGCCGACACCATGTCCTGGCAGTCCGTGTTCTGGATCGTGGCCGCGTTCATGCTGCCCGGTTTTATCTGCACCCTGCTGGCGAAAGAGCCGGCCGTGTATGGCGCGCCGCCGAAAAATCTGCAAGAGGCGATCGTGCTGCCGTTCAGGGAATTCATCGTGCGCGATGGCTTGAAACAGGCGATCATCATCATCATGTTCGTGCTGCTGTATAAAATCGGCGACACCATGGCCACCGCCCTATCGACCAAGTTCTTCCTCGATATCGGCTTTACCACCAAGCAGATCGGCCTCGCCGCCAACGCCACCGGCTGGTGGGCCAGCCTGGCCGGCGGCGCGGTGGGCGGCATCTGGATGATCAAGCTCGGCATCAACCGTGCGCTGTGGGTGTTCGGCGTCCTGCAGGCGCTTGCCATCCTCGGTTTTGCCTGGCTGGCCGAGGTGGGGCCCGATCCGTTCCTGCTCAGCGCAGTCTTCGGCTTCGAGGCGTTTGCCAGCCTGGGGCTCGGATCGGCAGCGCTGGTGGCGTTCATGTCGCGCGCCACCGACCCGCGCTACACGGCCACGCAGTACGCGTTGTTTTCCAGCCTGGCTGCGGTACCGCGCACATTCATCAACGCATCGGTAGGGTATATTGTCGCGGAAACCGGTTGGTTCTGGTTCTTTATGGTCTGCTTCATGCTGGCTTTCCCGGCCATGCTGATGCTCCCCAAAATCGCCCCATGGAATAAACGAGATGAAAAAGCTTAAATTCAACAGCGCCGCACTGGCGCTGGCCTGTGCGATGAGCGTGCTGCCGGCGCTGCCGGCATTGGCCCAAAACGACGGTATCCCGGTCGAAAAAATGTCGCGCATGCGCAGCATCGGCGGCGACGCCGACCAGGTCAACCAGCAGTCCAAGCTGCAGTACGACCAGATGCTCAAGCAGGCCCACGACAAGGACCAGGTTGCCACCGACAGCAACCCGCAGTTGATACGCCTGCGCGCGATTGCCGACCGCCTGATCCCGTTCACCAAGCGCTGGAACCCGGATGCGGCCAACTGGAAGTGGGAAGTCAACTTGCTCAATTCGCCGACCGTCAATGCGTTCTGCATGCCGGGCGGGCGCATCGCGTTCTACAGCGGCATTCTGACCAAGCTCAATCTGACCGACGATGAAGTGGCGGCGGTGATGGGCCACGAGATTGCCCACGCGCTGCGTGAACACGCGCGCGCGCAGGCCGGCAAGAACGCGGTGACCAGCACCGTCGCCCGCGTTGGCGGCTCGCTGATCGCCGGCTACTTCGGCCTCGATCCGCGCCTGGGCGACGCCGGCGGCAGTGCCGTGGCGCAGGTCTCGGCGCTGAAATTCTCGCGCAGCGACGAATCCGAGGCCGACCTGGTGGGCCTCGACCTGGCCGCGCGGGCCGGCTACGATCCGCGCGCCGGCGTGGCGCTGTGGCAGAAGATGGCGGCGATTAACAAAAGCCAGCCGATCAGCTTCCTGTCCACCCACCCGACCGGCAGCGACCGCATCAGGAACATGAACGACCACATGAACCTGGTGCTGCCGGTGTACGCCCGCGCCAAGGGGCTCGACGCGAACAAGCTGCCGCCATACCGTTCGCTGGCGCTGCCGAAATCCTGATGCCGGTGCGGTCCCCGGCAGATCGGCATCCGCTGCCGATGCGCGACGGCGTCGCGCCCAGCTACTTGTGGCTGCCGGAGGGCCAGTGGCCCGACATGATCACCTTCCTGGCCGCGCATTTTGCCGATGTGCCGGAGTCCACCTGGCGCGAGCGCATGGCGCGCGGCCACGTGGTCGATGGCGACGGTGTTCCGCTCGCGCCGCACAGCGCCTACCGCCGTGGCATGCGCATCTTTTACTACCGCGAGCTGGAACAAGTGGAGACGCCGATCCCGTTCCAGGAACAGATCCTGTTCATGGACGACCACCTGGTGGTGGTCGATAAACCACATTTTCTGCCGATGACACCGACCGGCCGCTTTTTGCACGAGACGCTGCTGGTGCGGCTGAAAAAAACGCTGGGCGAACCTGCGCTCACGCCGATCCACCGCCTGGACCGGGAGACTGCCGGCGTGGTGATCTTCTCGCGCCGCCCGGAAAGCCGGGGCGCTTACCAGTCGCTGTTTCAGCAGCGCGTGATCGAAAAAGAATACGAGGCACTGGCGCCACGCCTGGACGGCGCGCAGTTCCCGTTCACGTACCGCAGTCGCATGGTGGACGGCGACAAGTTCTTCCTCATGAAGGAGGAAGCGGGCGAGCCGAACTCGGAGACCATCATCGACGTCATCGAGCACGGTGCTGACTGCACGCGATATCGCCTGTTCCCCCACACCGGCCGCAAGCACCAGCTGCGCCTGCACCTGTCTGCGCTGGGTATCCCGATCCGGAACGACGCCTTTTACCCGGTGGCGCTGCCAAGCGGCCCGGACGACTACGAGCGCCCGTTAAAACTGCTGGCGCGCCGCATCTGCTTCCTCGATCCGCTCAGCGGCGACTGGCGCGAGTTTTCGAGCCAGCGCAGCCTCTGAGCCTCTTTGAGTTTCACTCGTGCGCGTAATCGATAATCAACGGCGCATGATCGGAAAACTTCTCTTCCTTGTACACGGCCACGCTGGTGGCGCGGGCGGCGATGCCGGGGGTGGCGACGTGGTAGTCGATGCGCCAGCCGACGTTCTTGGCGTAGGCCTGGCCACGGTTGCTCCACCAGGTGTACTGTTCTTCGCGCGGGTCGAGACCGCGGTGCACATCGACGTAGCCCACTTCGTCGAAGATGCGGGTCATCCATTCGCGCTCTTCGGGCAGGAAGCCGGAGTTTTTCTTGTTGCCTTTCCAGTTCTTGAGGTCGATCTCCTTGTGGGCGATGTTCCAGTCGCCGCAGATCACCACTTCGCGGCCTTCCGCGTGCAGCAGTTGCAGGTGCGGCAAGAACAAATCCATGAAGCGGAACTTGGCTTCCTGGCGCTCGGGGCCGGACGAGCCGGACGGGCAGTACACGGAAATCACGGTCAGGTTGCCGAAGTCGCAGCGCACGTAGCGGCCTTCGCGGTCGAACTCGGGGGCGCCGAAGCCGATCACCACGCGGTCCGGTTCGAGGCGGCTGTAGATGCCGGTGCCCGAGTAGCCCTTCTTTTCGGCGTAGTGGAAGTGGCCGTGGTAGCCGCCCGGGTTGAGGAATTCCGGCGTCATGTCCGGCGCTTGCGCCTTGAGTTCCTGGACACAGACGAAATCGGCATCCTGCCTGGCCAGCCAGGTGAAGAAACCCTTGGACGAGGCGGAGCGGATGCCGTTCAGGTTGGCGGAGATGATTTTTGGCATGAAGGCAAGTGCTTGAAAAAGCGTCGAAATTTTGGAATGCGCTAGTGTAGCGGTAAAATACCGGCACTTTCCAGAATTGAACAGAAATGAGGCAGCATGAGCAATTTACGTCAGGATTTCATCGAGTTTTCGGTCAAGACCGGAGTGTTGCGCTTTGGCGAGTTCACCACCAAGGCCGGGCGCCAGTCGCCGTACTTCTTTAATGCCGGACTGTTCCATGACGGCGCCACGCTGGCCCAGCTGTCGCAGTTTTACGCGCAGACCCTGCTCGACTCGGGCGTGGAATTCGACATGCTGTTCGGCCCCGCCTACAAGGGCATCACCCTGGCCTCGGCCACCGCGATGGCGCTGGCTGGCAAGGGCCGCAACACCTCGTTCGCCTACAACCGCAAGGAAGCCAAGGACCACGGCGAGGGCGGCACCCTGGTTGGCGCCAAGCTGGCCGGCAAGGTCGTCATCATCGACGACGTCATTTCGGCCGGCACCTCGGTGCGCGAGTCGGTGGACATGATACGCGCCGCCGGCGCCGAGCCATGCGCGGTGCTGATCGCGCTCGACCGCATGGAACGCGCCGGCAAGGATGGTCAGCTATCGCCGAACTCGGCGGTGCAGGAAGTGGCGATCCAGTACAACATCCCGGTGATTTCCATCGGCAACCTCGACGACCTGTTCGGCTACCTGAACGGCGCCGGCGCCGATCCGCAACTGCTGCAACACAAGGACGCGGTGGCGGCCTATCGCGAACGCTACGGAATTATTTGATGTGAGCAGCCTGTCGGACTTGGGATCGTCAGCTGCAAAAATACCTGGATCGGTCCATATTTCGCCAATTTCTCGGCCCATAGCCCACTATGGGCACTGCGAAATCGACAAAATCTGTAATCGATCAGCTATTTTTTCGCTTTGACTCCCCAAGTCCGGCAGGCTGCAAGTCTTCTGGACGCCGGTGTTTCTTTGGTGTAATCTTTTAGATCGGCGTACAGACCAACCGAGGCAGGCATGAACATAGCAACATTGAAGGTACACGGCGGCGACGAAGGACTGGCCGATATCCGCGACGGCTTGCCGGTCGAGCCCGATGGCGACTGGCGCCGTGGCGACGTCAAGCCCGACGGCCGGGTACGCATTGATTCCGGTTTCTACGTGCGCATCGCCACCGACGACAATCCCGATGAACTGCTCAAGGCGATCCGTACCTTCCTGGCCGAGTCGTCCGCGCGCGGCATCCACTTCGAGCGCGCCGACGTGGCGGCCGAGTTGCGCATCTCGTTCAGCTCCGAGCGCGGCGCGGCCACGCCCACGCTCGACTTCTCGCTGTCCGACCTGGCCCTGCTGGTCGAGATGGGCATCAACCTCAGCATTACCGCCTGATCTCAGACGCCCAGCCAGTGCCGGTACAACGGCAAGCCCAGTAGTACATTGACCGGGAACGTGATGCCCAGCGCAGCGAGCATCGCCAGCCCGATATCGGCCTGCGGGATGGCGGCGCGGATCGCGGCCGGTGCGGCGATATAGGACGCGCTGGCGGTCAGGGCGGCCAGCACCAGCGTGGTTCCCGGCGGCAGCCCCAGCACGGTGGCCACGGCTATCCCGGCCCAGGCCAGCACGAACGGCGCCACCGCTGCAAACACCATCAGGCGCCAGTGCTGCAACGGCAGCGGCCGGCATACGCGCGCCGTGCACAAGCCCATTTCAAGTAAAAAGATCGCCAGCATGGCCTTGAAGCCGCCCAGCATCACGGGGGCGATCGGCGCCATGCCTTGCGGTCCGTACAAAGCACCGATCAGCACGCCGCCCCCGAGCAGCACCACGCCACGGCTGGTGAGCGCTTCGCGCCAGATGGCCATGCCGCCGTGGCTTGACGACGCGCCGCCCTGGCGCCGATGGTGCAGCCACAACATCACCACGATGGCCGGCAGTTCCAGCATCACCAGGTACAAGGTGGTTTGCGGACTCACGGCCAGGCCATCGTGCTCGGCCAGCGCCAGGGCCACGGCAAAGGTACCGGCGCTGACCGAGCCGTAATGGGCGGCGATGCTGAGCGCGTTGGGACGGTCGAGCCGTACCAGCCGGCGCAGCACCGGGTAGCACAGCAGCGGCAGCGCCACGCCCAGCGCGGCCACTACCAGCAGCTCGACCACGATGGCGCCGGTAACATGGCCGTGCAGCGCCATGCCGCCTTTTAAGCCAAGCACCAGCATCAGCAGGATGGCCAGCGTGTCGTAGGTGGGTGAGGGGAGTTTCAGGTCTGATTTGACGAGGCCGGCGCACAGGCCGAGGGCGAAGAAGGCGATCACGATGTCAGGCATGGAAAAAGTTTCTAATTGGAATGCTCGCCATTGTGCCGATCACCGCGTATATTGAATAATAAAACCTTCTGCAATAGGCCATAGAGCATTATCTATGAATGGACCGACATGAACATCCGCCACCTGAGTTTTCGCCTGCTGCAAATCTATGTGCAAGTGGTGCGCAGCGGCAGTATTTCCGCCGCCGCCCGCGCCATGCACCTGACACAGCCCACTGTGTCGCTGCAAATGAAACGGCTGGCCGAGGCAGTGGGCGCGCCGCTGTTCGAGCAACGCGAAGGGCGCTTCGAGCGCACCGCCGTGGGCGAGGAACTGTTTTGCGCTGCATGCGACGTGCTGGGCCGCTTCGACGATTTCAATGGCTACCTGGAACGCGCGCGGGGCGGCTCGTCCGGCCACATCAACGTGGCCGTGGTCACCACCGCGAAATACGTGCTGCCGCGCATCATGGGGGCGTTCTACCGCCAGTTTCCCGATATCGGCATGACGCTCAGCGTGGGCAACCGCGCGCACATCCTGGGCCGCTTCGAGCGCCAGGAGGACGAACTGTACGTGTTCAGCCATCCGCCGAGCGGACCGCAGGTGCAGGCTGCGCGCATCTTGCGCAATCCCCTGCAGATGATCGCGCCGCAGGACCACTGGGCGGCAGGCGGCCCGCAGGTGACGATGGCCCAGCTGCGCGGCGAACGGTTCCTGGTGCGTGAGCCGGGGTCGGCCACGCGGATGATGTTCGAATCGTGGCTCAGCGCCCAGGGCATGGATCTCGGCAATACCATGCAGGTCGAGAGCAACGAGGCGATCCGGTTGAGCGTGGCGTCGGGGCTGGGCGTGTCGGTGATTTCCGAGCACACCTTGCAGGAGGGCCGCGAAAGGCTGGCGGTGCTGCCGGTGGCCGGCTTTCCGCTCGAGAGCAACTGGTACCTGGTGGCGCGCAAGGACCGCCGCCTGTCGGCGCCGGCGCACAGCCTGATCAAGTTTATTGCCGGTCACCTGCACGAATGCGTGGAGCCGGCCTGTGCTCACTGGGTGGCGCCCGGGATTGCCGGGCTGGACGCGCATTTCATGCCGGCTGCGCGTCCTTGAGTCAGTCCTTCCCGCTTACTCCAGGTTCCAGTTGTACACCATCTTCAGCGACGACTCGACCGGTTTGCCGGCCTTGGTAGCAGGGATGAAACTGCACTTCTCGATGCCGGTGCGGGCGGCCTGGTCGAGGTCGGGATGACCACTGGTCTTTTCGATCTTGCTGGACTTGACCTTGCCGTCGGCGCCGATGGAAAAGCCGAGTGTGACCATGCCGGTACGTTGCTGGGCCACCGCCGCCGCCGGGTATTCCGGCTTGGCGCAGCTGTCGAAATTAACCACGGCCTTGATTGTTTTGTTCTTGGCCGTGGTGGCCTCGGCCGCCGTTGCCTCGGCATAAATTGCGACACAGGCCAGCGCCAGTCCCAGCATCGGAATCGCGGCTTTCCAGTTCAGGGCCTGCGGGGCAGGGCGCATCAGGTGTTGAATACGATCCATCAGATTTCCTCCGTTGGCCGCTTGGGCCAGGTGGTGGGTGGAGAACTGGAGACGTTCCAGTTCGGATAAAGCAAGTGCCAGACGCCGCGGTTCGCCGAGCTGCCTTGCTGCGAAATCATCTGCAATCAGTTCGCGTTCGGCACGGATGCGGTTCGAGAGCCACCAGACGGCCGGGTGGTAGAACAGCAGCGTTTCGATCACGTTCTGCAGCAGGTTGACCAGGTAATCGTGACGGCGCACGTGCGCCAATTCGTGCGCCAGCAGCGCTTCGAGCAGGTCGGGCGGCATGCGGGCGGCCAGCGCAGCCGGCACCAGCACCACCGGCCGCCACCAGCCGGCCGTGACCGGGCTGGCCAGCACTTCGACGATCCTCAGGCGCACCTGGCGCGTGATGCCGAACGCCTGCGTCATCTGCGACAGCCGTGCCTGCCAGCGTGCCTGCACCGGATCGTGGCGGCTGGCGTTGCGCCGCACCGTACGCTCGATCCACAGCAGCCCCAGCGCCATGCGTACCGACAGCACGGCCGCGCACAGCGCCCAGACGCTGACAATGCTCCGGACCGCAGCGCCGAGGTCGATCAGTTGACCGTTGCCGACCATGTTGCGGACCGCGAACTGCATCATGCCGGCCGCTTCACCTGGTGCTGCCGCGCCGTTGCCGAGGCGTTCGACCAGGCCCAGCGCGGGCCAGGCCAGGCAGGCCAGCAAGGCTGTGCACGCCACCAGGTAGCGGTATTCGGCGCGGCTGTTGCGCAGCAGCGCGAGCACGACGGCGGTGGCGCAGCCGATCAGCAAGCCCTGCCACAGGAAGTGGACCAGGGTGGCGCCCAGCATGGCGATGAAGGCGCTCATGGCTTTGGATCGTCCTTGAGCATGGCTTCAATCTCGGCCCGCTCTTTCTTGGAAATGCCCGAACGCAGCGCCGCCAGCACCAGCGCCTTGGCCGAACCGGAAAAAGCCTTGTCGATCAGGTCGCGCAGCAGGTTGGTTTGCAGCGAATCCTGGGCCTGGGCTGGCGCATAAATATGCGAGCGCTGGCTCTCGTCGCGAATCAGGATGCCCTTGGTGTGCATGATCTGCATCAGCCGCAGCACGGTGCCGTAAGCGAGCTCGGGCTTGTGTGCCAGCATCGCTTCGTGCACCTGCTTGGCGGTCGATGCGCCAAGCGGCCACAGGGTTTGCAACAGTTCGAGTTCGGCGGCGGTGGGTTTCGGGATGCTCATGGTGGTGTCGGTCAGGTGTGTCAGTGGTTGTAGATTAGTCTGTCTAGACAAAAATGTATACTTTATTCGACAGCCCTTTGAAGGCTGTGGCAGATTATAGACAGGACTGTCTACATTGGCATAAAAAAACGCCCCGCGAGCTGAAGCTGGCGGGGCGCGATCGGAGTGTTGGAAGGATCAACCGGCCAGCTTGGCTTTCAGCAGTTCGGTCAGCTGGGCCGGGTTGGCTTTGCCGCGCGAGGCTTTCATGGCTTGGCCGATCAGGGCGTTGATCGCTGCTTCCTTGCCGGCGCGGTACTGCTCGACCGACTTGGCGTTGGCAGCCAGCACTTCGTCAACGATCGCTTCCAGTGCGCCCGTGTCCGAAATCTGCTTCAGGCCTTTCGACTCGATCAGCGCATCGACCAGGTTGTCGTCGTCCGATTTCGCCGCCCACATGTCGGCAAACAATTCCTTGGCGGTCTTGTTGTTGATGGTGCCGTCGGCGATGCGCTTGAGCATCAGCGCCAGTTGCGCCGGCTTGACCGGGGCCTCCCCGATGTCCACGCCTTCGCGGTTGACGGTGGACGAGACGTCGCCCATCAGCCAGTTGGCGGCAGCCTTGGCGTTGTCCTTGCCGGCCGCATCGACCACGGCAACAAAATATGTCGCCATCGCTTTCGAGGCGGTCAGTACCAGCGCGTCGTATTCGGGCAGCGCGTAGTCGGAAATGAAGCGGGCGCGCATGGCGTCGGGCAGTTCCGGCATCGCGGCCTTGACTTGCTCGATCCAGGTGTTGGAGATGACCAGCGGCGGCAGGTCGGGGTCGGGGAAGTAGCGGTAGTCCTGGGCGTCTTCCTTGCTGCGCATTTCGCGGGTTTCCTTGCGGTCCGGGTCGTACAGGCGCGTCGCTTGCACGACCTTGCCGCCGTCTTCGATCAGCTCGATCTGGCGGCGCACTTCGACGTGCACGGCTTCTTCGATGAAGCGGAACGAATTGAGGTTCTTGATCTCGCAGCGGGTGCCGAACTGCGTTTGTCCTTTCGGCCGTACCGAGACGTTGATGTCGCAGCGGAACGAGCCTTCCTGCATATTGCCGTCGCACACGCCAAGCCACATCACCAGCGAGTGCAGGGCCTTGCAGTAGGCCACCGCTTCGGCGGCGCTGCGGATTTCCGGCTCGGAGACGATTTCCAGCAGCGGCGTGCCAGCGCGGTTCAGGTCGATGCCGGACATGCCGGCGTAGTCTTCGTGCAGCGACTTGCCGGCGTCTTCTTCCAGGTGGGCGCGGGTGAGGTTGACGGTCTTGGTAACGAACTGGCCGTCCTTTTCATAGCCGAACGTGACCGCGCCGCCGATGACCACCGGGTCTTCGAACTGGCTGATCTGGTAGCCCTTGGGCAGGTCCGGGTAAAAATAGTTTTTGCGAGCGAAGATCGAGGCTGGCGCGATTTTCGCACCCACGGCCAGGCCGAAGCGGATCGCACGATCGACGGCCTGCTTGTTCATCACAGGCAGCACGCCCGGCAGCGCCAGGTCCACCGGGCTGGCCTGGGTGTTGGGGGCCGCGCCGAACGTGGTCGGCGAGCCGCTGAAGATTTTTGATGCGGTGGTGAGCTGCACGTGGTTCTCAACACCGATGACGACTTCCCATTCCATATTGTTCTCGCTTTAGATTCTTTAGATACCGCTCGGTGCGCGGGTGTGCCAGTCGGTCGCCTGCTGGTAGGCGTGGGCGACGTTCAACAGCTTGGCTTCGCCGAAATGCTTGCCGATGATTTGCAGTCCTACCGGGCGGTTGGCGTTCTTGTCGCCCTGGCCGAAACCGACCGGGATCGACATGCCCGGCAAGCCGGCCAGGCTGGTGGACAGGGTAAAAATGTCGGCCAGGTAGGCGGCAACCGGGTCGTCGGACTTGTCGCCGAGGTCCCAGGCCACCGTGGGGGCCACCGGTCCCATGATGACGTCGCACACGGCGTTGGGGCCGTTCAGTACCGCTTCGAAATCCTCGGCGATCAGCCGGCGGATCTTTTGCGCCTTGAGGTAATAGGCGTCGTAGTAGCCGTGGCACAGCACGTAGGTGCCGACCATGATGCGGCGTTTGACTTCGGCCCCGAAGCCTTCGGCGCGGGTTTTGCGGTACATGTCGCCCAAGTCCTTGTAGCCGTCGGCGCGGTGGCCGAAGCGCACGCCGTCAAAGCGCGACAGGTTCGACGATGCCTCGGCCGGGGCGATCATGTAGTACGCGGGAATCGACAGCGCGGTATTGGGCAGCGAAATATCGACCAGGGTGGCGCCCAGTTCCACGTACTTGGCCAGCGCGGCGCGCACGGCGTCTTCGACGTCCTTGGCCAGTCCTTCGCCGAAGTATTCTTTCGGTACGCCGATGCGCAGGCCGGTCAAGGGCTGGCCCAGTTCGCGCGTAAAATCTTCGTCGATGCCGCCCAGTTCGGGCGTCAGGCTGGTGGAATCGCGTTCGTCGAAGCCGGCCATGGCGTTGAGCAGCAGCGCGCAGTCTTCGGCGGTTTGCGCCATCGGGCCGCCCTGGTCGAGCGACGAGGCAAACGCGATCATGCCGAAGCGCGATACGCGGCCATAGGTCGGCTTGATGCCGGTGATGCCGCAGAAGGCGGCCGGCTGGCGGATCGAGCCGCCGGTGTCGGTGCCGGTCACGCCCGGCGCCAGGCGCGCCGCTACGGCAGCGGCCGAACCGCCGGACGAGCCGCCCGGCACGGCAGTCTTGTCCCAGGGGTTTTTCACGGCGCCGAAGGCCGAGTTTTCATTGGCCGAGCCCATGGCGAATTCGTCGCAGTTCAGTTTGCCCAGCGTGACCATGCCGGCGGCGCGGAACTTTTCCACCACGGTGGCGTCGAACGGGCTCACATAGTTGGCCAGCATTTTCGAGCCGGCGGTCGAGCGCCAGTCGCGGGTGACGAAAATATCCTTGTGGGCGATCGGCACGCCGGTCAGCGCGGTGGCGGTGCCGTTGGCGATACGTTGATCGGCATCGGCAGCTTGCGCCAGGGTGAGGGCGCGGTCGACGTGCAGGAAGGCATTCAGGTCGCTTTGCTCGATACGGTCGAGGAAATGCGTGGCCAGCTCGGTGGCGGTAATGGCTTTGCTTTGCAGCAGCGCGGACAGCTCTTTAATGGTTTTGGTGTGCATGGCGTTCAATTCAGAATTCGTGGTGCCGTGGTTGTCAGTCGTACAGATACCGATGACCGCTTTGTTATCCGCTGCTCCGTCATTCCCGCGCAGGCGGGAATCCATAGAACGCTGGCATGGCTAACTCAGTATGGATACCCGCTGTCGCGGGAATGACGGATTCGAAGGCGCGTACTTGCCAAGGCGTTATTCAATCACCTTCGGCACCAGGTACAAGCCGTCCTGGGTCTTCGGCGCCACGGCCTGGTAGTCGTCGCGGCGGTTGGTTTCGGTGGCGTTGTCTTCGCGCAGGCGCAGCGCGATGTTGTTCATGTGGGCGGCCAGCGGGTGGCTCAGCGGGGCCACGCCGTCGGTATTGACTGCCTGCATCTGTCCGGCCATCTCGAAGATACCGTTGAGTTGGTCGAGGGCGGTGGCGCTCTGCGCTTCGCTCATCTCCAGTTGTGCCAGCTTGGCAATACGTGTTACGTCGGATAGGGTCAGGGACATGGCGTAGGGCGCGGGGAAAGCCGCGCAAATGTTTAAATTGTTACAATGATAAAAACTTGAAATTCCGCTAAAGCGCTGGTAAAAGCCGACGATTACCGCTTAACTTGCGGACTGGACTGATACACTTTCGGGCCGATTTTCGGCAAATTGCATTCAAATTATAAGGTAGAATGGCGGGTTGATGCGTTGCCGGGGCTGAATCATTGCCACCGCCGCTCACCACAGGACATCTTTCTACAGCTTACGCGCACCCAGTGGCGCCACAGGACACACATGTTTGGTTTTTTACGCAGGTATATTTCCACCGATCTGGCCATCGACTTGGGCACGGCCAACACTCTGATCTACGTCCGCGGCCAGGGCATCGTCCTTGATGAACCATCGGTCGTTGCGATCCGCCAGGAAGGCGGCCCGAACGGCAAGAAGACGATCCAGGCAGTTGGTAAGGAAGCAAAACAGATGCTGGGCAAGGTGCCTGGCAATATCGAGGCGATCCGCCCGATGAAAGACGGCGTGATCGCCGACTTCACCGTCACCGAGCAAATGCTCAAGCAGTTCATCCGCATGGTGCACGATTCCAAGTTCTTCCGTCCGTCGCCGCGCATCATCATTTGCGTACCGTGCGGCTCCACCCAGGTGGAACGCCGGGCCATTCGCGAATCGGCACTGGGCGCCGGCGCCTCGCAGGTGTACCTGATCGAAGAGCCGATGGCTGCAGCCATCGGCGCCGGCCTGCCGGTGTCGGATGCGACCGGATCGATGGTGGTCGATATCGGCGGCGGCACCACCGAGGTGGGCATCATCTCGCTGGGCGGCATGGTCTATAAAGGCTCCGTGCGCGTCGGCGGCGACAAGTTCGATGAAGCGATCGTCAACTACATCCGCCGCAACTACGGCATGCTGATCGGAGAGCAAACCGCCGAGGCGATCAAGAAGGCCATCGGTTCGGCCTTCCCGGGTTCGGAAGTGAAGGAAATGGAAGTCAAGGGCCGCAACCTGTCCGAAGGCATTCCACGTTCGTTTACCATTTCGTCCAACGAAATCCTCGAAGCGCTGACCGACCCGCTCAACAACATCGTTTCCGCCGTCAAGAACGCACTGGAACAAACCCCGCCGGAACTGGGCGCCGACATCGCCGAAAAAGGCATGATGCTCACCGGCGGCGGCGCGCTGCTGCGCGACCTCGACCGCCTCTTGATGGAAGAAACCGGTCTGCCGGTGCTGGTGGCCGAAGACCCGCTCACCTGCGTGGTGCGTGGCTCGGGCATGGCGCTCGAGCGCATGGACCAACTGGGGTCGATCTTCTCCTACGAGTGATCAAATAGATAAAACCGGGGCCGCTAAGCGGCCCCGGTTCATTGGGTGAGTTGACAGTCTGGTTGGCGCGGGAGCGCCGGATTATTGAAAGTCATGGAATACAGTCCTCCGCCACTTTTCAAGCAAGGCGCTTCGGCGCGGGTCAAGATGACGGTGTTCGCCTGCATATCGATCGTGCTGCTGCTGGTCGATTCGCAGATGCGCACGCTGGGCACCGTGCGCCAGGTCGTCGGCACCGTACTGCATCCGCTGCAGATGGTGGCACTGCTGCCGCGCGACGCCATCTATGGCGCCGGCGATTACTTCTCCTCGCTCGCGGAGATGAAAAAACAGGTCGATGAACTCAAACGCCAGCAGATCGCCGATGCCCAGGCGCTGCAGCAGGCGCAGTTGCGCACGGCCGAAAACAACCAGCTGCGCCGCCTGATGGGCGCGCGCGAGCAGGTGCCCACCAAGTCGATCCTGGCCGAAGTGCTGTACGACGCGCGCGACGCCAGCAGCCGCAAGATCATCCTCAACCGCGGCAGCAACAGCGACGTCTCGCTCGGTCTGCCCGTGATCGACAACCAGGGCGTGGTCGGCCAGGTCACGCGCGTGTTCCCGTTCACGTCGGAAGTCACGCTGCTGACCGACAAGGACCAGGCCATTCCCGTGCAACTGCTGCGCAACGGCTTGCGCAGCGTGGCTTACGGCCGCGGCAAGATCGGCTCGTTGGAGTTGCGCTTCACCGCCCCCAATGCCGATATCAAGGTCGGCGACATCGTGGTCACGTCCGGCCTCGATGGCATCTACCCGGCCGGACTGGCCGTGGCGCGCGTCACGCAAGTCGACAGCAACGCCAGCGGCGCTTTTGGCGGCGTGATCTGCCAGCCGCTGGCCGGCATCCAGAACAACCGTCAATTGCTGATCTTGATGTCGCCACCGGAAATCGCCCCGCGCCCGCCCGAGGAAGAACCACGCGTGCCGCGCAAGGGTAACAATCGCATGGCGCCGATCAAGGATCCGGCCAAGGAAGAGGCCCCGGCTGCTGGTGCCGCTGGTGGTGCACCTGCTGCCGCTGCTGTTTCCGACTTGATACCGAAGCCGCCTGCAATCACGACGCTTACGCCGCCGGCAACCACGACGGCTGCTGGTGCGCCAACTGCTGCCACGCCGGCGACTACCGCGAGCGCCAGGCCGGCCGCCGGAGCGCCGGCCGCCGGAGCGCCCGAGAG
>NZ_LROM01000125.1 GCF_001758785.1 Duganella phyllosphaerae
GCGCAGCACCGGCTGGCCGGCAGCCACTACCTGGCCCGGTTCGGCCAGGGTGTCCATGACGATGCCGTCGGCATCGGCCACCAGTTCGGCGTAGCGGCTGGCGTTGCGCGCCACTTCGGCCTGGACTTCGGCTGCCTTCAGCTGCGCGTTTGCGGCATCCGCTGCAGCGGCTACCTGGTCGTAGGCAGAGGCGGAAATGGCGCCGGTGCCGCGCAAGTCGCGGTAGCGGGCTTCGTCTTGCGCGGTTTGCCGGGCGCGCGCCCGCGCGGCAGCCACCGCTTCCAGCTGGGCGGTGGCTGCCAGCCTCAGGTCGATCGGGTCGATACGCATCAGCACCTGGCCGCGCTTGACCTGCTGGCCGGTATCGACCAGCCGTTCGAGGACTTTGCCGGCCACCCGGAACCCCGGTTCGCTCTGGACGCGGGCGGCGACCGTGCCGGTGAAGGTCCGCGCGCCGAATGCGGCTGCGCTGAGCGTGGTGGTGCGCACCAGCGGCGCTTCGGTACGAGGATCGGAAGGTGGCGATTTGCCGCAGCCGGCCAGCAGCAATGCCAAGGTAGGCAGGCAAACGGCGGACAGGGCGGCGGTGGCGGCAAGGCGGCGAGGCATAGAAATCCCGTGAGTGAACAAAACAGGATTTCATTTTGAGACTAGTGACCAATTATGTCAATGGTCACAGTCGATTTAGAATGATCATCTCGATAAGCTGCGCAGCACCAGGCTCGATAACTGGGCGGGAGCGTGGTCGACCGAGTCGAAGCTGTACTGCAGCAGCAGCGGGTTCAGGTAAGGCCGCAGCACCAGGTAGATGGCGCTGACGGTTTCGTCCAGCGGCGTCTTGCGTTCGAAGTCTTCGTTGTCGCGGCCCAGGCGCAGGATGTCCGTCAACACACCCTGGATGCGCAGCTCGTAGCGCTGCGCAGAATCCCAGCGTTCGGAGGCGGCGGAGGAGGCGATGTCGAACAGCTTGCGATCCTCGAAGAACAGCCGCATGCTGGACGCCACGATGGTCTTGAACAGGCGGCGCAGCTTCTCCGGCGCGCCTTCCGCGCCATCGACAGCCGCGCGCACGTCGGTTTCGATTTCGAGCAGGCAGGTGGCGCAAATCTGTTCGCCGATGGCCTGCTTCGATTCGAAGAACTTGTAGATATAGGCCTTGGAAAAGCCGATTGCCTTGGCCAGGTCGGAGACGGTGGTCTTTTCGTAGCCATACAGGCGGAAGTGGGCGGTGGCGGCGGTGACGATCTGGTCGCGCACATCGTGGTCGGCCGGGCCCCGGGTCGGGCCATTGTTGGTAGTTGCAGTAGTCATGGCCGACAGCTTAACCCCCATCGCCGATTTGCACAATAAGTGACTAAATAGTGATATAGTCACTATCGTCTTTTCTTCTTTAGTGGAATTCCATGATCCCGACCCGACCTTTGATTGCGCTGGCGGCAGCCTGTTTTGTGACAGGTTGCGCCACCGCTCCGGCCGTGGGGCCCGACTACGCGCGCCCCGATCTGCAACTGCCGCAGCACTACCTGGCCCAGTCCACCGCGCGGGCAGCCGACCTGTCCGAGTGGTGGCAGGATTTCCACGATCCGCAACTCGATCAGCTGATCACGCTGGCGCTGGCGCAGAACCTCGACCTGGCGCAGGCGTCGGCCCGCGTGGCGCAGGCGCGTGCCGGTCTTGGCGCCGCCCAGGCAGCGCTGCTGCCGTCTGCAAACGTGAACGCCCAGGCGGCACGCGCCTACCAGTCGGTGGAAACGCCGCTGGGCCAGGTGCTCAACTCGCAGCCGGGCTTCGACCGTTACGGCAGCGCCTACGAGGCCGGCATCGGCGCCGGCTGGGAAATCGACCTGTTTGGCGGGCTGCGGCGCGGGCGCGAAGCAGCGCTGGCCGAGTACCAGGCGTCCGCCGCCGGCGCGGCCGCCACCCGGCTGGCGGTGGCCGCGCAGACGGCCGACACGTATATCACCTTGCGCGGCCTGCAAGCGCGGCTCGAGGTCGCCCGCAAGCAGGTGCGCACGCAAGAGGGCTTGCAGGCCACCCTCAATCTGTTGCTGGGCAAGGGCCTGGTGCCGGAACTGCAAGTACGCCAGGTAGAGGGCGCGCTGGCACAGGTGCGCTCGTCAGTGCCGGTGCTGGAAGCGGCGCAGGATACCGCCATGAATGCGCTCGACGTCATGCTGGGCAGCGCGCCCGGTACGCATCGTGCGCAACTGGTCGCAGCATCTGCCATCCCGGCCGCGCCGGTCATCACGGCCACCGGCACGCCCGGCGACCTGCTGCGCCGCCGCCCCGACCTGATCGTGGCCGAGCGCCGGCTGGCTGCATCGAATGCCCGCATCGGCGTGGCGATTGCCGAGTTCTATCCGAAGTTTTCATTAAGCGGCATGATCGGCAGCGCCACCGCCATCTCGGGAGGCAACCTGCTTAGCAATGACGCCAGCCAGGCATCGGCCATGCTGGGCCTGCGCTGGCGCCTGTTCGACTTCGACCGCATCAACGCCCAGATTGACCAGGCGCGCGGGCAGGAAGCGGAAGCGCTGGCAGCCTACCGCCAGTCGGCGCTGCGCGCCACGGCCGACGTGGAAAACGCGTTGACCGACATGAATCAGCGCAACCGCCAGGCCGCCACGCTGGAGCAGGGCGTGCAGGCGTGGCAGCAGGCGCGCCAGGCGTCGTTTGCCGCTTACCAGAAGGGCGTGGTGAGCCTGATCGAAGTGCTGCAGGCGGACGACAGGCTGCTGCAGGCGTCCGACCTGCGCGCGCAGGCGCAAACCGAGGCGGCGCGCGCGGCGGTAGCGGCGTTCAAGGCGCTCGGTGGCGGCTGGCAGCCGGCGCCGCAAACCGAGTCGGTGGCACAGCGTTAATCGCGGCTGGCCGGCGGCCGCGCATCGAAGATGTCGGGCCGGCTTGCCGCCAGGTCCACCAGCGTATCGACAGCGATGCGTACCTTGGGCTGCAGGTGCCAGGTCTTCTGCCACAGCACGTGGATCGGCATCGCCCCGCCGCCCATATCCGCCAGCACCTGCACCAGTGCGCCGGTGCGCAAGGCGTCGCCCGCGAGCCAGGTGGGAAACTGCGCCAGGCCGCTGCCGGCCAGCGTGGCCTGGAGCAGGGCGTCGCCGTCGGGCAGTTCGTGGCGCACCGGCAGCTCGTGCGGGACGATGGCGCCGGCCGCATCCTTCAACAGCCAGGTGGATCTGACCGTGCGGCGCCAGCCTGCCAGGCAGTCGTGCGCCGCCAGGTCGGCGTGGCTGCGCGGCGGGCCCTTGCGCGCCAGGTAGTCTGGCGCAGCGCAGATCACCATATGCTGGTCGCCCAGGCGGCGCGCGATGAGGTCGGAATGGTTGCCCAGGGTACCGATGCGCACCGCGAGATCGATGCCTTCGACAACCATGTCCACCGCCTGGTCGCGCAACGTGAACGACAGGTCGAGGCGGTCGTGGCGCGCCGCCAGTGCCAGCAGGGGTGGCACGACATGGCGCCGGCCGAACGTGGTAGGCAGCTCGATACGCAGCCGGCCTGCCGGTTCGCGGTGGCCGGTGGCCAGAAAAGATTCGGTCTGGTCCAGTTCCTCCAGCACGCGCCGGCAACTGAGCAGGTAGGCCTCGCCCTCGGTGGTGAGCGCGATGCGGCGCGTGGTTGAGCACCGCTGCGGTCCTCACGCTACAGGAGAACACGATGAAAGCATGGCTATTGAAGGATTTTGGTTTGAATAACCTGCAACAGGGCGAGGTGCCGACCCCGGTGCCACAAGCGGGCGAGCTGCTGGTGAAGGTGGGCGCGGTGTCGCTCAATTTCCGCGACAAGGCCATCATCGATGGCATTTACGAGCCGCACCTGGTGCCCAAGTCGCTCATTCCGGTGTCGGACGCGGTGGGCGTGGTGGTCGCGACAGGCGCCGGTGTTACCCGCTTTGCCATCGGCGACCGCGTCAACTCGCACCTGTATTCGCGCTGGATCGATGGTGAACCCGGCCCGGACGAGCCGGCGTACTGCTTCGGCATGCCGCTTCCGGGCGGGCTGGCCGAGTACATGATCATCCACCAAGACAGCGCGGTGCGCGCGCCAGCCGGCATGACCGACGAGGAAGCCTCGACCCTGCCGATCGCGGCGCTCACGGCCTGGTACGCGTTGATGGATGTCGGCCGCCTGCAACCGGGACAGACCGTGCTGGTGCAAGGCACCGGCGGCGTCTCGATCTTTGCCGCCCAAATCGCCGCCGCCCACGGCGCCCGCGTGATCGCCACGTCCAGCAGCGACGCCAACCTGGCCAAGGCCAGGGCGTTCGGCGTGAGTGATGGTGTCAACTACCGCACCCACCCGGACTGGGAGCGCGAGGTGCTGGCGCTCACCGGCGGCAAGGGCGTGGATGTCACCATCGACGTGGCAGGTGGCGCAGGGCTGAATCAATCGGTGCAGGCGACCAAGGCGGCCGGGATTATCGCCCAGGTAGGTTTCCTGACCGGGCAGACCACGCAGTTGCAACTGATGCCGGTGATCTTCCGCCAGACCACGATCCGCGGCATCGCGGTGGCGCCGCGCACCTCGTTCGACCGCATGAATCCCTTCCTCGACCAGCACGGCATCAGGCCGGTGATCGACAAGGTATATGGCTTCGACGAAGCGGTGCAGGCTTTCGAGCACCTGGCGCGCGGACCGTTCGGCAAGGTTGTGATCAAGGTCGCACAGTAAAGGCAGTGTTTTGTTGCTCGGGAGACTCACGGTTCATGGAGTCTGCTGTTATATGTCTTATATAAGACTCATTGAGGTACAATAGCGGCCGGAGCAGGTGAAGTTGGCCTGGTTCCTTCCGCTACCCACCCTGAATGAGAGTTTTTCATGCTAGCTGCCTACCGCCAGCACGTCGCTGAACGTGCATCCCTCGGGATCCCTGCGTTGCCTTTGTCCGCCGATCAAACGTCGGACCTGGTCGAACTCCTGAAGCATCCGCCAGCCGGCGAAGAACAGTTCCTGGTTGACCTGATCACCAACCGCGTACCGGCCGGCGTCGATGATGCCGCCAAGGTCAAGTGTGCGTTCCTGGCCAGCGTGGCCAAGGGTGCGGAAACTTCGCCGCTGGTCTCGCGCGAGCTGGCCACCCGCCTGCTGGGTACCATGCTCGGCGGCTTCAACATCAAGCCGATGATCGACCTGCTCGACGATCCGGTCGTCGGCGCCATCGCTGCCGAAGGCCTGAAAAAGACCTTGCTGATGTTCGATTATTTCCACGACGTCAAGGAACTGGCCGACCAGGGCAGCGTCAGCGCGCAAGGCGTGCTGCAATCGTGGGCCGACGCCGAGTGGTTTACCTCGCGTCCTGAAGTGCCGCACAGCCTGACCATCACCGTCTTCAAGGTGACCGGCGAAACCAATACCGACGACCTGTCGCCGGCACCGGACGCCACCACCCGTCCCGACATTCCGCTGCACGCGCTGGCGATGCTGAAGAACCCGCGTCCCGGCATCAACCCGGAAGAGCCGGGCAAGATCGGCCCGCTGAAACAGCTCGAAGCACTGAAAGCCAAGGGCCACCTGGTCGCCTACGTCGGTGACGTGGTCGGCACCGGTTCGTCGCGCAAGTCCGCCACCAACTCGGTGCTGTGGTTTACCGGCGAAGACATCCCGTTCATCCCGAACAAGCGTTTCGGCGGCGTGTGCCTGGGCACCAAGATCGCTCCGATCTTCTACAACACCATGGAAGACGCCGGCGCGCTGCCGATCGAACTCGATGTGACGCAAATGGAAATGGGCGACGTGGTCGAACTGCGTCCGTACGAAGGCAAGGCGCTCAAGGATGGCAAGGTCATCGCCGAATTCACCGTCAAGTCGCAGGTGCTGTTCGACGAAGTGCGCGCCGGTGGCCGTATTCCGTTGATCATCGGCCGTGGCCTGACCACCAAGGCGCGCGAAGCGCTGGGCCTGCCCGCATCGACGCTGTTCCGCCTGCCGCAAAACCCGGTCGATAGCGGCCGTGGCTACTCGCTGGCACAAAAAATGGTCGGCCGCGCCTGCGGCATGCCGGAAGGCGAGGGCATTCGTCCTGGCACCTACTGCGAACCGAAGATGACTACCGTCGGCTCGCAAGACACCACCGGCCCGATGACCCGCGACGAACTGAAAGACCTGGCTTGCCTGGGCTTCTCGGCCGACCTGGTAATGCAGTCGTTCTGCCACACCGCCGCCTACCCGAAAGTGGTGGACGTCAAGATGCACCGCGAACTGCCGACCTTTATCGAAAACCGCGGCGGCGTCGCACTGCGTCCCGGCGACGGCGTGATCCACTCGTGGCTCAACCGCCTCCTGATGCCCGACACCGTCGGCACCGGCGGCGACTCGCACACCCGCTTCCCGATCGGTATCTCGTTCCCGGCCGGTTCAGGCCTGGTGGCGTTTGCCGCCGCCACCGGCGTGATGCCGCTCGATATGCCGGAATCGGTGCTGGTGCGCTTCAAGGGCACCATGCAGCCTGGCGTGACCCTGCGCGACCTGGTCAACGCGATCCCGCTGTACGCGATCCGCCAGGGCATGCTGACGGTGGACAAGAAGGGCAAGAAGAACATCTTCTCCGGCCGCATCCTGGAAATCGAAGGCCTGCCGCAGCTCAAAGTCGAACAGGCATTCGAATTGTCCGACGCGTCTGCCGAGCGCTCCGCTGCCGGTTGCACGGTGCACCTCGATAAAGAGCCGATCATCGAGTACATGACCTCCAATATCACGCTGATGAAGTGGATGATCGCCAACGGCTACCTCGACCAGCGCACGCTGGAGCGGCGCATCAAGGCGATGCAGGCCTGGCTCGACAAGCCGGAACTGCTGGCGCCCGACGCCGACGCCGAATACGCCGCCGTCATCGAGATCGACCTGGCCGATATCCACGAGCCGATCGTGGCCTGCCCGAACGACCCGGACGATGTGAAAACCCTGTCGGAAGTTGCCGGCGCCAAGATCGACGACGTGTTCGTCGGTTCGTGCATGACCAACATCGGCCACTTCCGCGCGGCGTCGAAAGTCCTGGAAGGCAAGTCGGACATCCCGGTGCGCCTGTGGATCGCGCCGCCGACCAAGATGGACCAGCAGGTGCTGACGTCCGAAGGCCATTACGGCTCGCTGGGCCGCACCGGCGCGCGCATGGAAATGCCGGGCTGCTCGCTGTGCATGGGTAACCAGGCGCAGATCCGCAAGGGCGCCACGGTGATGTCGACGTCGACGCGTAACTTCCCGAACCGCCTCGGCATCGAAACCAATGTGTACCTGGGTTCGGCCGAGCTGGCCTCGGTGTGTTCGCTGCTGGGCCGCATCCCGACCCGCGCAGAGTACATGGAGCACACCGGCGTGCTCGATGCCAATTCGGCCGACATCTACCGTTATATGAACTTCGACAAGATCGAGGAGTTCAGCTCGGTGGCCGATACCGTGAACGTTTAAACACGGCTCACCCCGAGAACCCCAACGGGCTGTTGCAGCTCGCTGGGGTTTTTTTATGGGCGCTCTCAAAACAAAATTTAATTGAGTTTTGCTTAGCAAAATTTTGTTTTGCTGGGCTTGTGCTTTCCTGGAGCTTACTCTCGGAAAGTTTGATTGATGTCAATTTCGCCCTGTTTTGGTGCGCCTAGAGTACTGCGTAACGTTGGACAGGCGGTTGTCCGCACATTACCTGGCTGCAGGTCTTCCAGCGTTGGCGCGAGCGTTCGCTTGCGTTTAATCTGCCTGGGAGAATTACCGTGCAACACTCATTGACCTTCCATCCCCGTCATCAACCGCGCGCCATGGCCGTTGCCGTCACCACAGCGGCTTCCACTGCGCTCTGCGCCGTATTGTCGTCGGCGCCAGCCACGGCAGCGGCCGACTCCGCAACCAACTCCGCAGCCAACTCCGCCATCACGCCGCCTGGCATCGTCTACAGCGTCGTCAACCTGTGGCCCGAAAGCGGTGGCACCGCCTTGCTTAACGAACGCGGCCAGGCCGTCTTCAATTCCTTCAACTACTACGGCGCCACCAACGGCTTTTTCGACGGCGACCGCGTCCACCCTATCGGCACCCTCGGCGGCACCTACACCCTGGTGCGCGGCTTGAACAACCTCGGGGTGGTGGTTGGCAGTTCGGAAGACGCCGCGCCACGCAGCAACATCCTCGGCTTTACCTGGACTGCGGCCGGCGGCATGCGCGCGCTGCCGGGAACCTCGGTGGCCAGCGCGGAAGACATCAACGACCTGCAGTACATCGCCGGCCTCAATGCCGAAACCGGCATCTCTTCGCGCGCCGTGCGGTGGAATCCGGGCGGCGCCCTCGTACCGCTGGGGCCGCAGCCGTTTTCGCTGTCCATCGCCCATGCCATCAACCGGCAAAACATCGCCACCGGGTATGGCGACGCCGCTTCCGGGGCCATTACCGCCATGTTGTGGGATGCCAGCGGCAGGCGAACCGACCTGGGCACCTTGGGCGGCACCCGGGCGTTCGGGCTGCATATCAACGAGCGTACCGAAGTGGCCGGCCGTTCCGACACCGCCAACAGTCCGAATGAGCAGGCGTTTTTCTGGAGCCGCCTGACCGGCATGGTGCCGATCGACGGTGGCGGTCCGCTGACCGATGTGACCAGCCTGAACGATCGCAGCGAGGCGGTCGGCTACGCGCTGCGCAACGACCAACGCCTGTTTGCCTACAAGTGGACGCCCACCGGCGGACTCGCACGATTGCCCGGCTATCCGCTTGCCGACAGCTTTGCCAGCGACATCAATAACGCCGGCGAGATCGTCGGCACGGTCCAGTGGCCGGGAGGCCAGGGCGCGACCTTTTCGCGCGCCGTGCGCTGGGCGGGCCTCACCACCCCGATCGACTTGAACAGCCGCCTCTACCGGGCGCCGCCAGGACTGGTCGTGCAATATGGTCAGGCGATCAATGAAGCGGGCGTCATCCTGGCCAACTCGAATGCGGGCCTGGTCATGCTGCGTCCCGGCACGCGCGGCACCGACGCGCCGGTGCTCGGTCCGATCACCACCTTGCCGCGCACGGTGGAACTGGGCCAGGATCTCACGCTGACCGTCAACTTCATCGACAACTCGCCCTCGCAAACCCACCAGGCCAGCGTGGTGTGGACCGATGGCTGCCCGTCACCTGCACCCATCGTGCGCGAGGCCGGCGGCGTGGGGCAGGTCACACTGCGCCACCGCTTCTGCGCCGCAGGCTTCCAGGCGGTGCGCGTGCGCGTCACCGACTCGGCTGGCCGCTCGACCGAGCTGGTACAGGACGTGACGGTGGATGATCCGGCGCTGGCCTCGGTCAGCGGCGCCGGCACGCTGCGCCTCGGCACCGGCGCTGCCCCCGTCGGCCGGGCAAGCAGCGCGGCGCCATTGCATTTTTCTCTGTGGGCGCCGCTGGGTGGCGATACCAACCGCGCGCCAGCGAAGGCGCTGGTGCTGAGCGGGCCGTTCCACTTCCGCGGCGAGCAGATCGGCGTCAGCCGTGCAGGACAGGTGGCCCACGTGAGCGGCACCGGGCGATTCAACGGCCGTGCCGGCTACCGCTTCACGCTCGAAGCGCATGATGGCGGCAGCCAAAGTGGCGCGCCGGATCGCCTGCAGGTGCGCATCACCCATGTCGATGCGGTTACCGGCGCCGAGGTCGTCGATTACGACAACGCTGCCCCGGCCACCCTGACTGCAGCTGCAGCGACGCTCGACCGCACTGTGGTGGATGATGGCGGCGTCACCCTGCGCGACTAGCCCACCCCGCGCTGAAACCGCTAGTCGGTAGCGTTTGTGATCTGCCGAACATAAGGAAGGCGCCGCTTGCCTCATACTGTCGGCTTGGCAACTCATCAACCCTACCATCGGCAGTATGTTCACATGACACAAGACCACGGTCAGCGCCCGGCGGCGGATGCGCGCTTCCTCGACAGCAGCAGCGAGATGGCGGCGCTGATCCGCGCGCACGACTGGGCGTCCACCACGCTGGGACCGATATCATCCTGGCCGCAAAGCCTGCGCACGACCGTCAGCCTGTGCCTGGCCTCCAATTTCCCGATCAATATCGTCTGGGGGCCGGATCGGATCCAGATTTATAACGATGGCTACCGCGTGCTGTGCGGCGACCGCCATCCGGCCACGCTGGGCATGGATTACCGGGTGTGCTGGGAGTCGGCATGGGCGGCGCTGGCCGCGCCGTTCGACTGCGCGGTGCGCGGCGAGACCTCGTACTTGGAAAACCAGCGCATGTTCCTGTTCCGCAACGGCTACCTGGAAGAGACGTTTTTTACGTTTTCCCTCAGCCCGATCCGCGACGAGAGCGGCGAAATCGGCGGCCTGTTCCACCCGGTGACCGAAACCACGCTGACCATGCTCGGTGCGCGCCGCACCCGCGCCGTGCGCGACCTGACCGCACAACTGGCGCCACTGCAAACCGGCGAGCAGGTGTTTGCGCAAACCGCCGTCACGCTCAAGCAATTCGAGTTCGACCTGCCGTTCGTGCTGCTGTACGAGTTCGACGCGGAGACCGGCGATTACGTGCTGCGCCAGCGCAGCGGCATCGAAGCGTCGCCGCTGGTTGCGCCCGAGCGACTGCTGGCTGGCGCTTTCACCGCTTCCGCCACTGGCGATGCGGACGGCGCGGCAGCAGGCTTCTGGCCGCTGGCGCAATTGCTGCAATCTGCGGCCGAGCCGCGCGTACTGGAACTGCCCGGCTTGCGCCAGGCGCTGGGCGACGCGCCGTGCGGACCGTATCCCGATGGCCCCGACCTGGCATTGGCCATTTCCGTGATGCGCCCTGGCGCCACGCAACCGGTGGCGCTGCTGCTCACCGCCGCCAGCGCGCGGCTGCCATTCTCCGCCGACTACCGCGGTTTTTACGAACTGCTGGGCGCCACCCTGGGCACGGCGCTGGCGCGCGTGGCCGCGCACGAGGAAGAGCGCAAGCGGCTGACGATGCTGGCCGAGATCGACCACGCCAAGACCGTGTTCTTCTCCAACGTCAGCCACGAATTCCGCACACCGCTCACGCTCATGCTCGGCCCCCTGGAAGACCTGCTGGCCATGCCCGATGTGACGGCGCCGCAGCAGGTGCTGCTGGCCACGGCCAATCGCAACGCCCGGCGACTATTAAAACTGGTCAACGCGCTGCTCGATTTCTCGCGCATGGAAATGGGCCGCACGTCGGCCACGTTCGAAGCCACCGACCTGGCCACCGACACCGCCGAACTGGCCAGCCACTTCGCGTCCGCCTGCGAACGCGCCGGCCTGTCGCTGGGCATCGATTGCCAGCCGTTGCCGGCGCCGGTCTGGATCGACCGCGACATGTGGGAAAAGATCGTGTTCAACCTGCTGTCCAATGCGTTCAAATTCACGCTCGAAGGCGGCATCAGTGTGCGCCTGCGCGCGGTCGATGGCATGGCCGAACTGGTCGTGGCCGACACCGGCGTGGGCATTCCGAGGGCCGAGCTGGGGCGCGTGTTCGAGCGCTTCCACCGTATCGAGGGACAGCCCGGGCGCTCGGTGGAAGGCACCGGCATCGGGCTGGCGCTGGTGCACGAAATGGTGCTGCTGCACGACGGCGAGATCACCGCGGAGAGCGAGGCCGGGCGGGGCGCGTTGTTCCGGGTGCGGATTCCGATGGTGGCGCGCAGCGCGGCGCCTGTCACACACCGCCAGCCATCGGCGCGGCGGCACGTGCACGCGCCCGTGTACCTGAGCGAAGCTGCGCAGTGGATCGACAGCGGCGCCCACACCGAGCCGGACGCACCGCAGCGGCAGCACGTCAGCGGCCACATCGTGCTGGCCGACGACAACAACGACATGCGCCGTTACGTGCAGAAAACCCTGACAGATGCCGGCTACCTGGTCACCGCCTGCGTCAACGGCGCCCAGGCGCTGGAGCGCTTGCGCAGCGGCGACTTGCCCGACCTGGTGGTAAGCGACGTCATGATGCCACTGGTGGACGGCTTTGCCTTGCTGTCCGAGGTGCGCTCCGAGTCGCGCATGCGCGAGCTGCCGTTCATTTTGCTCTCGGCGCGGGCCGGCGAGGAAGCGCGCATCGAGGGCCTGGCCGCCGGCGCCGACGACTACATCGTCAAGCCGTTCAGCGGCCGTGAACTGCTGGCGCGGGTGGAAGGCGCGATCAGCCTGGCGCGCCTGCGCCGCGAAGGAGGCGAGCGCGATAGCGAATTGCGCCTGCGGATCGAGGCCGACCGCAACAAGGACGAATTCCTGGCCATGCTGGCGCACGAGCTGCGCAATCCGCTGGCGCCGATCAGCGCCGCCGCCGAGTTGATGGGCCTGGGCCTGCTCGACGCCGACCGCCTGCAGCGCACCAGCGGCATCATCACGCGCCAGGTGCGCCACATGACGGCGCTGGTGGACGACCTGCTCGACGTCTCGCGCGTGACGCGCGGCCTGGTCGAGATCGAGCGCCAGCCGCTCGACCTGCAACTGGTGGTTGCCGCCGCCGTGGAACAAACCCGGCCCCTGATCACGGGACGCGGCCATGAGCTGGCGCTGCACCTGCCGGCCGGGCCGGTACTGGTACTGGGCGACTACAAGCGCCTGGTGCAGGTGCTGGCCAACCTGCTCAACAACGCCGCCAAGTTTACGCCGTCCGGCGGCGCCATTGTGGTGGCGCTGGCGGTAAGCGAGGACCGGGTGCGCCTCTCGGTGCGCGACAACGGCATCGGCATCGCGGCCGAACTGACGGACCGCATCTTCGATCTGTTCGCCCAGGCCACGCGTACCCCGGACCGCTCGCAGGGCGGGCTGGGACTGGGCCTGGCCCTGGCGCGAAAACTCACCGAACTGCATGGCGGCAGCATCGGTTTTGTCAGCGCCGGGCCCGGCGCCGGCACGCAGTTCACGGTAGAGCTGCCGGCGTACGGCGGCCTGGCGCAACTGGCGCGGGACGACGCCCCGGCTGGCGCTGCGGGTGCCGGCCAGCGCCTGCGCGTGCTGCTGGTTGACGATAACGTCGACGCCGCCAGCATTCTGGCCATGCTGCTCGAAGCGCAGGGCTACCTGGTGCAGGTGGAGCACGACGCCAGTGCAGCACTGGCGCGCGCCGCCGCGTGGGCGCCCGCCGTGTGCATCCTCGACATCGGCTTGCCCGACATGGACGGCAACGCCCTGGCGCGCGAGCTGCGGCGCCGGCCGGAGGGGCGCGACGCCACCCTGATCGCGGTTACCGGTTACGGCGAAGAGCGCGACCGCGAGGCCGGTTTCGCCGCCGGCTTCGACGCCTACTTCGCCAAGCCGGTCGATACCGACCGGCTGCACGAGGTGCTCGAGCATGCGGCCAGAGTATTTATGGCACGCTGAACTGCGTGGCGATAAAATCGATAAAGGCGCGCACCTTGGCCGGCTGGTTCTGGCGGCTGAGGTAATACAGATACAGGTCGGCGTCGGGCAAGGTGTAGTCGGGCATGACCTGCTTCAGGCGTCCGCTGGCCAGGTACCTGGCGGCGTCCCACTCCGAGCGCTGGACGATGCCGTGGCCGGCCAGCGCCCACAGCATGACGATGTCGCCGTCGTTGCTGGAGACGGCGCCGCGCACCTTCACCAGTTCTTCCACTTTGCCTTTTTGCAGGCGCCAGGTGCCGTACACGTCGTCGTTCTGGCGGTGCAGGATGCAGCGATGGCGGTGCAGTTCGGCCGGCGTGCGCGGCTCGCCCCACTGTTTCAGGTAGCCGGGCGACGCGCATAAAAAGCGCCGGTTGGCCATCAGCTTGCGGGCCGTGAGGCGCGTATCGGGCAGCTCGCCGAAGCGGATCGCCAGGTCGTACGCTTCCTCCACCAGGCTGATGGGCCGGTCGGTCAGGTGCAGCTCCACTTCCACTTCCGGGTACGCATGGGCAAAGCGCGAGACGATGGGCGCGATGCGGGTGCGCCCGAAACCCGGCGTGGCGTTTACTCGCAGGAGGCCCTTGGGCGCGGCACGGCCGCTGGCCACCGATTCCTCCATCTCGCGGATCTGGTGCAGGATGTGCGCGGCCTGCGCCAGGTATGACTCACCTTCGTTGGTGAGACTGATACGGCGCGTGGTGCGATTTACCAGGCGCACGCCCAGGCGCTGCTCCAGCACGGCGAGACGCTTGGTGATGGCGGGCGGCGTGACGCCCAGTTCGCGCGCGGTGGCGCTCATGCTGCCCAGCTTGGCCAGCAGCACGAAGAAGGTCAGGTCAGGGGCCGCATCACTCTTCATCTGTCATTCTTTATCTAAAGTGAATAAAGGTTTCAATCCAGGTAAATTGTAGCAGTGTGGTTCAATAGTAGACTGGTTCCACTTTGACAGGAGAACCGCATGAAAATCGTTGAAATCCGCGAAAAAACCGTCCCGATCAGCTCGCCTATCCGCAATGCCTATATCGACTTCAGCAAGATGACCCTGAGCCTGGTGGCGGTGGTCACCGACGTCATCCGCGATGGCAAGCCGGTGATCGGCTACGGTTTCAATTCCAATGGCCGTTACGGCCAGGGCACCCTGATGCGCGAGCGTTTCATTCCGCGCATCCTTGAAGCCGATCCGGCCAGCCTGGTCGATGATGCCGGCACCAACCTCGATCCCCACAAAATCTGGAACTGCATGTTCACCAACGAAAAGCCGGGCGGCCACGGCGAGCGCTCGGTGGCGATCGGCACCATCGACATGGCGGTGTGGGACGCGGTGGCCAAGATCGAAGGCAAGCCGCTGTTCCAGCTGCTGGCCGACCGCTACGGCAACGGCCAGGCCGACCGCAAGATTTTCGTGTACGCCGCCGGCGGTTATTACTACCCGGGCCAGGATCATGGCAAGCTCAAGGACGAGATGCGCAGCTACATCGACCGGGGTTACACGGTGGTGAAGAAGAAAATCGGCGGCGCCGACCTCGACGAAGATTTGCGTCGTATCGACTCGGTGCTCAGCGTTTTACAGGATGGCCAGAAACTGGCGGTGGACGCCAACGGCCGCTTCAACCTCGATACGGCGATCAAGTATGCCAAGGCACTGTCGCAGTACGACCTGTTCTGGTACGAGGAGCCGGGCGACCCGCTCGACTTCGAGTTGCAGGCCACCTTGCGCAATTATTACAAGAACCCGATGGCCACCGGCGAAGACCTGTTCTCGATGCAGGATGCGCGCAACCTGGTCCGCTACGGTGGCATGCGCGCCGACCGCGACTGGCTGCAATTCGACTGCGCGCTCAGCTACGGCCTGGTGGAATACCTGCGCACGCTCGACATGCTGCGCGAGCACGGCTGGTCGCCCAAGCGCTGCATTCCTCACGGCGGCCACCAGATGTCGCTCAATATCGCGGCCGGCCTGGGGCTGGGCGGTAACGAATCGTATCCCGACCTGTTCCAGCCCTACGGCGGCTTCCCTGACGGCGTGACGGTCGACGACGGCCACATCATGCTGCCGGAACTGCCGGGCATCGGCTTCGAGGGCAAGGCAGACCTGTATCGCGAGATGGTGAAACTGGCTTAGCCTGGATCAAGCGAACGGTCGGACGCGGCGTGCGAGAGCGTTGTGATGGGGACTAGAATGATGATTCCTTTTGCAATGTTTTCAACCTTCTCGTGGAGCAATTATGGCTACCTCATTCGATCCGTTCTGGATGTTCAAGATGCCGCTGTCGGGCGACGTCATGCAGCGCTTCAATTCGCCATTTTTCTCGCCGACGTTTAACTTCGCTGGCGACGCCGGGGTCGAAGACCGCGTGGTGTCGGAAGTGGCCAGTTACGGCAAGCAGATAGGCTGGCTCAACGACCTGGTGATCAAGCTGGCGGAAAAGCAGGAGGCCGATATCGATGTCCTCAACAAGGTGAAAAAAGCCAGGGCTGACATCGAGGACATCAAACAGGCGCAAACGACGACCGTGTTGCGCACGGCAGTCGACGCCCTCAAGCAGCTCGAAACCAGCGAGCCCGACCTGTACAAGCAATTGATCAAGCGGCACGCCGAAGCTGCCACCCGATCGCCGTCGTGATCAACCCTGATTGGCCACATCCAGCACCCACACCACGCCGAACTGATCCTTGAGCATGCCGTACAACGGCGACCACGACGAAGCCGCCAGCGGCGCAATGACGGTGGCGCCCTCGGCCAGCCCGGCCCAGTAGCCGGCAATCTCCTCGGCGCTGTCGCCGCGCACGGAAACGTAGTAGGCGTTCTGGCCCTGGTCCCACGGCATGGCCGCCGGTACGTCGAACGCCATCACGCAAAAGCCGTTGTCGGCGACCACCTGGCCCCAGATGATGAGGTCCGCTGCGGCGGGATCATCGGTCATGCCGGCCTGGCCGTGGGTGGCCAGTGTGACCCGGCCACCGAACACCGCGTGGTAAAAATTGAGGGCCTGGCGGGCGGTGCCCCGCAGGTTGATGTGGGCTACGGATTTGATGGACATGCAAGATTCTCCAGGATAGTGAGAGTGGCGAACCCGCTCCGGTCGGTCAACCGGACGGGGTAATGGTCGAGACCGGTGGTACTATATCGACCCCTCCTGCCAAATACTGTCAGTTGTCATGTCGCGATCCGATCGTGTGTTTCGTGTGTTTCGCCTGTTGCAGGCCTTGCGTACCTTGCCTGCACCCGTGACGGCGCAGCGCCCGGCCCGCGAGACCGGCTTCTTCCCCCAGTCGGTCTACCGCTCGGCTGGAAACTGCGCGAGAGCCTGCGGGACGGTGGCGCCGATATCGGCGGCGAACGTGGCTACGGCTATTCGCTGATCGAGGACGGCAGCCTGCCGCCGCAAATGTTCAACCGGCTCGAGATCGAGGCGCTGGTGCTGGGCCTGTCCGAAGTGCGTCACATGGGCGATCCCGTCCTGGCCAAGGTGAATCTACCTGGCCGAACTTCAGGCCGCAGCGCCGGAAGCGCCGCCTTCGTTTTAAAGGAAAAATATGTTGTCGAAAAATGTCAAAGGCTGGTGCGGATGCGCAGCGGCCGCTACTGTCCTGTTGTCCGGCGGTGTCGCCGTGGCGGCCGACGAGGGCAAGTCGCCCCTCACCGTGGGCGGTGCGATCCGCTTCAATTATGTTTACAAGAGCTGGCAGGACGAATATCGCAACGGCTTCTTCGGCCTGGACACCGCCCGCCTCGACGTCAACTACGACGACGGCACCACCATCGGCTCGGCCCAGTACCGCTACAATAATTTCCCGAAAGGGCAGGGCGGCTATTGGCAGCATTTCCTCCACCACGGCTGGATTGGACGCCGCTTCGACGACAAGAGCGAGCTGCACATCGGCGTGGACAAGAACCTGTTCGGCCTGCAGCCGTACGCGTCGAACAATTTTTATGAGTCGATCGCGTTCTATGCCGGCTTCGAGGACAAGTACGACCTCGGTGTGACCTACCTCAGCAAGCCCGGTCCGGTCGAATGGCAGGTGGGCTTTTACCCGCGCGACGGCGGCTCTTACGGTGGTGGCAGCAATACCGCGCCCTCGGCCAACCGCTACTCGTACAACATCGTGGCCGACGACGATGCGCAAGGCTTCGGCACCGGCCAGCGCGATACCGAGCGCAACACCCTGATCGGCCGCGTGGCGTTCAAGCTGGGCGACCAGGGCCGGCAGGAAGTGGGCTTTTCGGGACTGACCGGTAATATCCGCAACGAAGCGCGCGCCAACGGCGCCGTCAACACCCGCCGCAACGCCTTTGCCGTGCACTTCAAGGGCAAGTCGGGACCGTTCGATGTGATGTTGCAGGCGATGCGCTACGACTACCGCACCAGCCACGAAGCCACGCAGACCTACGGCGGCCTGGACGCCAACAGTTTCGTCATGATCGGCGGCTTCGGCTACCCCTACCCGGTGGCGTCCAAGGGCGACATCTACATCGCCAACGCCAGCTACGACATCGGCGGCAAGGTCGGACCGTTCAGCGGCTTCAAGGTCTATAACGACTACAGCATGCTGCACAAGCGCGTGGGCAGCTACAAGGACTCGGCCCAGAACGTTACGGGCCTGAGCTTCTCGGCCGGTAAATGGTCGTTCTCCGCCGACTTCATGTTGGGCAAGCACCACCCGTACATCTCACCGGACTTTGGTGGCCTGGGTTCGACTTCGGCCGAGCATCCCGGGTATAGCCGCCGTATCAATTTGCAGGCGGGGTATTACTTCTAAGGAAGAGGGCGGTCAGTGCCGCCGCTTGACCGCCCGCTGTACCTTGCCACCCCGATATCCCGCCAGCCACGATCGCGCCCGGTTGGCGTCGGCAGCGTGCGAGTATTTGCCCTGCGAGTTCAAGAACACCATCACCGTCGGCCGGTTGTTGACCATGGTGTAGAGCACCATGCAGCGGCCCGCTTCGGAGATGTAGCCGGTCTTTTGCAGGCGGATGCGCCAGTTGCTGCTGGCGGTCAGGCGGTTGGTGTTGTGGTACACGCTGGTGCCGCGCCCCTGGCGGATGCTGAACGCGTGGTCGGTGGAGTAGCGCCGGATCAGGGCGCTCTTTTCGGCGGCGATCACCAGTTTGGCTAGGTCGCTCGGGGTGGACACGTTGGCGCTCGACAGGCCGGTGGGTTCCACGTAACGCGTGTTGCGCATCCCCAGCGTGCGGGCCTTGCGGTTCATCGCGGCCACAAAGGCGCGGGTGCCGCCCGGATAATTGCGGCCCAGCGCGGACGCGGCCCGGTTCTCCGAACTCATCAACGCCAGGTGCAGCATGGACGTGCGCGGCAGCGTGGTGCCCACTTGCAGTCGCGACGATGAATATTTCAATCGGTCGACGTCCGCGCTGGTGACGGTGATCTGCTGGGTCATGCTCTGGCCCGCGTCGAGCACCACCAGCGCCGTCATCAGCTTGGTGAGCGACGCAATCGGCAGGACCGTATCCGGGTTTTTCTGGTACAGCACGTCCTGCGTGGTCGGATCGAGGATGACCACTGCGCTCGAGCGCAGCGCCGCCAGGTGCGCCGCGTTCGGTGCTTGCGAGACCGCCACCGCTTTGGCCATCTTGCGCTTGCGCAGCGGCTTGACGGCCTTGGCTGTCCTGGCCCTGGTCGCCTTGGCCTTCACTGCCTTGCTGGACTTGGTGACCTTGGCTTTGTGCCGGGTATCGGCGCCGTATGCGTCCACCGGCGCTTGCAAGCCTGCCAGGCCCACCACGCACATCAGGGAAAAAATCAACGGCTTCAGTAGTTTCATGCTTTTCATGCAGCGGGGCCCAGGCTGGAGTAACGACGTCCGGATGGTAGGCAAGCACACTTAGCAGTCACTTAGCGGACGTTCCATGCGCGATGCCGTTAAAATACCGCCCTGGCGCCGACATTCGGCGCGGAAATCGAAAGGACGTCATGCGGGTGCTGTTGGTGGAAGACGATGACATGATCGGCAACGCGATCCAGCAGGCGCTGCGCGAAGCCAGTTATGGCGTCGATTGGGTGGTCGATGGCGACGCTGCGCTCGACTCGCTGGCCTGCAATCCGTACCAGATGGTGCTGCTCGACCTGGGCCTGCCGCGGCGCGACGGCATGTCGGTGCTGCACACGCTGCGCGCAGCCGGCCGCGGCGTGCCGGTGCTGGTGCTCACCGCGCGCGACGCCACCGAAGACCGCGTGGCTGGCCTCGATGGCGGCGCCGACGATTACCTGGTCAAACCGTTCGCGCTGTCCGAACTGCTGGCGCGCATGCGCGCCGTCACCCGCCGCCAGGCCGCCGCCGTCGGCCCCAACCTGGGCAACGGCGTGATCACGCTCGACCCGGCCACCCACGAAGCCTGCCGCGATAGCCGCCAGGTGCGCCTGACCGGTCGCGAATTCGCCTTGTTGCAGGCGCTGATGGTGCGCCCCGGCGCGATCCTCTCGCGCACTGAACTGGAAAACCGCATCTACGGCTGGAACGAGGAAGTGGAAAGCAACGCGGTCGAGTTCCTGATCCACGCGCTGCGCAAAAAACTCGGCGCCGACGCCATCAAGAACGTGCGCGGCGTGGGCTGGATGGTGTCCAAGGCGCCATGAACACGTCGCTCCAGTACCGGCTCTCGGCCACCATCGCGCTGGCCGTGGTGCTCATGGCCGGCAGCGCCGCCGTGTTCACCCTGGTCGCCTCGTGGAACGACGCCCACATCGCCCAGGACAAGCAGCTGCGCCAGATCGCCCACCTGATCGGCCGCCTGCAAACCGGGCCGGTCACGCTGGCCGCCCGCCAGAAAATCAGCGGCATCACGCTCGACGAGCGCATCGTGGTGCGTTTCCTCAATCCCTCGCCGGGCGAACCCGAGGACTACGATGGCCTGCCGGTATTCTCCACGCCGCTGGTCGATGGCCTGCAAACGGTGGACATGGATGCGGACTCGTGGCGCGTGTTCGTGCGCACCGATAACAGCGGCGTGCGGCTGGCGGTGGCCCAGCAAACGCGCGTGCGCAACGCGGTGGCGGTCAACAACGCCTTGCGGGCCTTGATCCCGTTCGGTTTGCTGGCGGTACTGCTGCCGCTGCTGGTGCACTGGCTGATCCGCAAGCTGTTCGGCCCCCTGCGCGCGGTGGCCGACGAGGCGGGCCGCCGCTCCCACTACGACCTGCGCCAGCTCGACGCCGCCGGCCTGCCGGACGAAGTGCAGCCGCTGGTGGCCGAAATCAACCGCCTGCTCACGCGGGTGGACGCGGCGATGCAAACCCAGCGCCGCTTCGTGGCCGACGCTGCGCACGAACTGCGCTCGCCGCTCACCGCCATGTCGCTGCAGACCGAGCGCCTGGCCGCTGCCGACATGCCGGACGAAGCGCGGCGCCGCATGCAAACGCTGGCCGCCGGCCTGCAGCGCACGCGCGTGATGCTCGACCAACTGCTGGCGCTGGCCCGCTCGCAGCAGGGTGCGCCCGACAGCACGGCGCCAAGCCCGGTATCGTTACAACAGGTGGTGCGCGCCGTGATCGAAGACCTGTATCCGCTGGCCGAGCAGCGCGGCATCGACCTCGGCGTGCTCAGCACCGATGACGCGCTGGTGGCGGCTGCGCCGCTGGACTTGCACATGCTGGTGAAGAACCTGGTCGATAACGCGCTGCGCTATACGCCACACGGGGGGCGGGTCGATGTATCGTTCTGCAGCCACGCGGGCGGAGTGGACTTGATTGTCGATGACAGCGGCCCCGGCATCCCCAAGCCCGAGCGCGAACGGGTATTCCACGCCTTTTATCGCATCTTGGGCAGCAGTGAGACCACCGGCTCCGGACTGGGGCTGGCGATCGTGAAGGCGGTGGCCGACAAGGCGGGCGCCACCGTCACGTTCGATACGGCGCCGTTGTCGTCCACGGGACTGCGGGTGGTGGTGGCGTTCCCGGCGCCTTTGTCGATAATGGCGACCGACATCAGGCGTCTGCCATCGTCCCCGGCAGCTTGAACACGCTCACCGCCTCGGTCAGCGCCGCCGCCTGTTGCTGCAGCGCGTCGGCCGCCGCTGCCGCTTCTTCCACCAGCGCGGCGTTCTGCTGCGTGACGCCATCCATGTGACTGATGGCAGAGCTGATCTGGGCGATGCCCTCGGTCTGCTCCTGGCCCGCCACCGTGATCTCGGCGATCACAGAGGTGACCCGCTGCACACTGGCCACCACGTCGCCCATGGTGGCCCCAGCCACGCTTGCCAGTTCGCTGCCGGAGGCGATGCGGCTTACCGAGTCGTTGATCAGCGCCTTGATTTCCTGCGCCGCCGTGGCCGAGCGCTGCGCCAGGTTGCGCACCTCGGTGGCCACTACCGCGAAGCCGCGTCCCTGTTCGCCGGCGCGCGCCGCTTCCACCGCCGCGTTCAGCGCCAGGATATTGGTCTGGAACGCGATGCCGTCGATGGTGCCGATGATGTCGACGATCTTGCTCGACGAGGCGCTGATCGCCGTCATGGTGGAGACCATCTGCGCCACCGCCTGGCCACCCTTGACAGCGATGGCCGAGGCGCTGTCGGCCAGTTCGCCGGCCTGGTTGGCGTTGTCGTTGTTCTGCTTGACCGTGCTGGTCAGCTCCACCATCGAGGCGGCGGTTTGCTCCAGCGCGCCGGCCTGCTGTTCGGTGCGCGAGGACAAGTCGAGATTGCCGCTGGCGATTTCGGTCGATGCTGCGTGGATCGCCACGGTGCCGTCGCGCACCCGGCCCACGATGCCCGACAGGTTGCCCTGCATCTGGCGCAGCGCTTGCAGCAGGTCGCCGATTTCGTCGGTGGTGTCCGAGCGTACCTCGGTGCGCAAGTCGCCGGCGGCGACCGTCTGGGCCACCGCCACCGCCGCATACAGGGGCAGGGTGATGCTGCGGATTAGCCACAGCACCGTCACCGAACCAATGACCAGCACCAGCCCGAGCGCGAGGGCGATCGTCAGCGTGGCGCGCTGGTGCGCCGCTGCATTGTCAGCTTCGATCTGCTGCGCCACGTCTTGCGCCTGCTGGCCGATGTAGGCGACGATGTCGTCGATCTTGCGGGTCGGTTCGCGGTCGGCGCCCTTGACCAGCGCATCGACCTTGTCGGCGGAGGTGGCCTGCGCCGGGTCGAATTGTTCGAGGGCCTTCAGGTAACGGGCGGTCAGCCCTTCCTGGGTGCGCAGCGCGTCGTTCACCATGGGCGTGGCGATGGCCAGCTGGTCGAGCATGGTGGCCAGGCGCGCCAGGTCGGCGCGGGTGGCGTCGCCGCCCTTGATGAAGGCGGCGCGGTATTTGTCCAGCGTTTCCTGGTCGTCGCCGCGCACCAGGATATTTTTCCATTCCTGGATCTGGATCTTGAATTCCACCTGGGCGCTGCGCGCGGTGTCGCTGGCCTGGCCCATGGCCCCCAGGCGCACCATGGCTGCACTGGCGCGGGTGTTGCCCGCGTCGAGCGCGCGCCAGCCGACGAAGCCAACGATCAGCAAAGCGAAGAAGAAAAGCGCCGCCAGCAGGCCGAGCCGGACACCAATTTTGAGATTGCCGAGTTTCACAGGTACACCCTTGGTCAACAGTGAAATGCGTTCCTGCCAGGCGAAGTCCGGATGCAGGGCCGACGGGCGGCCTGTCATTCCGCGCCGCACCGGGCTGGCCGGGGCGGCAGTCAAGAGATCTTGCGGGGAACGTGAATGGCGGCGGGGATGGGGCCGCGAAAGAAGCCGCAGTTGCGTCAGAGCGGCATTGCGTGATTCTATCTCATTTCCACATGGAAAGCCTATGCAGCTGTGTCCGTCACGCGACGCTTTATCCGGCAGGGCCGGCCAACAGCGGCAGCACCACCGTGAAGCGGGCTCCCGTGCCGGCGCCATCGCTGTGCGCCGTCACTTCACCGCCGTGCAGTTCGACCAGTCCTTTGACCAGCGACAGCCCGATGCCGAGCCCGCCCTGTGCGCGGTCGAGGCCAGGCGCCAGTTGCAGGAATTTTTCAAACACCAGTGCCAGCTGGTCGGGCGCAATGCCGATGCCGGTATCGCTGACCTCGATCGCTATCCTGCCGTCGCGGATGCCCGCCTGCAGCACGATGGCGGCGCCGACCGGACTGTATTTTCTGGCGTTGTTGAGCAGGTTGGCGACGATCTGGGTCAGCCGCACCTGGTCGAACCTGGCCCACAGCGGCTGCGCCGGCAGGTTGGCGGTGGCATGCTGTCCGGCCGCCTGCATGGCCGGCAGCGCGTCGTCGAAGGCATCGCGCAAGGTGGGCACGATATCGGCCACCGCCATGGTCAGCGACACCTTGCCCTGGCCGATCTGCGCGACGTTGAGCAAGTCGTCCACCAGCCGATTGATGCGGGCAATCTGCCGGACCAGGATCTCGGCCGGACGGTCGCTGGCGTTGGTGGCCTGGGCGCGCAGCCTGAGGATCTCGCTGACGTTGAGCATCGAGGCCAGCGGGTTGCGCAGCTCGTGGGCCAGCGTGGCCAGGAATTCATCCTTGTAGCGGTGCTGGAGCGACAACGCCGCATTGGCGTCGCGCAGTTGCGCCTGCGCTTGCGCCAGCTCGGCGGTTGCAGCTTCGGCCCGCTCCCGCTCGGCGCGCAGTTCGCGCTCGTACAATTTCCGGTCGGTGGCGATCAGCAGGGCGATTTCGTCGTGGATGACGCCGTCGCGCTGGCGCCGGATGGCGCTGAGCATCATCGGGATGCGGCGCCGCTGCTGGTCGAGCAGGTCCAGTTGCACCTCCGAGACCGATCCCTGCATTTGCAGCAGCGGTGTCCAGTGGGTTTGCAAAAATACCCGGGCGCCCATGGGCATCAGTTCGGAGAAGCGCTTTGATCCCACCAGTTCGGCCGGTTCGTAGCCCAGCCAGCGGCACACGGTCAGGTTGGCGCGCACGATGGTGCCGTCGACGTCGGCAAACAGCAACCCGCACGGCGCGTCGTCCCAGACGTCTGGCGCCGCTGTCATTGTGCTGGTGCTGGTGCCGGGGCAGGGGCGTCGAGGAAGGCCTGCATGGCGGCGATACTGGCGTCGGGCGCGCTCAGGTGGGGGCAATGGCCGTGGTTGGCGATCACCACCAGCGTGCTGTCGCGCATGGCGCGGTGCATGAAGGCGCCCACTTCCATCGGTGCGATGAGGTCGTCGCTGCATTGCATGATCAGCGCCGGCGTGGTCGAACGGGCAAAATCGGCGCGGTGGTCCGATAAGAAAGTGACCCGCGCGAAATGCTTGGCAATTGCCGGATCGGTGCGGCAAAAGCTGTTGGTCAGTTCCTCGGCCAGGTGCGGTTGATCGGGCGCCCCCATGATGGCCGGCGCCATGGTGCTGGACCAGCCGAGATAGTTAGCCTGCATGGTGTCGAGCAGGTCGGCGATGTCGTCCTCGGAAAAGCCGCCGCGGTAGTCGCCGTCGTCGATATAGCGCGGCGACGGGCCGACCAGGATCTGCGCCGCAAATTTTTCGGGCGCCAGGTTGGCAGCGAGTACGCCGATGGTGGCGCTGACCGAATGGCCCACGAAGATCACGGGACCGCTGGCATAGGCATCGATCAGCTCGAGCAGGTCGTCGGCGTAGCCTTGCAGCGAGCTGTATTTCTGGCGGTCGTACGCCGCCAGGTCGGAGCCGCCGCTGCCCACCAGGTCGAACAGGATAACGCGGTAGCGGCCGGCGAACTCGGGCGCCAGGTGGCGCCACATGCTCTGGTCGCAGCCGAAGCCATGGGCCATGATCATGGTGGGCAGGCCATCGCCGTCACCGATGATCCTGACGTTGTTCCTGGTGTTTAAGTTCATGTGGCGGCGCTGGACTGTTGAAATTATGTCCATTATATAGCGGGATGCAAGTGACGATCGCGCACGCGTGGCGGCCAGGCGACACTACAAGGGCGGCTGGGAGCGAACGCTGTGGTTCGTCGTTGGCTTGCCCTCTGAAACGCACGGTCAGGCAGGCACTGCGGCCTCGTAGCGGCGCGCCACTTCTTCCCAATCGATGATGTTGAAGAAGGCCGTAATGTAGTCGGGACGGCGGTTCTGGTAGTTCAGGTAGTACGCGTGTTCCCACACGTCCAGGCCCAGAATCGGCGTGCCGCCCGACAGGCCCACGAACGCACCCATCAGCGGGCTGTCCTGGTTGGCGCTATTTTCCACCAGTAACTTTCCGTCCTGGCCCACCGTGAGCCAGGCCCAGCCGCTACCGAAGCGGGTTTGCGCCGCCTTGATGAACTGTTCCTTGAAACGCTCGTAGCCGCCCAGGTCGTTGTTGATGGCGTCGGCCAGCTTGCCGGTCGGTTCGCCGCCGCCCTTGGGGCTCAGCACGGTCCAAAACAGCGCGTGGTTGGCGTGGCCGCCACCGTGGTTGCGCACGGCCGTCTGGGCGGCTTCGGGCAGGGCGCCGATGTCCTTGATCAGGTCTTCGACCGCCACCGGTTCGATGCCGGCGTCTTTCACCGCATTGTTGAGACTGGTGACATAGGTCTGGTGGTGCTTGGTGTGGTGGATTTCCATCGTGCGCGCATCGAAATGCGGTTCGAGGGCGTCGTACGCGTACGGTAAAGGCGGCAATTCATAGGCCATGGGATGCTCCTTTCAGGTCGTGGCGGTGCGCGGTTGCGACACCGGGTGGGGTGCAATCTTTGCATTCCCACATCGACAATAACAGAATCGTCCAGGCCTTGCCGCCAACGGGAGCGCGGGTGGCGCATGGTAAGATCGGCGCGACTATTTACGTGGAGTTCGGCAATGGTATCCAACAGCGCGCCCGGTTTGCCGGCGTTTCTCGATGGCGGCGGCGAAATGGGCATGCTCACGCGCGACCATGAGTGGCATGATCACCCCCTGGGTCCGCCCGCCGGCTGGCCGTCGCTGCTCAAGTCCACCCTGCGGCTGATTCTTACGAGCAACCACCCGATGATGATCTGGTGGGGCGACGACCTGCACCAGTTCTACAACGACGCCTATCGCCGCACCCTGGCCGACGATCGCCACCCGGCCGCATTGGGGCAGCGCTGCCGCGACTGCTGGGCCGAGGTATGGCATGGCATCGAGCCTGAAATCGACTACGTCATGGCCGGCAAGGGCGCCACCTGGCACGAGAACGCGCTGGTATCGCTCACCCGCAACGGCAAGCGCGAAGAGATGTACTGGACCTATGGTTACAGCCCGATCCAGGACGAGGCGTGCGTGCGCGGCGTGCTGGTGGTGTGCGCCGACGTCACCGAGGACATGCGCACCAGCCAGCTGCTCAAGCAGTCGTACGTGACGGTGATCGAATCGATGGACGAAGGCCTGGCCGTGATCCGCATCGTGCTCGATGACGCCGGCGTGCCGGTGGATTACCGCTTTCTCGAGGTGAACCCGTCGTTCGAGCGCCAGACCGGCCTGGTCGACGTGGTGGGAAAAACCGCGCGCCAATTGGTGCCCGACCTCGAGGATCGCTGGTTCCAGATTTACGGCAAGGTGGCCCTGACCGGCGAGCCGGTGCGCTTTCTGGAAGGGTCCGAGCCGATGAACCGCTGGTTCGAGGTGTATGCCACGCCGGTGGGGCCGAAGGAAGGCCTGCTGGTGGCGTTGATGTTCCGCGACGTGACCGACCGCACCCGCGCCGAACAGGCGCTGCGCACCGCCGACCGCCGCAAGGATGAATTCCTGGCCATGCTCGCGCACGAGCTGCGCAACCCGCTGGCGCCCATCTCGGCCGCCGCCGAAATGCTGCAACAGCCGGGCGCCGATGCGGCGCTGGTGCAGAGTGCCAGCGCCGTGATCGGGCGCCAGGTGCGCCACATCACGGGCCTGATCGACGACCTGCTCGATGTCTCGCGCGTCACGCGCGGCATGATCCCGCTCAACGCCAGCGCCATCGACGTGCGGCGCGTGGTGGCCGACGCCATCGAACAGGTACGCCCGCTGATCGACAGCCACGGCCACCGCCTCACCGTCAGCACGCCGCCCGCGCCCGCGCTGGTGATGGGCGACGCCAAGCGCCTGGTGCAGGTGCTGGCCAACCTGCTGAGCAACTCGGTCAAGTACACGCCCGGTGGCGGCGACATCATGCTGCGCCTGGACACCGGCGCCGACCAGGTCAAACTTGCGGTGATCGACAACGGCATCGGCATGACGGCCGACGTGCTGGCCCACGCGTTCGACCTGTTCGTGCAGGCCGAGCGCGAAACCGACCGCTCGCAGGGCGGCCTTGGCATCGGCCTGGCGCTGGTGAAAAGCCTGGTGGAACTGCATGGCGGCAGCGTCCTCGCGCAGAGTGCGGGACTGGGGCAGGGCAGCCGCTTCACCATCACGCTGCCGCAGATCGCTTGCGCACCGGCGCCGGTGCCCGTCCCGCTGGCCGACGAGCATGCAGCGCCAGCCGCGCCGCTCGCTGCAACCGGCACCGCGCTGCGCGCCATGGTCGTGGACGACAACGAGGACGCCGCCGCCATGCTGGCCATGTTCCTGGAAATCCACGGCCACCAGGTGCTGACCGAGGACGACCCGGCGCGCGTGGTGGAACACGCGCTGGTGTTCCGGCCGCACGTGTGCCTGCTCGACATCGGTCTGCCCGGCATGGACGGCTACGAACTGGCGCGCCGCCTGCGCGCCACGCCCGGCCTCGATGGCGTGGTGCTGATCGCGGTGACCGGCTACGGCGACGAGCAGGCCAGACAGCAAGCCACCGCCGCCGGCTTCGATCATCACTTCGTCAAACCGGTCGATCCGGCCAGGCTGGTGGCGCTGGTGGGCACACTGGCCTGATCAGCGCGGGGCGTCGCCTCTCGCTAGCTGCCTCAGTGTTCCCAAGTACCCATCCAGCGATTGCCAAAAACACGGGCCCCGATTGTTATGCTCGACAGTGCCGACAAAGTTCCGACGTCGTGATCTTGTTAAGAAAAGACTCGCGAGAGGCGGGCCGTCAGGCAACGGCCACCGCCCTGGTGAGAATAAGGCTTACTTGGTTTGCGTGCCGGAACCAGGCTTGAGCAAGGCATCCGCCCGAGCCAGTTCCGCCTGCGACAGCTGCGGTTTCACCTCGGCCAGCGCCACGTCGGCTTCGGGGTAGCGCGCCTGTTTGGCCAGGCTGAACCAGACGTAGGCCATCGACAAATCCTTGGCGCCGCCTTCGCCGTTGCGGGTCATGATGGCCAGGTTGTACATGGCGTCCGGTTGCGCCTGCATGGCGGCGGCGTTGAACAGCTTGCGCGCGGTTTGCAGGTTTTGATCGACCACTTCACCCTTGTAGAAGTAGGTGCCCAGCGCGTTTTGCGCGGCCGGTACGCCCTTGATGGCGGCCTCCTTGTAATACACCAGCGCGCGCTTGGGATCGGGGGCCACGCTCTCGCCGAAGTCGTACATGCGGGCGGCCGCCAGTTGCGCACCCGGATGGCCTTCCTTGGCGCCGGCAGTGAAGTAGGCGCCGGCCAGCTTCAGGTCCTTCGGTACGTCGTTGCCCTCGTAATAGGCTTTGCCGAGCTGGAATAGCGCAGGGGCGTAGCCCGCTTCGCCCGCTTCCTTCAGGTACTTGACGCCCTTGTTGACATCCTTGGCGCCGGCAAAGCCGGACAGGTAGGCGCTGCCCAGCATGCCGGTAGCTGGCGTATAGCCGGAGTCGGCCGCCACCTCGTAGAACTCGAGGGCCTTGCGCGGATCGCGCTTGACACCGGAGCCCACCATGTACACCTTGGCCAGCGTCATGGCTGCCTCGGCGCGGGTATTCATCAGCTGCGGATGCTTGGGGTCGAAGCGCATGCGGTCCTTCGGCCCGAAGCGCTGGTTGACGGCCTTGTCGAGCCAGTAGAGCGCTTGCGTGATGTCGACTTTTTCGCCCTTGCCTTCGAGGTACATGCGGCCGAGCATCAGGGCCGAGAAATCGTTGCCCAGCTTGCTGTAGTTTTGCTTGAACTGCGACATCGCTTCCACGTAGTCGCCCTTGTCGTAGGCGTCCAGCGCCAGGTTGAGGGTCTTGTCCTTGCGCGCAATACTGTTGCGGCCGGCGGCAAAGCGGCGGTCGGTGTTCGAGCATTTGACCGACGGCTCCATCTGGTTGGAGAGCGCGCTGCTGGCGGTCGCATCGGCGCCAGGCATGGTGCTGTCAAATTCGCGACCCATGGTATTCTTGCCGGCAGCATCGCCCAGCGGCGAGACGTCGCGGATGGTCTCCACTTCGCTGGACAGGCCGTGGAAGCTGGTGATGTAGTCGATGAAGAGATCGTCTTCATAAGGGTTGTAGCCGGACATATAGGCGCACGACGAGGCGAACTTGCGGCCCAGCACGCGGCTGTCGGCGGCGATGAACTCGGTCGGATCCTGCATCTTGCGCTTACCTGCCACCACCACTTCCTGCCGGGTGGCGAGGTCTGGCGCCGGCGCTTGCTGGGCGCCTGCCGGTAAGCACAGCAATGCGGCGGGCAGCGCGATGACCAGGCCGAGGCCGAGGCCCAGCGACCGGAACCGACTGCCCGGCGTGCGGGTAGATTGCGACATAATATCTCCATAGTAATTGTTATCGGAAAAATAAATATATCGCTTTACCTTGCCGCTGTGCGAATCTTTCCGTGAAACAATCATCCCAATGAGCGGGCACGCGCTAAACACCGTTGTAAAAAATATCTTTTTATTGTTTCTGGGAAATCTATGCCGTATTCGGTTACAATCGGCGATCCCCGGAATATTCAGACCATGACCTTTTCTCCTCCCGTGCTGCGCAGCGAAAACGAGCGCCTGGCCGCCTTGCGCGAGCTGTGCCTGCTCGACACCCCGACCGATCCGGCGTTCGACGAGATGACTTTGCTGGCCACGCACGTTTTCGGCACCTCGATGGCGCTCATTTCGCTGGTGGACGACGGGCGCCAATGGTTCAAGTCGCGTATCGGCATGGCAGTGCGCGAAACGCCGCGCTCGCAGGCATTCTGCGCCTACGCGCTGCACAGCACCGAGCCGCTGATCGTGCTCGACACGCTGCAGGACATCCGCTTTGCCGACAATCCCCTGGTCACCGGGTCGCCGGGCCTGCGCTTTTACGCCGGCGCGCCGTTGATCACGAAGGAGGGCCTGTGCCTGGGGACGTTCTGCGTGCTCGACGCCGCGCCGCGCGCCGCTTTCGACGCCGTCCAGGTCACCCAGTTGCGCCATTTCGCGCGGCTGGCGATGATGCGGATCGAAACCCTGCGCAGCATCGGCTACGCCGATCCGCTCACGCAACTGCCCAACCGCACCCGCTTCCTGGAAGACGTGGCGCTGTGGATCAACGATGCGCCGGACGACGGCCGCCGCCTGTTTGCCGTGGCCATCGACGTTTGCGGCCATGGTTACCTGCAGCAGATGCAGTCGGCATTTGGCGCCGATTACGCCGATGGCTTCCTCATGGCGGCATCCCGGCGCGTGTCGCAAGCACTCGGCCCGGCGCCCGTGTACCGTATCGACAGCACCGTCATGGCGTGCGTGCTGGCCGCCCGGGACGAGGCGGCGCTCGAGGAGCAGTTGCGCGGTTTGCAGCAGCGTTTCTCGGTGCCGTGCGAGCACCAGGGCATTCCGCATGCACCGGCGGTCACGCTGGGCGCCGTGGCGCTGGCCACGCCGGATGAGGTGCCGACGGCCGATACCGCGCGCGTGCTGGGCGCGGCGCTGGCCCATGCCCGTGCCGCCCATCGTCCCTGGGCCATCTACCACCCGCAACTGGACGCGGCGCAGCAGCGGGCATTCCGCATCCTGGCCGCGATTCCCGGTGCGCTGGCCGCCGACGACCAGTTGCAATTGCACTACCAGCCGCGCATCGACCTGGCCGATGGTGTGTGCACCGGGGTGGAAGCACTGCTGCGCTGGAACCACCCCGAGCTGGGGACGATCAGCCCCGGCGAATTCATTCCGCTGGCGGAAAAGACCGCGCTCATCGGCGACATCACGGCATGGGTGGTGCGCGCGGCGCTGGCGCAGGCGCAGGTCTGGCACGACGCCGGCCTGCGGCTCACCGTGTCGCTCAACGTCTCTGCGCTGGACCTGGCCACCGCCGGTTTTGCCGACCTGCTGGACCGCCTGCTCGGCCAAAGCCGGGTGGATCCCGGGCTGATCGAAATCGAGTTCACCGAAAGCGCCGTGGCCGACGATCCGCTGCCGGTCGGGGTGCAGTTGCGGCGCCTGCGCGCGCTGGGACTGCAGATCGCCATCGACGATTTCGGCACGGGCCATAGCAACTTCAGCTACCTCAAGCAGATTCCTGCCACCATCCTCAAGCTCGACCAGTCGTTCGTGCGCACGCTGCCCACCGACATGCACGACGTGACGATCCTGTGCGCGATGATACGGCTCGGCCACGAGTTCGGCCACCGCGTGGTGGCGGAAGGTATCGAGACGGCGCAAGCATACGAACTGCTGGCCAGCTGGGGCTGCGACGAGGGCCAGGGCTACTGGATCGCCCGGCCCATGCCGGCCGCGCAGGTGGCCGACTGGCTGGCGCCGGCCGCTCAGCGGCTGCGCGCCAGCCGGTAGTCATGCCAGAGCGCGGCGCCGGCCATCAGCCCAAGCGCAGCCCCCGCCACGCACACGCCGCGCCAGCCGGCCAACTGCCAGGCCAGCGATCCCAGCGCCGAGCCGGTTGCCGCACCAGCGAAATAGCCGGTCATGTACACCGCGTTGATGCGCGAGCGCGCCTGCGGATCGAGCTGGTAAATCACGCCCTGGTTGCCGATATGGACGCCGGCGAGCGCGATGTCGATCAGCAGGGTGCCCACCAAAATCCATGGCAGGCTGGCCAGGCCAAGGCGCAGCGCACCCCAGCTCACCAGCAACAGCAGCAGGCAAGCGGCCGACGTGGCCAGTCCCCAGCCCTTGTCGTTCAGGCGCCCGGCCACGCTGGCCATCATGGCGCCGGCCACGCCCAGCAGGCCGACCAGGCCGATCTGGCTGTCGCCGAGCGCAAAACCGGGCCCGGACAGCAGCAGCGTGGTGGACGACAGCACCACGCTGACCGAGGCAAACGTCAGCGCCCCGACCAAGGTGCGGCTGCGCAGGCGCGGATGGCGCGCCGCCAGCGCCAGCAGCGACCGTAATACCTGGCCATAGCTCATCGAAACCGGGTTGCGCGAGGCGGGCAGCACGTACCACAGCGCCAGCGCCAGGGCCACCATCATGCACCCCGCCGCACGGTACACGGTGTGCCAGCCACCGAGGTCCGACAGCAGTCCGGCCGCGCTGCGCGCCAGCAGAATGCCGCTGAGCAGGCCGCTCATCACCAGCCCCACGGCGCGGCCGCTGCGCTGCGGCGCGGACAGGGTGGCCGCCATTGGCACCAGCGTTTGCGCAGCCACCGAGAACAGCCCGGTCAGCACGGTACCGATCACCAGCATGGAAAAACTGGCGGCGTAGCCGCTGATGAACAGGCCGGCGGCGGCCAGCAGCATCAGGCCGCTGGCCAGGCTGCGGCGTTCGAGCTTGTCGCCAAGCGGCACGAACAGCAGCAGGCCCAGCGCGTACGCCAGTTGCGACACGGTGACCGTGAGCGCGGCAGTGGCGTCGGTGACGTTCAGCGCCACTGCGATCGAGTGCAGCAGCGGCTGGTTGAAATAGTTGCTGCCGGCGCAAAGGCCGGTGGCCACGGCCATCAGCAGCAGGACCGGCGTGGTGAGGGTGGCGGCAGGGGTGATGGTCTGGGAGGCGTGCATGCGGACATCTCGGTAAAAGCGATGGCTGTACTATAGAACCTCAACTTAACATGAGGTCAAGGGAGGGTTTGGCATTTAACTAATTTCCTGGGCCGTCGCCTGTTACCGGTACAGATCAATTGCGGGAGAACTCCATGCTGTCGTCACCGTTGTACCGGGCCGGCCAGGCTGCCGAAGCCAGAGGCGAGCCGCTCGCGGCGGGCGGCGACACCGCCAGCCGCCTGCAAGCGCAGGCGCTGGCCGCACTGGCCAAGCTCAAGCAAAAGCAGGCCGACCAGGCCCGCGAACGCGCCGACGTGGTCCGCGCTTTGCGCACGGCTGCCGCGCAAGCGGCCAAGGCGGCCGCGCGCGAACGCATCGAGATGATCAAGAAGCGCATCAAGGAGTTGTTGCACCTGCTGGCGATGTTCGGCGGCAGCGGCGCCAGGGGCACGCTGCAGGAACTCAGGCAACTGTCCGGCCAACTGAGGGAAGCCGCCGCCGTGCTGCGCGCGGGCGACGGCGCGCCTGCGGCAGAAGAGGGCGGCGCGGCCGCTGCACCAGCGGCTGCTCCGTCAGCACCAGCGGCAGTGCCTGCATCGACCGGCGACGACCACGCCGAAGGCCGCGCCGCCTACGCCGACCAGCAACAGGCGGCCGAGGCCGAATCAGGCGACCCGCTGAAACACCACCACAATCCCCAGGACACCGAACGCGAGTCGGACGAACGCCTGATCGATGCCGTGCAAAAGCTGCTGCGCTCGGTAACGGCCATGGCCGAATCCCAGGCCAAGAAACAAGCCGCCTAAAGTTCAGGGTCAGTGCCGACATCTGGACACGAACTCGGCACTAACAAGCGACCGTAACATGCGCAATAAGTTCAAAAATGTCCGAATGTCGGCACTGACCCCGAAGGTTAGTTGAGGGCGGCTTCGGCGATTTGGGCGGCGGCGAACAGGCGCGCTTCGGCGCCGGGGGCGCACAGCAGCGAGATGCTGGGGACCAGGCCGGTGGCCGGGTCGCGGTACTTCCAGGCTGGCACCGCGATTGCCGGCAGGTCCAGGTAGTTGCCCATGGTGTGGGCGGTGAACAGGCCGTTGACGCCCGGTTTCAACGACTGCCGGTTCATCTTGCCATGGTGCGGCGCCAGCAAGCCCAGGGTGGGCAGGACCACCACGCCGTCCGCGCCCAGCATGGCGTGGTAGCGGGCGCGCGCGCTGGCGTAGTTTGTGGCGATGCGCGTGACCGTGGACTGGCGGCGCGGTTTCATCAGCGGCGCGATCAGCATCCACGTCAGCAGGCCGTTGTCGATGGTGGGGCGGCGCAGCAGTTGCGCCGCCAGTTCGCGCCAGGGCGAGAAGGGCGCCGCTTCCTTTGTGGTCAGCAGCCGGATCCAGGTATCGTAGAAGTCGTCGAGGATGATTTTCGGGATTTGCAGGAACAGGTGGCGCACGTCCGAAAAATCCTGCGCTTCTTCGCGGTAGCCGCCAGCCACCAGGGCCGCTCTCGCCGCCGCCAAGGCCTGGCCGATGCAGGCATCCCGTATCGTCAGCGGAAAGCCGCCCGGCACCACCAGCCGGCCACCGGCCGCGCCGCCAGCGATGTCGCCACCGGCGGCAAGCGGCTGTCGCGCGATCACGTTGTACACCAGGCGGGCGTCGCGCACGCTGCGCGTGATCGGCCCCAGGCCCAGCCAGGTGCGGGTATTGCCGGTCACCTGTGGCCAGGTGCCGGCGCCATCGACCGCTGCCGAATGCGGCTTGAAGCCCACCACGCCGCAGAACGCGGCCGGGATCCGGATCGAGCCGAGGATGTCCGACCCCACGCCAAAGACCGAGCTGTTCGACCCCACCAGCGCGCCTTCGCCGCCGCTCGAACCGCCGGCCACCCGGTCTGGCGCCAGCGGGTTGTTGGTGCGCCCGTAGCGGGGATTGGTCGATTCGGCCGTCATCGCCAGTTCCGGCACATTGCTGCGGGCGATCACCACCGCGCCGGCAGCTTTCAAACGGCGCACGATCTCGGCATCGTGCGTGTGCGGTTCGGGCGCCATCCGCTGCGAGCCGGCCGTCACCTGCTGGCCGGCCAGACCAAAAGTCTCCTTCACGCTGCACGGCAGGCCAAACAGTGGCAGCGAATGGTCGCCTTCGCGATCGAGCCGCCGCGCCTCGGCCAGCGCCTGTTCGTGAAAGATGCTGGTGGCGGCGTTCAGGCGTGGCTGCTCGCGCGCCAGCGTTTGCAGGTGCTGGCCAACCAGCTGTTCGGCGGTGAGGGCGCCCTGGCGCAGTTGTTCCAGCAGGCTGACGGCGTCGGGTGCTCGGCGCGATGGGGTCATGGTGTCTCTTGTAATTGTTGAAGTTGGACGGTGAACAGCGCGCCGCCACCGGGGCGGTTGGCGGCCGTGATCCTGCCGCCTGCCGCGCGCATGATGGACTGCGACAGCGCCAGGCCCAGGCCCACCCCGGCTACTTCACTGGCACGTGCGCCCGTGCCGCGGAAGAAGCGGTCGAATACATAGGGCAGCTCGGCGTCCGCAATGCCTGGGCCCTGGTCGGCCACGGTGAGCAGTATCGTGCCTTCGCCCTGTGCCAGGCCGACCTCGATGCGCCCGCCCGGCGGCGAGAACTTCAGGGCGTTTTCCAGCAGGTTGCGCAGCACCAGTCCCAGCGCCGCCTGCTCCACCTGCACATCCCCGGGCAAGTCACCGGCATCAACGAGTTCGATGCCGCGCTCGCGCGCCGGCGCCGCCATGCGCGCGACGGTGTCGCGCACCAGGTCCGTCAAAGACACCGGCTGGCCGGGGCCGCGCTCCTGGCCGGCGTCGATTCGCGCCAGCATCAGGAGTTCTTCCACCAGCGTGGTCAGGCGCTCCACCTCGTCCAGGCACGAGCGCAGGGCCGCGACGTAGTCGCCGCTCTCGCGCGGACGGCGCAGCGTGATCTCGATCTCGGCGCGCAGGCGCGAGAGCGGCGAGCGCAGTTCGTGCGAGGCGTCGGCGGTAAAGCGGCGCTGGGTTTCGAACGCCCCTTCGATCCGCTCGAGCATGGCGTTCAGGGTGGTGACCAGGTGGCCGATTTCGTCGTCGCCGCCAGGGTGCGGCAGGCGTCGGTCCAGGTGGTTGTCCTCGATGCGGCCGGCCTGCTCGACGATGTTCTCGATCGCCACGAACAGCTTGCGCGACAGCCGCGCGCCGGCCCAGCCCAGCGCCGCCATCAGCGCTACCGCCATGGCGCCGAACAGCAGCGCCGCCGAGCGCAGCGTGCTGTTGGCGTCGTCGAGCGAGCCGGCCACCTGCACGGCGTACAGCTGGCCTTTGACGCGCGCCGGCACCGATACCATGCGCAGCGGTTCCTCGCTGGTGTCGGGCAGGGTCTCGAACACGGTGCGGCCAGCCGCCAGCTGGTCGAGCAGCTGCGACGACGCCGGCAAATCCTCGGTGCCCAGGTTGCTGCTGCGCGCCAGGATCCAGCCCTGCTTGTCGATGATCTGCACCAGCCGGTCGAGCCGCGTGAGCGAGGGCGGGGCGCTGCCTTGCGGCGCTTCGTGCACGCGTATCACCGTGCCATCGCTGTCGCTCAGCATCGCCGCCTCGGCTTCGGCCAGGGCCAGCAGGGCGGTATCGAGCTGGCGGTTGACCGACTGCGACAACACCCACCAGCCGGCGCCCGCCGTGGCGCCCACGGCGGCCAGGATGGCCAGCAGGTGGACCGCGATCAGGCGTTGGCGCAGGCTAAGCATGGTCAGGCTCAGACGGCGGTCCGAGCCGGAAGCCGCGTCCGCGCACGGTCTCGATCAGCGGCGCCGCAGCGGGGGGATCGACCTTGCGGCGCAGGTTCTTGATGTGGACGTCGATCAGGTTGTCGATGGCAATCAGGTCCGCGTGCCACACCTGCTCCGCCAGTTGCAGGCGGGTGACGACGCTGCCGGCATGGCGCATCAGCAGGTCGAGCAGGGCGTATTCCTTGGCGGTGAGGGCGAAGCTGCTGCCGCCGCGCGTGGCGGTGCGGGTACGGGCGTCGAGCGCCAGGTCTGCCACCTTGAGCAATGCCGGCTGGGCGCGGTCGAAGCGGCGCAGCAGCGCGCGCACCCGCGCCAGCAGCTCGTCGAACACGAACGGTTTGGTCAAATAATCATCAGCGCCGGTGTTCAGGCCCAGGATGCGGTCGGCCACGGCATCGCGCGCGGTGAGCATCAGCACCGGCAGTTGGTGGCCGGACTGCCGCCATTCGGCGCACAGGGTCACGCCGTCTTTGCCCGGCATCATCCAGTCGAGGATGGCCAGGTCGAAGCCGGCCGGCATGGCCGCTTCGTGGGCGCCATGCGCGACCTGCACCTGGAAGCCTTCTTCCTCGAGGCCGCGCGCCAGTAGCCGCGCCGCTTTGTGATCGTCTTCTACCAACAGGATGTGCATGAATGTCCTCGACCGGGAACCCGAGTATAACAGCGCCGGTACGCAGGAATCCTGAAGAAGTATTCAGGATGCGGTGCAGCATAAATTCGTACCATGGCGGCTGTAGCTTCAGGAGAACCGCCATGAAAAAAATCACCCAATCTTCCAGCGACCGCCGCTGGACCCGTTTCATTCCCGGCCCGCTGCTGCTGGCCGCCCTCATCGCCGTCGGCCTGATCGCCTGGGGCGCGCATGGGATGCACGCGATGCAGGCGGCCAATGCCGCCAATGCCACCAATGCCGCCAACTCCTCCTCGCCGACAGGGCCGGCGCCGGCGCTGCAGCACGAAGGCGAAGCGATCGTCGTGCCGGCCACCTCGCCGCTGCGCCGGACCCTGGCCGTGGCGCCAGTGGTCTCACAAAGCCTGGCGGCGCCATTCGTGTTGCCGGCGGCGGTGGAAGCCGATCCCGCCCGGCTGGTAAAAATCACCACGCCGATGGCCGGCCGCGTGGTCAGCCTGAACAAGCAGCTGGGCGATGCCGTCAAAGCCGGCGAGATCCTGTTCGTGATCGACGCCCCCGACTTTGCCCAGGCCGGCGCCGACGTGGCCCGCGCGCAGGCGGCGCTCACGCTGGCAGCGGGCAACCTCGAACGCCAGCAGGCGCTCGACCACGAGCAGCTGACTGCCCGCCGCGACCTGGAACAGGCGCAAAGCGACTACGCGCAAGCGGTCAGCGAGGCCGCCCGCGCTGCCGCCAGGTTGCGCCAGAGTGGCGCACTCGCCAGCAGCAACATGAAAAACGGCACGCTGGCGGTGCGCGCACCGTTCGCCGGCCGCGTGGTGGAATTGTCCGCCGCGCGCGGCATGTACTGGAACGACGCCACCGCGCCATTGATGACGGTGGCCGACCTGTCGCAGGTGTTCGTCGCCATCAACGCGCAGGAAAAAGACCTGGCGCAGGTCTATGCCGGCCAGGCCGCCACCATCCGCCTCGACGCCTATCCCGAGCCGTTGCAGGGCACCGTGCGCTACGTGGGCGAAATGCTCGATCCCGATACCCGCACCGTCAAGCTGCGGGTGCCGTTCGAGAACCGCGACGGCCGCCTGAAACCCGGCATGTTCGCCACCGCCACTTTGAGCGCGCGCGCGCGTCCGGCCATCCTGGTGCCGTTGACCGCCGTGGTGCAGGGCGGTTTTGCCAGCCGCGTGTTCGTGGAAACGGCTCCGTGGCGCTTTACGTCGCGCGAAGTGAAGCTGGGCGCGCAGGTGGGCGACCAGGTGGAAGTGCAGTCCGGCCTGGCTGCTGGCACCCGCATCGTGGTCAAGGATGGAGTGCTGCTCAATGATTGACCGCATCGTCCACCTGTGTTTCAACAAGCGCGGCATGGTCGCGCTGATCTTCCTGCTCGCCACCGTGTACGGCGCCTACTGCTGGACCGAGCTGCCGTTGGAAGCCTATCCCGACATCGCCGACACCACCTCGCAGGTGGTCACCCAGGTCAACGGCCTGGCCGCCGAAGAGGTCGAGCAGCAGATCACGATTCCGCTCGAGCGCGAAATCATGGGAACGCCCGGCATGCACGTGATGCGTTCGAAGTCCACCTTCGGCCTGTCGCTGATCACCGTGGTGTTCGAGGACGGCGCCGAAGATTACTGGTCGCGCCAGCGCCTCCAGGAGCGCATCGCCGGCGTTACGCTGCCATACGGCGCGCAGCCGTCGCTCGATCCGCTCACTTCCCCGATCGGTGAAATCTACCGCTACACGCTGGAGTCCAAGTCGCGCAGCCTGCGCGAACTGTCCGAATTGCAGCGCTGGACCGTGGTGCCGCGCCTGAAACAGGCGTCCGGCGTGGTCGATGTGACCAATTTTGGCGGCGTGACCACGCAGTTCCTGATCGAGTTCGATCCGGCCAAGCTGGTCAAATACAGCCTGTCGCTGGCGCAGATCACCCAGGCCATCTCGTCCAACAACGCCAACGCGGGCGGCAGCATCCTCACGCGCGGTGAACAGGGCATGGTCGTGCGCGGCGTGGGACTGATCCGTGGCCTCGATGACCTGGGCAATATCGTGGTGGCGCAAAAAAGCGGTGTGCCGGTGCTGGTGAAAGACCTGGGCACGGTCACGCTGGGCCAGCAGGAACGGCACGGCATCCTTGGCAAGGACCACGTGTCCGACACCGTCTCCGGCATCGTGCTGCTGCTGAAGAACCAGAATCCGTCGCGCGTGATCGCCGGCGTGCACGACGCCGTGGCCGACCTGAACGACCACCTGCTGCCCAAGGATGTCAAGGTAGTGGCCTACATGGACCGCAGCTCGCTGGTGGAGGCAACCGTGCATACGGTCGGCAAGACGCTGATCGAAGGCGTGGTGCTGGTCACGTTGGTGCTGGTGCTGTTTTTGGGCAGCGTGCGCGCGGCGCTGATTGCCGCTGCCGCGATTCCCGTCTCGCTGATGACGGCGTTTATCCTGATGCACCACTTCAAGGTGCCGGCCAACCTGCTGTCGCTGGGCGCGATCGACTTCGGCATCATCGTCGATGGCGCCATCTTCGTGCTCGAAGCCATCCTGCGCCGGCGCGAAGAACAGCCGGAAGGCCTGCTGGACGAAGACGCGGCGCTGGCCGCCACCAGCCAGGTGATGAAGCCCACGCTGTTCGGCATGCTGGTGATCATGGTGGCGTACCTGCCGCTGTTCGCGTTCCAGCGCATCGAATACAAGCTGTTCTCGCCGATGGCCTTTGCGGTGGGCTTTGCCTTGCTGGGCGCCTTGCTGATGACGATGATGGTGATCCCGGGCCTGGCCCACTGGGCCTTCCGCAAGCCGCGCAAGATTTTCCACAACCCGCTGCTCACCTGGCTGATGCCGCGCTACGAAGCGCTGTTGCAGCGGCTGGTCGGCAAATCGAAGCTGGTGCTGGTATTGGCCGGCGCCACGCTGGCGGCAGTGGTGGTGCTGGGCGGCGCCATCGGCCGCGACTTCCTGCCCGCGCTCGACGAAGGTTCGATCTGGCTGCAGGTAACGCTGCCACCGGGGATTTCGCTCGACAAGGCCACCCGCATGGCCGACGCCCTGCGCGACGCCACCCTGAAAGAGCCGCAGGTGGCGCACGTGGTTACGCAGCTGGGCCGCAACGACGAGGGCACCGATCCATTTACGCCCTCGCACATCGAATGCGCGGTCACGCTCAAACCCTACGACCAGTGGCCGTCGGGTATGGCCAAGCAGGACCTGGTCGATCGGCTGGCCGCGCGCTACCGTGATTTGCCCGGCACCGACGTGGGCTTCTCGCAGCCGATGATCGACGGTGTGCTCGACAAGCTGGCCGGCGCCCACAGCGACCTGGTGGTCAAGGTCTATGGCGACGACTTCCAGCAAACCCGCAAGCTGGCCGCCGCCGTGGAGCACCTGCTGCGCACCGTGCCAGGGGCGCAGGACGTGATCATCGACCAGGAGCCGCCGCTGCCGCAAGTGCGCATCGATGTCGATCGCGCCGCCGCCGCGCGCCTGGGCATTAACGTGGCCGACGTGATGGCGCTGATCCAGACCGGCATCGGCGGCAGCCCGGTGGCGCAAGTGTACGTGGGCGACCGCAGCTACGACGTGGCCGCGCGCTTCGAGGGCGCTGCCCGCAGCGATCCGCAGGCGATCGGCAACCTGGTGCTGACCACTGCCAACGGCGCCCACGTGGCGTTGTCGCAGGTGGCCCATATCGGCATGGCGCAGGGTGAAACCACGATCACCCGCGAGATGAACCGGCGCCACCTGACGGTGCGCACCAACCTGCGCGGGCGCGACCTGTCGTCGTTCCTGGCCGAGGCCCAGGGCCGCATTGCGCGCGAGATCCCGTACGACCATGCGCGCTACCAGATTACCTGGGGCGGGCAGTTCGAAAACCAGCAGCGCGCCCAGGCGCGACTGGCGGTAATCGTGCCGGCGGTGCTGGCGCTGATGTTCGTGATGCTGTTCTCGGCGTTCGGCAACCTGCGCCAGCCGGGGTTGATCCTGCTGGTGGTGCCGCTCTCGCTGCTCGGTGGCCTGGTGGCGCTGCAACTGCGCGGCATGACGCTCAACGTGTCGTCGGCGGTAGGGTTTATCGCGCTGTTCGGCGTGGCGGTGCTCAACGCGGTGGTGATGCTGTCCAACCTGAATCGCTGGCGCGCGTTGCTGCCCGACGACCTGCGGCTGGCCGTGATCAAGGGCGCCAGCGAAAGGGTGCGCCCGGTGCTCACCACGGCCACGGTGGCGGCCCTGGGCCTGGTGCCGGCCGCGCTGGCGCATGGCCTGGGCAGCGATGTTCAGCGCCCGCTGGCCACCGTGGTGGTGGGCGGCCTGGTCACCGCCACAGCGCTGACGCTGGTGCTGCTGCCGGCGCTGTATTACTTGATTGAACAGCGCCTGGTCGAACAACGCATGAATCAACAAGACATGAAGGAGGAGAGCGCATGAAAAAAATCATTGCCGCCCAACTGTTCGCCATTGCGCTGGCCACGCTGATCGCCGGCTGCGCCGCCGGCCCCGATTTTGTCGCACCGGCCGCGCCCACGGCGCAGCGCTACACCGCCCAGGTGCTCGACGGCGAAGCGGCGCAGCCGGAACATACCCAGAAACTGGCGGCCGGGCAGGATGTGCCGGCGCGCTGGTGGACCAGCTTCGGCTCGGAATCGCTCAATGCCCTGGTAGATAGCGCACTGGCGGCAAATCCCGACTTGCAGGCGGCGCAGGCCGCGCTGCTGGCCGCGCGCGAAAACGCCACCGCCCAGCAGGGTCTGTGGTGGCCGGACGCCACCTTGCACCTCGCGCCCACGCGCCAGCGGGTGGCCGGTACGTTATCGAGCCCCCTGGCCTCCGGCGCCAACCTGTTCTCGCTGCACACGGCGCAACTGAACGTGGGCTACTCGCCCGATGTATTCGGCGGCGTGCGTCGGCAGCTGGAAGCGGCTGGCGCCGAAGTGGACGTGGCGCGCTACCAGGGCGACGCCGCGCGCCTGACACTGGAGGCGAACGTGGTGCTGGCCGCGATCAACGAGGCTGCGCTGCGCGCGCAGCTCGACGTCACGCGCGAGCTGGCCGACCTGGCGCAGCGCCAGCTAGAGGCCACGCGCGCCATGCAGCGCGCCGGCCAGGTGGGCCCGGCCGATGTAGCGGCGCAGGAGACTGCGCTGGCGCAGGCGCAAGCCGGCGTGCCGCCGCTGGAAAAACAGGTGGCCCAGCAGCGCAACCTGCTGGCGGTGCTGGGCGGGCGCATGCCGGCCGACGGCACCGGAGCGGCGGGGGTGGAGTTCAATGGCCTGGAACTGGCCGAAACGCTGCCGGTCAGTGTGCCGGCGCGGCTGGTGGAGCACCGGCCCGACATCCGCGCCGCCGAAGCGCAACTGCATGCGGCCAGCGCCCAGGTAGGCGTGGCCAAGGCCGCGCGCCTGCCCAATATTGCGCTCACCGCCACACTGGGCGGGACGGCGCTCAATGCCGGCACGCTGTTCAAGTCGGGGACAGGTTTCTGGAGCATCGGCGCCGACCTGGTGCAGCCGCTGTTCAAGGGCGGCGCCTTGCTGCACCAGCAGCGCGCGGCCGAAGCGGCATACACCGAAGCGTCGTTCCAGTATCGCAGCGTGGTGCTCACGGCCTTCCAGAATGTGGCCGACGCACTGCACGCGGTCGATGCCGACGCCAGGGCGCTGCGCAGCGCGGACGCCGCCGAACAGGCCGCGCACCGCAGCCTGGGCATCGCCCAGCGCCAGTGGCAACTGGGCACGCTGGCCTATCCGGCGGTGCTGCTGGCGCAGCAGTCGTGGCAGCAGGCCAGCGTGGCGCTGATCGCGGCCCGCGCCGCGCGGTACGCGGACACGGTGGCGTTGTTCCAGGCGCTGGGTGGCGGCTGGACTGACAGCGCTCCAGTGCCAGCGCCAGCTATTGTCGCTGCCCGTCCCTGACGAACAGCGCGGTGACCACGCCCACCGCGCACAGCGCCATCACGTACCACGCCGGCGCCAGCGGCTCCACCTTGAGCATCAGCGTGACCATGACCGGGGTGAGGCCGCCGAAGATGGCGTAGGCCAGGTTGTACGAAAACGACAGGCCGGAAAAACGCACCGGCGCCGGAAACGCGCGCACCATCACGCTCGGCACCACGCCCACCACGCCCACCGCAAAGCCCAGCAGGCAGTAGAGCGGCAGCAGCAGGTCGGGGCGTACCTTGACCGTGGTGTAGAACGCGTACGTGCACGCCGCCAGCAGCAGTGCGCCGCCGATCAGCATGCGGCGTGCGCCCAGGCGGTCGGCCAGTACGCCAGCCACCACGCAGCCCACCGCCAGGCACAGCGTGGCGGCGGTGTTGGCCGTGAGCGCGGTGCGGGCATCGAAACCATAGACCTTCTGCAGCAGCGTGGGCGTCATCAGGATCACCACCACGATGGCGGCCGACAGCATCCAGGTAAGCAGCATCGACAGCACCACCGCGCCGCGATGTTCGCGCAGCACGGCCTTGAGCGGCAGTTCCGCCGCCAGCGCCTTGCGCTGTTTGAGTTCGGTGAAGACCGGCGTTTCGTGCAGCCAGCGGCGCAGGTACATCGCGCCCAGGCCGAACACGCCGCCCAGCAGGAACGGCAGGCGCCAGCCGTAGTCGAGTACTTGCTGCGGCGTGAACACGCTGTTGATCCCGGTGGCCATCATTGAACCCAGCAATATGCCCATGGTGAGGCCGGCGGTGAGCGTGCCGCAGGCGTAGCCGATATGCCGCGCCGGCACGTGTTCCGAGACGAACACCCAGGCGCCCGGCACCTCGCCGCCCACCGCCGCGCCCTGGGCCACGCGCAGCAGCAGGAGCAGCAGCGGCGCGGCCAGGCCGATGCTGGCATAGGTGGGCAAGAGGCCGATCAGCAGCGTGGGCACGGCCATCAGCAGGATCGACAGGTTGAACATCTTTTTGCGGCCCAGCAGGTCGCCGAAATGCGCCATGACCATGCCGCCGATCGGACGCACCACGTAGCCCGCCGCAAAAATGCCAAAGGTCTGGAACAGCCGCATCCAGTCCGGCATATCGGGCGGGAAGAAAAGGGCGCCGATGGTGGTGGCGAAGAAGACGAAAATGATGAAGTCGTAGAATTCCAGCGCACCGCCGAGGGCGGCCAGCGACAGGGTCTTGTAGTCCTGGCGCACCAGCAGGCGTGCGCTTTCCTGGGAGATGTCCGGCATCGAAGTGTCTCTCGCTATTATTGTTAGAACATTGGTTTTTGAACGATAGCGCCATTCTATGACGATTCAGTCGCCGGTGCAGCGGCGAATGGCGTCGGCAAAGGCGGTGGCCGTAAATGGCTTGGTCAGGTAGCCATCGGCCCCCGCTGCCAGGCAGCGCGCGCGGTCGCCGTCGATGGCATTGGCGGTAAGCGCGATCACCGGCGTATGCGGCCAGCCGTTGGCCGCTTCCTGCGCACGCAGGCGGCGGCACGCTTCATAGCCGTCCATCACAGGCATCATGCAGTCCATCAGCACCAGGTCGTAGCGTCGCGCCGTCAGCGCGTCGAGCGCCTGCTGGCCGTCGTGTACTTCGTCGGCGGTCCAGCCGAGCTTGCGCAGCAGGATGCGCGCCAGCTGCCGGTTCATTTCCGTGTCCTCCACCAGCAGCGCATGGCCGGCAGGCGCCGGGACGGATGCGGCGACCTGCGCCGACGCCGGCGCGCTGTCGGCCGGCGGCGCCGGCATCAGCCGCGCCGGCAGCTCGAAGCTGAAGGTCGAGCCCTGGCCCGGGATGCTGGCGCACCCGATGGCGCCGCCCATCAATTCGACCAGGTGCTTGCAGATCGCCAGGCCCAGGCCGGTGCCGCCGTAGCGGTTGCCGATACTGCTGTCGGCCTGGCGAAACGGTTCGAACAGGTGGGACTGCGCGTGCGGACAGATGCCGATGCCGCTGTCGGTCACCGAGTAGCGCAGGCGCCACTGCGCGGGGTCGGCGCCGGCTGATGGTGCGATGGCCTGCAAGCGGATGCCAATGGCCCCGGCAGGGGTGAACTTGACGGCATTGTTGACCAGGTTGCCCAGCACCTGGCGCACCCGCGCAGGGTCGCCTTCGACGTGGCCAGGCAGGTGATCGACATCGACCGACAGGCGCAGCTGCTTGCGTTCGGCGCTGGCCCGGTGCAGCGCCAATACCTGTTCGATCAGCTGGGCCGGCGCATAGGCCTGCCGTTCGAGCTGCATGTGGCCAGCTTCGACCTTAGAAAAATCGAGCAGGTCGTTGATGATGTGGAGCAGTTCCAGCGCGGCGTGGTGCACATTGCCGGCGTAGGTGCGCTGGGTGGCGTCGAGGCGGGTGTCGAGCATCAACTCGCTCATGCCGACAATGCCGTTCATCGGCGTGCGGATCTCGTGGCTGGTCACGGCCAGAAAGCGCGACTTGGCGGCATTGGCGGCGTCGGCTTCGGCCTTCAGGGCCAGCGCCTGGCGCGCATCTTCCTCGCGGCGCTTGAGCAGGAAGGCCATCAGCACAAAGGCAATCAGTACCGCGATCATGCTGGGCAGGACCACCGCGCCGAGCATGCGCAGGTTGTTGCGCCAGCCGGCGAACAGCAGTTCTTCGGTGATGGTGGCGTTGATGATCAGCGGGTAGTCGCGCACCACGCGGACGGCGCCCATGCGCTGCACCGTGCGCATGCCGTCTGCCGCGCGCGGACTGCTGGTGAGCACCACGTCGTGCTGCTTGCCGGCGCTGATGACGTCGTACGTGGCGCCGCCCAGGTTGCGTTTGCCCATCATGGACTCGCGCACCGGCCAGCGCGCCAGCAAGGTAAAGTCGCTGCGGTACAGCGAGATGGCGGCGTGTTCGCCCAGGCTCACGTTGCGGAAAAACTCGCCGAAGAAATCGCACGATACGCCCACCAGGATCACGCCGGCGAACCGGCCGGCAGGGTCGTTCAGGCGCCGGCTCACGTAAAATGTCCAGGTCTGGTTGCCCTTGTTGCGCACCGGGGTGGAGAGGAACGGCTTGGGCGAGTCGTTCTGCGCGTGGTGCAAAAAATAGTCGCGGTCGGCCACGTTGATGGGCGGCGCCGGATGGCTGCGGGTGAAGTTGATCACGTTGCCGCTGGCGGCGATGATGGTGGCCACGCTGATTTGCGGCGACACGCTGATGCGGTCGCGCAGCGCCTGGGACATGCGCGCGCTGCCGAGTGCCGCCTGGCGCGCGGTCGGTGATGGGCCGGCTTTGTCGGCGGCGTCGGCCACCAGCGCGTCGATGCTGTCGAGCACCTGGTAAGTGGAGGTCATGGTCTGGGCGGTGTTCTCGGCCAGCACGAGGGTGAGGTTTTCCAGTTCGCCGCGCCAGTCGGCGATTTCGTGGACGTACAGGCGCCAGCTCACCAGCGCGGTGGTTGCGCCCAGCATGGCCAGCAGCACCACGCACACGAGTACGGTGGCGCGGCGCGCGGTGAGGGCGCTCCAGCGGCGTCGGACGACGGTCATGGCGCGCGGCGGCTCAGTTCTGCGGTACCGCGCGTACGATGCTCTGGGTGACCTCGCGCATTACCAGCGCAAGCAGCGGCGCCAGTTCGGCCTGGGCGGCGTCGAGCGCGCAGCCCTGGCGCGCGGCCGACTCGTGGCGTTGCAGTTCGCTCGAGAACGTGGCGGCGCCGATCAGCATCGCCATGCCCTTGAGCGCGTGGCTGCTGGCGGCAATCGCCTGATAGTCGCGCCGCGCGAACGCCTGCTCCAGCCGCGAGAACAATCCCGGCGCATGTTCGAGGAAGGTGTGCGACAGCGTGATAAAGGTGCCGTGATCGCCGGCCGCCTCCATCAGCACGGTGGGGTCGATGCTCTGGTAACGGTAGTGGCTCATCGGGCGGCCCGCAGGAAGTTGGCGCAGCCGGCGCGCAGGTAGCCGCGCAATTCGTCGTAGTTGACCGGCTTGCCGAAAAAGACCACGCCCGGCGGCAAACCGCCGCGCGCCACCAGATCCGATTCGCCGAGCGCCGAGACGACGGCAATGTGCATGGGCCGCAGTTGCGGGTCGTTGACGATGGTGTTCAGCAGCTCATAGCCGTCGATGCCTTCCATGACGATGTCGGTGACGACGATGTCGGGCTGGCGGCGGGCCACTTCCAGCAAGGCCTGGTAGCCGTTCTCGCAAAATACCAGTTGCGCCGTCAGGTTCCAGGCGCCCAGGTGCTTCTGGTACAGGATGCGCTGCATCGGATTGTCTTCCACGACCAGGATGGTGGCCCGCTCGCGGCCCGGCTGGCCCTTGTAAGCCAGTACCGCTGCCATGGGAATGCGGCGGTGGCCGCCACGGGTTTTCCAGGCGTCGATGGCGCCCGACTCCACCAGTTGCTGGACCGAGGAGACCGAGACGCCGAGGATTTCGGCCGCGCGCTGGGTGGTGCAGACTTCATCGTTTTCAATTACGGATTTCATTACGCGCTTTGGCAGGCAATCGCAGGAATTCGAGGTTATCGCCAAAATTCATTTTAATCAATGAATTTATGGATTCCCCCGCCAATTCACGCTGTTGTCACAATCGCCTGCTAGCCTGTGGGTGATCATGGTCGGCTGGAGATGGAAGCGGATGTCAACGGAAGCAATCGCAGGCGCGCAATCGCGCCCGGGTGGGCTGGCGGCGCAGCGGGAAGAGTTCACCGCCGCGCTGGCGCGCATCCTGGCCAGCCAGGCGTTTTCGCGCAGCGGACGGCTGACGGCTTTTCTGCGCCACGTCTGCGTCGCAACCCTCGACGGCCAGGAAAAACAGCTCTCCGAGCAGCGCATTGGCACGGCCGTCTTCGGCCGCCCCGACCATTACAACCCTTCCGACGACACCATCGTGCGCAGCACGGCGCGGCTGCTGCGCCAGCGCCTCGACCAGTATTACGAGGACGAGGGCCGTGCGGAAGCGTTTCGCATCGCGATTCCACGGGGCGCATATGTGCCGGTGTTTGTGCCTCTAGCGCCGCTGGCAGCTTCTCCGGAGCCAATGCCTGCATCCGTTGTTGCCTCTTCGCCGCCGCCAGCGACGCATGTCCCGGTCCCTTCGGCGCATCACTGGCGGCTGGCGGCGCTGATGCCCGCATTGATGCTGCTGGTGCTGGCCGCCATGGCCATCCTGTGGTGGCAGTCGCGCGATGACGCAGCGAGCAGTTCGGCGCAAGATGCGAGTACGCGGTTCTGGGCCACCATGCTGCCGGCCGACCGCGATGCCACGCTGGTGGTGTCCGACAACGGCCTGGTGATGTACCAGGGCGATACGCGCCGCGCAGTGCCGCTGGCCGACTACATCGCCAACCGTCCCGGTGCGGCGGACACGCCAACGCTGGAGGTGGAACGCTACAACGCACGCCGGTACACCGGCATGTCGTCGGTGACGCTGGCGGCGGAACTGGGCAAGCTGGCCACCGCCGCGCCGCAGCGGTATCACGTGCGCTTTTCACGTGATGTGAAACTGTCAGACCTCAAGCACGACAACACCATCCTCGTCGGCGTCGAGTCTTCCAATCCCTGGTGGGCGCTGTATCGCAACCAGTTCAATTTTCACATCGACTGGGACAGTGAAACCGGTGATTTTCTCATTCTGAACGACCGGCCCGTCAGCGGTGAACGGCCGCGTTACCCGTTCTCTTCACGCGACCCGGCGCGGCGCGGCTATGCGCTGATCGGCTTCAAACGCAACCTGAGCGGCGACGGCCACACGCTGCTGATCGGCGGTACCACCTCGGCCGGGACCGACGCCGCCATCGAGTTCATGATGAATCCCGCGCAACTCGGGCCCCTGATCCACCGGGCGCAGCGGGAAAATGGCGCGATCGGCGACTTCGAAGTGCTGCTGCAATGCGTGTTGCAGGCCAATGGCAGCACCGATATCGCGGTGCTGGGCACGCGCGTGGCGCCGCGCTGAGACAGCGGTTTTGACAGCGTATTTCACGGTGAGATTTGACCGTGAAACGCACCCCGGCAAGCGGCGCCGACCCTACACTCGATGCCGATCGCAGCAGGCATTCCAGCCGGCGCGGCACCATCTGCAAGGGGATCGAACAACATGAAGTACACCATGACCAAACACCGCTGGTTGCTGGCGCCTACCGCCGTGGCGCTGACCATGGCGACCGGCGCCCACGCCCAGCAAGCGGCCCAGCCGGCCAACGCCGATAACCAGGCGACGCCTGACACCGTCGTCACCGTCACCGGCATCAAGCGCGCCTACCTGAAAGCCATCGAGAGCAAGCTCGATCGCAGCGGCATCGCCGACGTGGTCAGCGCCAACGAGGTGCAGGGTCTGCCCGACAACACCATCGTCGAAACGCTGCGCCGGGTGCCGGGGCTCTCGGTCCTGCCCACGCTGGACAATGAGCACCCGCGCGACGAGGCGGCCACGCCGGTGCTGCGCGGCCTGGGTGCGGCCTACAACAACGTCACCATCGACGGCTCGCCCCTGGCCTCGCCGGGTACGCCGAACGGCAATCTCGGTTCGATCGGACGCGGCGTGCGGCTCGACCTGCTGCCGTCGTCGATGATCAGCGAGCTGGTGGTGTCCAAAACCTTCGGCGCCGACCAGGAACCGAACGCCATCGGCGGCGCCATCGACCTCAAAACGCGCAGCGCCTTCGAACGCGGCGGCCGGCCGTTCTTTACCATCGAGGGAGCGGGTGGGGCGGCCAGCGACGGTTCGCGCCCACGGCCGCAGGACCGTATCGGCCAGCGCGTGATCTCCACCGGCAGCTTCACCTTTGGCGACGCTAAACAGTACGGCATGGTGGTAGCGGCCAACTACCAGAAGCTCGATACCAGCACCGACACGCACATGACCACCGACACCGTGTTCGAGAATTTTTACGACGCGGCCGGCAACCGCCTCAGTGGCAATAACCTCGGCAACGGCTATGCCGTGCCGCAGCAGGACAAGTACTGGTATGTGCAGGACCAGCGCTCGCGCCTGGGCCTCACCGTCAAGCTCGAAGCGAAGCCATGGCAATCGGTGTATGGCTTTGTCACCGGCGGCTATTACAAGTTCCGCGACCAGATGGTGCGCAACGAAAACCTGATCGATCCGCGCAATACGCTCACCGTGCAAAACCAGGGGCCGACGTCCGGCCGCTATCCGGGCGGCGACGTCGAAGTGGGCTACTCGCAGCAGGACATGACCAGCGCAACGCGGCTGCTGCAAAGCGGTGTCGATTGGCAGATCGCCGACCACGAGACGCTGGGCCTGCGCGCCAACGTCTCGCGCGCTACCTACCGTGAACCGATCAGGATGATCAAGTACGGCACCAATGCCAGCTACAGCGCACCCGGCACCGGCGGCGCCATTCCCGTCGCCACGCCGGAATACGCGTTCGACTACGACACCAGCAATCTGAATCATTCGTTCAACGTCTCGCCGGCGGCATACAACAACCTGTCCAACTACAAGCTGCTGTACTACCGCGACGACTACCGCCGCTCGGCGCAGGACACCATCGGCAACGTGCGCGCCGACTACCGGCGCGAACTCGATCAGCCGGGCGTGGGCTTTGCCGTGGGCGCCGCTTACACCGTGGACCGTCCTGGCTACAATATTCATCGCAACGACCTGGAACCGAACACCAGCCAGCCCGCGCTCACTCTGCTTGGCGTGACCGGCCCTTCCGCACCGCTGCGCTACAGCCAGAATGGCCTGGGACTGATCACCATCGACCCGCAGGCGGCCAGCGCCCAGATCGAGGCGCTGCGGGCGGCCGGTGGCCTGAACACCACCAACCAGACTGCGTTCAGCAACCAGGACAACTTCGAGCATCGCGAGCGCACGCTGGGCGCTTACGCCCAGGTCAGTTTCAACACCGAACAGTGGAAAACCCTGGTGGGCCTGCGCGACGACCGCACCCTGCTCAACACCGCCGGCCGCGCGCTGGTGGCCGGCGCCTGGACGCCGCTGCCCACGTCGTCGCGCTACAACTTCCTGTTGCCGTCGCTGCAAACCACGTGGCAGGCCAGCGCGGACCTCGACCTGCGCGCTGCTGCCAGCCAGACCATCGGCCGGCCCACTTACGATTCCTACGCGGCGCGCAGCGCCATCAGTTTCACCAACGTCGGCGACACGGGCAATCCAAACGCCACCGGTGTGGCGGTCACGGTGGGCAACCCGGACATCAAGCCGCGCCTGTCCACCAACACCGACCTGGCACTGAACTACCGCCTGCCGAAGGCGGCCAAGGGCCTGCTGTCGGTGGCGGTGTTCAACAAGGACATCAAGGACGAGATCTTCAACCAGGCCTCGCAGGGCTACACCTACCAGGGTGTGAACTATGTGAACGCGGTGGTCACGCGGCCGGCCAATGCGTCGAAGGCATCGATCCGGGGCGCGGAACTGAGTGCGGTGGTCAACTCGCTGGGCTGGATCCACCCGCTCATCGCCGACATGGGCTTGAGCGCCAACTGGAGCGCGCTCGATGGCAAGATGACGGTGCGCCGGTCCGATGGCTCCGCACGCGACATCGACCGCCTGGTGGGTCAGCCCGACCGCACCGCCAACCTGACCGTGTTCTATGCCAGCGCCGGACTGGAACTGCGCGCGGCGTACAACCGCCAGGGCAAGGCGCTGCGCGCTATCGTGCCGGATATCGCCTGGCAGGACCTGTACTGGGCGCCGCGCTCGCAGGTGGACCTGCAGGCCAGCTACAAGCTTACGCGCGAGCTGACCCTGTTCGGCCAGGTGCAGAACGTCACCGGCAAGCGCATGACCAGCCTCACCGGACCGTCGATGAACCTGCTCAAGGATACCTATTCCGTGCCGAAGGTGGCGTGGGTGGGCTTGCGCTACACGCCGGAGTTTTAACATGGGCCGCTATTTGAAGGTATGGTACGCGGCGCTGCTGCTGGCTGGAACGCAGCCCGCCATGGCTGCCGATCACGCGGATACGATCCGCCGCAAGTTCGACCAGCCGTCCGCCGGCGTGTTCATCGTGGCGCACCGGGGCTGCCACAACGCCTCGCCGCAGCAGAAGCTGGCGGCGGCGCCCGAGAATTCGCTGGCCGCCCTGGAACACTGCGTGCGCCTGGGCGTGGACATGATGGAGCTCGACGTGCGCCGCAGCGCCGATGGTGCGCTGGTGGTGATCCACGACGCCACGGTCGACCGAACGACCGATGGCCGCGGCAAGGTGGCCGACCTGACCCTGGCGCAGTTGCAGGCGCTGCGCCTGAAGCAAAACATGGGCGCGCAGATGTCGCCGGAGCTCACCGACGAGCACCTGTCCACGCTGGCGCAGATGCTGGCCGCTGCCAGGGGCCGCATCATGATCAACCTCGACATCAAGGACGACGACATCTACGCCCAGACCATTGCGGAAGCGACCGCGCACGGCATGGCGCGTTACGTGCTGGTGAAGAGTTTCGTGAACCTCGACGCAGCGGGCGTGGGCGCCGACGATCCGGCCTTTGCAGCGGTGCCGTACATGCCGATCGTGGGCGCGTGGACCGGCAAGGGCGAGGGCGCCAGTGCCGCGCAGGTGGTGACGCGCCAATTGGCGGCGCAGCGGCGGCCGGCAGGGGTGGAGCTGGTGTTCCTGCCGCGCGAGCAGTTGGCGCCGGTGCGCAAGCTGGCGGCAGCGGGCGGGGTCCGGCTGTGGGCCAACACGCTGACGTCGGTGGGCGTGATCAGCGTGATCGGCATGGGCGGCGACCTGGAAGCGCTGCGCACGTCGGGCCGGGCATGGGGCGATCTGATCGGCGCCGGCGTGGATACCATCCAGACCGACGAGCCGGGACCGCTGCTGGCATTCTTGAAGCGGCAGGGCATTCGTCACTGACGACGCATGGTTTAGAATGACCGCACAAGTGATTCGAAAACCATGGAGACGCGATGTTATTGAAAGCCCTGCTGGCGCTGGCTGTGTTGGCGCCTGTCGTTGCCCACGCTGGCGCTGCGGATACCGGTGCGCCCACGCGGATTGAAGCCGATGCGCCGGTACGCATTGCCGGCGCCGGCGCCGCTGATGCCTACGTTGAAGCCCGGCTGCGGCCATTGGCATCGTCGGGCGCCGATGGCCGCGCCTACGTGGTGGGCCGCTACCAGGATGACGGCAACTGGTACGGCGCCGGCCTGGCCTGGCAGGATGCCAACGGACGCATGCAGATCGAGATCGTGCGCATGCAGGACGGCCGTCTCACCCGCCTCAAACAGTTCAACCGCGCAGCTGCAGCGGATGGGCGGTTTTACACGGTGCGGCTCGAGATGGCCGGCAGCAGCCTCACCGCGTATCTCGACGGCGAACGGATCACCAGCGTGATCGACGGCGCGCTGGCGCAGGCGGGCAGCTACGGCGTGGTGGCGCAGGGAACGGCGTTCGAGATGAGCGTGCCGGTGACCGGCGCCGCCATCGACAAGCCGGCCAGGCTGGCGCTCGCGCGCGCGCCGCAGCGGGTGCAGTTGTCGGTGGGGGATGCACCGCTGGCACTGCCGGTGAGCGCGTTGGGTGCTTATCGTGTGGCTGCCAATGCAGGCGCGGCAACGACAGCGACCGCCAACGCCAACGCGCCGGTCTCCCCGGCCGGTTATCTCACTCCAAGCGCTCTGCAGGACGCCGCCATCGCCGCGCCGGCCAACGGCGCGCAAGCGCTTCGCTTCACCGCCACGGCTGCGCAACCGTCGCTGGTGACGGCAACGGTGACCGATGGCGCGGTGGTACTGGCGCCGCGCGCAGCCGGTGTCACCACGGTCACTCTTGCCGACCCGCAGAACCCCAATGTGCAATCGGTGCTGGAGGTAAGGGTGCTTGCTGCCAGTCCGGCGCGTCGTTCCGAGGTCAAGCTGGCTGGCGCCATCACGCCAGCGATAGGCGAGCATCAAGTACCGTTCGATACGCCGCTGCGGCTGCGCTTCGATCAGGCGCCCACGCTGGGAGAGTCTGGCGGCGCCATTCGCGTCTACCGCGTGCGCGACGGCGCGCTGGTGGACACCGTCCGCACCGGCGGCGAGTTTGACTCGCTCGGTTACGCCGGCCAGCCGTTGCGGCGCGCCGTGCGCTGGCAGCCGGTCGCCATCGAAGGGCGCGACGCCATCATCCACATGCACAACGCCAGGCTGGCGCCGGGCGAGCAGTACCGCGTGACGGTCGATGACGGCATGCTGCTTGGCGCCATCGGCGGCGTGGCGTTTGCCGGTGTCACCAAAGAGCAGGGCTGGACTTTTACTACCCGCGCCGCCTTGCTACAGGGCGCCCAAGACATGGTGGTGGACGACGACGGCGCGGCTGACTTCCGCACGGTGCAGGGCGCACTCAATTACGCCATGCAGCACACCGCGCGCACGGCGCCGGTCACCGTCACCATCCGCGCTGGCCGTTACCAGGAGCTGCTGTACTTGCGCGGCAAGGACAACCTCACCCTGCGCGGCCAGAGCCGCGACGGCGTGGTAATCGACGCCGCCAACAGCGACGGCGTGAATCCCGGGTCCGGCACGGCGCAGGACGCACGCTCGCCCGGCATCACCGGCGGCCGGGCATTGTTCCTGATCGAAGATGCCGACCTGGTGACCATCGACGGCCTAACGCTGCGCAACAGCGCCTTGCGCGCCTCGCCCACCGGCGGCCAGGCCGAGGCGCTGTTCTTCAACAGCGAAGGGCGGCTCATCGTCAAAAACGCCAGCTTGTACAGCGAGCAGGATACGGTGCAGGTGCGCGGCTATTCGTGGTTCTACCGCTCGCTCATCGCCGGCAACGTGGACTACATCTGGGGCAACAACCGCGCCGCGCTGTTCGAAGACAGCGAATTGCGCACCGTCGGCGATAGCGGCAATGGTAAAAGCGGCGGCTACCTGCTGCAGGCGCGCACGCTCGCTGCGCAGGACAAGGGCTTCATGTTCGTCAACAGCCGCCTGACCCACGGCCCCGGCCCGACCGGCAACGACGTCCCGGCCGGCGCCACCTGGCTGGCCCGCAGCCCCGGCTACGCCGCCACCTGGGACCACGTCGCCTTCATCAACTGCCGCATGGGTCCCCACATCGCACCCGCCGGCTGGGCCGGACCGAACGCCAAGCAGCCGGCGCCCAACCCGGCGCAGGCAACAGCCATTGCCGGCTGGCGTGAATACGGCAGCATGGATATCGACGGCAAACCGCTCGACACGAGCATGCGCCAGCATGGCCGGGTGCTCGATGCGCAGCAGGCCAGGACTGCTTACAGTACCCGGGCGGGGTTCTTTGCGGGGTTTGGCGGGGGTAGGGGATGGAGTCCGGAATGACAGTTAGCCAACAATGAGGGCTATTCGAATATTTTTAAGTATCCTGGTCGTCCTGGTGGTCGTTATCCTGGGCTACGTGTTCCTTGGACCAGGCATCGAGCGCGCCATGTACACGGTGCGCCTGGCTGCGATGGACAAGCCCACCACGCTGCCGGTGCCGGTCGAAGGCGTCAAGCCGCGCGCCTTGCGCGATACCTGGGGCGGAGCACGCAGCGAAGGGCGCAAGCACGAGGGCATCGATATTTTCGCCAGGCGCGGCACGCCCGTGCTGTCGACCACCGAAGGCATCGTCGCGCGCGTTGGCACCAATCGCCTCGGTGGCCAGGTGGTGTGGGTGATGGGGCCGGGCGGCCAGCGCCATTATTATGCCCACCTCGATCGCTACGCGGACGTGGAAGCCGGCATGCGCATCGAGGCCGGTCGGGTACTGGGCTACGTAGGCGATACGGGCAATGCCAAAGGCACGCCGCCGCACCTGCACTATGGCGTGTACGATATGGGCGGCGCGATCAATCCGTATCCACTGTTGCGGGCGGGGCAGGCTGCAACCGTCAAAAGGAACTGACTTGAAAGAAAATCTTATTGTTGTCGGCGATACCGAAAACGCCGAATTCGAGAAAATCCTGGGCGCCGGTCTGGATAATTTCAACCAGGCGGCGTGTGGCGCCACTGATCGGCGGCCGTTGAATGTCATCGTCCAGCATCCCGAGACCGGCGAGGTTCTGGGCGGTGCCATGGGTAGAACTTCGCTGGGCCTGGCTTTCCTGGATCTTTTTCATCTTCCCGAGACATCACGCGGCGCAGGCCTCGGAACCAAGGTGCTCGATGCATTCGAAGCCGAGGCGCGGGCGCGCGGTTGCCGCTCCGCTGTGCTGTACACCATCAGCTTCCAGGCGCCCGGCTTTTACGAGAAAAATGGCTGGACACGGTTCGGTGAGATCGCGTCCGAGCAGGAAGGCGTCAGCCGCATCTTCATGACCAAGAAACTGTACACGCAATGAGCATTGCCTACACTATCGAACCGATTGGCCGACATGTTCAGAATCGATGGCAGATCGCTCGCTTTCACCAAGATGCGCAAGCGTGTCAGCCTGCCTTGAAGCGGCCGCGCAGCCAGCGGATAGGGGCGCCGATCAGCGGCAGTTTTTGCAGCAGTTCTTCTGCGGCGTCCCAGTAGTCGCGGTGTTCGATTACCAGTCCCTGCGCGTTGAAGCGCAGGTGGCTGCCGCCTTCCACCTGGTACTCCGCCCCGCGCAGCGTAAACAGGAAACGCCACGTCACGAAAGCCTGGTCGCCCTGGGCGATGCGCTCGATGATGACGAAGCGCGGCTGCTCGGTAGAGGCGAACATGTGGCGAAAAATGGTTTCGATGGCCGGCACGCCGCGCACGTCGTTGAACGGGTCGCGAAAGTGCGCGTCGGCGGCATAAAATTCGGCGGCGCGCGCGATCGTTTGCGGGGTGATCGCGGCGTACCATTGCAGCAGAGGTTCGAGGACGGTCATTGCGGTTTGAGCAGGTTGGCCATCATGGCAAAGCGCAGCCGGTAGGGCAGCATGCGCACCAGTTTTATCGCCCACGTGAAACGCTTGGGGAAGTGGATTTCGAATGCGCCCCGCGCCAGTCCGCGCCGGATCGCCTGCGCTGCCGCCTGCGGCGTTTGCAGCGCCGGCATGGGGAAATCGTTCTTGGCCGTGAGCGAGGTTTGCACGAAGCCCGGATTGACCAGGTACACATCGAGTCCGCGTGGATGCAGGTCCAGGTACAGCAACTCGGCCAGGTTGATCAGCGCCGCCTTGCCGGGACCGTACACGCTGGCGTTGGGCAAACCCAGGTAGCCGGCCACGCTGGCCACGATGGCCACGCCGCCGCTGCCGCGCGCCAGCATGTCGGGCAGTACGGTTGCCAGGCCAGTGTACACGCTGCCCAAGTTGACGGCCAGCGTGTGCGCGGCGCCGGCGGCGGTCACTTCCCAGCTGCGTTCGGGCTGGTAGTCGGCCGCGCAAAATACGATCAGGTCGACGCCGCCGGCCTGGTCGCAGATGGCGCGATACTGCGCTCCCCAGGCGTCGATGTCCACGATGTCGAACGGCGCCACGATGGCGCTGGCGTGGTCCTGTGCCAGCGCCTGCAGGCGGTCGGCGCGGCGCGCCGAGACGGCCACGCGGGCGCCCAGCTGCAGCAGTTCGGTTGCCAGCGCGGCGCCGATGCCGCTCGATGCGCCGACCACCCACACGCGCCGTCCGCGCCAGTCGGGAATGCAGCGGTTCAGGGGGCGCATGCGCGTCTCCTGAAGGTCAGCGTGACCTGGCCCACTTCCACGCCCAACTTGCTCATGCTGGCGCGGTTGATCATGGTGCAGTCGTCGATGAGGAACATCCAGTCGTCCATGCTCATGGCCCAGGTGGTGCCGTCCACCGGCAGCATCAGGGTGTACTGCCAGCGCAGCGCGTTGCCGGCGACTTCCCCTTTGGCCTCGCCGCGCACGTCGCCGGCGCGGCCGATCCAGCCGCCGTCCGCCGCGCGGGTCAGTTTCCACACGCGCTGCTCCGTGGTGCCGTCGTCGTAGCGGAATCGTTCGTCGAGCGTAAACGCCTGGTCGTCGCCGGTGCCGGTGATGGTGACATGGAAGCGCTTGACCACTTCGCCGTTCCGTCGCTGGAACATGCCCCAGGCATCGGTGGTGCCGGCAAAGTAGCGCGCCACGTCCAGCTTGGGCGCCACGTTCTTGTAGTGCTGCACATCGGGACCGGCGCAGCCGGCCAGGGAGCCGGCCAGCAGGGCCGCCAGCGATGCGGCGATCAGCGGTTTTTTCATGGGATGCTCCGTGATGATGAAGGAAGGGGCGGTGCGAGCCGCGACAGCGATTTCAATGAATACAATGCCAGCAGCTTGAGCAAGCAAGGCACGCCCGCGTAGACCAGCGCCAGCGCCAGCGTGTGTTCGGCCACGCCGGGCCGATAACCGAGCCACGCCAGTACCGGCAACGCCAGCCCGGACAAGGCCAGCGCCAGCTTGCCCAGCAGGGTAAGGGTGCCGTAGTAGATGCCGGTCGATTCGCCGGTGTCGATCAGGCGCGCCAGCAGTACCGGCGGCATGGCCAGGTCGGCCCCCAGCGCGGCGCCGGCGGCGATACACACGGCCAGGTAAGGCCAGGTGTCGCCGGGGCCGAGCAGGCTGGCGCCGGCAAAGCCCAGTACCGCCAGCACCATGCCCAGCCGCCAGCAGGCGGCGGGGCCGATGCGCGCGGCCAGCCGGGTCCACAGCGGCAGGCCGCAGGCGGCCGCAGCGAAGTAACAGGCCAGGAACGGCCCGGCCATGGCGCCCGCCTGCAGGCGGTCGTTGATGAAAAACAGCGCCAGCGTGGCCGGCAGCGATACCGACAACGCATTCAGAAAATACGGTGCCAGCAGGCGGCGAAAGCCCTGGTTGGCGGCCATGCGGCGCAGCGCCGCGCGCCAGTCGGCTGCGGCCTGCACCGGTTGTGGCCAGGCTGGCGCCGCGCGCAGCAGGGCCAGCATCGCCAGCAGCAGCAAACCGCCGAACAGGGCGCTGAACAGCAGCATGTCGGCTGGTGCGCGAGCCGGATCGCCTTGCAGGATCGCCGCCGGGATCACGCTGGCCAGCATCACGCCCACCAGCCCCGCACCTTCGCGCCAGCCGGCGGCGGCCAGTTGCGCCGGCTTGTTGTCATGGCCGCCGATGCGTGCACCCCAGGCCAGGTAGGCGATGTTGACCATGCTGTGCGCGGTGTACACCAGTACCAGCATGGCCGCCAGCCACCAGCCGCTCGAGACGCCAGCCATCGGCGGCAGCCACAGGCCGGCGAACGACAACGCCAGCAGCAGCGCGGCCGGCGCCATCCAGCGGGCGATGCCGCCGTGCAGACGGTCGATGGCGTGGCCCAGCAGCGGATCCTGCACGGTATCGACCAGGCGCGCGGCAAACAGGATCCAGCCCAGCGTGGCCAGCGACATGCCATGCACCGAGGTGTAATAGGCCGGCACCTGCACGTACACCGGCAGCGCCGACATGGCCAGCGGCAGGCCGGCCAGGCCATAGGCCGCATAGCGCCACTGGGACGTGTGCTGGCTCACGGCTGTCCCAATAACTGGCGGCGCAAGCCCTGGTCGCGCGTGGCCGGGTCGAGCCAGATCGCGAAGAAGGCGCGCGCCAGCGCTGGGTCGTCGATATCGGCCAGCAGTTTCTGTTCGCTGTACAGGCGCATGCCGCGTTCCGGCACGTACACGCCGATCAGTTGGTCGCCTTCGGCCACATCGACCATGGCGCCGCGCAGCGCGGTTTCCCAGCGCGCCAGCGTGGCAGTGTCGATGGCGGGGCGGCTGATGCGGCGGATCTCGTCGATGCTGGTCTGCACCAGGCGGTCGCGCGCGATGCTGCGGTGGTAGGTCAGTTGCAGCGCGAAGGCGCGGCCTGGCTGGAACGGCTTTTGATCGGCCCACAAGGTGGCGTGGTAAATCCGAAAACCGAGGAAGCGCATCTCGCCGCCGCCCATTGCCTGCGCCTGCGGCAGGTCGTCGCGCCAGGTGGCGGCGCTGCACCAGCCGCTGGCCAGCACGGCGGTCAGGACCAGGGCGCGCAGCACGCCGATGCTCGAGGGCTTCATGGGCTCAGGCCTTTTTCAGCAGGAACTGGACCACGTCGGTGCGTCCCTCGTCGAACGCTGCCTCGCAATACGCCAGGTACATATGCCAGATGCGCATGAAGCGCTGGTCGTAGCCTTGCGCGTCGATGGCCGGACGCTTGGCGCGGCAGTCGGCGTCCCAGCGGCGCAGCGTCTCGGCGTAGTCGGGGCCGAAGGCGTAGCGCTCCTGCGGCTGCAGGCCGGCGCGCGCGGCGTGGCGCTCGAAGCGCTCCACGCTGGGCAGCATGCCGCCGGGGAAGATGTACTGCTGGATGAAATCGGCGCTGCTGCGGTAGCGCGGGAAAAATTCTTCGCCGATGGTGATCGACTGCACCAGCGCGCGGCCACCGGGCGCCAGGCGCGCCGCCACGGTCTCGAAATAGCCGGCCCAGTAACGCTCGCCCACCGCCTCGAACATCTCGATCGAGACCACGGCGTCGTACTGGCCATCGAGGTCGCGGTAGTCGCGCAGTTCGAGCTGCGCCAGGTCGCCCAGCTTGAGCGCGGCGATGCGCTGGTGCGCCACCTCCAGCTGCGAGGGCGAGATCGTCACGCCGTGCACTTGTATGCCTTGCTGCGCCGCGTGCACCGCAAATCCTCCCCAGCCGCAGCCGATTTCCAGCACGCGGTGGCCGGCGCGCAGTTGCAGCGTGTCGATGATGCGCTGGTACTTGCGCAGTTGGGCGCTTTCCAGTGCCTGGCTATAGTCGCCGGCAAAGATCGCGCTGGAATAGGTCCAGGTTGAGTCCAGCCACAGCTGGTAAAAATCGTTGCCGATGTCGTAGTGGGCGTGGATGTTGCGTGCGCTGCCCTTGCGGCTGTTCGGCCGCAGCCAGTGGCGCAGGCGATACCAGCAGCGCGCCAGGGCGCCGCCGAACAGCATCTGGTCCAATGCCGCCTCGTTGCGCAGGGCCAGCCGCATCAGGGCCGTGAGGTCGGGCGTATCGGCCCAGCCGGCGGCGTAGGCTTCGGCAAAGCCGATGTCGCCAGCGGCCAGGATGCGCTGGCAGGCGCGCCAGTCGTGAACGTGCAGCGCGGCGCCCTCGGTGTCGTGGGCGTTACCGAAGACCATGCGCGCGCCGTCGGGCGTGATCAGTTCCAGGTGGCCGCGGCGGATGCGCGCCAATAATTTCAGGAACATGCGGGCCCCTGCGGGCGCCGCCAACGGCGGGGTCGTCACGGTGGTGGTCATCGGGCGGTCTCCTGGTGTACGGTGGTGTCGGGCAGCCGCGCGGGCGGCTTGCTGAAAAAGGGCACGCGCTTGCGCCACAGGCGCAGCGCTTGCCAATGAATGCGGGCGACGATGGCCACGCCCAGCAGCGGATAGCGCAGCAGGGCGCGGCGGGCGGCGGCGGCGGTGAGCGGCACCGGTCGGCCGCTGACGGCGGTCTTCAGGAGCAGGCCCTCGTCGTCGTGGTAGTCGATGGCGGTGTGCTGCGCCAGCTCGCCGAGCCGGAAGCGGAAGCGGTATTCGCCCTTCACTTCGCAAAATGGTGAAACGTGCAGCAGCTTGGTGGCGATCGCCGTGCCGGCATGGGGGCCGGTCGTCGCCATGCGCAGCAGGTAGCGATGGGTTTCGCCGAAGGTGCTGTTCACTTCGGCCAGCACGGCGGCCAGGCGTCCGGCGGCGTCGTAGCACTGCCAGAAGCTGACCGGATTGAATACATAGCCGACCACGCGCGGAAAAGTTTGCAGCCAGATTTCGCCGTCTGCATCGATGTCGTGTTCGCGCAGCAGCGCGCGCATCCAGGCGTCGAGGCTGGCGCCGTCGCGGGGGCCGTAGTCGCGGGTGCGCAGCGACAGCGGCCGCCAGCAATCCACGCCGAACCAGCGGCTGGTGAGCGCGCCGGCATCGGCATCGAGCCGTGCCAGGTTCAGGCGCACGTAGCATACCGGGTAGACGAAGCGGTTGCGCGCCGGGCGCAGGCGCTCGTGCATCACCTGGCCGTGCACCAGCTGCGCCGCCGGCGCTGTAACAGAGAGCGTCACGGCAGCACCATCCAGTCGGGCGCCACGTCGAAGGCGACCGCCACGCGCAGCGCCGACTTCAGGCCGTCCTCGTGGAAGCCGTAACCGGTCCAGGCGCCGGCATACCAGATGCCGTCCTTGCCCTGGATGCTCGGCAGTTGCTGCTGGGCGGCGATGGTGGATTGATCCATGATCGGGTGTTCGTAGTCGAAGCTGGCGTGCACCGTTTCCGGCGCGGGCGGCCTGTGCGGATTGAGCGTAACCAGCACCGGCGTCTCGAACGGCAGGTCCTGCAGCTGGTTGAGCCAGTAGGTCACGCACACCGGGCGCTGGCCGTCCTGCGCGGGGCTCGACAGGTAATTCCAGGCCGACCACACCTTGCGCCGGCGCGGCATCAGGCGCACATCGGTGTGCAGCCAGGCGCGGTTGGGCTGGTAGCGCACCCCGCCCAGGATGGCCCGCTCGTCCGCGTCGGCGTCGAGCAGCAGTTCCAGCGTGGTGGGGGCGTGGGTGGCGAAGACCACGGCGTCGAAGACTTCGTCGCCGGCACTGCTGGAAACCACCAGTTGACCGTTTTCACGCCTCACCCCGCCCACCGCACTGGCCACGCGGCGCTCGGGCAGGGTGGCGGCCATCTTGGCCACGTAGTTGCGCGAGCCGCCGGCCACAGTGCGCCATTGCGGGCGGTCGTTTACTTGCAGCAGGCCGTGGTTCAGGCAAAAGCGCAGAAAGGTCGCGGCCGGAAAATCGAGGATGTCGCGCGGTGAACTGGACCAGATGGCGGCGGCCATCGGCAGCATGTAGGCTTCGCGAAAACGCTCGCCATAGCCATGCTGCCGCAGCAGCGCACCAAGCGTGACCGGGGTTTGCAGGCACTGCGCCAGGTAGGCGTCGGCATGGCGGTTGAAGTGCAGGATGTCCTTGATCATGCCGAGGAACGATGGCGACAACAGGTGCGCGCGCTGGGCGAACACGGTGTCGAGACTGGTGCCCGCCCACTCCATGGCGCCATCGTCCATCGACACGCCGAACGACATGTCGCTGGCGATGCTGGCCACGCCCAGTTCCTCGAACAGGGCGATCAGGTTGGGGTAGGTGCGTTCATTGAAAACCAGGAAGCCGGTATCGACGCCGCAGGTGCTGCCCTCGAGCGTGACGTCCACCGTGTTGCTATGGCCACCGAGGTAGCCGCCCGCTTCGAACAGCACCACGTCGTGCTGGCGGTTGAGAAAATAGGCGCTGCCCAGGCCGGATATACCGGCGCCGATGACGGCGATGCGTTGGCGTGTTGGAGTCATGTATGTATATGATTGTTGTCAATATCGCGACCGTGTTTCTACCTGCGTGATAATATTACTACCAATCAATCATAAACGCTACTGATTAGTAGCGAAATTTAACTCATGAGTATCTTTCCGAAAATAAGCTTTAAAAATCAGGCATTTAAGCTGCGCGAGCAGGCCATTCTCGATGTCGCGACGGTTGTGCTGAGCAACAAGGGCTATGACTTGATGACCATGGACGACATCGCGGGCGCGGTCGGCATCTCCAAGCCGAGCCTGTACAAGCACTTTAAGTCGAAGGAGGAGCTGGTAGGGGAGGCGTTGATACGCCTGCTGGAAGGCGCGCTCGACTACGTGGCGGCGCTGGACGCCAACCTCGGTCCGTTGCAAAAATTATCGGCGCTGCTCGAGTGGGCGCTGCGGGTGCGCCTGGACGGCGGCCTGCCGTTTCTGCCCTCGACCAGCGCCCACGTGCGCGAGATGTTGATGCGTAATCTGAAGTACATGCTGCGCGTGAGGAAACTCAATCGCCAGCTCGAGGCCATGGTGGAACAGGCGCAGGAGCAGGGGCTGCTGAGCCGCGACCTGCCCACCGACGTGATCCTGTTCAGCTACTACGCGCGCACCTGTGATCCGGCGGTGGAGTACCTGCAAAAGTACAGCAAGATGTCCAACGACGACATTGTGCGCCACATGCTGAAGGTGGCTTTCGAAGGCTTCCGCTAGTAGTTCAGGAGGATTTGGCCTTACCGCCCAGCAGGCGGTCCTTGGTGCTGAGGAGCTTTTGCACCTTGGCGCCCATCTTCATCAGCTGCGCCAGTGACTCGGGCGACAGGTGCTGCATCTCCTCGAACCAGGTGTTGGCCAGGTCCACCAGTTCGTACATCTCGCGCATGCGCTGCTGGGCGTAGCGGTCGCCAGGCTCGTCCGCCGGCGCCATCAGCGATTCGCGCAACACGGTCAGCGTGGGCGCCACTTCGCGCCGGCGCCGCTCGGCCGCCACCACCTTGAAAATCTGCCAGACATCGCCCAGCGATGAAAAATACTCGCGCCGGTCGCCCGGCAGGCGCGTCTGCCGTATCAAGCCCCAGCCTTGCAATTCCTTCAGACCGATGCTGACGTTCGACCGCGAGAACGCCAGGTGCTCGGCGATTTCGTCCGCGTGCAGCGGCTGCTCGGACACGAACAGCAGCGCATACACCTGTCCCACCGTGCGGTTGAATCCCCAGCGGCTGCCCATCTCGCCGAAGTGGCTGATGAAGCCCTGGGCCAGTGGCGTCATCTGGAAGTTGTTTGGCGTCGGTGCGGCTGGAGTATTGGGCATGGTGGACGTCTCCGTGTTTAAAAGTGATGTACATCATCGTTTCAACGTATTATACTAAAAATCGAATTTACAAGAATTTCTGAAAACTCAGTAATTACAGGATGTTTATCATGTCTTCCGCAAGTGTTTCCCCGCCGGTGTTCGTCGTTCCCCGTCTGCCCGCGATGGTGCAGGGCGCCGCCGCCCTCGCGTGGTTGCCGCAGGCGACGCTGCTGGCGTGGGCGGTACAGGGCATGGTGGCAGGTAATGGCTGGCGTGCCGCGCTGCTGCCGGCAGCGGTCATCCTGGTGCTGGGCGTGCTGCGCGCGCTGGCCGAGGCCTGGGGCGCGCGCACGATGTACGCTGCGGCGCGCAGCCATTTGTCGGCGCTGCGCGCTGGCGCAATCGCAGCGCTGGCGCGCCGTTCGCCGCTGGACCGCGACCGCGCCCGGTCGGGGCAGGCCGCCAGCGTACTGGCCGAGCAGGCCGAAGCCGTGGTGCCTTACCTGGTGCGCTTCCAGCCCGCGCGCTGGAAGGCCGTGCTGGCGCCGCTGGCGATCCTGGCCGCCATCGCGCCGTTGTCGTGGATCGCTGCGCTGGTGCTGCTGGTGGCAGCGCCCCTGATACCGGTGTTCATGGCGCTGGTGGGCATGGGCGCACAAGCGGCCAGTCGCGCCCACATGGTGGAGCTGGGCGGCATGAACGCTTTCCTGCTCGACCGCCTGCGCGGCCTGGCGACCTTGCGCGCGCTGGACGCGGTGGACGCCACCGCCACCCGCCTGGGCGATACCGCGCAGTCGCTGCGCCGCCGCACCATGGCCGTGCTGCGCATTGCGTTTTTGTCGTCGGCGGTGCTGGAGCTGTTCTCGGCGCTGGGGGTGGCGATGGTGGCCGTGTATATCGGCTTCTCGCTGCTGGGCACCCTGGATGTCGGCGCCTGGGGTGCACAGCTGACGCTGGGACAGGGGCTGTTCATCCTGCTGCTGGCGCCGGCGTTTTTCGAACCATTGCGCGAGCTGGCTGCGGTGTGGCATGACAAGGCGGCCGGGGAGGCGGGGCTGGCCGGCTTGCGCGACCTGGCGGCCGATGGCGTGATGCTGATCGGGGACGCCAACGGTGCAGCCGCCGCCGTTAGCGCCACCGTTAGCACCGCTGTCGGCTCTGCTGTTGGCTCTGCTGTTGGCACTGGTGCGCGCGCCGGCTCGGGCGCGGCCAGCCAATCTGCGCGCACCGCGATCAACGGTCTTCCAGCAAGGTCGGCGCCAGCAGTCGAGGTCTGCGCCCTGCAGTTCGCCCACGCCGGCGAGCAAGCGCTGTTCGACGGCTTTTCCCTCACCGTGCGCCCCGGCGAACACGTGGCCCTGCTGGGCGCGAGCGGCGCCGGCAAGACGACCTTGCTGGTGCTGCTGGCAGGCCTGCTGCCGGCCGACGGCGGCGCCATCCGCATCGGCGGCGTTGATCTGGCCGAGCAAAGCGCCGCCACGCTGCGCCGGCGCATGGCCTGGATGGGGCAGCGCCCGCACGTGTTTTCCGCCTCGGTGTCAGACAATATCACCCTCGGCCGTCCGGTCGATGCCAGCCTGGCGGTCTCCGATGCGTTGCACCTGGCCGAACTGGGCGCCGTGGCGCAAGCGCAGCCCGGCGTGATGCTGGCCGACGGCGGCCACGGCCTGTCCGGGGGCGAAGCCGTGCGCCTGGCACTGGCGCGAGTGGCCGTGTGGCCGCACGCCGACCTGCTGCTGGTGGACGAACCGACCGCGCATCTCGACAGCGAAACCGCCGCCCGCGTGACCGACGCCCTGCTGGCGCTGGCCAGGGGCAAGACCCTGCTGGTCGCCACTCACGACCCGGTACTGGCCGCGCGTCTGCACCGCGCCATCGACCTGTCCGCGCGCACCACGCCGCAAAGGAGTATTGCATGAAGGCCGCCCCACACACCGCGCTGCGCCAGCTGCTGCTGGCGGAACCGAGGCGCCTGCTGCTGGGCGCCGCGCTGGCGGCGTTGACCACGCTGGGCGGCATGGCCTTGCTTGGCCTGTCCGGCTGGTTCATCACCGCCACGGCGATTGCCGGCATGAGCGCCTCGACCGCCTTCATGTTCGATGTGTTCGCCCCATCGGCCGGCATCCGCCTGCTGGCGCTGGGCCGCACCGGTACCCGTTACGCCGAACGGCTGGTCACGCACGACGCGACCTTCGGCGCGTTGGCCCAATTGCGGGTGCGGCTGTTCCGCGGCTGGTCGCGTCCCGATGCCGCCAGCCGCCTGCTGCGCAGCCCTGCCAAATTGCTGTTCCGCCTCACTGCCGACATCGATGCGCTCGAGTCGCTCTACCTGCGCCTGCTGGTCCCCGCCGCTACCGCATTGAGCGCAGCGGCGCTGGCCGGCGTGGCGCTCGGCTTGATGCAGTGGCAGCTGGG
>NZ_LROM01000126.1 GCF_001758785.1 Duganella phyllosphaerae
CCCGACAGTGGCGGGAACGCCAGCCAGCCGGTCTTGGCGAATTCACCGATGAACAGCGACGCCATGGTCAGCATCGCGCCGAAGGTGGTCATCCAGAACGAGAAGTTGTTCAGGAACGGGAAGGCCACGTCGCGCGCGCCGATTTGCAGCGGCACCACGTAGTTCATCAGGCCGGTTACCAGGGGCATGGCCACGAAGAAAATCATGATCGTGCCGTGGGCCGTAAACACCTGGTCGTAGTGGTGCGGCGGCAGGAAGCCGGGATTGTCGCCAAAGGCCATGGCCTGTTGCGCGCGCATCATGATGGCGTCGGCAAAGCCGCGCAACAGCATGATGATACCGAGCACCATGTACATGATGCCGATGCGTTTGTGGTCGATACTGGTAATCCAGTTGCGCCACAGGGTGCCCCACAGGTTGAACTTGAACATGAGGGCCAGGAACACGATGCCGCCCAGCGCTACGCCCGCGAAGGTGCCGATCAGGATAGGCTCGTGGTACGGGATCGCCGCCAACGACAACTTACCCATGATCAACGAAGTTGATGGATTGAGAGTGGTATCAGACATAGGTCATTCTTTACGGATAGTTGGTGCGGCAACCGCAGCGGTGGCGACGTCGGTTTCGCAAACTTCTGCTTCCAGCTGCTTGGCGACGACGGCGGCCTTGACGCGTTTGGCGTCGCTATGCATCTGCTCGTTCATGCACACGGTACCGTCGACAACGCAACGGTTGACAACACGGTCAAACAGGCCCTTTTCCACGGAGGCGAAGTGCATGATCGGGTGCTTGATGGTCGGCTTGTCGAGCGCGATGAATTCTGCTCGGTTCAGCTCGCCACCACCGGAGGCCTTGGTCTTGGCAACCCAGGCGTCGAAGTCGGCTTGCGTCACGCCGTGGTACTTGAAGCGCATCTGCGAGAAGCCGGCGCCGCTGTAGTTGGCCGAGAAGCCGTCGTACACGCCCACCTTGTTCATCACCGCGTTCAGTTCCGTCTGCATCGAAGGCATGCTGTAAATCATGCCTGCCATCGCCGGAATGTAGAACGCGTTCATCACGGTTGACGAGGTCAGCTTGAAGCGCACCGGCACGTCGATCGGGGTGTACAGCTCGTTCACGGTGGCGATGCCCTGCTCCGGATAAATGAACATCCACTTCCAGTCCAGCGCCACCACCTGTACTTCGAGCGGTTTGACGTTGGCGGCCAGCGGACGCTCATGGTCGATGCGCGACAGCGGACGATACGGGTCCAGCAAGTGGGTATAAATCCACGTGATGGCGCCCAGCACGATGATGATCAAGAGCGGTGCGCCCCAGATCAGCAGCTCGAGCTTGGTCGAGTGATCCCAGTTCGGCTCGTATTTAGCGGAAGTATTTGCCTTCCTATAGCGCCAAGCGAACAGACAGATCAAAAACATAACAGGTACGATGATCAACAACATCAGCAAGGTTGAAATGACAACCAGATCAGCTTGCTGTGCAGCGATATCTCCGGACGGGTTCAACACAACCGTGTTGCAGCCAGCTAGCCACAACAACGGTGCGAGGAAGAGTCCACGGCGAACGATAGGAGGAATCATGCGGTAATTTTCGTTACTAATGATGGATAACATGCTACTGTACCAATCACGGGTGCTTCATGCTATTGGACACTTTGTCCTACCGGTCATGGAGGCGCGTGATAATTATTAACTAACACGAGACGAGACCATGGCCAACACGACTACACTGAATGGCGTCCAAGCTGGCGTCCACGAACAACCCCAGACCAGCCAGGGCGCCCGTAACATCAATGCCAGGGATGGACATATTTCCCCAGGCGAAATAGCAATCGGCGTGGTGATCGGCCGCGCATCCGAATACTTCGACTTCTTCGTTTATGCCATTGCTTCGGCATTGGTATTTCCGTCGGTTTTCTTCCCAAACTACAGCCGGCTTGACGGAACACTATACGCTTTCGCCATTTTCTCGCTAGCGTTTATTGCCCGCCCGATAGGCACTGTGGCGTTTATGGCAGTGCAACACCACTTCAAACGCGAGACAAAGCTCACCCTGGCGCTGATGGTGATGGGTGTTTCCACCGCAGGTATTGCCTTCCTGCCAAGCTACGAATCGCTGGGTACTACCGCCATCGTGCTGCTGGCACTGTTCCGCATGGGCCAGGGTATTGCCCAGGGCGGTTCGTGGGACGGCCTGCCGTCGCTGCTGGCGCTGAACGCGCCTGAAAACAAGCGCGGCTGGTACGCCATGTTGGGACAACTGGGCGCGCCGCTCGGCTTCGCGATTGCCGCCGGCCTGTTCGCCTACCTGATGGCAGCGCTGTCGTCGGCCGACTTCCTCGAATGGGGCTGGCGCTATCCGTTCTACGTGGCCTTCGCCATCAACGTGGTGGCACTGTTCGCCCGCCTGCGCCTGGTGACTACCACCGAGTACTCGAATCTGCTCGACGACCGTCAGCTGGAACCTGTCAGCGCTGTCGAACTGGTGAGCAAGCAAGGCCGCAACATCGTCATCGGCGCGCTGGCCGCCCTGGCGTCGTACGCGCTGTTCCACTTGGTAACGGTGTTCCCGCTGTCGTGGGTCGCAATTAACGAATCGCGTTCGCTCACCGGCGTGCTCGGCGTGCAATTGCTGGGCGTGATCCTGATGACCATCGGCATCATCATTTCCGGCGTCGTTGCCGACCGTTACGGCCGTCGCCGCACCCTGGGCACGCTGGCCACCCTGATCGCCATCTTCAGCGTGGCCGTGCCGTTCCTGCTGGACGCCGGCGAAGGGGGCCAGAACATCTTCATCCTGGTCGGCTTTGCGCTGCTCGGACTGTCGTATGGCCAGGCTTCGGGCGCTGTGACCGCCAACTTCGAACAACGCTTCCGCTATACCGGCGCAGCGCTGACCTCTGACTTGGCCTGGCTGGTGGGCGCAGCGTTTGCACCGCTGGTAGCGCTGGGCGTATCGAACTACTTCGGTCTCGCTTACGCCGGCCTGTATCTGCTGTCGGGCGCGGTGGCTTCGCTGGCGGCATTGAGTCTGAATCGCCGCCTCGACATCCGTAACTGATAGGTAGTCATTCCGTGAGAGGGGCCGCGCAAGCGGCCCTTTTTTATGGTGTCACGTGCATGTCACAATAGGCGAGTACAGTAATGCAAGTCCAAACTGAGGAGTATTGCGTGAATCTGAACCAGGAACAATTACTCGAACGCGTGCATTTCGAGCTGATGGACGGCTACGACGAAGAACTGGAAATGGAACTGGAAGACCGCGAAATCGATCCGGTCACGCGCAAGGTCATCGAATACGAGCGCACCGACTCGGCCAAGGAAGAGCGCCGCCTGTATTTTCGCGAACTGTTCCGCCTGCAGGCCGAGCTGGTCAAGCTGCAAGACTGGGTGGTGCACACCGGCCACAAGGTGGTGATCATCTTCGAAGGGCGCGACGCCGCCGGCAAGGGTGGCGTAATCAAGCGCATCATCCAGCGTTTGAATCCGCGCGTCTGCCGCGTGGCCGCCCTGCCCGCGCCCAACAACCGCGAACGCACGCAGTGGTACTTCCAGCGTTACGTGTCGCACCTGCCGGCCGCCGGCGAAATCGTGCTGTTCGACCGCAGCTGGTACAACCGCGCCGGCGTCGAACGCGTGATGGGCTTTTGCAGCGACGAACAATACGAGGAATTCTTCCAGGACGTTCCGGAATTCGAGCGCATGCTGGCCCGCTCCGGCATCCAGGTCATCAAATACTGGTTCTCGATCTCGGACGAAGAGCAGAATGCCCGCTTCCTCGGCCGCATCCACGATCCGCTCAAGCAGTGGAAACTGAGCCCGATGGACCTGGAATCGCGGCGCCGCTGGGAGGAATACACGAAGGCCAAGGAAATCATGCTCGAGCGCACCCATATTCCAGAAGCGCCGTGGTGGGTGGTGCAAGGCGTCGACAAGAAGAAGGCGCGCCTCAATTGCATCCACCACCTGCTGTCGCAAATGCCTTACGTGGAGGTGCCGCACGCGGAAATTACCTTGCCCGAGCGCGAGTACCACGACGACTACGTGCGCCGCCCGGTACCCGCAGAGATCATCGTGCCGGAATACTACTGAAAAATACAAGGAAAGGCGCGCCCCACCCGGATGCGCGCCTTTTCTTAGCGCCATGAAACTCAGGCCGGCAATTGCAGTTGCGTCCCCAGCGCGCTGAAAATCAATTCGCCCGGCTCCCCGGGGCGCCACACCAGCCCACCGGCGCTATTGTCGTTGGTGAGCTGGTTGAACTGGAAGAACAGGTTGCGTTGCGATTCGGTGCTGCTGGTGATGAAGGTTGCCGGTGGTCCCAGGAAGGTGAACAGCGCCAGGCCGGTGATCGGGACCGGGCGCAAACCCGTCACGAACGGAATGGTGACCGAGCCGTCGATCCGGTAAGCGAACAGCTCGAACGTGGTTTGCTGCTGCACTTGCGAGTACAGCTTGGCGACGTCGGCGCCGGCCGCAGCGGCGTTGGCGGGACCGTCAGCGGGCTGGGTGAAGTCGATGCGAAAACGCAAGGCACCGAACAACGTCAGGCCCTGCGCGGTCTTCAGCAGCAGGTTAAAAATGGATTCATCCATGATAATCTCCTTCGGTATAAACACGGGGGTGACGACACTCAGAAAGGCAGGCGCAGCTGGAAGCCCAGCAGGCTGAACACCAGCTCGGCCGGCTCGCCAGCGCGCCAGACCGTCCCACCGGCGATCTGGTTGCCGCTGATCTGGTTGAATTGCACGAAAATCTGGCGGGCCGGATCGGCAGTGCCGAACACCGTGGTGATCGGGCCGGCCGCCGTGGCCAGCAACACGCCTTGTAATGGCACACGACCAAAGCCGGTCAGCAGCGGCATCGAAATCGAACCTTCCAGCGGGATCACCACCGCCGTGATCACGCCAAGCTGCTGATTTTCAGCCAGCAAAGCCGGTACGCCGCCATCGGGCACGGCCGCCAGCGGATCGGTGAAGCGAAAACGCAAGGTGCCGAACAGGGTCAGCCCCTGCTCGCCTGTCAGTATCAGGTTGTAGATAAAGTCGTTCATCATGACCTCCCAAGGATTGGAAACAAACTCGTTGTCCGGCCGGTTCGCGGCCGGTGGTCAAGCTTAGCCAGCCACATGCACTGAGATGCTGATCAATTCGATGTTGGGCTCAAATGGGAATGAGGGGCGGCAAGACCGTGGACGGGGGCCGACAATCGCCCGGTCCACGCGGGGTGAGAAGGAAACAAAATCGTCAAGCCGGCAGCATTTGGCGCCTGCCGAGCAGGGCAAAGCTGGTCGTGGTCGGTCCCCACAACAGGCCGCCGCCGATCTGCTGGTTGTTGACCTGGTTGAAGCACATCAGCACGGTGCTGTCGGCACTGAACAGGCGCGTCACGATCGGCGGCCCCATCTGGATAAAGAAGGCCACATCAGCGACCGGAATGGCGCGGCTGCCGGTCAGTGCCGGAATCGTGATGCTGCCCTCGGCCCGCAACACCAGCGCCTCGATGGTTTCCTGTTGCTGTTGATTCGCATGGGCTTGCCGCAGCGCGGGCAAGAAGAAGATGTTGTCGTCGCCGGCCTGGTCGACCTCGATGCCGGTCAACCGGTAGCGCAACACCCCCAGCAAGGCCAGGCCGCCGCGCGATTTCAGGAACAGGTTGTAAATGAACTCATCCATGATGCTTCCTTTCATGACAGTTGAGAGTGAGGTCAGAACGCGCGCGGCAGCTGGCGTACCAGCGCGCTGAATACCAGCTCGCTGTAAGCGCTGGTACCCCACACCACGAAGCCGCCCAGGTCCGGGCTGCCGAACGGGAACAGCTGGATGCCGGCCGCCGGCCGCGCGTTGCCGCTGTCGAGTGCGAACGAAAACAGGCCGGCGGGCGTGGCGAAAGCGATGCCACGCAGCGGCACTGCACGAAACTGCAACAACAGCGGTATTGAAATAGATCCCGTAATTGGCAGCGGCGTCAGTTGCTGGGTGGCAGGCGCCAGGGCGGCGTCGAGCAATGGCGGCAAGCGCAAGCTGCCACCGCTGGTGAGCGGCTGGGTCAGGCGCAAGCGCAAGGTGCCAAACAGGCTCCAGCCCTGTTCGCTTGTGAGAAACAGGTTGTAGATATCGTCTTCCATCATGACCTCCAGGGTTGATAACGAGAACGCCAGACTCGCGATGAGCCTGTCTTCAGCGTAGCCAGCCGGGCGCCACCGATGCTGATGCAATCGACTTCCGCACCAGATCGCGGGTACTATCGAAGGCTTGAATTTCCGTGGGGATTAAAAATGCAAATGGGTACCGTTACACCACTGCTCAGAATGTTCGATGAGGAAAAAGCGCAGGTGTTTTACATCGATTACCTCGGTTTCAAGCGCGACTGGGAGCATCGCTACGAACCGGGCATGCCGCTGTACCAGCAGGTATCGCGCGGCGCCTGCGTGCTGCACCTGACCGAACACCACGGCGACTGCTGCCCCGGCGCGGCCATCCGCATCACGGTGGACGATATCGACGCCTTGCACGCCGAACTGGCCGCCAAGCCTTACGGCTACGCGCGGCCCGCTATCGAAGACATGCCATGGGACAGCAGGGAAATGTCGATCAAGGACCCGTTCGGCAACCGGCTGACGTTCGTACAGGTTGCCGAACAGGCGTGAGGAAGTGACTGAAGAGGCGTATCTACGCGGCTACCGCATCGTGGCAACACACCGCGATCTTGTTGCCTTCAGGGTCGCGGACGTAGGCGCCGTAGTAATCGGCGTGATAGTGCGGGCGCAACCCGGGTGGGCCTTCGCAGGTCGCGCCCGCTTCCAGCGCGACATGATAAAAACGGTCTACCGCAGCGCGCGTGGGTGCCAGCAGCGCTACCATGTGACCGTTGCCCACCGCAGCCGGGGCGCCGTCGTGCGGCGTGCCGATCACGAACAGCGGACGCGGCACGCCGGGCTTCATCCAGCCCGCCCATTGTCGTTCGGAATCGGAAAACTTGATCGCGAGTCCCAGCTCCGGCAACACCGCCTGGTAAAACGGCAGTGCTGCACTGAAGTCGTTCACGCCGACATGGACATGCGAAATCATTGGTACCAGGGCCGGGTGATTTTCAGCGGTCGCACATCGAGCCGCATATTGAGGACCGTGTAGGCCTCCGACGCCGCCGAAGAATAGCCGGTGGTGGCGGCGTCGCGGGTAAGCTTGAATTCGAAGCCGAGTTCCTGGTGCGGCTCGCCCGGGCCGGCAGTAGCGATGCCGATCGCCTCCTTCTGCGAGCTGTCCACCAGCTTCGACATCATGATCAGGATGGTGTTATGGCCGAGTACATCGGCCGAGAACACCGGGTCGGAATAATACGGGTTGGCCGGATCGACCTTGCCCTCGATCTTGTCCTCGGACGGTGTGTACTTGTGCAGCTTGAGGTCGTACTTGTCGCCGCGATCGAGGTAGCTCAGGCGCGCGTTCTGCAAATTGAAATCCTTGATGTCGCTGTTGACGGTGGCCCGGGTCAGGTCCACCAGCAGCGCGCCCTGGTAGCCCAGCACTTCCACTTCGCGCTGGGCGTTGATCACTACCGCCGAATTCTCGTCGATGCCGATGCCCAGCTTGTAACCCTTCTTGAGCATGGCAGGCAACATGCGCGCGAAGCGTCCGCGCGCCAGCAGGTGCTGGTCGATGAAGATGTCGTCGCCGACGAAGCCGAGGCCCAGTGCCAGCTCGCGGCCATTGACGCCTTCGCTCAGCGTGCCGAACACGGTCTTGGCCTCGTAGTACATGGTGGTGCTCATGATGGCGGCGCCGGCGCTGGTGCCGAAGATCACGCCGCCGCGCCGGTACACGTCCCAGATTGCCTCGAGCACCTTGCTGCGGCTGCCGTCCGGGCGCACCAGCGCCTGGGTGATCAGGGCCTGGTCGCCACCCGAGAAATACACGCCGCCGGCATCGCGGATCGACTTGGCGATGCTGTCGTCGTCGGCGTCGCGGTGGTAGTCGCGGTCTTTCATGCGCACCGCCAGCGGCACCACGAAGGCGTTGGCGCCCTGCCGGTTCAAGCCGGCGGCCGCAGTGGCGCCAGAGCGTACCGGGTTGCCGGCCGCGCTGGGCAGCACCGCAATGCGGGCGCCCGGGCCGCCGGCCAGTTGCACCACGCGCTGCCAGATCACCGTATTATCGCCGCGAACCGCGCCGCCGGCGATCACCAGCGAGCCCTTGGGAGGCGCCTCAGCCCCCGCTGCAGTTGCCTGTTGCACCGTCAACATCATCGAAATGGACATTGCCACCACCATCGCCGCCCGAACAATACTTGCCATGCCTGCCATCCCCAGTCTTCGATCGTTTTCGCCGTGATTGCGCCATCCGTCAGCGCGCTGCCGTAAGACTACCATACAGGCAACAATTCATTTGCCCGCAGCGGCGCGACTTGCTACCATGCGGCCTTGCCGACCACATCAATCCCATGCGCGAACATCTGCTTACCCCCTCGCTGTCGGCCACTACCCGGCCGGTCAAGCTGTACTCGATCCAGTCGAGCTTCCTGGTCGCCTTCTTCGGCGGGCCGGCTGCCGCCCTGCTCTATAGCGGCCTCAATTCCTGGCGCCTGCGCCGCACGGCCGACATCCCGGTACACCTGGCGGGCGCCGCCATGGTGGTCGGTTTCGTGTATGCGCTGCTGTTCCAGCCGGCGCTGTTCAATGGCCTGTTCGACTTGCTGGGCAACGACATGGTGCGCGCGCTGCGCACCTTGCTCTCGCTGGCGATCTGCGGCGTATTTTACGCGCTGCACCAGAAGCAGCACCGCTCGGCCGCCTTCTTCGCCGACAAGCCGCCATCGCCGTGGATTCCCGCGATTATCTGCATCGCTGCCGGCTACGGCATCATGGTCGGCCTCTTCAAACTGTTCAGGGAGATGGCGCCATGAGCGAGAACGGCCTGCTCTCCGCGCGCGACTATGCGCTGCAAATCGACGGACTGATCGAACGCAGCCGTTATGCCCAGGCTCGCGTGCTGATCGGCGAAGCGCTGGCGCATTACCCGGACGACCACGCGCTGCTGTTCGCTGGCGCCTGCGTCGATTACAACACTGACGCCGGCGACCAGGCGCGCCGCACCCTGCAACAGATCCTGGCCCGCGACCCCGAAGATTACGCCGCCCGTTCGCTGATGGTGAGCGTGCTGCAAGATGCCGGCGAGTTGCCGCAGGCTGAACTGTTGCTGATCGAACTGATACGCGAATACCCGGAAGCCGGGTTCCAGTACGCGCGCTACGCACTGCTGATGTACCGCACCCTGCACATCGAAAAAGCCCAGGCGCTGGCGCGCGAAGCGTTCAGGCTCGACCCGAACAACGAACTGGCCCTGACCACCTGCCTGATCGGCGACATCATCGACGGCCGCAAGGGCGCCGAACAGGCGGGGCTGGCGCGGCTGCTGCAAGGCCACCCGGAGAGCGAAAACACGGCGCGCATGTTGATCACCCACCTGATCAGCCGGGGCCGCTACAAGGCCGCCAAGCGCATCGCGGTGGAGCTGCTCAAGCTGTACCCGAGCTCGCGCGAAGTGCTGGAACTGGTGGTGCAGCTGGACGCCTTGAGCCACTGGAGCATGTTGCCGCTGTGGCCGCTCAACCGCTGGGGCTGGGCCGCCTCGGCGGCACTGTACGTGATCACCCTGCTGGCGCTGAACCTGGTCCGCAACCAGGCGCCGCTGTTTTCCAGCGCCGCCACCTGGACCCTGCTCGGCTATTGCGCCTATTCCTGGATTTATCCCTCCCTCTTGACGCGCTGGCTCAAACGCCGCGCAGGACTCTGACCGCCATGACCATGACACGTGAAGCGTACGAAGCGGCGCTGGTAAGCGACCCGTTCAATCTCGATACCCGCCTGGCTTACGCCCGCCTGCTGCTGGACGCGCACGATGCGCCAGCCGCCCTGACCCAGTTCGAACTGGCAGCGCGCCAGCAGGCCGACGCCGCCAGCCTGACCGGCAAGGCGCTGGCCCTGCTGGCACTGGAGCGCAACACCGAGGCGCTGGCAGCCTACACGGCCGCGCGCCAGCAACCGGACTTCGCGCCGCACGACGCACTGGAACAGTTGCAGCAAAAAGCGCGGCCGGCGACCGGCCCGGCGCTGTCGGTAGTGGGCGGCGGCAAGGTCATCCCGCTCAAGCCAGAGGCGCCCGACCAGGTACGTTTTGCCGACGTGGGCGGCATGGATGACCTCAAGAAGACGCTGCGCCTGCACATCATCGAACCGTTCCTGCGTCCCGGCCTGTTCGCAAAATTCAAGAAAAGCGGTGGCGGCGGCATTTTGCTGTACGGGCCGCCCGGCTGCGGCAAAACCATGATCGCGCGCGCCATCGCCAACGAGTGCAATGCGTCGTTCGTCTCGGTGGGCATCAGCGAAGTGCTCAGCATGTGGCGCGGCGAAAGCGAACGCGCGCTGGCTCAGTTGTTCGAGAAGGCGCGTGCGCAAAAGCCTTGTGTGCTCTTCTTCGACGAGCTCGACGCCCTGGCCTTCTCGCGCAGCAAGGCGCACAGCGAAAACAGCCGCACCATCGTCAACGAATTCCTGTCGCAACTGGACGGCTTCGAGCGCGACAACCGCGACGTGCTGTTCCTGGCCGCCACCAATATGCCTTGGGACGTGGACCAGGCCATGAAGCGCACCGGCCGTTTCGCGCGCCAGCTATTCGTGCCACCGCCGGACGCCGAGGCGCGCAAGCACATCATCGAACTCAAGCTGCGCGACATCCCGGTACAGGACATCGACGTGGACGCGCTGGTGACCGCCACGCCGCACTACTCGGGCGCCGACATCGACGGCCTGATCGACCTGGCCAAGGAAAGCACGCTGCACGACATCCTGTCGGGCGCGCCAGAACGGCCGATCGGCCCCAGGGACATGGAGTACGCCCTGGAACAGATGCAGCCGTCCACCATCGAGTGGCTGAAAACCGCGCGCAACCTGGTACGCTACGCCGGCAGCGACGACAGCTACCGCGACGTCGAGAAATACCTGAAGAAGACCAAGTTCGCCTGAGCCCCAGCCCGAACCGCAGCTGGCCAGGTCATCGCACCCGGCCGCGGCGGAACAGGTTGACGATGGCCAGCAGGATCAGCGCGCCAACGAACGAAACCCCGAGCGACGCCAGGCTGAAATCGTCGGAATTGATGGTGCCCGTGCCCAGCATGGGCGCCAGCAGCCAGCCACTGAGCAGCGCGCCGACTATGCCGACCACCACGTTGAGCAGCAAGCCTTGCTGGGCGTCGGTTTTCATGACCAGGCTGGCCAGCCAGCCCAGGATGCCGCCTATGACTATCCACAGTATCAGATTCATCTTTTCCCCCTTGTAGTTGAGTGTGCCTTCAGTGTCCCTGCCAACCGGGAAGCCGGCAGGTCGATTGATTATCGAGAGCTTGCACAAGCAAGGCTATCGGCACTCGTCGCATACTGGTGTGGGAAAATTCCTAACTTGCGCCCGGCGCCCTGCCAACTGTATGCTGGCGAACAGCGCTAGCCCCGCGCTTGCGGCACCATCGCTTCATACATTCCAGGAGTATCGATCATGACCAGCCACGCCCACCCTCCCGC
>NZ_LROM01000127.1 GCF_001758785.1 Duganella phyllosphaerae
CACCTGCACCACGCCGCTGCCGGCCAGGTTGACGCCGGCCAGGCTCCAGCCGTTGCTACCAGCGGTGCCGGCGGCGTTGACCCAGCTAATGCCGTTATCGAACGAGACCTGCACGGTCTCGCCGGCGGCCAGCGCGGCGCTCAAGGTACCGCTGACGGTTTGCGCCGCGACGTTGGTGACCAGGTCGGTGCTGCTGGCGCCATTGTCGGCCGAGAACGACACGCCGGCGCCGGTGGTGAGCGGCGCCACGGTGTCGATGGCGACCGGCGCCGAGACGGCCGCCACGCCGGCGTTGCCGACCGCGTCAGTCCAGGTGCCGGCGTTGACGCTCACGGTGGCCGCGCCCGCGGCCACGCCGCTGGCGGGCGTGAGCAGGGCCGTGTACAGCAGCGGGTTGGCGGTGGCGGCAAAATTGCTGAGCACCCCGTTGGTGACCTGCACGTCGCCGGCCGCAAAGCCCAGCGGTGCTTCGCTGAACGTAAACACCACGACGGTGGCGTCGCCGAGCTTGAGCGCGGTGGACTGGGTGGTGATGGCCAGCGTGGGCGCCACGGTATCGACCGCGATCAGCGGCGTGATGCCGCTGCCGCCAGCCAGCCCCAGGAAATCGGTGTAACTGCCGCCGGGCACCGTCACCGAGGCCGGTCCGCTGACGTTGGCGCCGGGTGTAAACAAGGCCGTGTACACGCCGCCGCCCAGGTTGACCAGGTTGCTGACGGTGCCGCCGCTGGCGACGATGTCGCTGCTGGTAAAGCCGAACGGCACGCTGCTGAAGGTGAAGGTCAGGTTGGCGGACTGGCTGGCATTCAGGCTGGCCTTGTCGCTGGCGATCACCACCGTCGGTCCGAGCGTGATGGAAATGCCGGTGGCAGCCGCTGCCGCGCCGGCGTTGCCGGCGATGTCGGTGTAGGTGCCAGCCACGAGCTGCACGCCGCCCTGCACGCCGCCGAGGCCGCCGTTGGGTGAGAAGTCCACGGTGTACACGCGCGGATCGCTGGTCGCCTGCAGGTTCGACACGGTGCCGTTGACGGCGCTGAAACTGGCCAGCGACAGGCCGGACGGCGCCTCCGAAAACGACACCGTGATGGCGCTGGTCTGGCCGGCGCCCATCACGTTGACGCTGGTGCTCAGGGTGGCGGTCGGTCCGGTCACGTCGAGCACATAGGCGGTGCCGTGGGCGGCACCGGTGTTGCCAGCGGCATCGACCACGCGCACCTGCATGGTATTGCTGCCGGCCAGTGTGACGCCGGCCAGGCTCCAGGCGCTGCTGCCAGCGCTGGAACTGGCGGTGGTCCAGGTAATGCCGTTGTTGAACGAGACTTCGACGTGCTCGTCGGCCCCGAGGCCGGCGGTGAGCGTGCCGCTGACGGTCTGCTGGGCGGTGCGGGTGACCAGGTCGGTGCTGCTGGCGCCGCTATCGGACGAGAACACCACGGCGCCACCGGTGGTGGCGGGCGCACTGGTGTCGAGCTTGTAATTCACGCTGTACGGCGTGTTGCTGCCGCCGGGATTGGTCACCCGTACTTGCAGCACGCCGGCCGCGGTGAGGGTCTGGCCGGCCAGGCTGAAGGCGGAGCCGCCCACGCTGGCGGCGGCATTGGTCCAGGTGGCGCCGTTGTCGAGCGAGATCTGCACCTGCTCGCCGCTTTGCAGAGCGGAGGAGAGGGTGCCGCTGATGGTTTGCGCGGCCACGTTGGTGACCAGGTCGGTATTGCTAATGCCGCTATCGTTGGAGAACGCCACCGACAGCGCGGTGGTGGCGCTGGGCACGGTGGCCTGGATCGTGGTGGCGCTGTTGCTGACGATGACGTGGCCGTCGTTGACGCCGATGGCCAGCGTGGTGGCGCCGGCCTGGCCGGGGGCGGACTGGAACACCAGCGCCTGCAAGGCCGCCTGGGCGGCGCCGGGCGCGGACGACGTCAGGGTATAAGTCAGGCCGCCGTCGAGTGTGACAAAGCCGGCCGCAGCGGCCGAGGCGGCGGTAAAGGAACCGAGGCTGCTGTTGGTGTTGGTGATCGTGATGGTCAGGATCACCGAGCCGCCCACGTCGGGGTCGGCAATGACGACATTGGCGAACGGGCGCACGGTGCCGCCGGCCGCCACCGCCTGGCCGCCGACCGTGCCGCTGACGATGGGCACATCGTTGACCGACAGAGCGCTGACCACGGTGCCGGTGTTGACCGCGCTGGCCAGACCGTTGGCATCGACGGCGGTGAGCGAGAACGTGGTGTTGACGGTGGCGCCCACCACGGCCTGGTTGTCGGTCGGCGTAAAGGTGAGCGCTTTCAGTTGCGCGCTCAGCGCCGCCGGCGACGTTGCGCTCAAGGTGTAGTTGCCGGCGCTGCCGGACAGGCCGGCGCCCGAGAGCACGCCGTTGGCAGCGGTGTAGCTGATGGTGAGGCTGACGTTGTCGCCATTGACGTCGGCCACGGTGACGTTGGCGAACGGGTTGATGGTGGCGTTGTCGTTGACGGCGCCAGCCGCCACACCGGTGATCGACGGCGGGCTGTTGGCCACGTTGGACACCGCCACGGCGACGCCGGCCACGCCGGTGTTGGTGTTGCCGATGACGCTGTTCCAGTCGTCGCCGGCGGTCAGCTGGTACGTTGCGCCGCCGCTCGAGGCCGTGCCGTTGCGATTGAACAGCGCGGCAATTGCCGCCACGTCGGCGCCGGCCAGGGTGACCGAGAACGAGGTGGCGCTGGTCACTTCGACGTTGCCGGTGGTAACCAGCGTGTGGCTGGCGCCGCCCTCCCCGCGCAGCGCGAGCTTGGCGACGGTAATGTCGTTGGCCGCGCCCAGCGTGGCCACCAGGTTGCTGCCGGTAACGGTGAGCACATGGGTGGTGGCGTCGTAGGTGGCGCCGGTGATGCTGGGCGCTTGCACATTGCTGACGGTGACCGGGTTGCCGGCCAGGTCCTGGCCGCTCGGACGGCTGGCGTCCCAGTTCAGCGCGGCCGACAGGTTGAAGGCGGCGCCGCTGACGGCGCTGGCGCCGTTGTTGTTGAGCACGCCACCGAGGGCCAGCTTGTCGGCGGCATTCAGGCTGATTGAAAACGCGGTGCCGCTGGCGGCGGTCACCTGCGGCGAGGTAAGCGTGTAGCTGCCGCCCTGGCCGGTGATGCTGAGCTTGGATGTATCGATGCTGTCGCCGGCGTTGATGCCGGCGGCGGTTACCAGCAGCGTACCGGTGGCGGCATCGTACGTGGCCGACGTGATCGATGGCGCCACGCGCGGATTGGCCACGGTGATGTCGTCGATGCTGATCTCGAAACCGAGCGGATTGACGATGCGCACGCCAAAGATGCCCTTGAAGTTGGCCGCCGCCCCCAGGTTGAGCAAGCCATCTTCGTTGATGATCAGGCCGGTGACCGACTGGCCGCCGCCGGTGGGCTGGAAGTTGGCGTCGAGCGCATACACCGTAAACACCACGTTGCCGAGCAAGTTGCCGACCGCGTTGCCGGTACCGATCTTGATGCTGGTGAGGTCGAACACGCCGCTGTTGGCGCGCAGGTCGACGTAACTCACCGGGGCGAGCAGCGAACCGTTGACGGTCAGGCGGTCGTCGTTGACCGGAATGCCGAGCACGCTGGTACCGTTGGCGTTGACAACGATGACACTGCTGTTGTTGAGGACGCCGCTCTGGGCGTACAGGTCGAGGCCGGTATTCAGGATATTGACGACATTGACCACGGTGCCGGCGGCAAGACCGGTAGCGTTGAGCAGGGTGACATTGCTGTTGGTGCCGAAGTTGAACGTGCCGGGATTGCCATTGTTGACCAGCGCCAGCGTGTGCGCGTAGTCCTGCTGCGCCTGCACCGAGACGGCGCTGGCCGCTTCGATGCTGCCGGTGGCCGCTTCCAGCACCCAGTTGGCGCCCAGCAGGTCGCTGCCGGTCACATCGGTCGAGGCGGCCACGTCGGCGCCGGTGAGGTCGGCCAGCGCATCGATGAAGGCCATGCCGGCGTCGCCCTGGCCCACGTCGCAGCCGTACAACAGCAGGTCGCCGCCCTCGCGCAGCGCCCCGCCCCATTGGGCCAGCGCGGCCGCATGGATAGCCAGGCCGGCGGCGTCTAGCACGGTGGCGCCGACCTGCAACTGGCCACTGGCGCCGTGCGAGACAATCTGGATGCTGTCAAGGCCCTCGAGTCCTGCCAGCGCGGCGGCGATCTGCTGGACGCCGTCGCCGTCCGGCGCCAGTTGCACCACCAGCACCCCGTCGGCTGCTGCGGCCAGCAAAACCCCGGCGTCGGCGACGCGGGCATCGATGAAAAGGACCGAATGGTACTGACGCTGGCTCATGATGCTGCTCCAAAAAGTTACGCTACAGGAACGATTATGGGTAGCTTCATGGCGATCACGAAATTTTCCTGTTTGCCAAACACTTTGTCCGGTGCAGCAAATGTCAGCGTCCGCTGGCGCACATCATTTCTATTACGCATTTTGTTAAAATGCTCTTCTTTTCCCGGGGTTTTCGGTGGCTTCGGCGGGTTTGGCCAATTTCGGTTACTCTCAGCACCCAAATAGCGCATCGCACTGCTTAAAAGGATTACAAATTGGCAACCCAACTGACACGACGCCTGGCCCTGCTGGCCGATGAAAAGCACCGCGCCGTGCTCGCTGGTGGTTTGCGCGGCATCGAGCGGGAAACCTTGCGCGTGGACAGCGCCGGCCAGCTGGCCCGAACGCGCCACCCGGTCGCCCTCGGCGCGGCCCTGACGCACCCGCAAATCACCACCGACTACGCTGAAACCCTGCTGGAATTCATCACCCCGGCCCAGTCCGACATCGGCACCACGATCGCCAGTCTCGACGGCATCCACCGCTACGCCTACAGCAAGCTCGGCGACGAACTGCTGTGGAGCCAGTCGATGCCGTGCGCGCTGCCGGCGGAAAAAGATATCGAGATCGCCTGGTATGGCACGTCCAACCTGGGCACGCTCAAGCACGTCTACCGGCGCGGCCTGGCGCTGCGCTATGGCAAGGCCATGCAATGCATCGCCGGCATCCACTACAACTACTCGCTCGACGAGCGGCTGTGGCGCGTGCTGGCCGAGAACGAACCGAACCCGAAGCAGCTGGGGGCGAAAGCCTACCAGTCGGAAGCCTACCTGGCGACGATCCGCAACTTCCGCCGCCACAGCTGGCTGCTGATGTACTTGTTCGGCGCCTCGCCGGCGCTGGCCGCCGGCTTCCTGCGCGGCCGCCCGCACCAGCTCGAACAACTGTCGGACGATACCCTGTACTTGCCGTACGCCACCAGCCTGCGCATGAGCGACCTCGGCTACCAGAACGACGCCCAGTCCGGCCTGCAGCCGCACGAGAACTGCCTCGACAGCTACGTGGCGGCCCTGACCCGGGCGGTCAACCAGCCTTACGCACCATATGCCGAGCTCGGTACCAAGCGCGACGGCGAATGGATACAGCTCTCCACCAACGTGCTGCAGATCGAAAACGAGTACTACGCCACCATCCGCCCCAAGCGCGTGATCCAGACCGGCGAGCGGCCGATCCAGGCGCTGTGCGCGCGCGGCGTGCAATACATCGAAGTGCGGTGCATGGATGTCGATCCGTTCGAACCGGTCGGCATCAGCGTGGCGGCCGGGCGCCTGCTCGACGCCTTCCTGCTGTTCTGCGCGCTGGACGACAGCCCCGCCATCACGCCGGAAGAAGGCGCGCGCCACACCGCCAATTTTGCCCGCACGGTCAAGGAAGGCCGCCGCCCCGGTTTGCTGCTCGACGGCGACAACGGCCCGGTCGCGCTGACGCAACTGGGTGCGGATCTGCTGGAACGCATCCGCCCGGCCGCCGAGCTGCTCGACAGCCTGCGTGGCGACACCGTCCACGCCGACACCCTGCGCGCGCAGGCGGCCAAGCTGGCCGACCCGTCGCTCACGCCGTCGGCGCAGGTGCTGCTGGCCTTGCGCCAGCACGGCAACTCGTTTGCCGCTTTTGGTCTCGCGCAAAGCGAAAAACACGCCGCGTACTTCCGCAGCGCGCCTCCGAGCGCCGCCGATGCCGCCGCGCTGGACCGGATGGCGGCCGAATCGCTGGCCGAGCAGGCCGCCATGGAAGCGGCGCCGCGCACCAGTTTCGACGACTACGTGGCCGCCTACCGCAACAGCAACCTGTGCCACTCCACCCCCACCTGCGACTGAACCGCCACGAGGCCTGCGCGTGCTAACTTTCTACAACGAGCTGCACGCCCAGCACCGCGGTCGCCACGAATTTTTCCGGGGCGCTTTGGTGCCATGCTTCGAAAAGCCGGAACGGGCCGACTCGGTGCTGGCCGAACTGGGTCGGCGCGGGCTGGGCCGCATCGTCACGCCGCAGGGCGTGCCGCTGATGTCGCTCGAACGCATCCACACCCCGCGCTACCTGCATTTCCTGCGCACCGCCTGGAGCGAGTGGATCGCGCTCGACCCGGCCAACGCCGGGCGCGACGCCTTGCCGTCGGTGTGGCCGGTGCGCTCGCTGCGCCACGACATCGAGCCCGATAATTTTACGGCCCGCATGGGCCTGTATTCGATGGACAGCGGCACCCCGCTCACGGCCGGCACCTGGACCGCCGCCAAGACCGGCGCCGACTGCGCCGTCAACGCCGCCCACGCGCTGCGCCTGGGCGAACGCGGCGCTTTTGTCTTGAGCCGCCCGCCCGGCCACCACGCCGGCAAGGATTTTTTCGGCGGCTACTGCTTCCTCAACAACGCTGCGCTGGCGGCGCAGCACATGCTCGATGACGGTGCGCGCAAGGTGGCCATCCTCGACATCGACTACCACCACGGCAACGGCACCCAGAGCATTTTCTACGACCGCAGCGACGTGCTGTTCATCTCGATCCACGCCGACCCGCGCAGCGACTACCCGTTCTACCTGGGCCACGCCGACGAACGCGGCGAAGGCGCCGGCCACGGTTTCAACATGAACCTGCCGCTGGCGCAGGGCAGCTCGGCGCACGCGTGGTTCGCGGCGCTGGAAACGGCCTGCATCCGCCTGGGCAGCTTTGGCGCCGATGCGCTGGTGGTGTCGCTGGGGGTCGATACGTTTGCGGGCGACCCGCTGTCGCACTTTGCGTTGCAGAGCGCGGATTACCTGAAGATCGGCGCCCGGCTCGCTTACCTGAATCTGCCCACCGCGTTCATTTTCGAAGGCGGCTATGCGGTCAAGGAACTGGGCGTGAACGTGGTCAACGTGCTCGAAGGGTTCGAGACGGCGCTGTGAACCCACCGCCCGATCCGTCATCCCCGCACACGCGGGGATGACGGAATTTATGTCAATGGTGTCAATATACGTCGCGACGATATCGACCGGTTTCGATCAGGTCATCGAGCGCGGCCCGCCCGATCATCTCTTCAAGCGCCGCATCCACGCCAGCGGCCATGCCCTGCAAGCTGCCGCACACGTACAGCACCGCGCCGTCGGCGATCCAGTCGCGCAGCACGTCGGCGCGCACGCGCATGCGGTCCTGCACATATTCGCCGCCGGTCACGTCGCGCGAAAACACCAGGTCCAGTTCCGGTAACATGCCTGCCGCGCGCCAGCTGGCAATCTCCTGCGCACAGATGCTGTCGAACTCGCGCTGGCGCTCGCCAAAAATCAGCCAGTTACGCCGCTCGCCGGCCTGCACGCGCGCCCGCAGGTGCGAACGCAAGCCGGCCATGCCGGAGCCGTTGCCGATGTAAATCGATGGCCGCGCCTCGGTGTACGTGTCGAACGCCGGATTGGCGATCACCCGCACCCGCACTTCGTCGCCGACCTGCGCATCGTTGGTGAGCCAGCCTGACGCCAGGCCCAGTGCCGGACCGGACGCGCTCTCGTAACGCACCTGGCGCACCAGCAACTGCAACACGCCGTCGCCAGGCAGCGAGGCCAGTGAATAACGGCGCGGCGCAAGCGATATGACAGCGGGTGCCAGCGTTGCTTGCGTCCCCGGCGACGCAGCGGGCACCGACGGTGTCTGCGCCGCCAGCGGTGCGTCGGCCGGCGTGTAATGGCCGGGCCAGATATCGGCCAGCGCGCCGGGGCGCCAGTCGGCAGCCGGGTCGCCGGACAAGGTAATCTCGTACAAACCATCGCCCACGCTGCCCGGGTTGAGCAGTGTGCGGCCGACGATGCGCCAGTTGGTGTAGTCGTTATCGGCCACGGCGGCCGACAGGGCCATTTCCGGGGCGCTGGCAGCGTCGCCGCCAATCAGTGCGTGCAGGGTGCCCGACCAGCGCGCCAGCGCGCCCGTATCGCCATTATCGACCTCGATAGTCGGATGCAGCGCCTGCGCGCCCATGGTGCGCAGGCGCGCGTCGAGCGCGTGGCCGAAGCCGCAGAACTGCGCGTAGTTGCGGTCGCCCAGCGCCAGCACCGCGTACTGCATGTGCTGCAGCTCTTCGGCCGCCGTGTGCAGCAGGCGATTGAAGCGGCGTGCGGCGTCGGGCGGTTCGCCTTCGCCGAAACTGCTGGCCACGAATAGCGCGCGGCGATACTTGACCAGCTGCGGCGGCGTGAGTTTTTCCAGCGAGTGCACGTGCACCGGCACGCCGGCCGCCTGCAAGGCGGCCGCGCTTTGCAGCGCCAGCCGTTCGGCCGACCCGGTCTGGCTGGCGTAGGCCAGCAGCACGGGGTCGGCATCGGCAGTCACCGCGCCGCCTGCGGCAAACTTCTTGCGCTCGGCCGCGGCGCTGCGTTTTTGTTTGCGCCGGTTCAGGTACAACATCCAGCCGGTAATCGCAAAGCCGGGCAAGGCCAGGCTGCAGAGGAACATCACGATCCGGCCCGGCATGCCGAAGAAGCTGCCCACGTGCAGCGCGTAGAACGACGCCTGCGCCTGGCCGCCCACCGTCATCTGCGCATACGGCTCGTTCTTGAGCATGGCGCCGGTCTGCTGGTTGATGGACATGCGGCCGCGTGCGCGTACGTGCGGCGCATCTTTCGCGGTCCACACGATTTGCAGCGGCGCGGTGGCGCGCTCGGGGATGCGCAGGAAGGCCATGCGCCAGTTGGGCGCGGCGCCTTCAAAGGTGGCCCAGCTGGCGGCCAGGTCCACCGGCGGCGGCTTGCCCCCCTTGGGCAGCTTGGGGGCGGGCGCTTCGCGCACCACGCGCGAGACGCCGAGCCAGCCATCGACCGTGCTGCGCACCACGTCGAAACTCCAGTAAATGCCGGTGAGCGTGAAGATCACGTAGCCAAGCATCACCCAGGTGCCCACCACCGAGTGCAGGCCCCACAGGAACGAGCGGCCCTTGAGCCGGAAGTCGAGCTTGAGCCAGGCGCGCCAGTCGCCCACGCGGCGCGGCCAGCGCAGGTACAAGCCGCTCAGCGACAGTCCCAGCAGACACAGGGCCAGGATGCCGAGTGCAATGCGGCCGGCGTCGCGCGGCAGCAGCAGGTGGCGGTGCAGCGAATCGACCCACTCGAACACTTCGTCGTAGTGCAGCGGCGGCAGCAAGGCGCCGGTGTACGGATTGAGGAAGATCGCTTCGCCGCGGGTTTCGCCCTTGGCGGGCGCCAGGCCCACGCGCGCGGTGCTGCCCGGCTCCGAATAAATGATGATGCTGGCGATGCGCGCCTCCGGGTGCAGCACCTTGGCGGCGGCGGCGATCTGCGGTGGCGTCAGTACCGGTGCATCCTGCACCGCGATGTTGCGCACGCCGGGGTTCAGAAAGTCCAGCAGCTCTTCGCGGAACGACAGGATCGAGCCGGTCAGTCCGATCAGGATCAGGATGGTGCCGGCGGTGATGCCGACAAACCAGTGCAGCTGGAACCAGAGCTTTTTCACAGGTCGACCTTCACGCCCAATTTGACCAGGCGCGGCATGCCGGAGCTGAGGCGCGTGCCGGCGCCGGCCCAGTACTGCTTGTCGCCGGCGTTTTCCACGTTGAGCTGGAAGCTGGTGCGCTGGCCCATCACGCGGGTGACGTAGCGCGCGCCGGCGCTGAACAGCGTCACGCCGCCCAGCAGGGCCTGGTTGAGATCGTTGACCGGGCGCTCACCGGTGTAGTACGCGCCGCCGTTGACCGACAGGCCCGGCACCGCCGCCACGTCGTACGACAGGAAGGCGCTGCCGGTGCGGCGCGCGGCGTTCTCGGGCAGCTTGCCGTTGTAGGCGGCGTCGATGTCGCGGAACTCGGGATCGATGAACTGGGCCGAGGCCTGCCACGACAGCTGGCGCGTGAGCTTGCCCTGGGCGGACAGTTCCAGCCCTCTGAAATGCTGCTCGCCGTCGGCGGTGTAGACGTTGGCGGCGTTGGTGTAGTAGCCGGGGCGGTCGATGTCGAACACCGCCGCCTGCACCAGCATCCCGGCACCGCCAGGGACGCGCCAGCGCGCGCCGATTTCCTGCTGGTGGCTGACGCCGGGCGCCAGCCGCTCGCTGGCATTGGCGGTGGTGAGCGGCGCGGTTTCGCCCTCTTCCAGCCCCTGCGAGGCGGAGACGTAGAACGACAGGTCGTCGGTGTACTTGTAGATCAGCGCGGCCATCGGCGTGGTCTTGCTCACGTCGTAGTGGGCGGCGCCCTGGTCGCTCTTGTACTTCACGCGGCGCACGCCGGCAATCGCCTGCCATTGCGGCGAGAAGGTCAGGCGGTCGATCGCATACAGGCCGGTGTCGCGCGTATCGAGGCCCGCCGTGGTGGGCGTGGTCGGCTGCGCCGAGACGGTGTAGCTGGTCACCGGCACCGGGTTGTACAGGTTTTGTGCGGCGATGGTGTACGTGGACTGGTAGATCGGGTCTTGCCCCTTGTCGGTGCGGTTGGCGCCCAGCGTCACGTCGTGCTTGATGCTGCCGGTGTTGAACACGCCGGCCAGCTCGGCGCGCAGCATGGTCGAATCGACCACGCTGTGCTGCAAGTTGCCGGTGATGCGGCCGGCGCCGGAGGCGATCGCGGCGTTGTTGGTGAAGCGGAAGATCGGCAGGGCGCGGTCGCGCGCGGTTTCGGCGTGGCCGCCTTCGACCGTCAGCGCCCAGTTGTCGGCCAGCGCATAGTCGGCGCGCAGCAGCGCGTTTTTCGATTCGGTGCGGAAGGTGGCCCAGTCCGGGCCCACCAGGCGCTTGGGGTCCACCGTGGCCGGCAGCGTGATCACGCCGTTCACCGCCGTGGGCAGCTGGATGCCCACCTGCTCGGTCACGCGGCGGCGGTCGAATTCGAGGTCGGCAGCCAGGCGCAAACGCGCGTTCACGCGCCAGTCCAGCGCGGCCGAGACAAACGCGCGATTGCCGTTGCCGACGTCGTCGAGATACGTGCCCAGCGTGCCGCCGGCGGCGTTGATGCGCACGCCCACTTGCTGGTTCTCGCCGAAGCGGCGGCCGACGTCGGCGCTGGCCACGGCCGTGCCGTTCTGGTCCACCGTCATGCCCACCGTGGTCACCGGCGTGGCGCCGGCGCGCTTGGTAACAAAATTGCCCCCGCCGGCCGGCGACGTGAAGCCGTAGTACAGCGCGGTGGCGCCCTTGAGCACTTCCACCCGCTCCTTGTCTTCCAGCGACACCTGGCCGAAGTTCATGATCGGCAGCGCGCCGTTCAAGCGATAATTGGTGCGGTTTTCCACCGCGATGCCACGGATGACCAGTTGGTCCCAGGTCTCGCCGCCGTTTTGCTGGCGCGTGACGCCGGCCGTGTTGCGCACCGCGTCGTACAGGCCGGCGGCGGCCTGCAAATCGAGCACCTCGCGCGTGATGACGTTGACGGTGGACGGCACGTCCATGATGTCGGCGCCACGGAAGCTGCCCGCTTCCACCGTGGCAGGCACGAAGCCGTCGGCGCGGGCGGCAGTTACCAGCACGGTTTGCAGGGCAGTATCCGCACCTTGCTGTGCCATGGCAGCAACAGGAAAAGCGGCGGAAAGGGCGAGGATCAGGCGGAACGGCTGGTGCATGGAAGGCAGACAAAAAGGGGGATACCGACATTCTATAGGTAATAGGAATCATTATCAATTACGTCTGGATAATGTTCGCCGTGCGGCTGCAAAAAAAAATATACTGCTGCTTATGACCACCGCGCTCCCTCTCCCCATTACCGCCGAGGCAGAACAGTTCAAGCTGTTCATCTCCAGCGTCAGCGACTACGCCATCTACATGCTCTCGCCCGACGGCATCGTGTGCAGCTGGAATGCCGGCGCCCAGCGCTTCAAGGGATATACGGAAGCGGAAATCCTGGGGCGCCATTTTTCCTGCTTTTACACGGAAGAGGACCGCGCCGCCGGGCGCCCGGCGCAGGTGCTGCACCAGGCCGCGCAGGCGCGCTTCGCGGACGAGGGCTGGCGCGTGCGCAAGGACGGCACGCGGTTCTGGGCCAGCGTGGTGATCGACCCGGTGCGCGGCAGCGACGGCACGCTGATCGGCTTTGCCAAGATCACGCGCGACGTCACCGAGCGGCGCCGCGCCGACGAAACTTTGGCGCAGGCCAAGGAGGCGCTGTTCCAGTCGCAAAAGCTCGAAGCCATCGGCAAACTCACCGGCGGCATCGCCCACGACTTCAACAATCTGCTCAACGTGATCAGCAATGGCCTCGACCTGCTGCGCGTGGTCAACGACCGGCAAGTGCAGAACAAGACCATCGACAGCATGGAGCGTGCCACCAAGCGTGGCGCCAGCCTCACCCAGCAGCTGCTGGCGTTCGCGCGCCAGCAGCCGTTGAAACCGGAACGGGTGGGCGTCAACCGCGCCATCAACAGCTTCGAGGCGGTGCTGCGGCGCGCGATCCGCAGTTCGATCCGGCTCGACCTGCAACTGGCCTCCAACCTGCCCGACGTGATGACCGACATCACGCAATTCGAGTCCGCGCTATTGAACCTGGTGGTCAACGCCCGCGACGCCATCGAGGCCGCCGGCACGATCACGATCGCCACGGCGGTCGATGGCGCCAGCGTGGTGGTGTCCGTGCGCGACACCGGCGCCGGCATGACCGAAGCCGTGGCGCAGCGCGCGGTCGAACCGTTCTTCACCACCAAGGAGGTGGGCAAGGGTTCGGGCCTGGGGCTGTCGCAGGTCTATGGCCTGATGCAGCAGGCCGGCGGCGACCTGGCGATCGTTTCCAATCCGGGCGCGGGCGCCTGCATCACCTTGCGCTTCCCGGCGCTGGCCGACGCCGCGCCGGAAACCGATGGCGACGAGGCGGCGGAAAAAGTGCTGATCGTCGACGACCAGCCCGACGTGCTGGACATGGCCAGCCACCTGTTTGCCAGCCTCGGTTACCAGGTGCTGGCCGCCAACAACGGCCAGGAGGCGCTCGATACCCTGCACCGCCATCCCGACATTTCGATCCTGTTCAGCGACGTGGTCATGCCCGGCATGAGCGGCATCGAGCTGGCCAAGAACGCGGTCGGCTACCTGCCCTCGCTCAAGGTGATCCTGGCCTCGGGCTACGTGACATCGGCGCTGCAGCAGGACCACCCCGACCTCGACCAGTTCCAGCTGATCGGCAAGCCGTACCGGCTGTCGGACGTGATCCGCAAATTGAAGGCGGTCAGCGCGTAGGGTTTGCGCCGTTGGTATCGTTGGTACCGTTGGTACCGTTTACGCCGCCGGCGCGGTCCAGCCACTCGACGATGGTGGCGATCATCTGGCCGGCATCGACCGGCTTCGAGATGAAGCCGTCCATGCCGGCGGCCAGGCATTCGCCGCGCTCGGCCTGGGTTACGCCGGCGCTCATGGCCAGGATCGGCGTGCGCACGCCGCGCTCGCGCAGCAGGCGCGTGGCTTCGTAACCATCCATCACCGGCATTTGCACGTCCATCAGGATGATGTCGAACGGCGCCTGCGCCATCGCCAGCAGTTCCAGCGCGTCGCGGCCGTTTTCCGCCACCGTGGGCGTGGCGCCGGCCAGCTCCAGCAGGCGCGACGCGACCAGCTGGTTGATCGGGTTGTCTTCCACCAGCAGCAGGCGCCGGCCCGCCAGCGGCCTGGCCGTGGCGGCCGGCGCGCCGGAGTCGCCGCGCTGGCCAGGATCGCCCAGTTGCGCCAGCAGCCGCGATACCGCGCGGCGCGTGACCGGCTTGGCCACGGCGCCGTCGAACAGGGCGGCGTCGAACGCCGGTCCGGCTGCCGCGTGCATCAGCACCAGTTGCACACCGGCCGCGCGCGCGGCGGTGCGCAGGCGCTCGGGTGCGGCCGCATACAGGCCGGCGCTCACCAGCGCCACGCCGATGCGCGCACCGGCAGCCGCATTGTTATTGAGCAGGGCGATGGCCTCATCGATGGTATTGGCGCTGTGCGCCGGCAGGCCATGGAACGCGGCGCTGTACAGCAGCGCCCTGAGCGACGCCAGGTGGGCGTCGATGAACAGCAGCGCGCCGGCGACCGGCGGCGCCGGTTCGGAACGTTGTGGGGCACCGTCGCCAGCGGCTGCCACCGGCAGCGTAACAACGAAGGTGGCGCCGGCGCCGGCTTCGCTGGCAACGACGATGCTTCCCTTCATCAACGCCACCAGCTTGCACGAGATGGTCAGCCCCAGGCCGGTGCCGCCGTACTTGCGCGAGGTGGACATGTCGGCCTGCTCGAACGGCTGGAACAGCCGCTGCTGCTGGGCCGCCGACATGCCGATGCCGGTGTCGAGCACGGTGATCTCCAGCAGGTCGCCCTGCAGCGCCAGGCTCACCACCACCTCGCCGGCGGCGGTGAATTTCAGGGCGTTGTTGACCAGGTTGGTGATGATCTGGCGCATGCGCATGGCGTCGCCCACCAGCCGCGCCGGGAAGTCGGCCGGCACCACGATGGCCAGCTCCACCCCGGGCTTGCTGCCCGAGGACAGCATGGCCGCTTCGGCTGCCTCGACCAGGCCGTGGGTGTCGAAGGCTTCGCGCTCGATCTGGATCTTGCCCGCCTCGATCTTGGAAAAATCGAGAATGTCGTTGATGATGTGCAGCAGCGAGCGGCCGCACGATTCGATCAGGTCCAGGTAGCCGCGCTGCTCGCCGGTCAGGCGGGTATTGCCCAGCAAGTGCGAGGCGCCCAGCACCGCGTTCATCGGCGTGCGGATCTCGTGGCTCATGTTGGCGACGAATTCGCTCTTGGCGCGATTGGCCGCCTCGGCCAGCTTTTCGTTGGCCGCCTGGGCGATCTCGATCTGCTTGCGCGCGCTGATGTCGGTGACCAGCACGTGGAAGCCGCGCACCACGCCATCGGCATCGAGGTCGGGAATGTAGTCGATCATGAAATGCTGCGGCCAGCCCGGACGGTCGAACGCCTCTTCGAAATGCATGGCGGTGCCTTCAAGCACACGCTCGATGCGCGCGCGCAGCACGCCGTACACGTCGTCGCCCAGCACCTCGGCCAGGTGGCGGCCGAGGATGGCGTCGGGCGCGATGCCCAGCACGCGCTGGTGGGCGTCGTTGGCAAAGCGATAGACCTGGTCCTGGTCGAGATACGCGATCAGCGCAGGGCTGTTATCGGCGATGGTGCGCAGGAACTTTTCGCTGTCCTGCGCCTTGCGCTGGGCCGCGCGCTCCTGCTCCTCGCTGTGCGACTTGGCCGCCAGCGACGCTTCGAGCGCCTCGGTACGCTGCGCCACCTTGTGTTCGAGCGCGGCGTTGAGGGTATTGAGTTCGTCGCGCTTTTGCGCCAGCCGCGCCAGCAGCGCGTCGAACGCGCGGGTGAGCGTGTGCACTTCGTAAAAGCCGCCGCGCACCGACAGTGTGGCGACATTGTCGCCTGCAGTGGCGCCTGCATTGGCGTCGGTAGTGGCGCCGATGGCAGCCGCCGCTTCGGCCGCTTTCAACAGCGGCGCGGTCAGCCGGCGCGCCAGCAGCCAGCCGCACACCGAAAACAGCAGCGTGAGCGCGATGCCGCTCTGGTAGATGCGGCGCTGCATGTTGACCACGTGGGCGTAGGCGCTGTCGGCCTGCTGGCGCGCCAGCACGGTCCAGCCCATGCCGGGGTAGTCACCCTTGCCGTGGGTGGCGCAGCGCGCCGTGATATAGCGCTTGCCATCGACCCATTGCAGCTCGCTGGACACCGGCGAGGCAGCCAGCGCGCCTGGCGCCAGGCGATCGAGCACGTTGCCGACCGCGTCGTCGGGACCCATCAGCACCGTGCCGTCGGCAGCGAGCACCATGATCTCCACCGGGCGGTCGGCCACCGGCGCGTTGAACATGCGCCCCAGCTGACCGATCCAGCCCCAGCTCAGGTGCGCGCCCAGCACGCCGGCCGCAGTACCCTTGCCCTCGGCCAGGCGCACTGGAAAGGCGAGATCGACGAAACGCTGCGGATTGCCACGGTCAAGCGGCAGGTGCTTGGCCAGCAGCTTGGCGTCGTGGACGTCGTGCACGAAAATGCCCTTGACGGCGTCGCTGAACCACGGCCGCTTCGAGATGTCCACGCCTTCGAGCATGCCGCCGGTGCTGGCCACGACCGTGCCGCCGGCGTCCGCCACGCCGATCCAGGCATATTGCGGGGCCGAGGTTTGCACTTGCTCGAGCAGTTCGCGGCGACCCTCGGCAGCGCGGCCGGCATAGGCGGGATCGCGGTCGATGCGCTCGGCCAGCTGGCGCACTTCGAGGTAGCGCGTGGCCATATTGTCGTCGATCATGTCGGCTGCCGTGCGGGCCCGTTCGACCAGAATCTCGCCCACCGTGCGCTTGATGTCGGTGGTCGCGATGCCGCCCACGATCCACACCATCAAACCCGTGACCAGCAACGTGGCAGCCGCGATCACGATCGCCAGCAGGGTGCTGAGGCCAGGCAGGCGGCGGCTGTGGCGCAAACTCATGGGGGGTCACCGGTATTGTGTCTTGATGGAAAAGTCTAACACACGCGCCCCGCCCGGCCGGTGGCTTGCAGGCCCGGCGTTTCCTGCCGGGCCGGTCACTTGTCACAACTTCTTACAAATATAGCTTGCTATTAAATCGCGTGCTATGTATAGTACTGTTCATGGGCGCTGCGCAAAGTTGAAGACGCAGCGCCAACATGAAGCAAAGCATTAAAATTGAAACGTTGTTCCCTCATTCACCGTAGTCATTGAAAGGTACACATCATGTCGATCGAAAAAGTTCTCTACCGCGCAACCGCCACCGCTACCGGCGGCCGTGAAGGCAAGGCCCTGTCGTCGGACGGCGCGCTGGACGTCAAGCTGACCACCCCGAAAGAACTGGGCGGCGCGGGCGCGGCAGGCACCAATCCTGAGCAACTGTTCGCAGCCGGCTACTCGGCCTGCTTCCTGGGCGCGATGAAATTCGTCGGCGGCCGCGACAAGATCGCCATCCCGGCTGACGTGTCGATCGAAGGCAACGTGGGCATCGGTCCGATCCCGACCGGCTTCGGCATCGAAGTGGAACTGAAAATCTCGCTGCCAGGCATGGACCGCGACACCGCCCAGAAACTGGTCGACGCCGCCCACATCGTCTGCCCGTACTCGAACGCCACCCGCGGCAACATCGACGTCACGCTGACCATCGTCTAAGCCCACTTCGGGGTCAGTGCCGACATTCGGACATTTTTGAACTCAATTGTTGAAGTATGATTCAATAATTAAGTTCCCTGATGTCCGAATGTCGGCACTGACCCCGAAGCTTTTTGGTGAGATAGAAATGATTGAATGGCAATGGTTGGCGTTTGATGAGATTTCCCGGCGTGACTGGTACGAGGTGCTGCGCCAGCGCCAGCAAGTGTTCATCCTCGAACAAACCTGTTTATATCCCGATATCGATGGCCTCGATCCCCACTGCCACCACCTGATGGCGTGGCGCGAGGTCGACGGCCAGCGCGTGTTGCAGGCGAGCTTGCGGGTGCTGCCGCCCGGTCTGAAATACCACGAGATGTCGATCGGCCGCGTGCTCACCACCGAGGCCGCGCGCGGCACCGGCATCGGCCGCGCCCTGCTCGACCGCGCCATGCCGCTGGCCGACGCGCTGCACCCTGGCCACGCCTGCCGCATCGGCGCCCAGGCGCACCTGGAAAAATTCTACGGCGGTTACGGCTTTGTGACCGTGACCGAGCCGTACGACGAGGACGGCATCATGCATATCGATATGCTGAGGCCTGCTACTGTTGCTGCCGCCGCCTAAAACGTCAGCAGGAAGCGCGCGCCGGCGCCTACCGGCCGCGCATGGCGCACCGTGCCGCCGTTGGCGTGCACCAGGTGCCGCACCATCGCCAGGCCGATGCCGCGCCCCTGCTTCCTGGTCGAGAAAAACGGCGTGAAGATGTGCGCGGCCAGCGCCGCTGGCACGCCGGGACCATTGTCGGCCACCTCGATGCGCAGTCGCCCGCCCCGGCTCAGGCGCGCGGTGACGCTCGCTTGCGGATGTGCGATCTGCGCAGCCGTTGCCGCCTCGGCCGCATTCTTGAGCAGGTTGATCAAGGCCTGCTCCAGCTGGCCCGCATCGATCACCGCGTCGAGCGACGCCGGCTCCACCGCAAATACCACCTGCCCGCCCATTGCTTGCCACCCTGGCGCCACCAGAGCCGCCAGGCGCGCAAACATGGCTTCGAGCGCCACCCGCTGCGGCTGCGCCGGCGGCACCGTGGACAGGCTGCGGTAGCTGGCCACAAAGTCCACCAGGCTGGCGGCGCGGCGGGCGATGGCGTCGAGCGCGGTGGCCAGGTCGGCGTGGATGTCGCCCGGCAGCATGGCTGCCGCATCGTCGAGCAGGCCGCACGCGGTGCGCGAGAGCGAGGCCACCGGTGTCAACGAATTCATGATCTCGTGGGTGAGCACCTGCACCAGTTCGCGCCAGGCGTTGAGCGCTTCGGCTTCCAGTTCGCTTTCCACCGGCATCAGGGCAACCAGCCGCTGCGCCGCGCCGTGCAAGGTCAGCGCAGAGACAGCGACCAATGCCCGTTCGACGCCGCGCTCGGTGTCGAAACTGACCAGTTGCCGCTGGCCCGCCGGTTGCGCCGCCAGCAGCTGGCGCAGCGCTTCCGGCGCACTGGCGCGGCCCGGCGCCAGCAGCCGGCGCGCGCTGGTGTTCAGTGGCGCCAGCGCGCCGTCGCCGCTGGCGTGGTCGATGCCGAACAGCGCGATCGGCGCGTGTTCGAGGCGCGCTTCGAGCGCCTGCACCGCATCGGCCAGCGTCTCCCGGCTGGCGGCCGGCATGGCAGCGGGAGCTTCCATGCGCGCACGCGGCATGGCAAGACCCCGCACGCATTGCCAGAGCATCGCTGCCGGCGCCAGTGCCAGCAGCGCACACAGCACGATGCGGCGCGGTTCGGCATGCAGCGCATCGGCGCCGATGGCCAGCGCCAGCAGCGCGGTCACGCTGGCCGCTGCGCCCAATTGCAGGCGGCGCTCAGATGCCATGCTTGCCCAGCTTGCGGTACAAGGCCGCGCGGCTGACGCCCAGCGTTTTGGCGGCGTGGCTGATGTTGCCGTTAAAGCGGGCCAGGGTGCTGGCGATGGCCTGGCGTTCGAGCGCGTCGAGCGTACCGGGATGGTCGGCGCCAGCGGTTGCCGGCCCGCTGGCCGGCGTGCCGGCGCCAGTGCCGACGCAGGCATTGGCACTGGCGCCGATTGCAGGTGATGCAGCAGCAGCGACAGTCCCTGCCACCGGCCCGCCCAGCGCAAAATCGGCCAGCCCGTACTGCGCACCCTGGCCCAGGATCACGGCGCGCTCGCATGCGTGGCGCAGCGCGCGTACATTGCCGGGCCAGTCGTGGCGCAGCAGGCTGTCCAGGGCGGCGCCAGCCACCGTGCGCGCCGGCCGTTGGTACTGCGCTTCGTACAGCTTCAGGTAGTGCGCAAGCAGCAGCGGAATATCGCCGGGCCGCGCGCGCAGCGGCGGCACCCGGATCACGATGGTATTGAGGCGGAACAGCAGGTCGGGCCGGAACACGGCCGGATCGAACAGCCGCGCTTCGTCGAGGTTGGTGGCGCTGATGATGCGCGCGTCGATCGCTTCGGGCTTGTCGGCGCCCATCGGCGTGACCTCGCGCCGCTCGAGCGCGGTGAGCAGCTTGGCCTGCGCACCGAGCGGCATGTTGCCGATCTCGTCGAGGAACAGCGAGCCGCCGCGCGCGGCCTGGAAGCGTCCCGCGCGATCGGCGCGGGCGTCGGTGAAAGCGCCCTTGCGGTGGCCGAACAACTCGCTCTCGAACGTCGATTCGGGCAGCGCGCCCATGTCCACTGCCAGCAAGGTGCCGGCCGCGCGGCGCGACTGCGCGTGGATGGCGCGTGCCACCAGCTCCTTGCCCACGCCGTTTTCACCCAGCACCATCACATTCGCCTCGGTGGGCGCCACGCTGGCGATCAGGTGGGCCAGTTCGCGCATGGCGATCGAATCGCCCATCAATTCGGACGGCGCGGCCGGCGTGCGCCGTCCGAATTGATG
>NZ_LROM01000128.1 GCF_001758785.1 Duganella phyllosphaerae
AACGACTTTGCGCCGATGATAGTGCTGCAACCAGTGTGAAAGTAGGTTATCGTCAGGCTAGTTATATAGAAAAAGCCCCAACCAGTGATCTGGTTGGGGCTTTTTTGCGTTTACTATCCCTGGAAAATGAAGTCATGAATAAAGACGGGCACAAAAAAAGCGCTTCCGAAGAAGCGCTTTGGTCTGGCTAGTTAATTCAGCCTTCTTTTTCCGGCAGTGCGATCTGGTTGTCCACACTGAACTGGTAGTCCTTGAAAACGTGCTCGGCGGTCAACAGCTGGTACTCGCCGTCGGCCTTCTTGTGCGTGGTGTCCTTCAGGCGGTACGTGTAGTGGCCGCAGGTCCAGCAGTTGAAGTTGCGCATGTGCGTGCACAGGCAGGTCTTGTCCATTACCGACACCACTTTCAGCTCGGGGTGAGCCGCTACTTCACGGTTGTACGAGTTGATATAGGCGCAGTTGCCGGTCGCGTCGAGCAGGTAGCCATACGATTCGCAGCCAGGACGGATGCCGGCGCCGATCGCTGGCGTGCTCTTGAGCATACGCATCGGGTAGCCGGTAGGCGAGACGCCGTTGACGATGATGTCGTCCTCGGTGGCGCGGATGTATTCCTGCTTGACCTTGGCCGGCAGGCCGCATTCGTTGGTGATGGTGAAGCGCGTAGCCACCTGCACGCCTGCTGCGCCGGCCTCCAGGAAGCTGACGGCGTCGCTGCCGGTGAAGATGCCGCCAGCGGCGATCAGCGGAATGTCGAGGTTCTCGGTCTTCAGGTAAGCCAGCAGTTCCCTGGTGATGGTCATCAGGTCGTAGTCGGCCCAGTCCATGCCAAAGCCCAGGTGGCCGCCGGCCAGCGGGCCTTCGACGATGATGAAGTCGGGCAGTCGGTCGAGCTTGGCGTTCTTGCGCAGGAAGATCTGCAGCGCGCGTACCGACGACACAATGATGCCCAGCTTGGCTTCACGGAAGCGCGGGTGGTCGGCCATCAGCGCGAAGGAGCCGAAGTGCAGGCCGGCCGACAGCGTGATGCCATCGATGCCGGCGTCGAGGGCTGCGTTTAGGCGGGTGCGCAGGGTTTCGCGCGGACCATTCATGGTCAGCTTTTCCATGCAGTTCACGAAGATCAAGCCGGGGCCCTGCTTGGCTTCCATGGTCTTGCCAATGTGCAAGCGTTGGGCCTCGGCCAGGCGCTCGAGGTCGAATTGCACCACCGATTTGTCCGAATTATTGATGTTGAACTTGTAGAGCTTGGTTTTATCCTTGACGAAGCTGGTATCGAAACGACGGTCCGATACGTCTTCCACCATGGCGTCCGAGATATGGCCGATGCCGCCCAGGCGCGCGGTTTCCAGCGCCAGTTCCGACGTCGAAATATCGACACCCATTCCGCCGACCATGATGGGCACGTATTCGTTATTGCCAAATCGCAGGCGGAAATCATCAACACGTTTCATTGCTATCCTTAGACTACCGAAGTTGTTGCCGGCGCTGGATGCTGCCGGCGGTATGCAGAGAGTTTGATTGCGCGGTAGCAGCGGGCGCGGAGGCTTCATTCTACTCCAGCCGTGCTACAGCCTTGTGACGGCGCGGTGTCAACCGCGCGGCGGGATCAGTCGCGGAAGTTGTTGAACTCCAGCGGCATGTCCGGCACATCCTTGCGCAGCATGGCCATGGCCGCTTGCAGGTCGTCGCGCTTGGCGCCGGTGACGCGCACCGATTCGCCCTGGATGCTCGCTTGCACCTTCATCTTGCTGTCCTTGATCACGCGCACGATCTTCTTGGCATCGTCGGTCTCGATACCGTTCTTGACCTTGATGACCTGCTTGACCTTGTCGCCGCCGATTTTCTTGATATCGCCGTCTTCCAGGAAGCGGACGTCAACCTTGCGCTTGGCCAATTTGTTGGTCAGCACGTCACGTACCTGGCTCAGCTGGAACTCGGAATCGGCAAAGGCGGTCAGTTCGTTGTCCTTTTGCTCGACCCGCGCGTCGCTGCCCTTGAAATCGAACCGGGTGGTGATTTCCTTGTTGGACTGGTCGACCGCGTTTTTCACTTCGATCATATCGGCTTCAGAAACTACATCAAACGACGGCATGGCTATTTCCTTTTCGTGTGGCATGCAGGCGTGTGCAACAACCCCTGCATCAAAGTCTGACATTTTAACGGACAACAGCACGCAAGCCGCCATATGCCAAGTGGTTTTTTGTGCGTTTCCCTCTATAATCGACTAAATTTATCGGTTTTTTAGTCCATGCAGCCACTCTCATCCGTTCAATATCAATTCCCCCTGCAGTCCCTCAATACTTTCGGCATAGCGGCCCATGCGCACGCGTATTTGCGCGTGACAAATACCGAGCAGTTGATCGGCGTTTATGCAGATGCCCATTGGCGCGCTTTGCCGCGACTGGTTTTGGGGGGCGGCAGCAATGTGCTGCTGACCGGCGATTTCTCAGGCCTGGTATTGCACCTCGCACTCGAGGGAAAACAGGTGGTCGGCGGCAATGAAACCCATCATTTCGTTCGCGCTGCGGCCGGTGAGAACTGGCACGCCTTCGTGCAATGGACCCTGGCCCAGGGGTTGGGCGGACTGGAAAACCTGTCGCTGATACCGGGCACCGTGGGCGCCTCGCCTATTCAGAATATTGGTGCGTACGGGCTGGAAATCAAGGACGTCTTGCACTGCGTGACCGTGTTCGATCCGCGCGATGGCATCACGCGCACCATGAATGCGGCGGCGTGCGGTTTTGCTTACCGCGACAGCGTGTTCAAGCGCGAAGCGGGCCGCGACCTGGTGATCCTGGACGTGACGTTCGCGCTGCCGCGCTCATGGCAGCCGAACCTGCGCTACGCGGAACTGGCGCAGGCCGTGGCCGAACAAGGATACGCCGTGCCGACCGCACAGCAGGTGGCCGACACCGTGATCGCGATCCGCCGCCGCAAGCTGCCCGATCCGGCGGTGATCGGCAATGCCGGCAGCTTCTTCAAGAACCCGGTGGTATCGAGAGCACAGTGCGCAGCGCTGCTCGAGCGTTTTCCGGCGCTGGTACACCATGCGCAGCCCGACGGCAGCGAGAAGCTCGCTGCCGGCTGGCTGATCGATCAATGCGGCTGGAAGGGGCGTAACCTGGGCGCGGCGGGCGTGTACCCGAAACAGGCGCTGGTGCTGGTCAATAACGGTGGCGCCACGGGGGCGGAGGTGGTGGCGCTGGCCCAGGCGATTCAGGCCGATGTGATGGCAAAGTATGGCGTGGCGCTGGAGGCGGAGCCGGTGTTTGTATGATGGCAGATCACAGATTCCATGGATCCCCGCTTTCGCGAGGATGACGTGCCAAGGCCGCAGACTGAAATTCCGTCATCCTCGCGCACGCGGGGATCCATACTGGATATGCTTTAGCCGAAGCTGCAAACGTAGTCCAGGGTTTCGACCGTCTCGATATCGAACGACGAATCACCGACGATGCTGAACTGGTCGCCGGCCGAATAAGTCTTCCACTCTTGTTCACCAGCCAGGCGCACCTTGCACACGCCACTGACCACTTCCATGATTTCCGGCGCGCCGGTGTTGAACTTTAGGGTGGACGGGAAAATCACGCCCACGCTTTTCTTGCTGCCATCGGCAAAGATGATGTTGTGCGAGACGCATTTGCCGTCGAAGTAGACATTGGACTTCTTGACGACGCTGACTTGATCGAATTGAGTACTCATGCTGCTGGTTTCCTTAATGTGATACGGGGAGGGGACCAGGCAGCTGGGCCGCGCTTTGGACGCGGTTGCGGCCCGCCGTCTTGGCGGCGTACAGCGCCTGGTCGGCGTGCTGGATCAGTTCATCGATGGTCGACTGCGGCGACGGCACCACGCTGGCCACACCGATCGACATCGTCACGCAGGACAGGTCGGTGGTCGCTTGCGGGTTTTCGATGGCTAACTGCTCCAGGTGTCGGCGGCATGACTCGGCCACGATCAGTGCCCCAGCCAATGGTGTCTCCGGCAGGATAATGACGAATTCCTCGCCGCCATAGCGCGCGGCCAGATCGGCCGGGCGCTTCAGGTGTTCGGTCAATACGGCGGCCACTTTCTTGAGGGCGAGGTCGCCCGCCAGGTGGCCGAAGCTGTCGTTATACACCTTGAAAAAATCGACGTCGCACATCAGGATCGTGAGCGGCTTTTTATCGCGCTGCCCGCGCTGCCATTCGATGCGCATGGTGTCGTCGAAGCGGCGGCGGTTGGCGATACCGGTCAGGGCGTCGAGCGCGGCCAGTTTTTGCAGTTCGATATTGGCGTCGGCCAGGCTTTTCTGGCTCTCGCGCAGGAAGCGGAACGCCTGGTCGCGCTGCAGGCGGCTGATATGCGCGCCCGAGTGGTAGCGCACGCGCGCCAGCAGCTCGAGCTTGTCGGGCAGCTTGACCATGTAGTCGTTGGCGCCGGTGGCAAAGCTGTGCGCCTTGAGCTTGGGGTCTTCCTTGGCCGACAACACGATCACCGGCACATGGCGCAGCGACTCGTCACCGCGATACAGCTGGATCAGGCCGAAACCGTCGATAGACGGCATCACCAGGTCTTGCAGGATCACGGTCGGTTGCAGCTGCACTGCGGTTTGCGCCGCCAGCGTGGCGTCGGTGACGTAATGGAATTCGATATCGGGCTGGTCGCTCAACATGCGCCGCACGGCTTCGACGATGATCAGCTGGTCGTCTACCAGCAGCACCCGGACCTTGAAGGCGGTGAGCGCCTGTTCGGGATCGAATGGGGCTGCGGCGATTGCGGGTGCTTCGGACATCGATACTCTCTTTCTCGCAGCCCGCTACGTGCGGCTGCCCAATGTGCTGCGCAGGACCGGTCCGATCCGCGTCAGCGGTAAAATCATTTGCGCCGCATCGAGTTCGGCGGCGGCGCGCGGCATGCCGTAGACGGCGCTGCTGGCCTGGTCCTGGGCGATGGTCAGATAGCCAGCGCGGCGCATCGCCAGCAAGCCCTCGGCGCCGTCGCGGCCCATGCCGGTCAACAGCACGCCCACCGCCACGCCTTTCCAGCGCTGCGCCACGCAGTGGAAGAACACATCGACCGACGGCCGGTATGCATAGTCCTTGGGGTTGGCATCGTAACGCAAGCGCAGATTCTGATCCAGCGTCAGGTGGTCGTTGCTCTTGGCGATGAGGACCACGCCAGCTGCCAGCTCGTCGCCTTCTTCGGCGGTACGCACCGGCATGTCGAGCTGCTCGCCGAGCCAGCGCGCGAAGTTGTTGGCGAAGTGCTCGTCGATGTGCTGCACCACCACCACCGCGCAGCCGCGTGGCGCCACCCAGCCGGCCAGCATCTTGGAGACTGCCACCGGCCCGCCGGTGGAGGCGCCAATGGCCAGCAGCGAGGTGACCGGCACCGCTGCATCGGCATTGTCCGCCACGGCCGCCGGGTTGCTGCCGGCGATCGACGTGCGCGGCGCCATGGCCTGGTTGCCGCCGCTGTGGCGTATCAGCTTGTCCATGGTGCGGATCTTGGCCAGCAGTTCGGAGTCGCCACCGGGCTGGCCTTGCAGCACCGGCGTGGCGGTGACGTCGAGCGCACCCGCGCCCAGCGCCCGGAATACCTGGTTGACGTTGTCCTGCGGCCGGCCGGTGACGATCAGGATCGCGCACGGGCTCTGTTCCATGATCTTGCGGGTCGCTTCCACGCCGTCGAGCTCCGGCATGTTGAGGTCCATGAGGATCAGGTCGGGCCGGTTTTCCGCGCACATGCGCACCGCCTCCGCGCCAGTGCGGGCGATCCAGAGCACCTGGTGTTCGGCGGTGCTGGCCACCACGCGCCGCAGCGCTTCGGCTGCCATGGCGACATCGTTGGCGATGGCGATTTTCATCTGTGGGCGTCTCCAATCAGGTCGCTGACAGCATCGAGCAGCGTCTCGTCGTGGAAGCTGCCCTTGGTCAGATAATAGTCTGCGCCGGCCGACAGTCCGCGTGCGCGGTCCTCCGGCCGATCTTTATAAGAGACTATCATGACTGGCAGCTTGTGGAGGTGGATATCCTTCTTGATCAGTGCGACCAGCTCGATTCCGTCCATGCGCGGCATGTCCACGTCGGTGATCACCAGGTCGTATTCGCCGCTGCGCACCACGTTCCAGCCGTCGATGCCGTCGATTGCGATATCGACCAAAAAGCCCCGGCTTTGCAGCAGCTTGCGTTCCATTTCGCGCACCGTGAGCGAATCGTCCACCACCAGCACGCGCTTGGTCTTGCGGCGCTCGGTGTGGTCGGCGCGCGTAAGCTGGTGCAGGCCGCCGTCGTGCAGCAGTTTGTCGATCGACAGCAGCAGGTCGGGCACGTCGAGGATCAGTACCGGGTCGCCGTTGTCGAGCAGGGCGGCAGCCGAGATGTCACGCATCTTGCCGAAGATCGGATCGATGGCCTGCACCGCCAGGCTTTGCTCGCCGCTGATCGCATCGACCACCAGCGCATAGCGGCGCGCACCGCTGCCGATCACCACCACCGACAGTTCCTCCGACGACGCATCGGTGTCGCCCAGTTCCAGCACCTGCGCGGCCGACACCAGCCCCAGGTGCTCGCCGCCGAAGTCGAAGAACTGTTTATTTTCCAGCGTGTGAATGGTCGATTGCGGTACCTTGATCACGCGCTCGACCTGCACGATCGGCACCGCGTAAGCCTCGCCCTTCACATCGACCACCAGCGCCCGCACGATCGACTGCGTGAGCGGCAGGGTGATGAATGTGCGGAAACCCACGCCAAGCTCCGACTCGATGCGTACCGTGCCGTTTTGCGAGCGGATGGTTTCGTGGACGATATCGAGCCCCACGCCGCGCCCCGAGATCTCGGTGGTGTTTTCCTTCAGGCTGAAGGCCGGCAGGAACAGGAACTCCATCAGTTCCGCGCCCGACATGGCCGCTGCCATCGGCGCGCTGGCCATCTTGCGGTCGATGACGCGGGCGCGGATTTTTTCCAGGTCCACACCCTTGCCGTCGTCGCTGATCTCGATACTGAGCATGCCGGCGCGGTGTTTCGCCTCGAGCACGATGGTGCCGGCGCCGGGCTTGCCGGCGGCAATGCGTTCCACCGCGCTGTCCATGCCGTGGTCAATGGCGTTGCGCAGCATGTGGTTGAGCGGGCTTTCGATACGGGCCAGGATGTCGCGGTCCACCAGCGTGTCTTCGCCGATGATCTGCAACTGCACGTCCTTGCCGAGGCTGCGGGCCAGGTCGCGCACCATGCGCGGGAATGGCTGCACGCCGTCGCGGAATGGCCGCATGCGCATGGTCAGCACCTCGTCCACCATGCCCTGCGAGACCGCCAGCACGCGCCGCTCGTACGCCTCGGTGTCGGCAATGTGCTCGAGCACGAACTGCTTGAGCGGCTGGGTCTTTTGCAGCGCCAGCAAGGACAGCTCTTTCAGCTTCGGGTCGCTGCTGTTGGAGATGGCCTCGTGCAGCTGCTCGATTACCGTCGCCAGGCTGGCCTGGTTGCGCTTGAAGCGTTGCAGGCTCTGGATGAACGGATGCATCTGGTGGGCGTTGATGCGCGACTCGCTGGCCAGCGACAGCAGCTTGTCGAAGTTCTGCGCCTTGGCGGCGCCGCGCGCCGATCGACCGGCGTTTCCTCGGCCGGCGCCGGCGCCGGCTCGATTGGCAGCTCGCCGACCGGGAACGCCGGCGGCGGCACTGGCACTGGCGCAGTGGCAGGCGCAGCCTGCTGCATCCACCCCATCTCCGCCTGCAAATTGACCGGTTCCGGCAAAAACGCGATGGTGGCGATCGAGTCGAGCGTCTGCCTGATCAGCGTTTCGTTGGCGGCCAGCCAGGCATTGACGCCGCTGTCCTGCAGGCGTGACAGCTGCAGGATCAGGTCCACCCCGGCCAGCAGCACGTCCACCCGGTTGGGTGTGAGCGCCAGCTTGCCATGTTGCGCGGCGATGAAGGCGTCTTCCATGCTGTGCGCCACCTGCACCACCACGTCGAGCCCGACGATGGACGCCGCCCCCTTGATCGAGTGCGCCGCGCGCATCATGGCTTCCACCGCGCCGGCGTCGTTCTTCAGCCGCTCCATGGCCAGCAGGCCGTCGGTGAGGACTTGGGTCTGGCTGTCCGCCTCCATGCGGAACAGGTCCAGCATCGAAAATTGGCTCAGGTCTCCGCCCATGCCGCCGTTATCCTGGCTCATCGCAGCGTCCTCGCAAGTTGGTAGCCGATCAGCGCCGCGTCCAGCACGCCCACGTGCATGTCGGCGATCGAGATCACGCCCGACAAAAAGCGTGACAGCCCCTTGTTGATGGTGGCGGCTGGCGCCTGCACGGCGGCCGTCGCATAGCGCTCGATGCCGTGCAGGTCGGCCACCGGCAGCGCGTACGCCTGGTCTTCCCAGCGGATCAGCAGCAGCCGCGCAAAGGTGTGGCGGTGGTTAGCTGCTTCGCCCTCGCTGTCGTCGATGCCCAGCAGGGCAGCGAGCGACATGCACGGGTACAGGGTGCCACCGACGTTGACGATGCCGGTCAGGCCGCGGTCGGTGCGGTGCGGCAGCCGGTGCGGCTTCGCTTCCGGCGCCACGGCCACGAACAACTTGGTCGGCAGCGACAGCCATTCGCGACCGATGCGAAACACCAGGCACGAGGCGTCCAGCGCCTGGGTGTCGATGGCGGGCTGGCGGAAGTGCGCCGCCCATTCAGCCTTGTAGCCGGCGCCCACCGCGCGCTGCAGATTGCGCTGGGCGGCGCTGGCGTACACCTCGCAGTTACGGCAGTGAATGTGCTGCGCCAGCTTCTCGCAGGTCTGGTTGCCGGCCACGCCGATGCGGTTCCAGCAATCGTCGATTTCAATCGCATCGGCGGGGACTAAGGTGGTCGTCATGTCGGGGCGCCCTTGTTCTTAAGATGCCTGCTGGCGTTTGTAGATGCGGGCGGCGCGCGCCTTGAGCGCGCTAGCGGTGGCCGCGTCGCCACTGGTGTCGGCCAGCAGCGCCAGGTGGCACAGCGCTTCGTAGTGGTCGGGCTGCAGGTAGATGCAGCGCTTCCAGTAGTCCTGCGCCTGCACATGCTTGTTCGTCAGCTCGTTGATCAGGCCGAGGATGAAATACGCCTCGGCCGACTCCGGGTGCTGCGCCAGGTGGTCGCGGCAATCGCGCTCGGCTTCCTTCAACTGGCCCAGGTCGGCCAGGCGGCGGGCGCCGGCCAGCAGGTCGCGGCTTGGGGCCGGCCTGGCAGCTGGCGCCTTGACGACAGCGGCAGCGGGGCGCTTCAAGGTCGTGGCAGTGGCAGTGGCAGGCGCAGGCGCAGGCGTTGCCGCCACCGGCATGGCCGGACGCGCAATCCGCACCGTAGGCGCAGGCACAGCGGGAGCCGTCACCACGCGCGCCTTCTTGCGCGCGGCCGCCTCCGCATCCTTGATCAACCCAAACGCCTGCGCGTACGGCAGCGGTGCGAAGCCGTTGGCGCACAGCGACGGCACTTCGGCATAGCCGACGAACAGCAGGCCATCGCGCTTGAGCATGGTGTCGAGATTGCGGATGGCGGCACTGGTGGTAGGCTTGTCGAAGTAGATCAGCAGGTTGCGGCAAAAGATCACGTCATAAAAGCCGGCGCGCCTGGCCATGGTCATTTCCAGCACGTTCCCCTGGTGGAAGCGTACCTGCTTGCGCACCGCGTCGCTGATGCGCCAGGCGTCCTTGCCATCTTCACTGAAGTGACGCTCCCGGAACGCCAGGTCCTGGTTGCGAAAGGCATTGCGGCCATAGACGCCGGTCTTGGCGCGCGCCACGCACACCGGGCTGATGTCGAAGGCATCGACCATGAAACGGTCGGCCGGAATGCCGGCGTCGAGCAGCACCATCGCCATCGTGTACGGCTCCTCCCCGCCGGCGCACGGCAGCGACAGCACGTGGAACAGGCGGTTCGGTTCGACCAGCGTCTGCTGTTTCAGGTAGTCGGCGGTGGCGTGAAAGGCCTGCTGGTCGCGGTAGAACCACGATTCCGGCACCACCACCAGTTCCACCAGCGCCGTCAGTTCTTCCGGCGTCATGCGGCCCAGGTAATCGTCGGTATCGAGCGCGCCGCTGGAGACCACGCGCGCGCGGATGGCGCGGTCGACGACCTGCTTCGACAGGTTCAACCCGGTCGCCGCGCGCAGCATGATCTGGGCCGGCGTGGTCATGGCAGGTCGCCAGCGTTGGGAAAGAGCGCAATGCGCAGCGCCGGCGTGAGCAGCTGCTCGAGCTCCACCAGTTGCAACATGCCGCGCCCGTCGCCGGCCACCTGGCCCAGGAACGGCGCTGCCTTGACGCCGCTCTCGGTCAACTGGTCGTCACGCACTTCCTGCACGCCCTGCACGCGCTCGGCGCGCAACCCCAGCAAGTGCACGGTGCCTTCGGGCGCGCGGTAGTCGGCCACGATGATGCGCGTGTCGAAATGGTCGGCGCCTGGCGGCAGGCCGCTGGCCAGGCACAGGTCCACCACCGGCACCGAGGCGCCGTGGTAGTCCATCAGCCCCACCACCGGCGCTGGCGTCAGCGGCAGGTGTTTGAGGTCGAGCAGCGGCACCACGCGCACCACGTCGCGCAGGCGCAAGCCATAGCGGTCGGCGCCGATGTGAAAGACAAGCAGTTTCATCGCGCTCAGACTGCGACGGCGAAGTTGGCCACGCTGGTCTGCAGGTCGCCGGCCGCGTATTGCAGCTGGTGGACCGCTTCGCTGGTGGCCTTGAGCGACTCCACCGTTTGCTGGGTGGCGTCGTTCAGCTGCATCATGGTGGCGCTGATCTGCTCTGCGCCCACCGCCTGCGACTGCATCCCTTGCAGCACGGCGTCGAATTGCGGCGCCAGTTTCTGCACCTGGTCCATCACGCCGGAAAGCTGGTCGGTGACCTGGCGCACTTCGCCCACGCTGCGGCGGATCTCTTCCGAGAACTTGTCCATGCCCATCACGCTGGCCGATACCGCCGACTGCATTTCCTTGAGCATCTGCTCGATGTCCCAGGTGGAGACCGAGGTCTGGTCGGCCAGGCGCCGGATTTCGGTGGCCACGACCGAGAAGCCGCGACCCGCTTCGCCGGCCTTTTCCGCCTCGATGGCGGCGTTGAGCGAGAGGATATTGGTCTGGTCGGCCACCTTGGTAATGGTGATCAGCACGCTGTTGATGTTCGAGGCCTTTTCCGACAGCGCGGCCAGCTTGGCGTTGATCGAATCGGTGGCGCTGACCATGTGCTGCATGGTGCTGTCCATGCGGCGCAGGTTGCCCTGGGCGTCGGCGGTGGCGGTGGTGGTGTAGTCCGCCACGGCCGTGGCTTCTTCCATGGTTTTGAGCAGTTGCGAGGCATTGGCCGAGATTTCCTTGGTGGTGCTGAGAATTTCCACGCTGGTTTGCGCCTGTTCGATGCCGGTCGCTTCCTGCTGCTTGGCCGAGGCGGCGATTTCGGTGGCCGACGTGGTGACCTGGATGCCGGCCTTTTGCACGTTGTTGAGCAGCGCACGCAGGTTTTCGAACATGCGGTCGAGGCCTTGCGCCAGCTGGCCGATGGCGTCGGTGCCGGTCACTTCGATGGTGCCGGTCAGATCGCCCGAAGCGGCTTTCGACACCACGCCCAGCAGCGCATCGACCTTGGCGCGCAGCTCGTCGCCCACGGCTTTTTCCTTGGCCTGGCTGTCCTCGATCGACTGCGCCATGCGGTTGAATTCCTCGGTGACCTTGCCCAGTTCATCGTTGGCCAGCACCTCGGCGCGCGCACCCTGGTCGCCGCGGGCGATGCGGCCGACGGCGGATGTGAGGTTCGACAGCGGATTGGTGAGCGAGGCGACCAGCAGCCAGGCCACCAGGGCGCCCAGCAGCACGCAGGCCATGCCGCCCACCGTGATCACCAGCCGCATGCTTTCCTGCAGGCTGGCCGAAGCGGCCGAGCGCACGCCAAGCAGCCGGTGCTCCTCGGTGGTGGCGTCGTTCATGAATTTATAGATCTCGCCGATCGCGGAATTGCTGGTGCCGGCCAGTTGCGGCGTGCGTCCCATGGCATCGGCGGCGCCGGGCTTGTCGCCCATTTGTTCGCGCATGACCAGCTGCGATTCGATCACGTCCTTGCTCCAGGCATTGATCATGGCTTCCAGCTTGCTGAAACGGGTGGCCTGTTCAGGATTGTCGCGGGTGAGCTTTTGCAGGGTCTGGATCGATTCCGGAATGTCGCGCTGTTCCTTGCGGGTGCGCTCGAGGCGCGTGGTGTTGCCGGTGAGGTAATAGCCGCGTGCTTCCACCTGCACTTGCAGCAGGTCGTTGCGCAAGCCGTCGATGGCCTGGATCACGTCCATCGTGTGGCGGTCCCACTGGTTGGCTTCGGAGAGACTATTGAAACGGTTGTAGGCGATGATCAAGAGCGCCAGGATGATGGCCAGGATGGCGCCGAAGCCCAGGTATAGTTTGCGTTTGATGCTCAAGTCTTTAAACATGGTTTCTCCGAGGCGCCGATAGATGGTGTCGCATTGTCCCATGGTAATGGTGCAGGAACAAAAAAAAAGCCGCTCAGCGAGCGGCTTTTCATGGGGCGGTCCGTTGTTTATTGGCCGCGCTTGAGGCGTGCGTTGGCGGCGATGCGCAGGCGCAGGGCATTCAGCTTGATGAAGCCGCCGGCGTCGGCCTGGTTGTAGGCGCCGCCGTCTTCGTCGAAGGTGGCGATGTTCATATCGAACAGCGAGTCGGTCTTCGAGTCGCGCGACACGACGATCACATTGCCCTTGTACAGTTTTACGCGTACCCAGCCGTTGACGGTCGCTTGCGTGTGGTCGATCAGCGTTTGCAGCGCCACGCGCTCCGGCGCCCACCAGTAGCCGTTGTAGATCAGCGAGGCGTAGCGTGGCATCAGGTCGTCCTTCAGGTGGGCCACTTCGCGGTCCAGCGTGATCGACTCGATGGCGCGGTGGCCCTTGAGCATGATGGTGCCGCCCGGGGTTTCGTAGCAGCCGCGCGATTTCATGCCGACGTAGCGGTTTTCCACCAGGTCGAGGCGGCCGATGCCGTGCTTGCCGCCGAGGCGATTGAGTTCGGTCAGCACGGTGGCCGGCGACATGCGCACGCCATTCAGCGCCACGATGTCGCCTTTTTCGTATTCCAGGTCCAGGTATTCCGCCTGATCGGGCGCCGCTTCAGGGCTCACGCTCCAGCGCCACATCGATTCCTCGGCTTCAGCGCTCGGGTTTTCCAGGTGACGGCCTTCGAACGAGATGTGCAGCAGGTTGGCGTCCATCGAGTACGGCGCGCCACCGTTCTTGTGTTTCATGTCGATGGCGATGCCCGCGTCTTCCGCGTACTTCAGCAGTTTTTCACGCGACAGCAGGTCCCACTCGCGCCATGGGGCGATCACTTTCACGCCGGGTTTCAAAGCATAGGCGCCCAGTTCGAAGCGCACCTGGTCGTTGCCCTTGCCGGTGGCGCCGTGCGAGATGGCGTCGGCGCCGGTCTCGTTGGCGATTTCGATCAGGCGCTTGGCGATCAGTGGGCGAGCGATGGAAGTACCCAGCAGGTATTCGCCTTCGTACACGGTATTGGCGCGGAACATCGGGAACACGAAGTCGCGCACGAATTCTTCGCGTACGTCGTCGATGTAGATGTTCTCCGGCTTGATGCCGAACTTGATCGCCTTGGCGCGCGCCGGCTCCAGTTCTTCGCCCTGGCCCAGGTCGGCCGTGAAGGTGACGATTTCGCACTGGTAGTTATCCTGCAGCCATTTGAGGATGACGGAGGTATCGAGGCCGCCCGAGTAGGCGAGGACTACTTTTTTAATATCGCTCATGCTTGATTCCAGGTGTGTGAATTGATTGATTGTTTATGCGGGAGTGTCGAGGCGGCCCAGCAGCAGGTACTCGATCAGCGCCTTCTGGATGTGCAGGCGGTTCTCGGCTTCGTCCCAGACCACCGATTGCGGTCCGTCGATGACTTCCGCCGCCACTTCCTCGCCACGGTGGGCGGGCAGGCAGTGCATGAACAGTGCGTCGGGTGCGGCGCGGGCCATCTTGGCGCCATCGACGATCCAGCCGTCGAATGCTTTCAGGCGCGCGGCGTTTTCTTCTTCGTAGCCCATGCTGGTCCACACGTCGGTGTTGACCAGGTGCGCGCTGGCGCAGGCGTCGGACGGGTTGGCGAAGAACGTGTAGCGGTCGGTGGAAACGAGCGACATGTCCATGTCGTAGCCCTTGGGCGTGGACACGTTGACGTGGAAGCCGAATACCTCGGCCGCCTGCAGCCACGAGTACAGCATGTTGTTGGCGTCGCCGATCCACGCCACCGTCTTGCCGGTGATCGGGCCGCGGTGCTCGTAGAACGTGAAGATGTCGGCAAACACCTGGCACGGGTGGTGCTCGTTGGTCAGGCCGTTAATTACCGGCACGCGCGAATTGGCAGCGAAGCGCTCGATGATGTCCTGGCCGAAGGTGCGCACCATGATGATGTCGCACATGCGGCTCATGACCTGGCCCGCGTCTTCCACCGGCTCGCCGCGTCCCAGTTGGCTGTCGCGCGTGTTGAGGTAGATGGCGGCGCCGCCCAGCTGGTGCATGCCGGCTTCGAACGACAGGCGGGTACGGGTGGAGTTTTTCTCGAAGACCATCACCAGGGTGCGGTCGATCAGCGGATGGTAAATCTCGTAGTTCTTGAACTTGCGCTTGATGAGGTGCGCGCGTTCGATCACGTACTCGTATTCTTCCAGCGTGAAGTCGGAAAACTGCAGGTAATGCTTGATCTGTTTTTGGATAGGCATAGTGGCAACTGGCAGGTGAGCTGGCCTGGGACTCGATACCCGGCCGGCTGAACCGGTCAATTATAAAGGCAATTCAAACAATATGGCCCGTTTACGGCCGATCCACGAAAGATTGTGCTGGTAATCCAGCCCCTTTCAGTGATAGATCTGCGCTGCTGCCGGTCCCCGTGCGGCGGGCGCCACCAGCGGCAGGTCCAGCGTGAACACGGTGCCGGCCGCCGAACTGCGCACCGTGATCTGCCCGCCCAGCAGCGACGTGACGATGTTGTAACTGATCGACAGTCCCAGCCCGCTGCCGCCTTGTCCCAGCTTGGTGGTGAAGAACGGATCGAAGATGCGCGACATATTGGCCGGCGCGATGCCGCCGCCGTTATCGCCGAACACCAGCTGCACCCGGCCCGGTGCGTCAATGGCAGTGGAAGCGTGCAGCCACATGCGGCCCGCCGCGTCCTTGTCGAATGCGTGCAGCAGCGCGTTGTTGATGAAGTTGGCGATCACCTGGCCCAGCGGACCGGGGTAGCTGTCCATGGCGATATGCGGCGGCACGTCGGTCTCGATGCGGTGGCTCGAGGCGCGGATGCGGTTCATCATGGTGGCGATCACTTCACCGGCCACCTGCTGCAGGTCGAAGGCGCGGCGCTGCTCGGTGGTGCGGTCCACCGCCACCTGCTTGAAGCTGTTGACCAGGTCCGCCGCGCTGTTCAAGCCGCGCATCACCAGCTCGTGGGCGCGCGCAGCGTCATCGAGATACGCCGCCAGCTCGGAGCGGCGCAGGCCCGGTCCGCTGACTTGCTGCGCCAGGTCCAGGGTTTTCTGGTGCAGCGTGCTGGCGATCAGCAGGCTGTTGCCGATCGGGGTATTGAGTTCGTGCGCCACGCCGGCCATCAGGGAGCCCAGCGCCGCCAGCTTTTCCTGCGACACCAGCTGGGTTTGCGCATCCTTCAACTGGGCGTAGGCCTGGGCGTTGTCGAGCGCGATGGCGCCGTAGGCGCACAGGGTGCGGAAGATCAGGCGCTCGCGCTCGCGGTAGGCGCGGGCGTTGGAGGCCTGCACCGTCATCACGCCCAGCGTGCGCTCACCGACCACCAGCGGCACGTACAGCGCACACGCCATGAGCAGGGTGCCGGGGGCGAGAAAGATGTCGTCGGGGCCCACGTCTTCCACGTAGATCTCGCGCCGCTCGCGCAGGCAGCGCGCGGCGTTGGCGCGCGGGTTGTCCACGGCGATGGCGTTGTCGGGCAGGGGTTTGCCGTTCTCCACGCCGAAGGCGCGGTTGAGGGTGTCGCAACCGGGATCGCACAGGTAGATGGCAAAGCTGTTGGCCGTCAGCAGCGCCTGCACGTGGCGGTTGATCGCCTTGAACACGGCGTTGGCGTCGAGGTGGGTGGTGATCTCCTGGCCGATGGCGGACAGGCGCTCGAGCGTGGCGGTGGTCTGTTGCAGCACGCGGGCGCGGCGCGCCTCGGACGCGGCCAGTTCGCGGTGGTGCTGGCCGTCGGCACGCGCGCGTTCGGTCTGCTGGTGCACCTGCATGGCGATGGCGCGGTTGGTCGCTTCGCGGCTGTGGGTGGTGCGGCGCGCAGCCGCTGCCGCCTGTGCCGATTCGTAGGCGCGCTGGTACTGGCCGGTTTGCGCGTATTCGTGCGCCAGCGTCTCCAGCAGGTCGCCCGGCAGCGTATAGCCTTCGATATGCGCGGCCAGGGCCAGCGCCTGGTGCAGGTAATGCAGGGTGGCGTTCCGCTCGGTCATGCCGGGCGGCGGCGGCAGCGCGTGGCGGGTGTGGATCACCGACAGCACGCGCAGCGTGCGCACATGGTTGTTCAGGTTGGACTGCGCCTCGGCCAGCGCGATGGCGTCTTCCGCCACCGCCAATGCTTCCTGCGGCCGGTCGAGGAAGCACAGCGCGTGCGCCTGGCCGCGCCGGGCCGCGCACATCAGATCGGCGTGACGCAGGCGCGCGGCGCTGTCCTGCAACTGGCGGAAGGACTCGAGCGCGGCGGCGTAGGCGCCGGTGTCGAGTTGCAGGTCGCCCTGGAACTGCAGCGCGGTGGCGTAGCTGCGGGCCTCGCGCAGTGGCGTCAGCACATCGAAGGCTTCGTCGAGCAGGGCGGCGCTGGCCTCGAGCTGGCCCAGGCGGCGCATGGTGTCGGCGGTATGCGTGAGGCACACGCCGATGCTGCGCGGCCAGTTGGTCGGGCGTGCCATCTCCAGCGCGCGCTGCATCCATTCGAGCGCGGCGCGGTGGTCGTTGAGGTTGGTGAAATCGATGCCGATGTTGATGGCGGCGGTAATCGCCGCGCGCAACTGGCCGCTCACGCGCGCCGCCTCGTACACGCGGGCGAAATGGCCGGCTGCCGTGCCATAGTTGCTGCCCTGGGTGGCGGCGGTGCCAAAAAAGTCCAGCACCCATACCGCCAGCGCCGGATGCAGCTGGGCCGGATCGAGCGTTGCGAAGCGGTCCGACCAGCGTGCTTCGGCCGTGCAGCGGTTTTCCATCACCGCCCAGCGCGCGATGGCTGCCTCGGCGCAGGTGGCGCGCAGTTCGTCAGTCTCCTCCGCGCCCACGCCGGGCCGGCGCGCAATGGCGATCATGTGTTCGAGGTGTGTATTGCCGCGCTGGTGGTCGCCGCTATCGATGGCGATCCAGGCGCGCAGCCAGCGGGTGTCGGCCACGCCGCGCCAGTCGCCGCAGGCCAGCATCTGGGCGCCGATCTCGATGGCCATGCGCTCGGCGGCAGCGAGTTCACCGGCCAGCCAGGCCGCTTCGGCCGCCACCAGCTCCAGCCGCGCGGCAGTGGCCGACAGGTCGGGCGGCGCCAGGCCGGCGGCGAACAGCAGCACCAGCCCCTCGCGGGCCAGGGCCACGGCGCGCGCGCTGTCGCGCTGGCGCAAGTGCCAGGCCAGCGGCACCAGCACCGCCAGCCGCTCGGCGCCGGAAAGGCGCAGCAGCACGGTTTCCCATTGGGCTACTTCGTCGTCGAGTACAAACAAGTCCATCGCGATCCCTTAGAACTTTACCTGCCGCGCAGCGAGGGTGGGCTGCCTGCGTTGGTATTGCTACCGAGAATTATAGACCGCAAATGCGGCCCGCGCGCATGTCGCTATTACTATGGAATCAATACAGGGTCTGCGACGACTCGTGCAGCAACTGGCCGTACAGCGTGTGGCGCATGCGCGCGATCTTGCCTTCCGCCACAGCCTCCAGCACCGCGCATTGCGGTTCGATCAGGTGGCGGCAGTTGTAAAACTTGCAGTGGCCGAGGTAAGGCGCGAATTCGACGAAGGCGCGTTCGAGCATGCCCTCTGTCAAATGGTAGAGGCCGAATTCCTGGAAACCGGGCGAATCGATGATGGCCGTGCCGGCACCGAGCTCGGGCAGCTGGTACAGCCGGGTGAAGGTGGTGGTGTGCTTGCCGGTGTCGAGCGCGGCCGAAATTTCGCGCACGGCGATGTCGGCGTCGGGCACCAGCAGGTTGATCAGCGAGGACTTGCCCATGCCGGACTGGCCGATCAGGATCGACGACTGGCCGGCCATCAGCGGCTGCAGGATCTGCACCGCTTCTTCGGGGCGGGCCGTGGCCGATACTTCGTGCACCGGGTAGCCGAGCGATCCATAGGCCGCCACCCGTTCACGCGTGCGCGGCAGCGCCGCCGCCACGTCGGTTTTATTGAGGATCAGGTGGGCCTTGATGCCGGCTGCTTCGGCCGCCACCAGCGAGCGCGAAACCAGGTCGTCGGCAAAGCCGGGCTCGGTGGCCACCACGATGAACAACTGCGTCAGGTTGGCGGCCAGCAGCTTGGACTTGTACTGGTCGGAGCGGTAGAGCAGGGTGCTGCGTTCTTCGATCTTGTCGATCACGCCCTGGTCGTTGGACGTGGTGGTGATCTGCACGATGTCGCCGACGGCGACGTTGGTCTTCTTGCCGCGCGTAACGCATTGCAGCTTGCGGCCATCGGCTTCGGCCAGGTAGTGGCGGCCGTGGGCGGCGATGATGGTCGCCGTCAGTTTTTGTTGGAGTTTTGGGTTGTTCATGAGGCCGCAGCCATGGTCGGATGTTGATGCAGTTGTCGAATCCGCACGCTCGCCGGCGGGTGCGTATCGTAGAAGGCCGAGTGCAGCGGATCGGGAGTGAGGGTGGAAGCGTTGTCTTCGTACATTTTTACCAGCGCCGACACCAGGTCGCGCGCATCGGTGTGCTGGGCGGCAAAGGCGTCTGCCTCGAATTCGTGCTTGCGCGAGCTGATCGAGGTCAGTGGTCCGAACAGGAATGTGAACACCGGCAGCACCAGCATGAACAGCAGCAGCACCATGGCGTCGTTGGTCTGGCCGGGCAGGGCCAGCGGATCGACGCCGAGGCCGGTGTAGAACCACACCTGGTTTTTCAGGTAGCCGAGCAGCGCCAGGAAGCCGAGCGAAATGGTAAAGATCATCACGATGCGCTTGACGATGTGCTTGAGCTTGAAGTGGCCGAGTTCGTGCGCCAGCACCGCCTCGATCTCGTGCGGTTGCAGGCGCGAAAGCAGGGTGTCGAAAAACACGATGCGCTTGTGGGCGCCGAAGCCGGAAAAATAGGCGTTGCCGTGGGCGCTGCGCCTGGAGCCATCCATCACGAACAGGCCCTTGGAGGCAAAGCCCACGCGCGTCATCAGGCCTTCGATGCGGTCCTTGAGCGACTGGTCGGCCAGCGGCGTAAACTTGTTGAATAGCGGCGCGATCACGGTGGGGAACAGCACCATCATCAGCAACTGGAAGCCGCTCCACACCAGCCAGGCGTAGAACCACCACAGCGCGCCCGATTTATCCATCAAGGTGAGCACCACCCACACCAGCGGCAGGCCGATGGCCGTGCCCAGCGCCGCGCCCTTGAGCAGGTCGGCGAAGAACAGGCCGCGCGTCATCTTGTTAAAGCCGAAGCGCTGTTCGAGCTTGAACTGTTTATAGTAGTCGAACGGCACGTCGATCACGCCCGAGATCAGCGCGAACGCGGCCAGCAGCGCCAGTTGATAGACCATGCCGGGGCCGGTGAACTGGTAAATTTGCACGGACAGCCATTGCAGGCCGCCAAACAGGGTGAAACCGATCAGCACCACGGTGTTGACCAGCAGCGCCAGCAGGCCGAACTTGGTGCGCGCCACCGTGTAGTCGGCAGCCTTCTGGTGGGCGGCAAGCGGGATGCGTTCGGCAAATTCGGGCGGCACGGCGTTGCGGTGCGCCAGCACGTGGCGGATCTGGCGCGAGGCCAGCCAGAAGCGCACGATCAGCGTTAAAACGATGAAAGACACAAACAAAATCGAAAACGCGAGGGTATACATTCTATGCCTGTGAGAAAATGGCGGATTCGGATTACTATCGGCTCACTTCAAGCCAAGAGAGAATTATGTCACAAGCTAATGATTTGCCAGAAGGTTCCGCCCCGGCGGTGATCACCCCGCGCCAGAACGAGATGAACCTGGTCTGGGTCGACATGGAAATGACCGGCCTGGAGCCGGACACCGACCGCATCATCGAAGTGGCCGTGATCGTCACCGACATGCACCTGAACGTGCTGGCCGAAGGCCCGGTACTGGTAATCCACCAGAGCGACGAAGTGCTCAACGGCATGGACGCCTGGAACAAGGGCACCCATGGCCGCTCGGGCCTGATCGACAAGGTCAAGGCGTCCACCGTGACCGAAGCGCAAGCCGAAGAGCAGATCATCGCCTTCATGAAGCAGTGGGTACCGAAAGGCAAAGCGCCGATGTGCGGCAACACCATCGGCCAGGACCGCCGCTTCATGGTGCGCTACATGCCCAAGCTCGAAGCGTATTTCCATTATCGCAACATCGACGTCTCGACCCTGAAAGAACTGGGCAAGCGCTGGGCGCCGGCCATGGTCTCCGGCTTCAAGAAGCACCAGATGCATACCGCGCTGGCCGACATCGTCGAATCGATCGAAGAGCTCAAGTACTACCGCGAGCACTTCATCAAGCTGTGATGATGAAAACTGCGCACCTGTCGGCGCTGGCGCTGGCACTCATCGGCGGTATTGCTCATGCCGGCCATTTCACGTTCAAGGACTGGGAAGTGGCGTGCGATAACACGCGTCGCTGCGAAGTGGCCGGTTACCAGAAAGAGGAAGCGCAGGAGCCGGTAGTGCTGGCGCTGTCGCGCGATGCTGGCGCCACGGCGCCCGTCAAGGCCAGGTTCAGTCCCTATGCCCAGGATGTGGACAAGCTGGGCGTCTTGACCGTGCAGGTCGGCCAGACCACCGTGCGCGGCCTGCGCGCCGACGAGGACTTGACGCCGGAACAGGTGGACAAGCTGCTGCCGCTGCTGCTCAACGCCGAGTCGGCCAAGATCAGCGCTGGCAAGCGCTCGTGGACCTTGTCGCTGGCCGGCATCAAGGCTGCGCTGCTCAAGCTCGACGACGTGCAGGGCCGGGTGGGCACGCCCACCGCGCTGGCCATGCCCGGCGCCAAGCCGGCCAGCGCGGCGCTGCCGCCGTTGCCCGCGCCCCAGGTAAAACTGCTGCCGGCCTTTGCCACCCGCAAGGAAGACGCGCAACTGCTGCCGCTGATCGTCAAGACGCTCAAGCAGGGCGGTTGTGCAGACCCGGTCGATATCGCCGAGAGCGATCGCCAGAACGAGCTCTATCGGCTGTCGGCCAAGCAGGTGCTGCTGGTGCTCGAGTGCGGTCGCGGCGCCTACCAGTCCAGTTTCGAGCTGTGGACTGCCAGCGACAAGGCGCCATATGCACCGAAGAAGGTCAAGCTCCCCGATCCCGCGAGTACGACCGGCAGCTACCTGCTCAACCCCGGTTTCGAAGGCAGCCGGTTGTCGAGCTACGCCAAGGGGCGCGGCATCGGCGACTGCGGCAGTTCGGCCGAGTGGGGCTGGACGGCCACCGGCTTCCAGCTGATCTCGGCATCGTCCGGGCAGCTGTGCCGAGGGCTTCCCGGCGGCTTCCCGCTGCAGGACTACACGGCCACCGTCATCAGTGCCGGCAAATAAGTCAGTGATCAAGACCCTCTGGCCGGCATTGCTGTTCGCACTCGTCTGCGGCGCCGCCCATGCCAGTCACCAGGTCTTCAAGGACTGGGAAGTGGCGTGCGATAACACCCGCCGCTGCGAGGCGGCCGGATACGAGGCCGAAGATGCACCGGCGCCGGTAGTGGTGTCGCTGCTGCGCGAAGCTGGCGCCGCAGCGCCCGTCAAATTGCGGTTGATGCCGTATGCGAACGACGAGGTTGTCGCTGGCTCGCTGACGGTGCAGGTCGGGACAGCCATCCTGCGCGGCTTGCCGGCCGGGACGGAGCTGCCGCCCGAGCAGGTGGCGCGTTTGCTGCCGCTGCTGCGCGACGCCGATGCCGCACGCATTGCCGACGGCAAGCGCGAATGGATCCTCTCGCTGGCCGGCATCAAGGCGGCACTGCTGCGGATCGACGACGTGCAGGGGCGGCTCGGTACGCCCACCGCGCTGGTCAGGCCCGGCACCAGGCCAGTCGATACCGTCCGTGCGCCGGTGCCGGTGGTGCCGGTGGTGCCGGTGGTGCGGTTGCTGCCGGTCGCAGCGCCGCGCCAGGATGACCGGCGCCTGCTGCCGCTGATCCTGGCGACGCTCAAGAATGACGGCTGCGAGGACCCGATCGACTTCGATGGCGGCGAGCGCGATAACGAGATCCACCGCCTGTCCGCCAGCCAGGTGCTGTTGATACTCCAGTGCACACGCGGCATCTACCAGTCCGGCTTTGCAGTGTGGATCGCCAACGACAAACCACCTTATGCACCGCAACCGGCCAGGCTGCGCGATGCCCTCGGCCGCGAGCAGCCGTTGGTGCTGGAAGCCGCGTTCTACAACAACGAACTGACCAGCATAGGCAAGCGCCGTGGCCTCGGTGACTGTAACGTCAAGGCCAGTTGGGGATGGACCGCCGCCGGTTTCCAGCTGGTCGAAGCGTATTCCTCCGAACTGTGCCGCGCCATTCCCGATGGCTACCTGCTGCGCGACTACACCGCCACCATGGTTCGCCCGGCCAGCCGGTAATTCCGTGCATCAGCGCACTGTGCCGTAGGCTGCCGCGCTGTAGAGTTAGGGTATTCCAACCAATCCCGACTATCCATGCCGCGCATCTCCCGCACTGTCGTCATTACCCTGGTGCCCGTGCTGCTGGCGCTGGGCCTGGCCGCCTGTTCGCCGCTGGGGACGCTCAACGCGCTGACCCCGGGCGGCCAGTCCGAACGCACCGAGGGCCTGTCCTATGGCGACAACCCGCGCCAGAAACTCGATGTGTACCGGCCGCTGATCGCGCACGGCACGGCGCCGGTGGTGGTGTTCTTTTATGGCGGCAACTGGGTCGCTGGCGAGCGCGCCGACTATGCCTTCATCGGCCGCTCGCTGGCCGCGCACGGCATCGTTACCGTGGTGGCCGATTACCGGCTGTACCCGGAAGTGCGCTATCCCGATTTTTTGAAAGATGCGGCGCAGGCGGTGGCCTGGGCCAGGCGCCACGCGGCGCAATACGGCGGCGACCCGCAGCGGCTGTTCGTGATGGGCCACAGCGCCGGCGCCTACAACGCCGCCATGGTGGCGCTCGACCCGCGCTGGCTGGCTGCGCACGGCATGACGCCAGCCGACGTGCGCGGCTGGATCGGCCTGGCCGGCCCATACGACTTCCTGCCGATCGAAAACCCCACCACCAAGCCGGTGTTTCACTTCCCGGACACGCCACCCGATTCGCAACCGGTGCGCCACGTGTCGAAGCAGTCGCCGCCAGCCCTGCTGATCGCCGCCAAAAGCGACAAGCTGGTCAACCCGCAACGCAACACCGGCCGCCTGGCCCAGGCGCTGCGCGCGCAGCAGGTACCGGTCACGGAACTGTATTACGACCGCGTCAGTCACACCACCCTGATCGGCTCGGTCGCCGCGCCACTGCGCTGGCTGGCGCCGACGCTCGATGATGTGGCGGGGTATGTGTTGGCGGCGGAAGCCGCAGTGCCAGTACCAGCGCCAGCAGCAGTCACCGCGCCCTGAGGTCTGGTCAGATCACCCAGCCACCGCCTGCCACACCAGCCAAACGTTCGCCGCCGAAATCACCACGAACAGCAGCCACGCCAGCGCGGTGGTCCACCAGGCGTTGACGAAGTCGCCCATGATGCGGCGTTGCGAGGTCAGGCTGATCAGCGGATACATGGCGAACGGCAGTTGCAGGCTCAATACCACCTGGCTCAGCACCAGCAATTTCCCCACCGAGTGTTCGCCCAGCGTCAGCACGCCGATCATGGCCGGGATCAGCGCCAGGCCGCGCGTGATCAGGCGCCGCTGCCAGCACGGGATCTTCAGTTTCAGAAAACCTTCCATGATTACCTGGCCGGCAATCGTCCCGGTGAAGGTGGAGCTCTGGCCGGAAGCGAGCAGCGCCAGGCCGAACAATATCGCTGCCAGCGCGGTGCCGGCCACGGGCGCCAGCAACTGGTAGGCGTCGTCGATGTCGAGCACGCGCGTGTTGCCGGGTTCGTAGAACGCGGCAGCGGCCACCACCAGGATCGCGCCGTTGATCAATAACGCCAGCAGCAGCGAGACGATGGTGTCGATACGGGCCAGGCCGATCGCCTCGCGTTTGGCAGCCGGGGCGGCGGAGACCACCCGCGTTTGCACCACCGACGAATGCAGGTACAGGTTGTGCGGCATGACGGTGGCGCCCAGGATGCCGATGGCCAGGTACAGCGGCTCGCGCTGCGCCAGGGTTTGCATCGACGGGATCAGGCCGGCTGCCACCGCCTGCCAGTCGGGTTTGACAAAAATGAGTTCGGCCACCAGGCACACGGCCACCGTCAAAATCAGGCCCAGCACGATGGCCTCGATCTGGCGGAACCCCTTGCCCTTCAAACCGAGGATGATCAGGGTGTCGAGCGCGGTCAGCGCCACGCCCACCGGCAGCGACACGCCGAGCAGCAGCTTGAACGCCAGCGCGCAGCCCAGCACCTCGGCCAGGTCGCAGGCGATGATGGAAATCTCGGCAAAGCCCCACAGGGTTTTGGCCACCGGCGGCTTGTATTGTTCGCGGCAATGCACGGCCAGATCCTTGCCGGTGACGATACCGAGGCGCATGCTCAGGCATTGCAGCACGATGGCGGCCAGGCTCGATAGCACCACCACGTACAGCAACTGGTAGCCGAACTGCGAGCCGCCCTGGATCGCCGTGGCCCAGTTGCCCGGGTCCATGTAGCCGACCGAGACCAGCAAGCCGGGACCGGCAAAGCGCAGGACTTTTTTCCAATAGGGATCGCCCGCCGTGACCGCGACGGTCCCGGCAACTTCGGACGGACAGAACGGCGCAGTGGCCGTCGTGGGGAGTTTGAAAGGCAGGGAGAACATGGGCATCCTGGAGAAGAAGCCCGATTTTACTGGAACGGGCAGGGCCGTGACCCTACCCGAACGGAATAGTTATTCCGCCGCGCCGTCGTTACCGTGGCATTTCTTGTACTTCTTGCCGCTGCCGCAAGGGCATTCGTCGTTGCGGCCCACTTTCGGCTCGTCGCGCTTGACGGTTTCGACGGCGGCCTTGCGGCGCGGTACCCAGAACTTGTGGATGGCCGGCAGGTTCGCTTCCAGTTCCAGCGCCAGCTTGTGCGCCTTGACCGGGTCTTCCACCAGCGCCAGTTCGTCTTCCTCGATTTCGTCCGCGCCCAGCAGGTAGATCGGTTTCATCAGTTCCGGCAGTTCGGTGAAGATGGCGTCCCACGAACCGGGACGCAGGTCCATGCCTTCCCAGAAGCCCCAGCACCAGGCTTCGGCGTCGATCAGGGTCTGGCCTTCGTGCTCGTGCTCGACAAACAGCGCTTCGAACTCTTTCGGCGCCACTTCGAACGTCACCAGCACTTCGTTCATGAAGCGCATGATCAGTTCGAGAATGCGTTCCTCTTCCTTGGCGTGCTTGAAGGTCGGCACGTCGGTGTCTTCCTTGCCCCAGACTTTTTTCAGCCACTCGGCCGGCATCACGGTTTCCGGGCCGATGGCGATCGCGGTCAGGTAGCCGTGCAGGATGTCCATCGTCATCGCATCTTCGGGGCTGCGGTCGGAGAGCAGGAAACTGTCGAGTTCGTCGAATTCTTTGTCGCTCAGGGGCTGGTCGAGTTGCATTTTTTATCTTTCTGGTGCTTTTACTTGGAAGGCGCCAGTATACACGCCGCGCCACGTACAATGACGCCATGAGCCAAGAAACCCCCAATACACACTACGACGACGAGGACGAAGCTGCCGACGCGGCCGCCGACGCCCGCGCCGCCGCACTGGCCGCCGCCATGGCCGACGCCCACGACGGCGGCGTTGCCAAAGGTGCGGCCGCGCCGCACCCGTACGCCGCCCTCAACCCCGAGTGCGTGCTCGATGCGCTGGACAGCATCGGCCTGCGCGGCGACGGCCGCCTGCTGGCGCTCAACAGCTACGAAAACCGCGTGTACCAGGTCGGCATCGAAGACGGCAAGCCGCTGGTGGCCAAGTTCTACCGCCCGGGCCGCTGGAGCGACGCCGCCATCCTCGAGGAACACGGCTTTACCGAAGAACTGGCCGCGCGCGAAATTCCCGTGGTGCCGGCGCTGGCCGTGCAGGGCGCCACGCTGCACCACTTCAACGGCTTCCGCTTTGCCGTGTTCACTCGCCACGGCGGCCGCGCACCCGAGCTCGATGCCCCGGACGTGCTGGAATGGACCGGCCGCTTCATCGCCCGCATCCACGCCGTCGGCGCCATCCAGCCGTACCAGCACCGCCCGGCGCTCGACATCGCCACCTTCGGGGTCGAGCCGTGCGAGTTCCTGCAAACCAACCGCTTCATTCCGGCCGACCTGGCCGAAGCCTACGCCAGCATCTCGCAGCAGGCCCTGGATGGCGTGCGCCGCAGCTATGACCGCGCCGGCGACTTGCCGCAGCTGCGCCTGCACGGCGATTGCCACGGCGGCAACGTCTTGTGGACCGATGCCGGCCCGCACTTCGTCGATTTCGACGACAGCCGCATGGGCCCGGCCATCCAGGACCTGTGGATGATGTTGTCCGGTACCCGCGCCGACCAGGTGCGCCAGATGAGCGACATCCTGGCCGGCTACGAAGACTTCTGCGAATTCAACCCGCGCCAGCTGCACCTGGTCGAAGCGCTGCGCACGCTGCGCCTGATCCATTACTCGGCCTGGCTGGCCCGGCGCTGGGACGATCCCGCCTTCCCGGTGGCGTTCCCGTGGTTTAACACCCAGCAGTACTGGCAGGACCGCATCCTCGAGCTGCGCGAGCAGGTCGCCCTCATGGACGAGCCGCGGCTGCCCGTCTAACGACCGAAATAGCGGGTTTTTCCCGCTCTGCTTGCCATTCGGCCGGCTGCCTCGCTGTTCGATAATGACTGTTCAGAAGTCCCGGTGTGGATCGGGACATATCGTCAGCGAGAACCCTCATGCAAGCACAATTGGCCCCCATCGATACCGTCGAGATCGACAGCGCCACCTTCACGTCCCTGTCCGACACGCTGCCGAAGGTCACCTTGCACGACGAGCCGGCGCCCACCGTCAACGCGCCGCGCGCAGCCATGGAAATGAAGGCGATCCAGGAAGCCATCGCCCGCGTGGAAGCCGAAGCGAAAGCCGCCTGCGCCGCCGAAAACCGCGCCCACGCCGAGTCGCGCGCCCGTGCCCTGGCCGAAGACCGCGCCGCGATGGACGCCGCCGCCGCTGCCGCCGCCCAGCAAAACGCCCAGGCATCCGAAGACGCGATTGCCGCCAACCGCGACCGCCTCGAATCGCTGCGCGCCGCCGCCCAGGCCAGCGTGGCCCGGCTCGACGCCGTCAAGCAGGAAACCGCCGAACTGCGCGCCCGCGTGGAAGCGGACAACCTGATCCGCCAGGCTGCCGAACAGCGGGCCCGTGCCGAAAACGAAAGCCGCCTGCGCGCCTCCGAGCAGATCGCGGTCGAATCGGCGCTCGCCGCCCAGGCTGCGCGCGCCGCCGACGAACTGGAAGTGGAAACCGAACAGGCCCGCCTGCAGGCGGTCGAACGCGTGGCTGCGGTGCAGGCCGCCAAGGACCAGGTGGTGGGCATTGCCAGCGCCGACGCCCGCGTGGCCACCATGGCGCGCGAGCGCGAGCGCCATGCCCATTCGGCGCGCCAGACCGCGCAGATGCTGGCCGAAGCCGAAGCCGAAGCCCTCGACCTGACCGTGCAGCGCGAGCGCGCCGACAAGATCGCGCTCGAATCGGCCTTCAACCGCGCCGCCGCCGAAGTGCGGGCGCTGGAAGAAGCACGCGCGCTGGCCCACCTGGAGCAGGAGCGCGAGCAGATCGCCCTGGCCAAGGCCGAGTCGGACCGCAGCGCCGCCCAGTCGCTGCACCTGCGCCTGCAAACCGAAAAGGAAATCCGCGACGTGGCGCTCAACCGCGAACGGCTGGAAATGGTGGCCGCCGCCAGCGCCCAGGCCCGGCGCGAAGCGGACGCCCGCATCATGGCCGCCACCGAAGCGCGCATCGAAGCCGACAACCAGCTGCGCGCGGTGGCGCTGGCCCGGGTGCAGGCCGAGCAGGAAGCGGAACTCGACACCCACGCCAAGGTGGAAGCCGAAGCGCTGGCGCTGGACCAGGCCAAGCTGCGCCAGGCCAGCGATATCGCCGCCGCCGACGCGGCGCGCTTACAGGCACAGGAACACCAGCGCGCCGCCGCCCTGGCCGACGAGCGCACGCAACTGGCGCGCACCGCCACCGAGCTGGCCGCCAGCCAGAACCAGGCCGAAGAACAGGAAGCGGCCACGCTGGCGCTGCACGTCGCGGCGCAAGCACAAGCCAACGAGCTGTCCACGCAACGCGCCGCCCAGGCCCAGGCCGCGTTGCAAGCCGAACAACAACGCGCCGCCGACGAGCAGCAGGCGCTGAC
>NZ_LROM01000129.1 GCF_001758785.1 Duganella phyllosphaerae
CTGCCGATGCCGATCCGCGCCTCGAGCGGGCGCACCAGCTGGAAGTTCAGCTTGCGCAGGAAACCGGGCGTGCTGTTGGCGTTGGCCACGCCGTACACGCCGTGGTAGCCGTGACGCGCGCCCGCCTCGTAGGTCAGCGCCGCCAGCTTGGTGAACAGGCCCTTGCCCTGGTGCGCCGGATGGGTGGCGGTGTTCAATGAGAGCAGCACCGGCACGGTGGCGCCGTTGACGTCGGCGCGCGCGGCAATGCACACGTAGTGCGCCGCCAGAGTGTCGCCGTCCCAGGCGTCGAAGCCCACGGCCACGCCGTCCGGGTTGTCGCGGTACAGCCACGCCAGGTAGTCCCTGGTAAATTTGTCGGTGCCCGGAAAACAGGCCGACAGCAGTTGCGCATAACTGGCCAGCGCGTTGTCGTCGGTGCGGATCGGCAGTAGAGTGGTCATCGGAAGGTCCAGTATTTGCTGAGCAAAAAGCCGTTGCACGCCACCAGCGGCAACGACACCAGTTTGCCGGCCAGTGCCGCGTTCGCTGCGCTGGCGGCGTCGGCGCCCAAGCCCAGCCGGGCAATGGCCAGCGCGGCGCCCACGCAGGCCATGGTGAGCAGGTAGTTCAGCGCCACCACGCACAAGAAGCGCAGGAAGCCCGCAGCGCTGTGCAGGCGGCCAAAAGTGACGCGCGCATGGAACGCATAATTGAGCACCAGCCCGGCCGCGAAACCGGCGCTGGTGGCCGCCGCCACGCTGATGCCGATGCCGGCCAGCAGCAGGCCCTGCATGACGCCGATGTCGAGCACGGCGCACAGCAGGCCGCCGCCGACGAACACCAGGAACTGGCGCTGGCGCAGGGCGTGCGCCAATTTAATCATGGCGCACCATGGCGCACCACTGCGGCCCGGGCCACTGACTTCTTGTGCACCACCCGGCGCGGCACCGACGCGATATCGTGGGCCAGGAACGCCAGGATCAGCTGCAGGCCCATCAGCACCGGCAGCGCCGACACCATCACCGTGCCGGCCGGCGTGGCCACGCCTTGCGCAGCCGCGTGGGCCCAGTGCCAGGCGCCGTGGACGCTGCCGAACAGCAGCAGCCCCACGCCCAGCGGCAACTGCAGCGACGCCAGCGACATATTGCGCAGGTAGTAATTGTAGAACAGGCGCTTGCCCAGGTTGCGCGCGTGCTTGGCCATGAACTCGGTGACGATTTTCGAGATCTTCAGGTTGCTCACCTCGTCGCCATAGCTGGCGTCCATCGGCACGTCGGCCACCACCGCCTGGATGGTGTTGAGGCGGAACAGCATGTCGGACTCGAAAAAATACCGGCTGCTGATGCGGTCGAATGGCAGGTGGCGGGCGGCGTCCGCGTGCAGCGCGGTATAGCCGTTGGTGGGGTCGAACAGATCCCAGTAGCCGGACGACAGCTTGGTCATCAGCGACAGCACGGCGTTGCCGAACAGGCGCATGGCCGGCATCTGGCGGATTTTCTCGAGATCGAAAAAGCGGTTGCCCTTGGTGTAGTCGGCGTCGCCGCTCAAGATGGGCGCGACGAAGTACGGCAGCAGCGCCGGGTCCATCTGGCCGTCGCCATCGATCTTGACCATGATGCGCATGCCGTCGGCCAGCGCGGCGCGGTAGCCGCTGATCACGGCGCCGCCCACGCCCTGGTTTTCGGTATGCTGCACCACCACCACGCGCGGGTCGCGGCACTCGGCGCGCACCAGCGCGCCGGACTGGTCGGGGCAACAGTCGTCCACCACGTAGATGCGGGCCACTTCGGGGCCGATCGCGGCCAGCACGCCGAGGATGTGGCGGGTAACGCGGTAGCTGGGGATCACCACCGCAATGCGGTCGGCGTCGGCTGGGAGGGTCGTGAGCTGGTTCATGCGGTACCTGTAACGGATAAGTGCGCGGCGGTCGCGCCGGGCGCAAGCGTGCGGTGCCAGTGCTGGCCGCCTAGCAGGCGCAGCAATTGTTCGGTACTGGCTTGCCAGGTCAGCCACGGCATGTCTTTGGACTGCGGCGCGCTGCCGGCCGCGTGCAAGGTCAGCCATTGCTGCAGGGCATCGGCCAGCGCGGCGGGATCGGTGCCGCTGAAGTAATAAGCATGGTCGCCGCCCACCTCCTGGAATACCGGCAGGTCGCGCGCGATGATGGGCAGGCCGTGCTGGGCCGCCTCGATCAGCGGCAGGCCGAAGCCCTCGCCGATCGACGGCGCCACCAGCGCCGAGCAGGACTGGTACAGCTTGTCCAGCATTTCATCGGAGACGCCGGCCAGCCAGAACAGGCGCCGATCGCGCTCGGGATGGTTGGTCAGTTGCTGAACCAGCGCGTCGACCATCCAGCCCTGCTTGCCAACGACCACCAGGTTGACATCGACGCCCTGGCCCCACAACTGCTCGACGGCGGACAGCGCCTGGGCCTGGCCCTTGCGCGGTTCGAGCGTGCCGACCAGCAGCAGGCTGGGGCGGGCGCTTATGGCGGCCAGCACCTGCGCCGCATTGGGGGGCAGGCCCTTGCTCGGGGCGCTGGCGTCGAGGTCGGCGCCCAGGTGGAAATAGCCGATCTGCACGGGATCGCGGCGATCGCGGCCGGGACGCGCCGCCAGCCAGTCGTGCAGTTCGTCGGCCACGGCGCGCGAAATGCACAGCACGCCATCGGCCACGGCGGCGATGGTGTCGAGGTAGCCGGAGAAATAGGCATCGGTGCCAACCGGGAAAAATTGCGGCTTGAGCAGCGGCAGCAGGTCGTACACCACGAAGTAGATTTCCACGCCGCGCCTGCGCATGTCGAGCAGCCGTTCCTGGTTTTGCGCGGTGCCGTTGGTGTACAGGTCGAGGCCGAGGAAGCGGTCGCCGGCGCGCACCTCCAGCGGGGCGTCCTCCAGCGCCATGGCGGGGCAGCCCAGCATGCGCAGGGTGTGGGCGCGGGCGTAGCGATACGGCCGGTTGCCGCCGTCGCAGTACACCGGTTCCACCCGGAACCCGGGCGGCGGCGACTCGATCAGGCGCAGCAGGATGCTGCGCACCACGCGCTGGATGCCGGTCTTGAGATCGGCTTCCACCAGCGCCGAGATATCGACGAACAACTGGCGCGGCGCCTGCGGCAGGCGGTTGGCGGCAATCGCTGCCGCCGTGTCCATCAGCGCGCCCGCTGGCGCCGGACCCAGTGCCTGTACCGAGGCCACCAGCGCCGCATAGTGGCGGGCCGGGCTGTGTTGATGCAGGGTCTCGATGGCGGCGCGGAAGCGCGGCCCCACCTGCTGCGGCGCATGGTGGGCGGCCATGTAGGCGCGCGCGCGCGTGGTCAGCGCGGTGCGCACGGCCGCGCCGGTGGCCGGCGCATGCAGCTGCGCCAGCGCGCCGGCCAGGGCAGTCACATCGCAGTCGTCGGGCAGTTGCAGCAGCACGTCCGCCGGCACGTCGGTGTTGGATCCGTGGGCATTGACCACCGTGGGCACGCCGTACAGCAGGCAGTCGAGCACCGAGGCCGAGGTCTCGCCGCGCGTGTGGCTGCGCAGCTGCACCGCGGCATCGGCGGCGGCCAGCCAGGTGGCGTACTGGCTGGCGTCGACAAAGCCGGTGATGCGGACGCGGGCGCCGGCGCCGGCGATCTTCTGCGCGATGGTGCGGCCGTACTGCTCGGGGTCGGGTGCGCCGACGAACACCAGCTGGCAGCGCGGATCGGCCGCCAGCGGGCTGGCCAGGAAGGCGTCGAGCAGCAGGTCGTTGCGCTTGGTAACGCCCATCATGCCGAAGCTGCACACCAGGAAGTCGTCATCGGCCAGGCCCAGTGCGGCGCGCGCGGCGGCGCGGGCATGGTCGGCCTGGTAGTGCGCCGGCAGGCCGCGCAACAGCGGCACAGTCTGCCACTGCGCGGCGCTGTCGCCGCCGTACCAGTGCGCAGCCAGGCGCTGGGAAAAGTCGGAATGGACGATCACGCCGCTGGCGTGGTCCAGTACGTCCTTGTTGCACGGGAAGGCCCAGATCGACGGATTGCGCCCCTGGCGCGCGTGCGCGAGCAGGCCGGTGTGGCCGTGCGATGCATACAGGGCGTCGAGGAAGGCGTGCGGGTGGCCGTCGCGCTCCATGTGGTCGAGCACGCCGCTGAGGAAGAAATCGTGCAGCACGACGATGCCGGGATGGCGCCGCAGCAGCGCGAACAGGTGCTGGTGCACGAAGTGGTTGCCGAAGTGGTAGAGCACGCGCGCGTAGCGGCCGGCATGCTGGTCGAACCAGGCGCAGTCGCGCACCGCGAAGCGCGCGGCCAGGGCCGGGTCGAGCGGGCCATCGACGATCAGTTCGATGTCATAGAATTGTTCGAGCTGGGCCAGCAGCTCGACGCTGTAGTCGGCGATCCCCGAGTGTTGCGGCGGCAGCGGCGACAGGAAGGCCAGCAAGGGTTTGGCTGGCTGGTCGGCTTGCCCGGTTGAGCGCGTGCCAGCGTCCACCAGCGCTGCCAGCACGGCCGCTGCATTCGTCATCTGCGTCACGTTCGCCACCGGTACTGCGCCGGCAGCGGCCGCCGCGCCAGCATGGGCGGGGGCGGCCAGCCCCGGAGCCCAGACCACGTCGGCGCGCCAGTCCTGCAGCACGGTGGTGCGCAGCAGTTCGGCGGCGCCTTGGCGCCAGGCGCTGCCGCCGCGCGGCGTGTCGAGCACGTGCAACTGGATCTGGCCGGGCGCGTCCGCTGCCGATACTGCTTGCCAGGGCAGCGCCAGCTCGCGGCGCAAGGTGTCGGCCCGGTCGGGCCAGGCGTGGTGCAGCACCAGCAGCAAGGTGTGGCCGGCCGCCTGCGCTGCGGTCACCACCGCCCGCACCAGCGCCACGGTGGCGGTGGAATTGGCGGCGCCATGCTGGCAGGCTTGTAAATCAATGGCTAGTCGCATGCTTCAATGATCGGTAAGGTGGCGGGGACGTTCGAGGTCGGCCAGCACGCGGCGGGCCGACTGCGGCAGGTGGGCCAGCGCCGGCGGCACGCCGGACGGGACGATGCCGGCGCCGTTGCCACGGGCCCGGGCATACCAGGCCAGGAAGCGTTTTTCCAGCCCGGGCACACGGCGCAGCATGCCAAACGCCACGCGCCGCACCAGCGGCACCTGCGCCAGCGCGATCAAGGTGCGGCGCGGCGCCTGGCGCAGCCTGCTCCCAAGCGCGCCACCCTGGAGCAGGCGGCCTGCCAGCCGCAGCGGCCGCGTCACGCGCCACGACGTGCTGGCATGGACGGCCTTGAGACTGGCTTCGAGTTCCTGCGCCCAGGCGGCAGTGTCGCGCCTGCTGATTTCTGCTGCGTCGGCCTGCTCTTGCACAGTGGCCAGTGCCACACGGACCTGTTCGTGTTCCAGGGGCCGGGCCGCTACCGCCAGGGCCTGCTCCAGCTGCCCTTGCAGGTCGTCGCGGACGCGCCATGCCTGGGCCAGGGAATGCCTGATGTAATTGTCGAAAACATTGGGCGGCACCGCCAGCACCGGCAGCAGGTGCGCCTGTTCATCGGCCACGTAGTACCGGTTCAGGCCGTCGAAGAAAGCGAACTGGTAGCCGCAGGACAGGACCAGGTGTTCCCAGTGCTCGTGATTGGTGACGGTACTGTTGGGCAGGGTTGCCTCGACCACCAGGATCCACGGGCGCCAGCGGCGCAAATCTATGCCGCGCAACACTTCGGCTTCGAAGCCTTCGACATCGATCTTGAGGAAGTGGATGGTGGCCGGTGCGTGGTCGGCGCAAATGCCGGTCAAGGTGCGCATCGGCACTTCGGTCTCGACCACCGCAACACCGTCGGCGCGGTGCGCATGCGCGGTGTCGGCGTCGGTGGAGGCCCAGCCGTTGATGTCGGGCGTGTCGAACAGTGTGATGCTGCCGTCGGCCGCACCGCACGCCAGCGCCAGGTTGATGTCGCGCGGCCGTGCGCGCTGCAGGACTTCGCGGTACGACGGCATCGGCTCGATATTGATGCCGTGCCAGCCGGCGTCGTAGAACAGCTTGGTGACCGAGCCTTCCTGCGGGTCGTTGGCGCCCACGTCGATGTAAAAGCCATCCTGCACCGCGCCCAGCGCGCGCCACAGCAGCACATCCTCGGCATTTTGCGCGTACGAAATCAGGGGCATGCGGCAGGAATTCATGACGATACGCTTTCTGGATTGCATGACAGCCGGTCGCAGTCGAACCGTGGCGCCAGGTTGGTCATGCCGGCCCAGCGGATCGCTGCGGTGTTGGGCAGCACCGTGAAGGCGCTGACCTCGTGCAGGTAATTGAGCACTTCGTGGAAGCTGCCCTCATCATAGCCGCCATTGCTGAAACCCACCGTCAGGGTGTACTCCTGCGGTGCCAGGGTCATGGCAAAGCTGAAACTGGCCGACAGCACCTCGCCGGCCGCCACTGGTCCGGGGAACTGGTTCATGCAATACGAATTGGTTTCGAACAGCACCACGCCGTGGCGGTTGCGGATCTTGAAACCGATGTGCGGATCGTCGAGGGCGCGGTGGACGCGGTAGTCGATACGCAGCATGACTTGTTGATCGGAAATGATGGTAGCCAGCTGCGCGCCGGCCGCATCGACAAAGGCCGCGCCCACGCAATCGGCGGTGGTGGTGACGATGCTGCCGGTGCTGCCGGCCAGCACCGGCGCGCCAGCCACGCGTTGCAGGTGGTCGGCAGGCAGCGCCGATTGATTGCTCACGGTAGCGGCGCCGGCTGAATGGTCGAACCGCGCATCGGCCGGCGTATCGAGAAGTGCATGACCCAGCAGCTCGGCCTGGTAACGGTCGGCAGCGGTGCGCGGGGCGCCGTCGAAGGCCAGCCGGCCCTGGCGGATGTAGAGCGCGCGGTCGCAGATGTCCATCACCGTGCCCATGCTGTGCGAGACGAACAGCAAGGTGGTGCCGGCGGCCGTGAAGCCACGGATGCGGTCGAAGCATTTTTGCTGGAAGAAGACGTCGCCGACGGCCAGCGCTTCGTCCACGATCAGGATGTCGGGCCGCTCGCAGGTGGCCACGCTGAAGGCCAGGCGCATCTGCATGCCGCTCGAATACACGCGCACCGGCTGGTCGATGTACTCGCCGATGCCGGCAAACGCTTCGATCTCCGGCATCAGCGCGGCAATGCGCTCGGCCTCCAGGCCCATCAGCTGGCCGGCCATCAGCACGTTCTGGCGGCCGGTAAAGTCGGGGTGGAAACCCAGGCCCAGTTCCAGCAGGGCTGCCACCCGGCCCTGCGTGGTCACGCTGCCGACGGTGGGCAAGGTGGTGCCGGTGATTAGTTTCAACAGCGTGCTCTTGCCGGCGCCGTTGACGCCGATCAGCGCCACCGCCTCGCCGGCGGCGATATGGAAACCGATGTCCTGCAAGATCCAGTGCGACCGGTGGCGCGGGCCGCGCCATGGCAGCAGCCACTCGCCCAGGCGCGCCCAGCGCGTGGGATATTGTTTGTAGGCTTTGCCCAGGCCGCTGACGGTGATCGACCCCATCACAGCTCGTCCACCATTTCGCCGGCGCGCTTGCGGAACAGGCTCAAGCCCAGCAGGCACAGCACCAGCGCGCACGCGGCCGCCGGCAGCAGGCCGGCCCAGTCGGGTGCGCGGCCGTGCAACAGCACGTCCTGGAAGCCGCCCGTCACCGCCGCCATCGGATTGACCACCAGCAGGTCGCGCAGCGCCGGCGGCAAAATCGTGGCCGGGTAGACGATGGGGGTGAACCAGAACCAGAACTGGATGAAGATCTGGAAGAACTGGCCGACGTCGCGGAAGAATACGTTGAGCACGCCCAGCACCAGGCCCAGGCCGATGGCCAGCGCCACTTCCAGCAGCAAGAGCGGCAGCAGCAGCGCGAACACGGCGCCGGGGAACTGGCCCGAGAGCACCAGGAACACGGTAAACAGGCCGAAGATGATGGCGAAATTGAGCAGCGCATTGCTGGCCACGATGGCCGGCAGGCAGATGCGCGGGAAACTCGATTTCTTGAGCAGGTTGGCGTTGTCGATGAACATGTTTTGCGCGCGCGTGACGATCTCGGCAAACAGGCCCCACGACAGGATGCCGGCGCACAGGTAGATGCTGTAGCCGAAGCGGCTGACGTCGCCCGGCAGCTTGCTGTGCATCACTTGCGAGAAAATCATCGTGTACACCACGATCATCGCCAGCGGATTGAGCACGGTCCAGGCGGCGCCGAGCATGGTGTTGCGGTAGCGGACCTGGAAATCGCGCTGGACGCTGCCGCGGATGAAACCACGGCTTTGCCACAGCACGCGCAGCATGGCGCTCATGGACGCATGGCTCCGGCGCAGGGCGGCAACAACAGTGGGCGAGGGGCGACGATCATAAGAATCCTACAACGATAATCAAAAGATTATATCGCAGGCAGTTGTTAGCTTAATATCTTGTAACAGCTTGTTACGCGCTGTAACGATCCTCTCCGCAAGCCGCTGTTTACGGCCCCAGCCACTGCCAACTCAGTTGCAATTGGGTATCGTCATACTGGAAAATCGAGATGTTTTCGCGGTTGTGGATGCGCCGCGCCTCGAGCACCAGGTTGTGGCTCCTGCCCAGCGGGTAGGTGTAGGCGGCGCGCAGCAGGTGGGCCTGCTGGCGCCGGGTTTCGTCGATCAGGCCGGCCGCGTAGGCGCTGGCGCTGCGCCAGGACTGGCGCGTGTAGCCCAGTTCACCGGTGCCGGCGCCCAGCAACTGGCGATATTGCAGCGACAGACTGTTGCCGTGACGGTTGCCGCCGGGGCGGTCTTCGGCGGCCTTGTCGTCGAGCAGGCCGAAGCTGGCGCTGGCGTAATGGCTGCCGCTGCGCCAGGTCAGCTGGCTGCGCACTTCGCCGGTGGTGCCGCGAAAATTGTCGAGGGTCCGGTAATCGACATGGGTCACGCCCGCGTGCAGCGACAGTTGCAAGGTCTTGGGCAGCGGCAGCGGCGGCATCAGCTGCGCTTGCAGCTGCACCTGGCGCTGGTACAACTGGCTGCCCAGCGTGGCGTAACCGACGGTGGCGGTGGTGCGCAGCTTCCATTGCCTGATGCGCCACGGCGTGTCGATGCCGGCGAACAGCGAATAGCTGTCGTAGTCGTGCAGGCTGTCGTGGCGACGGCCCTGGAATTGTACGAAACCCTGGGTGCCATTGGGCGTGAGGTCGCGGATATAGTCGGCCGACAGGGCCGTGTACTGGTCGCGCCGGGGCAAAAAATCGGGCAGCAGCACCAGGCCGTCGCCACCGTCCACCGGCTGGTACGTGGCGCTGTTGGCGCCCTGGTTGACGTTGCGGCTCCAGCCGCGCCCCAACGACAAGCTGTAGAGCGGACGCGGTTGCCAGCCGGCGCAGCCGCCGGCGCGGGCCTGGGCGATCAGTTGGCGAATTTCGGGCGGTGGTGCAAAGCGCTGTTCGATGGCCTGGAACAGGCGCTCGGCCTCGGCCATGTTACCCAGGTCGCAGCGCACCAGCGCCAGGTCGAGCCAGGCGCCCGCGTGCAGCGGTTCCTGGGCGATCACGCGTTCGAGGGCGTCGGTGGCGTCGTCGCGGCGGCCGTCGGCGATCGAGCGCAGGGCATCGCGGTACAGGTCCTGCACCACGTCCGGGGTCTGCGCCCGGGCATTGCCTCCCACCACGGCCAGCAGTGCCAGCAGGGCAGTTGTCGACAACGGGTGGTGGAGGAAGCCTGGCAGTGTCATCAAATCGAATAAAAACTGTCCGCCCCGGAATCGGCGCAATGGCCGCGCAGTATAACTTACCTCTCTGGAATTTTCCGAACCGGGCCCCGGGCCAGTTACAAGCATTGATACAAAGTGTAACGACTGTCTTGTCAGAAATTAATTTCGGTAAAATGCCGGAATCAGGGGGGAATTCCATCATGGCGCGTCAACTCATCTTCATTAGCATGGCGCTGCTGGCGGCGCAGGTCCACGGCGCCGAGCCGGGACACATCATTTTTGTCGCCGGCCAGGCCGAGGTGGAAGGCGATCCTGCCCGCGTGGGCGGCACCGTCCGGGACGGCGACCGCGTGCGCACCGGCGGCGACGGCTACCTGTACATCCGCACGCCCGACCAGCGCCTGGTGATTTTGCGCCCCGAAACCGAGACGCGGTTCGCCCGCGAGCTGGCTAACCCGGCCCCGGCTGCCTTGATTGAGGCCAGTGCCGCCAAAGCCGCCAATGCCGCCGTGTCCGCCGGCGCCCGCTTCGAGCTGCCGGCCATGGCTGGCGCGGTCTTCCCTGCGGGCGCCAATCCCGACCTCGACGCCCGCAAAAACGATGTGCTGCAAGCCCGGTTGCCGCAGCTCGGGGCCGCCGGCACCGGGGGGGCGTCCGACTTTGCCGGCGGTGCGCAGGTGGTCAGCTGGGGGCGCTGGGAAAAAGTCATCGACCGCGCGCCCAACGTCATCCTCGAGAACCTGGCCGGCGGCGCCGGTACTGCGGCTACTTCTGGTACCCGGCGCCTGGCCAGCAACGAAGTGTACGTGCTGATGCGTGGCGAAGACGGCGCGCCGTACCAGGCGCCGGTGCGCGGCAGCGCCGGTTTCGCGCTGGCCGCCAGCGAAGCCTATGTGCGCGATGCCGGCACCGGCCAGCGCACGGCCGCCACCCTGGCCGACGGCCGGCTCACGGTCGATTTCGCCAAGGCCACGTTTGCCACCAGTGTCGATGTGCGCGACCAGGATGCCAGCTACCGCCTGTCCGGCGCTGGCCGGGTGGGCAGGGATGGCCAGTTCGGCAGCCCCCGCTCGGCCCAGCCTGGCACCATGCAAGTCGATGGCGCGCTGGGCGGTAATGGCGGCGCCACCTACCTGTTCGAGGGCGCGCTGACGCCCACCCGCACCGTTTCCGGCGTGGCAACCTGGCGTCCCAATCCACCGCGCTGATCGGTTTACCGTTAAGTTGTGCCGATTTCCAACAGATGCCCTAAGTAAATAGCGGCTGGCTGCGCCTATGGCCGCCAGTGTGGGAAATTGTGAATTTTCATGGAATTTTGTGAGCGATAATTGCCGAGCCAACTACGTGGAGTTGATTCGTCACAAATTGCCCATAATGAAAAACAACTACTCGCCGCCCAGTAACGAAATCACCGACGTCCTCTCCACGCTCAAGCGCGCCTTTTTCACGGTGGGCGCGTTCAGCGCCATCACCAACCTGCTGATGCTGGCGCCGTCGCTCTACATGCTGCAAGTCTACGACCGCGTGCTCACCAGCCGCAACGAAACCACCTTGCTGATGCTCACGATGATGATACTGGGCGCCTACCTGATGATCAGTGTGCTCGAGCTGGTACGCAGCTTCATCCTGGTACGGGTGGGCGCGCGCTTTGACATGGAACTGAACCAGCGGGTGTACACCGCCGCCTTCGAGCAAAACCTGCGGCGCAGCGGCGGCAACGCCGGCCAGGCCTTGAGCGACCTCACCAATATCCGCCAGTTTTTGACCGGTAACGCGCTGTTCGCATTTTTCGATGCGCCGTGGTTTCCGATCTACCTGGTCGTGATCTTCATTTTCGAGCCGGGCCTGGGCGTGTTCGCGCTGTGCGGTACCGCCATCCTGGTGGTGCTGGCCTTCCTCAACGAGCGGGTGTCGAAGCAGCCGCTGGCCGAAGCCAATACGCTGTCGATCGCCTCGTCCTCGCTGGCGACCAACAACCTGCGCAATGCCGAGGTGATCGAGGCGATGGGGATGTTGCCCAACCTGATGGGCCGCTGGTTCAAGCTGCACGGCAAATTTTTGCACTTGCAGGGCGAGGCCAGCGAAAAGGCCGGCCTGGTGGCGGCCGCCACCAAGTTCGTGCAGATCGCACTGCAATCGCTGGTGCTCGGTTATGGCGCTTTGCTGGTGCTGGAAAATAAGATCACCCCGGGCATGATGATCGCCGCCTCGATCCTGCTGGGCCGCGCGCTGGCGCCGGTGCAGCAGGTGATCGCGGTGTGGAAAACCTTTGCCGGCGCACGTAGTTCCTACGGCCGCCTGCTCGAGCTGCTCGACAAGAACCCGGCGCGCAAGGCCGGCATGCCACTGCCCAAACCGACCGGCACGGTAACGGTTGAAGGCGTGAGCGCAGTCGCCCCGGGCGGCCAGGTGACCTTGTTGCGCAGCGTGTCGTTCGGCCTGCTGCCGGGCGACGTGGTGGGCGTGATCGGTCCCAGCGGCTCGGGCAAGACCACGCTGGCGCGCCTGCTGGTGGGCGTGTGGCCGGCCGCGCTGGGCAAGGTGCGCCTGGACGGCGCCGACATCTACCAGTGGAACAAGGCCGAGCTGGGCCCGCACCTGGGTTACCTGCCGCAGGATATCGAACTGTTCGCCGGCACCGTGGGCGAGAACATCGCCCGCTTCGGCGAGGTGGCGGCCGACAAGGTGGTGCTGGCGGCGCAGCGCGCCGGCGTGCACGACATGATCCTGCGCCTGCCGCAAGGCTACGACACCCCGCTTGGCGACGGCGGCGCCGGCCTGTCGGGCGGCCAGAAACAGCGCCTGGGCCTGGCGCGCGCCATGTACGGCGACCCGGCCGTGCTGGTGCTCGACGAACCGAACTCCAACCTCGACGACGCTGGCGAGCACGCCTTGCTTGCCGCTGTCAACGACCTGCGCGCGCGCGGCAAGACCATCGTGCTGATCACCCACCGCACCAGCGCGATCGGCATCACCAACAAGTTGCTGCTGCTGCGCGACGGCGCGGTTGAACTGTTCGGCCCCACCAAGCAGGTGCTGCAGGCGCTGCAAGAAAAAAACCAGAAGCAGATGCCGGCGCAGCCGCCAGCACCGGCGAGGGAGCAGGCATGAAATTACTCAGTTCCGAATCGAAAGCGCTGGCCGCCGACGTGGTCAGCCACGACGTGGCGCCGCTCACCGTGCCTACCGATGCCAGCGGGTATGGGAAACTGGGCTGGCTGGTGGTGTTGCTGGGCGTGGGCGGCTTCTTCCTGTGGGCCACGCTGGCGCCGCTGGACAAGGGCGTACCGCTGCAGGGCACGGTGGCCAAGGAAGGCAACCGCAAGACCATCCAGCACCAGAACGGCGGCATCGTCAACGAGATCCTGGTGCAGGACGGCGACACCGTCAAGGCCGGCCAGTTGCTGGTGCGCATGAGCGACATCGCGCCGAAGTCGCAGGTGGAAGTGGCGCGGGTGCAGTATCTTGCCGCGCGCGCGGCCGAGGCCCGCCTGGTGGCCGAGCGCGACGGCACGGCCATCGTGTTTCCGGCATCGCTGCAGGCCTATAAAGCCGACCCGCGCACGGCCGACGTATTCGAAGTGCAGCAGCAACTGAAAAGTGCGCGCGAATCGGCGCTCAAAAATGAACTGGCGGCAGTCGATGAAAACATCGCCGGCCTGCGCGCCCAGACCCGGGGCCTGGAAGAATCGCGCCAGGCCAAGGTGCAGCAGCTGGGGTTCCTCAAGGAGCAGGTCGAGAACCTGCGCGACCTGGCCAAGGAGGGCTATATCGCCCGGTCGCGCCTGCTGGAAGTGGAGCGTACCTATGCCCAGGTCAGCGGCGCCATCTCCGAGGACATCGGCAATATCAGCCGCGGCCAGCGCCAGGTGATGGAGTTGTCGCTGCGCCGCGTGCAGCGCACCCAGGAATACCAGAAGGAAGTGCGCGCGGCGCTGTACGACGCCCAGAAGGAAGCCGAGGCACTGTCGGGGCGCATGCTCTCGCTCGACTACGATTTGGCCAACGCCGAGATCCGCGCGCCGGTAGGCGGCATCGTGGTGGGCCTGAACGTGTTTACAAAAGGTGGCGTGGTGGCGCCCGGCGCGCGCCTGCTCGACATCGTGCCGGCCGATGACGGCTTGATCGTGGAAGGGCTGCTGCCGGTCAACCTGATCGACCGCGTGCAGACAAAATTGCCGGTGGAGCTGATCTTCTCGGCCTTCAACGCCAACCGCACGCCGCATGTCGACGGCGTGGTGGAACAGGTGGCGGCCGACCGCACCGTCGATGAGCGCACCGGCGCCGCCACCTACAAGGTGCGGGTGAAAGTAACGCCGGCCGGCACCCGCATGATCGCCCGCCAGCACATGGATGTGCGGCCCGGCATGCCGGTGGAAATTTTCGTGAAGACCGGCGAGCGCACCATGATGAATTACCTGTTGAAACCGGTGATGGACCGGGCCAAAACCTCGCTGTCGGAGGACTGAGTGAAGCCTGTCGCTCCATCGATTTTATTGCTGGCGCTGCTGTACGCCGGCAGTGCCCACGCCATCAGCCTGATGCAGGCCTACCAGGCGGCGCTGCAAAACGACCCCGGCTACCGCGCCGCCACCCACGAATACGCATCCGGCATCGAGAACGAAGTGCTGGGCCGCTCGGCCCTGCTCCCGGCGGTCTCGGCCAGCTATTCCAGCAGCCGGGTGGAGGCCGACGTGGTGTACATCACCAACGGCATCGAATCGCCCACGCGCGAACTCGACTACCGCAGTAAATCAGCCGTGCTGCAAGTGCGCCAGCCCGTGTTCAGTCTGGAGGCGATCGCGCGCTACCACCAGGGCCTGGCGCAGACCAGTTACGCCACGGCGGTCTTTGCATCGCGCAAGCAGGAGCTGATCCTGCGCCTGGCCGGCGCGTACACCGAGGCGCTGTTCGCCAATACCCAGCTGCGCCTGGCCGAAGTGCAGCGCGATGTCTTTATCGAGCAGCGCGCAGTCAACACCCGCCTGTTCGACAAGGGCGAGGGCACCAGGACCGACATGCTGGAAACCGAAGCCCGGCTCGACCTGGCCGAAGCGCAGGTACTCGAAGCGCAAGACAATGTGCAGACCACGCTGGCCGCGCTGTCGGCCATCGTCGGCCAGCAGGTCAATTCGGTCGATGACGTGGCGGCCGAATTCCGGCTGGCGCCCGACGCCGCGCTCCGTTTCGACGAATGGCGCGACATCGCGCTGCGCCAGAACCCGGACATCATCGCCATGCAGTTCGCGGTAGAGTCGTCGAAAGAGGACATCAACAAGGCGCGCGCCGGCCACACGCCCAGGGTGGACCTGGTGGCCAGCTACGCGAAAAACAATTCGGACACGCTCAACACGCTGAACCAGGATTCGAAACAGAAGTCGATCGGCTTCCAGGTCAATATTCCGTTGTATTCGGGTGGGGCGGTGAGCGCGTCCAGCCGCCAGGCGGTGGCCGCCACCGAAAAAGCCAAGGCCGACCAGCAAGCGACGACCGACAAGGTGCTGGTGGAGTTGCGCAAGCAGCACGCGGTGGTGGTCTCGAGCGTGGCGCGGCTGCGCGCGCTCGACAAGGCGGTGGCCTCGGGCACCATGCTGGTGACGGCGACCGAGCAAAGCATCAAGGGCGGCGTACGGATCAACCTCGATCTGCTCAACGCCCGCCAGCAGCTCTATACCAGCCGGCGCGACCAGGCGCAGGCGCGGTACGGCTACCTGCTGGCGATGCTGAAGCTGCGGTCAGCGGCCGGCGTGCTCGATGCCGATGCGCTGCGCGAGGTGGCGGCGTATTTCCGCTAACCCGCAAACCTGACCCCGCGCGGGTTGCGGGGTCAGGCCAGCGCGTAACCCTGATGCTCGTTCACGACGATCGATGGCGTACCACCCTTGCTGCCACCGGCCATCGGCTGGCGCGAAGCGCGCAGGCTGGCGCCGATGCCGTCGGCCAGCGCGGCCAGGGTTTCGTGGCGCTTGCGCGCCTCCGAACGTTTTTTGGACGCGATCGCCGCCAGGTCCGGCTCGGCCAACGCCTGGCACGGCAGGCGGTAGTCGCCGTCGGTGCGCGGCGTGGCGTCCAGCTCCTGCCACAGCGCGTCGTAGTCGGCATGGACCTTGCCCTGGCGTACCGAACGGCACACGGTGCGGTTGCCGTTGCCGACCAGGCGCAGTTCGGCGCAGCCGAGCACGTGGCCGATCTGCACCAGCAGCTTGACCATCATGTTTTTTGGCCGCAGGCCATGCAGCTCGCGGGTCGCGTCCTTGATCACCTGCAAACCGTGGTCGCCGCGCGGACCCTGCATGCAGCCCACGCCCAGCACCGTGCCGCGCTCGTCCTGGTGGAACGAGAACGCGCAGTTATAGACCACGTCGTCGCCGTGCACCAGTTGCAGCACCAGTTCGCCTTCGCGCTCCATCGGCTCGACCGCCGCCAACTGGATGTGATAGGGCAGCCCGGTCTTGCCGGTCACGCGGGCCAGCACCACGCGGTCTTTCGAGGCCAACGCCGTCAGCGGCCCCAGGCCCTGGCGCAGGATGAAACGGTAGTGCTCGGAAAGCAAGTTCAGGCGGGCGTTGTAACCCATGGTATTGCTGAAATACGGGCGGAAGATCTTGTAGATCATGCGCGGATGGTCCGCCACCAGGTCGGTAAACAGCGGCGACGAGTTCAGCAACTGCAACCAGCCGTCGGCAGCTTCGCGGTGCAACAGCGCACGGGCGGACAGTTTGATGGTCTCGCGCAAGCGGCGCAGCCCTGTCAGGCCGACCGTCCCTGAGTGCAATGTAATCGACATCATGTTTCCTTGGGGTATCAGCGGTAGGCATACCGCAAGGAAGCGATGGTAGGCTTGCCCTATGGTGCTGACAATTGGGGCGGCAGCGTAAGGGTGTTCCCGTATGCCGCCACGGCAGGCGCAGCACGGTTGGCAGGGCGGGAAGAGGTATTGCTAAGGGTTACACTTAGTTGTAAAAAGTATGCGCGTTGAGGGCCAGCAAGGCATAATGCTACAATACGATACAAATCTTCCCATTCATGTCTTTGCTGCGGCCCCAATTTTTTCTACGTCATTTGCAGTTTCCAGCCTTTATAGCGCTGTACCTGTTGTTCGACTGGGCCACGTACATCGACCCCCTGTACGGTCTCAATATTACGCCCTGGAATCCCGATCCGTCGCTGGGGCTGGTGTTCTGGCTGCGCCATGGCTGGCGCGCGGCGCTGCCGTGGTTTATCGCGCTCACCCTCGGCGAAATATTGGTGCGCGGCATGCCGGCCGGCATGCTGCTGACGGTGCTGCTGTCGGTGTGGCTTACCGTGGGCTATGGCCTGGTGGGCGAGGCGCTGCGCCGTACCTTCGGCAGCGAAGGCCTGTTTGACAGCCGGGGACGCCTGTTCCAGTGGGTGGCGATCGTGACCGTGGGCACACTGCTCAACGACCTGGTGTACATCAGCCTGCTCTCGGCTGCTGGTTTGATTCCTACTGGAAACTGGGGCACGGCAGTGCTGCGCTTCGGCATCGGCGACATGGTGGGCGTGGTGGTGTCGATGCCGCTGATCTGGATGCTGGCCAGCGCGGCGTCACGGCAGCGCCTGCGCGATACCGTATGGCGCGCTGAAACGCTGGGCTACCTGGCGCTGGCCATCGGTGTGCTGTACCTCGTGTTTGGCAGTATTGCGACGTCGGAATTCAAGGATTTCTATTTCCTGTTCCTGCCGGTGGTGTGGGCGGCGTCGCGCCAGGGCCTGTATGGTACGGCGCTGATGGTGTTCGTGTTGCAGGCCGGCATAGGTGCGCTCGTCAAGCTCAACCACGCCGGCGATATTGCCGTGCACGAGCTGCAAATGCTTGACGCGGTGCTGGCGCTGGTGGGTTTCTCGATCGGCATCGTGGTCGATGAATTACGCCAGGTATCGAGCGATTTGAAACAGTCGCTGCGATTGGCGGCTGCCGGCGAAATGGCGGCGGCCCTGGCGCACGAGCTCAATCAACCGCTGACCGCGCTGGGCACTTACGGCAAGGCGTGCGAATTTCTGCTCGAACGCGGCGAGAGCGGCGCCATGCTCAAGAGCGTGGTGCAGCGCATGATCGCCGAATCGAGCCGGGCCGCCGAAGTGGTGCGCCGCCTGCGCGACTTTTTCCGCACCGGCGCCATGAAGCTCGAGGCGATCGATGCGCGCCACCTGGTGGCCGGTGTGAGCCAGCAGTTCATGGCGCAGTTGCGCGAGCGCGAGGTGGTGCTCAATATCGAGGCGGTGCCGGCCATGCAGGTATTGGTCGATCGCCTGCAAATCGAGCTGGTGTTGCGCAACCTGCTGGCCAATGCGCTCGAAGCGGTGCAGGAACAACCGCCCGGCGCGCGCCGCATCACGGTATCGGGCCGGAAGGTGGACGCGGTGGCTGGCAACGGCGGGCGCGGCGCCAAAGGCAGGCAAGCGTCGGAACGGCGCGCCTGCCTGCATTTGACGATCGAGGACAGCGGCAAGGGCGTCTCGCAGGCATTGGCTGCGCGCCTGTTCGAGCCGTTCGTCTCGTCCAAGGCCAGCGGGCTGGGACTGGGCCTGGTGCTCAGCCGCGCCATCATGGAAGCCCATGGCGGCGCACTGTGGGCAGAGGTTGGAGACAAGGGACTATTTAAAATGGCGCTGCCGTTGGCACGCGCCGAGGAGCCAGAGCATCATGTTGCTGCATAATCCAGACGCGCCCGAACAGAGCGCCCACAACCTGACCGTCTACATCGTTGACGACGACCCCTCCGTGCGCGATGCGCTGGGGTTGCTGCTGGGCGTGCGCGGTTACCGCACCGCCGTGTTTTCCAGCGGCGAAGCGTACCTGCAGGCGTGGCGGCCCAACTGGCGCGGCTGCCTGCTGCTCGACATCCGCATGTCGGGCATGGACGGGCTGGCCCTGCAGCAGGAGCTGGCGCGGCAGGGTTGCCGGATTCCCTTCATCATCATGAGCGGCCACGGCGACGTGGGCACCGCGCGCGCCGCCTTCAAGGCCGACGCTGTCGATTTCCTGGAAAAGCCGTTCGACGACGTCAAGCTGATCGCCGCCATCGACGAAGCGCTGTCACGCGCGCGCAGCGAACAGCATGAACAGCAACGGCGCAGCCGCCACGCCAGCCTGCTGGGCGAACTGACGCCGCGCGAACGCGAGGTGATGGACCTGGTGGTATTAGGCCGCCACAACCGTGAAATCGGCCCGGCGCTGGGCATCAGCGTGCGCACGGTGGAAGTCCACAAAGCCCGCCTGATGGCCAAGCTCGGCGTGGACAACGTCGCCGACCTGGTGCGCATCAGCATGCTCGAAAACGACGCCTGAGCTTCGGGGTCAGCGCCTGAGCTTCGGGGTCAGTGCCGACATTCAGACACGAGCCCAACAGCAGTATGGCTTAGCTCGTGT
>NZ_LROM01000130.1 GCF_001758785.1 Duganella phyllosphaerae
CGGGGGCGCGTGCAGCGCCCCCCGCCCCGGTCTTACGTCTTGCTCTTACGTCTTACTCTTCCGAGGCTGGCGCCTTGGAGGTTTTGGGCGCCCTGGGTGCGCGTGGCGCCCGCGGTTGCTTCGGCGCCTTGGCGGCCGGGGCAGTTTCGGTGACGACGGGCTGCGGCGCTACCGCTACCGCTTCGGGCGCACGTTCAGCGGCCGGCTTGGCTTTCGGCTTGGCTTTCGGCTTGGCTTTTGGACGGGCCGGACGGGCTGGCTTGGCGGCTTCGGCCGTACCGTTGGCCTCGGCGGCCGGGGTCGCTGCTGCGACTGCCTCGACCACGACCGGTGCGGCCGGTGTGGCCATGTCTGCCGACGGCGCTGCTGAATAAGTCGCGACCGCCTGCTCGGCTTGCGCAGCCGGGGCCTTGGCGGCGGCTTTTACCTTGCGTGCCGGTGGCTTGGCGCCGCTTTTCTTTTTGGCTGGCGCCTGCACTTGCGCTTCGCCGGTGGCGGCCATGGCATCTGGCACCAATGGCAACGCTACTGCCGCTTCCAGCACCACTGGCGCTGCTGCGTGCACGTCGGCGTCGGCAGCCTGGTGGCGCTGCTGGCCGGACTGGTTGCGCTGGCCGTTGCCGTTGCGATCATTACGGTCATTGCGATTGTTGCGGTCGCGGCCACCACGGTTGCGATTGCGGTTGCCGTCGCGGTCGTTGTTGACTGCGGGGGCAGCATCAGCGCCGGCGTTGGCCGCAGCTTGTGCAGCGTCGGCCAATTCGGCCAATGGCTCCACGGCAATCGCTGCCACTTCGGGCGTGGCATCGATGGCAATGGCAAGCGCGTCCTGGTCTTCGTCGGCCTGGCCCGGACGTGCCTGGCCCTGGCGGCCATGGCGCTCGGCCTGGCGCTCGGCAAAGCGTTCCGCTGCGGTGCGGCCACGGTTGCGGCTGCGGCGCGATTCGTTGCCCTGCTCCTGGTTGCCGGCGTGTTCGCCAGCCTGGCTTTCTGCCTGCGCGGAGGCAGCATTGGTTTGCGCGCCGCTGCTGCGATAGACGTAGGCGCCCGATTTCTCATCGCGGCCAAATTCCAGCAGGCCGCGCGCCTTGCATTCCTCGATCAGGTTGCCGAAGGTGCGGAAACCGTAGTACGACTCGCTGAAGTCCGGCTTGCGGCGCTTGATCGCTTCCTTCAGTACCGAGGCCCAGATCTTGCCGCTGTCGCCACGCTCGAGCACCAGCGCTTCGAAGGTGTTGACGGCGATTTCCACGGCCTGGTCGCGGCGTTTTTCCATTTCGTCGCGGCGGGCGTTTTCTTCTTCCGGCGAACGCTTGACGGCCGGCTTGGCTTCGCCTGCATCGCGGCGGGCGCGGCGGCTCTCGCGCACCAGGTCGTCATAGAAAATGAATTCGTCGCAGTTGGCGACCAGCAGGTCGGACGTCGATTGCTTGACGCCCACGCCGATCACTTTCTTGGCGTTCTCGCGCAGCTTGGACACCAGCGGCGAAAAGTCGGAGTCGCCGGAAATGATGACGAAGGTGTCCACGTGCGACTTGGTGTAGCACAGGTCGAGTGCATCGACCACCATGCGGATGTCGGCCGAGTTCTTGCCGGACTGGCGCACGTGCGGGATTTCGATCAGCTCGAAGTTCGCTTCGTGCATGGGCGCCTTGAAGCCCTTGTAGCGATCCCAGTCGCAATACGCTTTCTTGACCACGATGCTGCCCTTGAGCAGCAGACGTTCCAGCACCGGCTTGATGTCGAACTTGTCGTAGTTGGCGTCACGCACACCGAGCGCGACGTTTTCAAAATCGCAGAACAGCGCCATGCTGACGTTATCGTTGGAAGATGCCATGAGGAATATTTTCTAGTGAAGAGGGGTGCGGGGGGAACAAACGCGTGGTCCGGCGGTCGGCTAATTCGACGATTATACCCAACAACGCAGCGCCTCCGCGTACTCGTCCATGTAGTCATCCATGTAGTCATCCATATTACTGATCTATAATGGCCGCTCTCCCAGTCACCGAGGTATTCGTCCGATGCGCCATTGATGCCGCCGTCTTCTTGACGGCCAGTACCCACTGCTTCCCCTTGCACGGGGAGTTTCTGGCATCTATTGGAGTGACGCATGACGCAACCTTCGACCCCCAGCACGTTGATCACGCTGGACGGCGTGTCTTATGGCCTGCCCGACGGCAGGATGTTATTTACCGACTTGCATGAACATTTCGACCAGCGGCCTACCGGCCTGGTCGGGCGCAACGGCGCCGGCAAGACCGTGCTGGCGCGCATCCTGGCCGGGCAATTAGCCCCCTCTTCAGGGCGCTGCCTGCGACACGGTTCGGTGTACTACCTGGCCCAGCAGGTGGCGCCCGCGCCCGGCGCCACCATCGCCGACCTGGCCGGTGTGCGCGCCGAACTCGACGCGCTGGCCCGCATTGCCGCCGGCAGCGTTGCCGTGGCGGACTTCGACCTGGTGGGCGAACGCTGGGACTTGCCGCAACTGCTGCAACAGGAACTCGACCAGGTCGGCCTGGGCCATCACGATGCGAGTACCCCGGCCAGTGTTCTGAGCGGCGGCCAGGCGATGCGCGTGGCCCTGGCCGGCGCCATGCTGTCCGGCGCCGATTTCCTGATCCTCGATGAACCGAGCAACCATCTCGACCGCCAGCACCGGCAAGCGCTGATCGCACAGTTGCAGCGCTGGCAGCGCGGCCTGCTGGTGGTCAGCCACGACCGTCAATTGCTGGCGGCCATGGCGCGCATCGTCGAACTGTCGCCGCAGGGCTTGCGCAGCTATGGCGGCAATTACAGTTTTTACGCGGCGGCGAGGGCACAGGAACGGCAAAGTGCGCTCGACCAGCTTGACCTGCGCAAGCTCGAACGCCAGCGCGAAGAACAGGCCATGCGCACCCAGCGCGAGCGCCAGGAAAAACGCCAGGCGCGCGGCGCCCGCCAGGGCCAGGAGGCCAACCAGGCCAAGATCCTGCTCGGTCGCCAGAAGGAGCGCAGCGAAAGCTCGTCCGGCAAATTGCGCCAGCAACAGGACGCTGCGCGTGCACAGCTGTCGGCGCGGGTAAGCGCTGCCGCACAGCAGGCGCACGACGATGCGCAGATCGTGCTGCATGTGCCGACCGTGCATGGCGCCCAGCGGCGCATGGTGGAGCTCGATGCGGTTGCGTTGCCTTTCGTGCCCGCAGCGACCAGGCATATCAGCCTGACTTTGAGCGCGCAGCAGCGCGTGGGCGTGGTCGGTTCCAACGGCTGCGGCAAGTCGACCTTGCTGCAAGTACTGGCCGGCCGCATCGCACCGCTGGCCGGTCGTTGCCAGGTGGTCGCTGGCGGCGTCTACCTGGACCAGCGCCTGGCCGATCTCGATCCGGCGCGCACCGTGCTCGAACATCTGCTGGCAGTCAACCGCGTTGTGGCGGAAGGGACACTGCGCACCTGGCTGGCCCAACTGGGGCTGGACGCACAAAAAATTACCGCCCCCAGCGGCGCGCTCAGCGGCGGTGAGCGCCTGAAGGCGGCGCTGGCCTGCGTGCTGTACGCCGATCCGCCGGCACCACTGCTGCTGCTCGACGAGCCCGGCAACCATCTCGACCTGCCTTCGCTGCAGGCGCTGGAAACCATGTTGCGCAGCTACCGGGGCGCGTTGCTGGTGGTGTCGCACGACGATACTTTTCTCGATAATCTGGCGTTGACCGACCGGCTCGATGCCAGCGCACACGGATGGCGGCTCGCTCCGTGGTGAGGGCTTGACTTGGAGTGCACTCCAAGTATTTGCCTGTGATCGAGGCCTTCCTCATCGACCACACAGGAGCACATACATGACACTATTGACTACGCTGTTTCCGAAAACCTTGCTGCTGGCCGGCATGGTCTCCACGACCGCCGCCAGCGCCAGCGAGCCAGCGCAAAAAGACCAACGCCGCGTGCGCGGCGAGCACACGATTGCTGCCATCACCGGCAGCGCCGGCACGACAGTGGTCGATTCGCTGCGCGACCTGTCGCCCGAACTGGGCCACTGGATCGTCGATTTTGCCTACGGCGACGTGTTCTCGCGCCCCGCCCTGTCGCTGTGCACGCGCGAGCTGGCCACCATTTCCGCCCTCACCGCGCTGGGCAATGCGCAACCGCAACTGAAGGTCCATATCGAGGGGGCGCTCAACGTCGGCTGCACGCCGGAGGAGATCGTCGAAGTCATCATCCAGATGGCTGTGTACGCGGGTTTCCCCAGCGCCCTGAACGGCATCAGCGCCGCCCGCGAAGTGTTCGACAGGCGCGGGGTTAAAATCGCTGCAACGAAATGACATTCACCAGGAGCGGTCCATGCCATCCCACCTCAGCATCGACGAAGTCGCCAGGCGCACCGGCCTGACCGCGCACACGCTGCGCTACTACGAACGAATCGGCCTGATCGCCCCGGTGGGCCGCGCCGAAGGCGGCCGGCGCCGCTACGCGGCAGCGGACCTGGCATGGATCGACTTCCTGCTGCGCCTGCGCACCACGCGCATGCCGATCAGCCAGATGCAAACCTTCGCCACCCTGCGCGCCACCGGCGACAGCACGGTGCCGGACCGGCGCCGGATGCTGGAAACGCATTTGCAGGAAGTGCTGGCCGAGATGGAAGCGATGCAGCTGTCGGTGCAGGCGCTGGAGGAGAAGATCGGGTATTACCGGGCGGTGGAGCGGGAATAAATTACTGGCCAGCGGTTACGGTCCGTGGCTTTTTTGGATATCCGCCCGGGCGATTCAAGATAATCCGCACCAAACTCTCGTGCAACACATTGATTATGTTAAGATTTTTCCATAAAATTCAAGATACCACTTGACGTCATTCTTGATAATTTTCCTCCCCCATGAAGCCCCCGAAGTTTGAACACATCGATCTGAAGTTGCACAATCCCTCGTTCGACTCTCCTTTGGTCGACGTGGTGACTGAACTTGAGCATCTTCGGCGTCTACAACTCGGAGGGACGACTCCGCCCGAAGTTTTCTTCCAGCTCAAGCAAATTTTTCATTTACTGGAGAGTCTGGGTTCTGCCCGCATAGAAGGCAACCATACAACGTTGGCTGACCTCGTTGAGACAACCGTACAGGGCGGCGTGGACAATGGTGATCAGATGAAGGAAATCACCAACATCGAAGAAGCCATGAGATATGTCGACACCGCCATGGAACCGGGCGCTCAGTTGACGGAGGCATTTATCCGGGATTTACATAGCATAGCGGTCAGAGACCTGGAAAGAGAGGGAGATAGAACTCCCGGTGCTTACAGGGCAACGCCAGTACGGATAGCGATGTCAACTCATCTTCCTCCTGAAGCAATGGCTGTTCCACAGTATATGAAAGAGCTGACCGATTTCGTCAACCAGGCATCAGCGCCAAAGTACGACCTGATAAAGGTTGCCCTGACACACCATCGGTTTGGCTGGATTCACCCGTTCTCCAACGGAAATGGGCGGGTTGTACGTCTGCTTACCTATGCCTTGCTCATCAAATACGGCTTTAACGTCAAGAGTGGGCGCGTGCTCAACCCGACAGCAATATTTTGCAATGACAGGGAACGCTATTACGAGATGTTAGGCACGGCCGACACTGGAACCACCTCAGTTATCGACGCCTGGTGCACCTATGTTCTGGAAGGCGTACTGACCGAACTGCGCAAGGTGGACCGGCTTACGCAATACGACTACATTGAAAAGCACATCGTTGGCCCTGCGCTTGCCATTTCGCGAGAGCGTCAGTTGATCACAATCGATGAATATCACGTGCTGAAGGAAGTTGTTCGGCTGAAAAACGCCAAGTCAGCAGATTTGAGCAGGATTATGCCGAAGCTCACCGCCAATCAGCGGACTTACCAGATTAAAAAGCTGGTTGATCAGAAAATGCTGCAACCCATCCATGAAGGAGCGAGGCAGTATTCGATCTGCTTCACCAACAACTATCTTTTGCGCGGCATCGTCAAAGCGCTGACGGATGAAGGCTTTGTGCCAAAAACTCTGGAAGCAAACTAGCATCTTCCGCCATGAAAAAGCCCTGCATCAGCAGGGCTCTTGGGTGACGTTCGATCAGACGTTGAACAGGAAGTTCAACACATCGCCGTCCTTGACCACGTATTCCTTGCCCTCGGCGCGCATCTTGCCCGCTTCCTTGGCGCCGGCTTCACCCTTGTACTGGATGTAGTCGTCGTAGGCGATGGTTTGCGCGCGGATGAAGCCGCGTTCGAAGTCGGTGTGGATCACGCCGGCCGCTTGCGGCGCGGTGTCGCCCACGCGGATGGTCCAGGCGCGTACTTCTTTTACGCCGGCGGTGAAGTAGGTTTGCAGGCCCAGCAGGTTGTAGGCGGCGCGAATCAGGCGGTCGAGGCCTGGTTCCTGCATGCCCATGTCGGCCAGGAATTCAGTCTTGTCGGCGTCGTCGAGGTCAGCGATTTCCGCTTCGATCGAGGCGCAGATGGCCACAATCGGGGCGTTCTGGGTCTTGGCGTAGGCCGTCAGCTGGTCGAGCAGCGGGTTGTTGGTGAAGCCGCTGTCGGACACGTTGGCCACGTACATGGCCGGCTTGGCGGTGATCAGGCACAGCGGCTTGATCAGGGCCATTTCGTCGGCGTCCAGGCCCATGGCGCGCACCGGCTTGGCTTCGTTCAGGTGCGGCACGATGCGCTCCATGATCGCCAGCAGCTTGGCGGCGTCCTTGTCGCCCGAGCGCGATTTCTTGTTTTCGCGGTGGATGGCTTTTTCCACGGTGCCCAGGTCGGCCAGCGCCAGCTCGGTCTGGATGACTTCGATATCGTCGAGCGGGCTGACCTTGCCGGAGACGTGGATCACGTTGTCGTCTTCGAAGCAGCGCACCACGTTGACGATGGCGTCGGTTTCGCGGATGTGCGACAGGAACTGGTTGCCCAGGCCCTCGCCCTGCGAGGCGCCGGCGACCAGGCCGGCGATGTCGACGAATTCGACGATGGCGTTGACCATGCGTTCCGGCTTGACGATTTCGGCCAGCGCAGCCATGCGCGGATCGGGCACTTCCACCACGCCGACGTTCGGCTCGATGGTGCAGAAAGGGTAGTTCTCGGCCGGGATGCCCGCTTTGGTCAGGGCGTTGAACAGGGTGGACTTGCCGACGTTAGGCAGGCCGACGATGCCGCATTGGAGACTCATGGAAAACCTTTAATAATCATAGCGCCGGCGAGCGGCTGGTGAAAAACGGCCCGAATGGCGTTTTTTAAGTTCAAGGGGTCTATTGTACCTCCCCCGCCCCCGGCGTTCAAAAAAACCGCGCCCGCCGCACGGAACAAGTCATGCTTTTTGGGAACAATTGCTTACATTTGATACGAATTTCACGTCATACCAATGTTGCGGACGAACGTTACTAGTTGTGTGTACAGTGTGTACGTCAGGCAATCACTCAGGAAAGGTCTTACCATGAATAACAATACAACTAAATCCTCGATGCACCCGATGGTGCTCGCCGCTGCCGGCGCAGTCGTTCTTGTCAGCGGTGTCGGCGTAGCCGCCATGATGGGCTGGCTGCCTTCCTCGAACAGCAAGACTCCGGATGTGCCGATGGCCGCCAATGTGCCACCGATCGTCGAGCAGGCAGCCCCCACGCCGCCAGTGCCGGCCCCGGTAGCGGCCCCCGTCGTGGCGCCGGCGCGTGAAGTGGCGCGCGAGCCGGTCCGTGAACGTGAGCCGGTACGCGAAGCGGTGCGTGAAAAGCCACCCGTGGTGAAGCACACCCCGGAAAGAGCCGCTCCGGCCGTCTGCAACAGCTGCGGCGTGATCGAATCGATCACCTCGGTTGACCAGCGCGCCGAAGGCAGTGGCGTAGGCGCAGTCGGCGGCGCCCTGCTGGGCGGCTTGCTGGGTAACCAGGTCGGCGACGGCAACGGCCGCAAGCTGGCCACGGTGGCTGGCGCCATCGGCGGCGCAGTGGCTGGCAACCAGGTCGAAGGCCGCGTGAAAGGTACCCGTACCTACACCATCGCAGTACGCCTCGAGAACGGCAAGACGCAGAACATCGTCCAGACCGAGCAACCGAATTGGCGCGAAGGCGACCGCGTGCGCATCGTCAACGGCAACCTGCGCGCCGACGGCTAATCACCGGCAGTACGGTTCGTCGCAGCACGCAATACTTTGATTATTTCCGTAAGGACAGTCTTGCATTTGTGATATTTTGCAAGACTATCCTGCGGAGGTCTCATGGAATTTGTGTTGCTCATTTTTGGGCTGGTAACGTTCAACATCGCCTGGCGCGCACGTGGTGAAGCACGCCACCTGCGCCGGCTGATCGATGAATTGCGCGACGAAGTAGGCGCTCTGCGCAATGCTGCTACGCCGGCGTTCAAGGCAACATCACCGCCGGAAGCGGCAGCCGCGCCAAGCGCGCCGCAACGGTCACCGCCGTTGGCAGTACCGGAACAAGTTCCGGTTCCGGTTTTGGTTCCGGTTCCGGTCCCAGGCCCCGCGCCCGTCACCGGGTCCACGCCGTTGCCAATGCCGGCCCTTGCATCGATTGCGACGCCAGCACTGCGCCCGGCAGTACCGCCAGCGGACACCGGGCCAGCTATTACCGTGACGGCTGCCACGCCAGTGACTGCGCCGCCGGTCGGCGCTCCCCCTCCTCCACCGCCGCGCCGCTCCGCACCCGCATCGGCATCGGCCTCCGCACCGCAATGGCTGCTCACCGCCAGGTCCTGGCTGTTCGGCGGCAACCTGGTGGCCAAGCTCGGCCTGTTAATCCTGTTCATCGGCGTCAGCTTCCTGCTCAAATACACGGCAGCGCGTGTGAGCGTGCCGATCGAACTGCGCCTGGCCGGCATCGTGCTGGCCGACCTGGCGCTGCTGGCCTGGGGCTGGCGCATCCGCCTCAGCCGCCCCTCGATCAGCCTGCCGGTGCAAGGCGCCGCGCTGGCCGTACTGATGCTGGTCACGTTTGGCGCCTTCCGCGTCTATCACCTGATTCCCGGCGCGATGGCGTTTGCACTGCTGCTGGTGCTGACCGTGTTCACCTGCCTGCTGGCGGTATTGCAAAACGCCATGTGGCTGGCCATCTTCGGCATTGCCGGCGGTTTTGCCACGCCGATCCTGGCGTCGAGCGGCGGCGGCAGCCATATCGGCCTGTTCTCGTACTATGCGCTGCTCAACGGCGGCGTGCTGGCCCTGGCGCTGCTGCGCTCGTGGCGGCCGCTCAACCTGCTGGGCTTCACGTTTACCTTCACCATCGCCACCACCTGGGGCGTGCTGCGCTACGCGCCGGAGAACTACCTGTCGGTGCAGCTGTTCCTGCTGCTGTTCTTCGCCTTCTACGTGTCGATCCCGCTCGCGTATGCGCGCCAGCAGTCGGTACAGCTCAAGCACTACGTGGATGGCACGCTGGTGTTCGGCACGCCGATGCTGGCCTTCGGCTTGCAGTTCAGCCTGGTGCACGGCTTCCCTTTCGGGGTAGCTTACTCTGCCCTGGCGCTGGGCTTGTTCTACGTGGCGCTGGCCACCGTGCTGCGCCGCCAGCAGCACGCGCAGCGCTATGCCTTGCTGGCCGACTCCTTCCTGGCGCTGGGCATCGTGTTCGGCACGCTGGCGATCCCGTTCGCGCTCGACGGCCGCTGGACTTCCGCCGCCTGGGCGCTGGAAGGCGCCGGCATCGTCTGGATCGGCCTGCGCCAGCAACAAAAGCTGGCGTGGATGTTCGGCCTGCTGGTGCAGGTGGGCGCCTGGGTGTCGTTCATCGGTTCGGCCACCGGCCTGTCGCCGGCCGGCGCGCTCGACGCCAACCTGTGGCTGGGCTTCGTGCTGCTGGCCGCCACCGCCTTCCTGATGGCCACGCGTTTCCGCACCCACAGCACAGACGACGATAACCAGGTTTTCCCCTTGCTGGCCGGCGTGTTCCTGGTATTTGCCACCGTATGGCTAGTGGCGGGCGCCTGGACCGAAATCCTGCTGCGCGTGGTGGAGAACCGCCAGGGCACGCTGCTGGTCGGCAGCGCCATGGTCGCCGCCATCGGCCTGTACCTGATCGCCCGCAAGCTGGCCTGGCCGCTGGCTGGCGCGATCGCGCTGCTGGTGCAGGCGGTAGCCGGGTTCAAGCTCCTCGAACTGGCGATGGCCGGCTGGTCCGGCCCTGCCGCTTCCTCGCTGTTCGAGCGGCCGCTGCCGGGCGCGCTGATGATTTTCGGCGCTGCACTGTTCAGCAGCTGGGCGCTGCAGCGCCGTCGCGAAGAGAGCATCGGCGCGACCGACATCGCCCCGGTGTACCGGTTGACGTATGCCTGGTCGGCCCTGTGGTGGTTCTGCATGGTGACGCCGGACCTGGCAAACTGGCTGGCCGGCCACTATGCCGGCCTGTTCCCGCAACGGTATTCGACCGAATATGGGGTCGATACCGACCTGCAGCTCTGCGCCTATGGCTTGCTGATGGCGGCCACTGCGCTGGCAGCGGTCCGGTTTGCACGCAGCTTGCGCTGGCCGGCCCTGCGCTGGTTTGCCGCGACCGTGTGGCCGGCACTCGCCGGCGCCACCTTGCTGGTAGTGGTGGATTTGTACGACAACGCCTCGCGCCTGCCGCATGTCGAAACATGGATCACCTTTGCCGCGCTGTGGCTGGCCGGCGAATGGCTGATGGCGGCGTGGCTGCGCCAAGGCTGGGCCTTGCCGCCGATGGTGCTGCGCTTGCTCCATACCGTGCGCACGGCCGGCCCCTGGCTGATGATCTGGCCGGTGACCGCTTACGTGATCAGTCGCTGGCTCGCCGGTCCCAGCGAACAAGTCTTCATTGCCGACTGGAGCACCAGCGCCAGCTGGGCGCGCTTTGTGCCATCGTGGCTGATGATGGCGGCCATCGCCTGGCTGATGCGGCGCAGCCGCCAGGAGGCCTGGCCGGTGGCGCCGCTCGCGGCGTGGTACCGCAGCCGCCTGATTCCTGCCGGCTGCGCCTGGTCGGCGTTGCTGGTCGCGGCCTGGAACCTGACCCAGGACGGCGCCATGGCGCCGCTGCCCTACGTGCCGCTGCTCAATCCGCTCGACCTGAGCACCTGCTTCGCCCTGGTGCTGGTGCTGGCCTGCTATCGACTGCAAGCGCCGGCCGCGCGGGTGCCGGCGGGCTGGCCGGCCGGCTGGATCGCGCCATTGCCGCTGGCCATTGCGCTGTTCGGCTATGCCTGGTTCAACCTGGCGCTGCTGCGCACGGTGTCGCACTACCTCGGTGTGCCGTACGAGTTCGCCAGCATGTTCGCCTCGCAGTTCGTGCAGGCGATGCTGTCGCTGGCGTGGAGCGTGACTGCGCTGATACTGATGCGCCACGCGGCGCGGCGCACCTGGCGCAGCGCCTGGATCGTGGGCGCCACGCTGCTGGGGCTGGTAGTGCTCAAGCTGTTCCTGGTGGACCTGTCCAATATCGGCGGCGTCGAGCGCATCGTGTCCTTCCTCGGCGTCGGTGCGCTCATGGTGGGCATCGGCTACCTGGCGCCCTTACCCCAATCCGAACCAGCCGGCCAACCACAAGAGGAGGCCGCATGAAAACATTCGTGATCGGCGCCGCCTGCCTGGCCAGCGCGTTTGCCATGGCCGGCACCGCGCCGGCAAGCGACAAGCCCGGCGACTACACGCACTTGCTGCCGCTGAATTCCAGCGTCAAACAGGGCGTGCTGCAACTGCGCCTGCCGCGCGACGTCTACCTGCACGCGCGCTCGCCGCTGCTCGACGATGTGCGCGTGTTCGACGCCAGCGGGGCGCCGCAGCCGTTCGCCTTGCAGGAGCCGGTGGCGGCGGAAAACATCGGCCACAAGGATCTGCCCTTGATAATCTTTCCGCTGATGTCGGCAGCAGGTAACCAGTCATCGCAGCTCGACCTGGACGTCAGCACCGCGCCCGATGGCCGGCTGCTGTCGGTCAAGGTGCGCCCCGAGGGCGGCGACCAGGCTGCTACTGCCGGGACCACGCGCCTGACCGGGTTGATACTCGATCTCGGCAAACCACGCGCGTCGTCAACAGCGGCGCCGCCGCCGACGGTCGATGGCCTGCGCTTCACCCTGCCGCCTGGCCAGCGCGACTACAGCGCCCAGGTCTGGCTGGAAACGAGCAACGACATGAAGCGCTGGGATGCGGTCGGCGCGGCCGAGCTGAACTGGCTGGTCAACCAGGACCAGCAAACCCTGGCCAACGACCGGCTGACCTTCGAGGCGCGGCCGTTCCGCTACGCGCGCCTGACCTGGAACAGCGGCACGCCGTTGCAGTTTGCCAGCATCGTGGCCGAGCAGCCGGTGCGCACCACCACCGTCGCGCCACGCGAGCAATTGCTGCTGCAACCCGTGGCGGGCGAGCTGCCGCAAGACCTGGTGTACACCGTGCCTCCGGCGATTGCCCCCGCCACCGTCGGCGTGCAGTTCAGCGAGACCAACGTCGTGCTGCCGGCGCAACTGGGCGTGTACTACGCTGTGCCCGCGCGCCAGGCCGGCGCGGCGGTCAGCCGCCGCTTCGATCCTATCGTCAACACCACCTTCTATCGCATTACACAGGATGGCCAGCCGCGCAGTTCGGGCGACCTGGTCGTGGCGCCACGGCACGCGCCGCAATGGGTGCTGCGCACGACTGCGGCAGCCACGGTCAAGCCGGTATTGAAGGTAGGCTGGCAACCGGCCACGCTGGTGTTCCTCGCCAGCGGCAACGCGCCGTACACGCTGGCCGTGGGACGCGAGCGCGCGCCTGCCACCAGCCGCCCGCTGGCGCAAGTGGCGCCGGGATTCAGTGACGTGGAATTGCGCCAGCTTGACCGCGTCACTGCCGGGCCTGCCGCCGCGCAGCAAGCTGTGGCGACCGCCGCGCAAGGCGATGAAGCCGACACCGGCGCCCGTCACCGGCTGCTCGTGTTGTGGGGCGTGCTGTTGTTGGGGACCGCGGTGCTGGCGGCTATGGTCTGGCGCCTGCTACGCCCCAAGCCGCAGCCCTGAAAAGCCTCCAGAGCTGCGTTGCAGCGCCTCGCCGTACTGGCGTACTGTCTTCGTCGCTGCGCCTTGCTCTGGAGGCTTTTGAAAAACTCTGTAGCTGCGTTGCAGCGCCTCGCCGTACTGGCGTACTGTCTTCGTCGCTGTGCCTTGCTCTGGAGGCTTTTGAAAAACTCTGTAGCTGCGTTGCAGCGCCTCGCCGTACTGGCGTACTGTCTTCGTCGCTGTGCCTTGCTCTGGAGGCTTTTGAAAAACTCTGTAGCTGCGTTGCAGCGCCTCGCCGTACTGGCGTACTGTCTTCGTCGCTGCGCCTTGCTCTGGAGGCTTTTCAGAGGCTGCGGTTACTTGGCCATCACGTTCATCACCGCCAGCGTCATCGCGCGGGCGGCGGTCTTGATCGATGGCTCCGGCACCGGCGCGTAGTACGGCGAGTGGTTGAAGGCGATCGGTTTGCCGCCCGGCTTTTCCGCTTCGGCTACCGCTTCCGGCGAGTACACGCCGGTGAAGAAGAACATGGCCGGAATGCCGGCGTTGGCGAACTGCGAGAAGTCTTCGCTGGCGGTCATGGCCGGCATACGCCATACCTTGTCGTTGCCGAACGCCTGTTTCAACACACCTTCGGTGCGCGCCACCAGTTTCTCGTCGTTGATGATGGCCGCGCCGCCGGGGATCAGTTCCACGTCCGGTGCCGGTGCGTCGGCCATGGCGGCCGAGGCAATCGCCGTGCGGCGCACGCCGGCCAGGATTTTCTCGCGCACTTGCGGCGTGTAGCTGCGGATGGTGCCGCGCACCTTGACGCTGTCGGGAATGATGTTGCCCACGCTGCCGCCATTGATGGCGCCGATGGTGACCACGCCAAATTCCTTGGGGTCCTTCTCGCGACTGATCACGGTCTGCACATCGACCACGAAGCGCGCGGCGATCATCACCGGATCGACCGCCTTGTCCGGCGCCGAGCCATGGCCGCCCCGCCCTTTGAAAGTGATTTCGATGGCGTCCGAGTTCGACGACACCGGCCCGCTGTTGTAGCCGATGGTGCCGTAAGCGTGCGGCCACGAGTGCAGCGCGAACGCGTAGTCAGGCTTGCCGAAGCGGGTAAACAGGCCGTCGCCGATCATGGCCTTGGCGCCCGAGACGATTTCCTCGGCCGGCTGGCCGATGAACATCAGGGTGCCCTGCCATTGCGATTTAAGCGCCACCAAGGTGCGTGCCGTGGCGAGCCAAGCGGTCATGTGGACGTCGTGGCCGCAGCTGTGCGCCACCATGGTGTCCTTGCCGTCGAGCTGGGCGTGGGCCTTGCTGGAATAGTCGAAGCCCGATTTTTCTTCCATCGGCAGGCCGTCCATCTCGGTACGCACCAGCACGGTCGGGCCGGAGCCGTTCTTGTAGATGGCGACGATGCCGGTCTTGCCCACTTTTTCCGTGACCTCGAAGCCGATCGCGCGCATCTCGGCGGCCAGCTTGGCCGCCGTGCGCACTTCCTGGAACGCCAGTTCGGGATGGGCGTGCAAGTCCTTGTAGATGGCGTCGAGCTTCGGATACATGGCGTCGATTTTGCCGGTGACGGCACTGCCGTCTTGGGCCAGGGCCGGCAGCATCAACACGGAAGACAAAAAGGCGGCAAGTGGGCGGAGCGTCATCTATGGTGTCCTTATCTGGGGAAAGATTCCCCCAGCATACCATCGCAGCTTAGGCGGTATGCAACTTCATGGTGGCAGCTTCGAACTTGCCTTCAACGATAGCCGGCATCACCAGCAGCGACTTGTCGATGGCCTGCTCGATCAGGTCCTGGTCTTCGCGGCGCGGACGGTGCAGCACGAAGTCGGCCACCTGCTGCTGCAGGCTCAAGGTGCGCGGATGGCCGATGCCGAGGCGCAGGCGCCAGTAATCGTGGGTTCCGAGCGCAGCAGTGATGTCCTTCAAGCCATTGTGGCCGCCGGCCGAGCCGCCTTTTTTCAGGCGGGCGATGCCGGGCATCAGGTCCAGTTCGTCGTGCACGACCAGCACTTCATCGGGATTGATCTTGAAGAAGCGGCTCAAAGCCCCCACCGACTGGCCCGAGCGGTTCATATAGGTCTGCGGTTCGAGCAGGTACACTTCCTGGCCCGCGATCGAGGTCTTGGCCATCAGCGCGTTGTACTTGGTCTCGCGGTTCAGGCGGGCGCCGCTGCTGTTGGCAAGGTTGTCCACCAGCCAGAAGCCGGCGTTATGGCGGGTTTGTTCGTATTCGGCGCCGGGATTGCCGAGGCCGACGATAAGGCGGATGGGCATGATGTGTAATTAAATAAAAGTGACCGGTGATTATCGCGCAAACGAAAAAAAACCCCGCCAGCATCGAAGCTGACAGGGTTTCCATGACGCGTAAAGCGTCAAGAATTACTTCTTAGGCTCTTCAGCAGCAGCTTCAGCATCAGCAGCAACTTGACCGGCCGGGATCGAAGCGGTAGCAACGGTCAGGTCGTTACCGTGGGTGATCGCGGTCACGCCTTTTGGCAGGGTCAGGTCAGCCACGTGGACCGAGGTACCAACGTCAACATTGGTCAGGTCGACGGTGATGAATTCTGGCAGGTCAGCTGGCAGGCATTCGATTTCGATTTCGTTCAGCACGTGGCTGATGGTGCCGCCGTTCAGTTTGACTGCTGGCGAGATCTCGGCGTTCACGAAGTGCAGCGCAACTTTCACGTGCAGTTTTTCCGAAGCGGTGACGCGCTGGAAGTCAGCGTGCAGTACCAGTTGCTTGAATGCGTGGACCTGGAAGTCGCGCAGCAGCACTTTTTGTACTTTACCGTCGATTTCCAGATCCAGGATCGACGAGTGGAACGCTTCTTTTTTCAGCGCGTGGTACAGGGCGTTGTGGTCCAGCGAGATGGTCACTGGCGCTTCGGTACCGCCGTAGATGATGCCAGGGGTTTGGCCCGAATTACGCAGGCGGCGGCTCGCTCCGGAACCTTGCAATTCGCGTTTGAATGCAACAACTTTCATGTGATACTCCAAAAATTACAGGGCTTGCGCCCCGTGTTATGAAGCCCCCGCGACCAGGGTGCTTCGAAAATGAGCACCTTGTGGCGCTCATGAAATCGGGAAAGCGGTAAAACCAACACGGCGCAACCGGTAAACCGGGTGCGCCGCGTGCTAAAACTGATGTAACGGTCGATCAGTCGATGAACAGCGAAATCACCGAATCGCCCTTGATGATGCGTTTGAACGTCTCGGCCAGCAGCGGCGCGCACGTCAGTTGACGGATCTTGCCGCAGGCCTTGGCAGCGTCGGACAGCGGAATCGTGTCGGTCACGACCAGCTCGTCCAGCGACGAATTGGTGATGCGCTCGATGGCCGGGCCGGACAGGACCGCGTGGGTGCAATACGCCACCACTTTCTTGGCGCCGCGCTCTTTCAGTACTTCGGCAGCTTTCACCAAAGTGCCGGCGGTATCGACCATGTCATCCATGATCACGCAGTTGCGGCCTTCGACTTCACCGATGATGTTCATCACTTCGGAAACGTTGGCTTTCGGACGACGCTTGTCGATGATGGCCAGGTCGCAGCCGAGGCGCTTGGCCAGGGCACGGGCACGGACCACGCCGCCCACGTCCGGCGACACCACCAGCAGGTCTTCGTTGTTCTTTTTCTGCAGGTCGCCCAGCAGGATCGGCGACGCGTAGATGTTATCGACAGGGATATCGAAGAAACCCTGGATTTGATCGGCGTGCAGGTCCATGATCAGGACGCGCTCGACACCGGCTTTTTCCAGCATGTTGGCGACCACCTTGGCCGAGATCGCAACGCGCGCCGAACGGGGGCGGCGATCTTGACGGGCATAACCAAAGTAAGGAATGGCGGCGGTGATACGGCCAGCGGATGCGCGCTTGAGCGCATCGACCATCAGGATCAGTTCCATCAGGTTGTCGTTGGTCGGTTGGCAAGTCGACTGCAGGACGAAGACGTCTTTACCACGCACGTTTTCGTTAATCTCGACCATGACTTCGCCGTCCGAGAATTTCGAAACGTTTGCTTTGCCGAGTGGAATGCCGAGATTTTTTGCGACTCCTTCTGCCAACGCAGGATTAGCGTTGCCGGTAAAAACCATCAGGTTTTCGTAAGCCATTGGGAGTCCCAGAGATAGTAGAAGAAATTTTTGATGATCGCCAGCGGAAAGCCGCGTGACGCTGTATTAGTTGAATGCGGCGCTCTGGTCACCTGCATTTTTGTCCTACCCGGCCGGAGACGTGCGCCTCGACGGATCCAGATAAAAACGAATGGCAGGGGAACAAGGATTCGAACCTTGGTATGCTGGAATCAAAATCCAGTGCCTTAACCAGCTTGGCGATTCCCCTACGCAACTTGCTACTTGTCGCTACAGGCCGATATTATACAGCCATTTTCACGAGAAGCAAAATCTTTTTTCTCACTCACAACATGTCGATGATCGGATGCTGTTTCAGCGCCCTGGCTTTCCAGACTTTCCACTTGGTCGGTGCTTTTGCAAGCACCGCATCGGCTTCAGCTTCGGTTGCCACTGCACGAAACACACAAGCACCGGAGCCAGTCATCCTGGCGTCACCGTCAGCACTGAGCCATTCTACCGCTTCTGCCACCGGCGGGAACAACTCCATTGCCACTTGTTGTAAATCGTTTCTTCCGTATCCCTTTGAATCGTTTTGATTTTCAAGGTGGCTGGAAAAGTCCGTTATCTTAATGACCGGCGTGTCTCTTGTCAAACGTTCTGACGAAAAAATTGCAGGGGTCGGTACTTGCACGCCCGGTTCGATAACGATGTACCAACACTCGGGCGCCGCCACGGCCTGCAAATCCTCGCCCACGCCTTCTGCAAACGCGGTCTGGCCGAAGATGAAAAACGGGATGTCGGCGCCCAGCGGCAGGCCCAGCGCCATCAATTCCTGCTGGCTCAAGCCCGCTTGCCACAAGGCGTTGAGCGCCATCAGGGTGGTGGCCGCGTCGGACGAGCCGCCACCGAGGCCGCCGCCCATCGGCAGCACCTTGTCGATGGCGATATCGACGCCGCGCGGCAAGGCGCCGGTGCGGCGCTGTACCTCGGCCTGCAACAACCTGGCGGCGCGGATGACCAGGTCGCTCTCTTCGGGCACGCCGGCCATGTCGGTCACGCGGCGCAGCGCGGTATCGTCACGCAGGGTGAAATGCAGGGTGTCGCCGTGATCGACCAGCTGGAACACGGTTTGCAGCAGGTGGTAGCCGTCGGCGCGGCGGCCGGTCACGTGCAGGAACAGGTTGAGCTTGGCGGGAGCCGGGCAGTTCAGTAACACGTTCATGGCGCGGGAGCATTGAGCACGATGCGGAACGACAGTTCGTCCACCTGCTGGCCCAGGGTCAGGCGGGTGACGTCGATGCGGCGCGGCTTGGGCACGGCAGCGGCGTCATCCTGCCAGCCCAGGTAATCGATCTTCCAGCCGTCGCGGGTGACCACGCTGTCATTGGCTGGCGAGGCCGTGAACTGCTTGCCGTCGGCGTCGGTGGCATGGCCTTGCAGCCAGTCGCGCAGGCCGCCCACGGGCAGGGTCCAGCCCAGGGCCTGGCGCGTGAGGCTGTCGAGGTCGGGCGCGGTGCGCAGCGGCTGGCCGCTTTGCTGCAGGGTCGCGGCCTGGCCGGTCACGCTGATGCGGGCCACGGTCTGGCCGGTGGGCGAATTGAGGCTGACATCGGTGCGCGCCGGCGTTTGCTGCCAGTTGAAGTTGCCATTCATGGCTTCCTTCTTGCCATCGCGGATAAAGCTGATGGCGATGCGGCCGTTGAGTTCGATCGTGTCCTGGTAGGCGGCCACCACGGCGGTCGAGCGCGGCACCGAGGCGCAGCCGGCCAGCACCGACAGCGCGGCAGCGAAGGCCAGCACCGGGGCGGTGCGGCGAAAAAGGGTAAAAGTCATTTGATTAGTTTTTTTAGTTGGCCTGGTCGGTCTTCAGGCGCTGGTTGAGGCGCGCCAGCGTGCTTTTGAGCGCGTCGTTTTTCGGGTCCTTGCCATGGGCTTCCTGCCACAGCTTCTGGGCGCCGGCCGCGTCGCCCCTAGCGAACAGCACTTCGCCCAGGTGCACGGCGATCTCGGGATCGCTGCGCACCGCGTAGGCGCGGCGCAAATAGCTCTCGGCTTCGTCCAGGTTACCCATGCGGAATTGTACCCAACCCATGCTGTCCATGATGAACGGATCGCCAGGCGCAATTTTCAGGGCCTGCTCGACCAGCGCCAGCGCTTCGGGCAGGCGCTCGTTGCGGTCGGCCAGCGAGTAGCCGAGTGCGTTGTAGGCGTGCTGGTTATCGGGCGCGGCGATCATCACCTGGCGCAGCGCGGTTTCCATCACCTCGACCTGGCCCACTTTTTCGGCGCCCAGCGCAAAGTCGTACAGCAGGTCGGGATTGTCGGGATAGCGCTTGACGGCGTTTTGCAGCACCATGAAGGCGGTGGTGGTGTCGCCGGCGTCGCGCAGCACCTGGGCGTCGGTCTGGAAGATTTGCGCCTGCTCGTCGGCGCCGTTGGCGGTCAGCTGCGACAGCTCCTTGCGCGCTGCGTCGAGCTTGCCCTGGCGGGCCGTGAGCACCGCCCATTTCAGGCGCGCGGCAAAGTACAGTTTTTCGTCGCTGCGATCGACCTTGTCGAGCCACTTGATGGCGGTGTCGACGTCGCCGCGCTGCTCGGCCAGTTGCGCCAGGATCATCAGCACTTTGACCGGGTCGCGCTCGTCGTCTGGATGCTCTTCGAGCACGCTGACGAAACGGGTGAAATAGGTTTCGGCGCCGGCCAGGTCGTTGTTCTGCATGCCCATCACGCCCAGCGCGTACAGCGTGGCCAGGTTGTCGGGCTGGTCCTTGAGCAGCACCAGGAACTGCTGGCGTGCCGCCTCGGGCTGCTTGGCGTCGATCAGCACGCGGGCAAACGCGGCCCGCGCTTCGCGCGCTTTCGGGTACTTGTCGAGGAAGTTGTTGAGCACCTTGAGCGCCACCTCGATATCGCCCGAGACCTGGGCCTGGGTCATGGCGGCCAGCTCGGACGACGGTTCGATGGCGGCGGCTTTATCGGCCTCGGCGCGGGCGCGCGCGGTGTCATTGAGGGCAAAAGCACCCTGGGCCAGGATCAGGTGGGTTTCCACCAGTTGGTCGTACGGCGCCAGCACGCGCTCCTGCAAGGCGAACGCGGCGGCTTTATTCTGCGCCCGCAGCAGCAGTTGCTGCATCTGGAACATGGCGACCACGCGCGCCGGTCCCTGGGCCTGGGCCAGGCGCCTGGCAAAGATCGGTTCGACTTCGGCCAGGTCGTCGCCGGCCACGGCAAAGCCGAGGAAATACTGCGCGGCCTCGTCCGAATCGGGCGCCAGGCTGCGCCACAGGCGAATGGCGGACACCGCTTCGCTCCCCTGCTTGGCGACCAGCGCCATGTCGGCCGCGCGCTTGGCCAGGCGTGGATCGCGGGTTTGCTGGGCCAGCGCCATCATGGTCATGAACGGCCCCTGCCACTCGCCCTGCTTGAATTCCAGCTCGGCCTTGGTGATGCGGTACAAGATGTCGCCAGTCAGCGCATTGTTGGGCAGCGTTTCGTCGGCGACTGGTGTATCGGGTCGCTGAGTAGCTTGCTTCGCGGAATTGTCCGTGGGGGCGCTATCGGGTGCCGGGTTAGCAGCGGTAGCAGCAGGCGCTGGCGGCTGCGTGGCGCACGCCGACAGCAAGGCGGAGAGGGTTACAATGGCGAAAGCGTTTTTCAAGGGAACATCCTGGCTGGTGTACGGGAGCGCTTCGATTTTACGCGCAAGCCGGGGCTTGCGTCTTTTGACTAGTGTAACCAAATATTGAGCTTCAGCCAGTTCCCTCCTCCCATTCACCAGAGGTTTGCCCAGCAGATGCCAGAATTACCAGAAGTGGAAGTCACCCGGCGCGGCGTCGCGCCCCATCTCGAAGGTCGCGCCGTGCAGGACGTGGTGCTGCGCCGCGCCGGCCTGCGCTGGCCGTTTCCCGAGCAACTCCAGCAACTGCTGGCCGGCCGCACCGTGCTGGCCACGGGCCGGCGCGGCAAATACCTGCTGGTCCATTTCGAACACGGCACCCTGATCATCCACCTGGGCATGTCGGGTCATTTGCGCGTGATGGCGGCCGGCATCGAACCGGAAAAGCATGACCACTTCGACCTGGTAGTGGCCAGCCCGGACGGCCCGCAAGTGCTGCGCATGAAAGATCCGCGCCGCTTTGGCGCCGTGCTGTGGCATGACGCCACCGAAGGCGCGCTCGAGAGCCACATCCTGCTGCGCGCGCTGGGCGTGGAGCCACTGGAAGACGGTTTTTCCGGCAAGCTGCTGTACGACCGCACGCGTGGGCGCAGCGCGCCGGTCAAGCAGGTGCTGCTGGCCGGCGATATCGTAGTGGGCGTGGGCAATATCTACGCGTCGGAGAGCCTGTTCAAGGCCGGCATCAACCCGAAAACGCCGGCCGGGCGCATCAGCCTGGCGCGCTACGACAAGCTGGCGCAGGCGATCCGCGAGATCCTGGCCGAGGCCATCATCCAGGGCGGCAGCACCTTGCGCGACTTTATCAGCGTCAATGGCCAGTCCGGCTATTTCCAGCAGACGTATTTCGTCTATGATCGGGCGGGCGTGCCATGCAAGGTATGCGCGGCGCCGGTACGCCAGATCAAGCAGGGCCAGCGTTCCACGTTCTACTGCATAAATTGTCAAAAATAGAGGCGTAGCCGATGATGGTCAGCGATTTCGAGCACTACAGCGCCTGGCGCCAGGGCGTGGTCACCGCGCTGGAGCAATACCAGGCGTGGGTGGCCGAGGCCGCCCTGCTCGATGCCGCCACCGCCCAGCGCATTACCCGCACCCTGGCCCGGCTGGCCGACGACAAGCTGTCGGTGGCCTTCGTGGCAGAGTTTTCGCGCGGCAAGTCGGAGCTGATCAACGCCATATTTTTTGCCGACTACGGCCAGCGCATCTTGCCGTCCTCGGCCGGGCGCACCACCATGTGCCCGACCGAGCTGATGTACGACGCCGCGCTGGCGCCATCGCTGCGCCTGCTGCCCATCGAAACCCGCGCCGACAACCTCTCCACCGGCGACTACCGCGACCAGCCGTCCGCCTGGACCGTGCTGCCGCTCAACCTCGACGCCGGCGCCCACATGCACGAAGTGTTCAAGCAGGTGAGCATGACACGGCGCGCTCCGGTCGAGGAAGCGCGGCGCTACGGCCTGTACGACGACGAAGACCCCGACCTGCGCGACGCGGTGGACGAGCACGGCACGGTGGAGATCTCGCTGTGGCGCCATGCGATCATCAATTTCCCCCATCCTTTGCTCAAGCAAGGCCTGGTAATCCTCGACACGCCGGGTTTGAACGCCATCGGCACCGAGCCCGAGCTCACGCTCAACCTGATCCCCAACGCCCACGCCGTGCTGTTCATCCTGGCTGCCGATACGGGCGTGACGCGCAGCGACATCGAGGTGTGGCGCAACCATATCGGCGCCGGCGCCGGCCGCATGGTCGTGCTCAACAAGATCGACAGCATGTGGGACGAGCTGCGCAGCGAGACCGAAGTGAACGACGAGATCGCGCGCCAGCAGGCCAGCGTGGCCCAGGTGCTGGCGCTCGAGCCGCGCCAGGTGTTCCCGGTCTCGGCGCAAAAGGCGCTGGTGGCCAAGATCACGCACGACCCTGCCCTGCTGGCGCGCAGCCGCCTGCAGGCGCTGGAAGCGGCCCTGTTCGACGAGCTGATCCCGGCCAAGCAGGACATCGTGCGGCGCCAGTTGCGCGAGGATTTGCAGGCGTTAAGCAGCGCGCAAGCGACCATGCTGACAGCCCGCGCGCGCGGCATCGTCGAACAGTTGCACGAACTGCGCAGCCTGCGCGGCAAGAACCGCACCGTGATCGAACACATGATGCGCCGCATCGACATCGAAAAGCGCGAGTTCGACGCCAGCCTGTTCAAGCTGCAAGCCACGCGCGCCGTATTCACGCGCCTGTCCACCGGGCTGTACACCAGCATCGGCATGGACATGGTGCGCGACGATATCGACCTGGTGCGCGAGCACATGCAGCGCAGCCGTTTTTTCCTCGGTGTGCGCGAAGCCGTGCGCCAGTATTTCGAGCGCATCCGCGCGCGCCTCGACGCAGCCGAACAGAAAACCGCCGAAGTGAGCGAGATGATGGGCGTGATGGTGCGCCGCTTCGCCAGCGAACACGGCATGAGCCTGGCGCTGCCGCTGCCGTTTTCGCTGGCGCCGTACCGCACCGAGATCGCCAACATCGAGGCGATTTACTATAAACAGTTCGGCACCGCCACCCTGATCACCACCAGCCGCGTGGTGCTGATGGAAAAGTTTTTCGACACCATCGCGTCGCGCGTGCGCGGCTGCTTCAAGTCGGCCAATGTCGATGCCGAGGCGTGGCTCAAGGTGGTGATGGCGCCGCTGGAGGCGCAGATCCGCCAGCACAAGGATCAACTGAAACACCGGCAGGCATCGATCCAGCGCATCCACGACGCCACCGACAGCCTGGAACAGAAAATCGAGGCGCACGAACGTGATCAGCACACGCTCGATGCCCAGAAAGTGCATCTGCAACAACTGGCGGCAGCCATCGCCAACGCCATCGAGGCCGGTCTTGAGGAAGACCCGGCGCGCGCAGCCGCTTAAGAAATTTACCCAAGGACATGATGAAGTACACCGCAGTAGAGCATTACGCCGACCCCAGCTTTTCCGACGCCCTGATCGCCTGGCAACAACAGCACGGCCGCCACGCCCTGCCGTGGCAAAACACCCGCGACGCCTACCTGATCTGGCTGTCCGAAATCATGTTGCAGCAAACCCAGGTCTCAGCCGTGCTCGGCTATTACGCCCGTTTCCTCGAACGTTTTCCCACCTTGCGCGACCTGGCCGAAGCGCCGGTCGAAGACGTGATGGCGCAGTGGAGCGGCCTTGGCTACTACACCCGCGCGCGCAACCTGCACAAGTGCGCGCAGCGGGTGGTAGCCGAATACGACGGCGTGTTCCCGTCCGACCCGGCGCTGCTGGCCGACCTGCCCGGCATCGGCCGTTCGACGGCGGCGGCGATCTCGGCCTTTTCCAGCGGCACCCGCGCAGCCATCATGGACGGCAACGTCAAGCGCGTGTTCGCGCGCGTGTTCGGCATCGACACCTTTCCCGGCGAGCGCAAGACCGAGGAAATGATGTGGCTGCGCGCAGTGGCCCTGCTGCCCGAGCAAGGCATCGAAGCGTACACGCAAGGCTTGATGGACCTGGGCGCCACGGTGTGTACCCGTAGCAGCCCGGCGTGCGAACGGTGCCCGATGCAAACGCGCTGCGTGGCCTTTGCTACCGGCCGCACGCGTGAGCTGCCGGTGCGCAAGCCGAAAAAAATCTCGCCGGAAAAACACGCGATGATGCTGGCGATTGTCGATGGCGGCCAGGTGCTGCTCGAGCAACGCCCACCGACCGGCATCTGGGGCGGCCTGCTGTCGCTGCCCGAACTCGACGGCCACCTGCTGGCCGAGGACGACGACGTGCCGGCGGCGGACGATGCACTGCTGTTGCAAGCGGTGGGGAAATTCGGCGAGATGGAATCGGCCGAGCGGCTGACGACAGTGACGCATGTCTTTACGCACTACAAGCTGCACATTGCGCCGTACCGTATCACCCTGGCGCGCCGTCGGCAGATGGCAGCCGAGGACGGTTACGTGTGGCTCGATGCCGCCAAACTGGCGGACGCGGCGCTGCCAGCACCGATCAAGAAGCTGTTGCTGGAGTTAATGGGGGATGGCAAGGCGGCGCAGCAGCGGATGGATTTCTAAGGTACGTAACGGGCAATGGCGAAGGTAGCGCTGACCAACGCAACCGAGGTGGCGACAAACCACTTGATGAGGTTGGATTCCAGCCGCGTCACTTTGGAGTCCATCTCGGCAAACCTGAGATTGACTTGACCGAACTGGACAGCAATTTCCTCACGCAATATAGCGATATCGAGCTTGCTGGCGTAATGGTCTGCCACGTGTTGTTTCAGTTCCTTGAACCGTTCGACAACTTCGGCGTCCATGATCGCTCCCGCATAAAGGTGAAGGTAGACCTTGATGATCTGCCGCGCACCTTTGCCTGTCAAGCGGCGCGCTGTTGCGCCAGGTCAGAGCTCATCGAGCGAAAACAGGCGCCGGTGTTCGCGGATCGCGTAGCGGTCGGTCATGCCGGCAATATAGTCGGCGATCTTGCGCGCCTGCCGGCCAGCATCCCCGTCCTTGTCGTGGTAGTCGGGCGGCAGCAGCACCGGTTCGGCCATGAACGACTCGAACAGCTCGCGCACGATGCGGCTCGCTTTGACGCGCATGCGGTTGACCTGGTAATGGCGATACAGGTTCTCGCGCAGGAAGCGTTTGAGTTCGGTCGCATCCTTGCGGATCGGGTCCGAAAAGCGGATCAGCGGCGGCGCCTGGCGTACTTCATCGAGCGAACGCGGCGCCACGTCGGCGATCAGCGCGCTGGATGTGACGATCAGGTCGTCGGCCAGCGCCGTGATCAGGCGCCGCAAGGTTTCGTAGATGGCGCGCCGGCCGGTCAGGCCCGGGAACGCCTGCTGCACATCGCGGTACAGGCGCGCAAAAAAATCGACCTGCTGCAATTGCTCGATGGTGATCAGGCCAGAACGCAGGCCGTCGTCGATGTCGTGACTGTTGTAGGCGATCTCGTCGGCCAGGTTGGTCAGCTGCGCTTCCAGCGACGGCTGGGTGCGTTCGATGAAGCGGATCGCCACCGGCCCCAGCAGGCGGGCATTGTGCAGCGAACAGTGCTTGAGGATGCCCTCGCGGGTTTCGAACATCAAATTGAGGCCGTTGTAGGCGCCGTAATGCTCTTCCAGTTCATCGACCACGCGCAGGCTTTGCAGGTTGTGCTCGAAACCGCCGTGGTCCTTCATGCACTCGTTGAGCACGTCCTGGCCCACGTGGCCGAACGGCGTGTGGCCGAGGTCGTGCGCCAGCGAAATCGCTTCCACCAGGTCTTCGTTCAGGCGCAGGTTGCGGGCGATCGAGCGGCCGACCTGCGCCACTTCCAGGCTGTGCGTAAGACGCGTGCGGAACAGGTCGCCCTCGTGGTTGAGGAAGACCTGGGTTTTATACTCGAGCCGGCGGAACGCCGACGAATGGATGATGCGGTCGCGGTCGCGCTGGAACTGGCTGCGCGAGGTATGCGCGGCCTCCGGGTAGCGGCGGCCGCGCATACCT
>NZ_LROM01000131.1 GCF_001758785.1 Duganella phyllosphaerae
CCGCTGCCCCGCCGCAGCGGCACCACGCTGGTCTTCCTGGCCGATGGCGAGAGCCTGTCGGTGTGCAGCGCGCGCGAACGGCTGGCGCTGGTGCGCTACGACTTGCTGGTGCTCGAGGGCGAACAGGACTGGACGCTGGAATCGGCCCAGGCCACGGTGTTCGTCGTCGATCTCATCGCCAATTAAAGGCTGCCCATGGCGTGGGACCTGTTGTTCATCAATGTGCACCTGGCTACCATGGCCGGCGATGGCGCCCATGACGAGAGCGGCTACGGGGCGATCCTCGATGGCGCGATTGCCGTCAAGGACGGCCGCATTGCCTGGCTGGGACCACGGGCGGCCTTGCCCACAAACCAGGCCGCCACCGTGCACGATGGCGGCGGCTGCTGGCTCACGCCCGGCCTGATCGACTGCCACACCCACATCGTCCACGCAGGCAACCGCAGCGGCGAATTCGAAGCGCGCCTCAACGGCGCCACCTACGAGGACATCGCCCGCGCCGGCGGCGGCATCATGTCCACCGTGCGCGCAACGCGCGCCGCCAGCGCCGACGAACTGCTGGCGCAAAGCCTGCCGCGCGTGCGCAGCCTGCTGGCCGAGGGCGTGACCACCATCGAAATCAAGTCCGGCTATGGCCTCGACCTGGCGTCGGAGGAGAAAATGCTGCGCGTGGCACGCCGCATCGGGCGCGAGCTGCCGGTGCAGGTGGCCACCACCTTCCTGGGTGCCCACGCGCTGCCGCCCGAATACGTGGGCCGCGCCGACGACTACATCGACGCCGTGTGCGCGATGATCGCGCCGCTGGCGGCTGCAGGCCTGGTCGATGCGGTCGATGCGTTTTGCGAGCGCATCGGCTTTTCGCATGAGCAGACCGAGCGCGTGTTCCAGGCGGCGCAGGCACACGGCTTGCCGGTCAAGCTGCACGCCGAGCAACTGTCCGACCAGCGCGGCGCCGAACTGGTGGCGCGCTACGACGGTCTGTCCGCCGACCACCTCGAACACCTGAGTTCCGAAGGCATCGCCGCCATGGCCGCTGCCGGCACCGTGGCCGTGTTGCTGCCCGGCGCCTATTATTTTTTACGCGACACCAACCCGCCTCCGGTGAGCGCCTTGCGCGCGCTGGGCGTGCCGATGGCGGTAGCGACCGACTGCAACCCCGGCACTTCTCCGATGACTTCGCTGCTGCTGGCGATGAACATGGTGTGCACCTTGTGGCGCTTGACGCCGCAGGAAGCGCTGGCCGGCTGCACCGTGCACGCGGCGCGCGCACTGGGCCTGCACGACCAGGTGGGCACGCTGGCGGTGGGCAAGCGCGCCGATTTCGCGCTGTGGCGCATCGCCCGCCCGGGTGAGCTGGCGTACGCGATCGGCTTCAATCCGTGCCAGGGCGTGGTCAACGCTGGCATATTGCGTTCGCCACAGGTGCTCCCGGCCGGGTAAGTTCAGCCAATGGTAAGCTGGCCGGATTGACCACTGATTCGGAGACTTTGTGCACGCACGACCGCCAGCCTGGCTGCCCCTGATTTTCATGCTGTGCACCTTGTGCTCCTGGTGCGTTCCGGCGCATGCCCTTGACGATACCCTGCACGTCGGCTCCAAGCGCTTCACCGAGTCGTACATCCTGGGCGAGGTGCTCACGCAAGTGGCCGCGCCGCACGCCAGGGTCACGCACTTGCAGGGCCTCGGCAATACCGCCATCGTGCTCGCTGCCCTGCAGGCCGGCCGCATCGATGTCTATGCCGAATACCTGGGTACCATCGACCTCGAAATCCTCAAGCATCCCAAGGCGACGTCGCTCGAGCAGATGCGCAAGGAACTGGCGCCCATGGGCCTGGGTATCGCCGTGCCTCTGGGTTTTAATAATACCTACTCGCTGGCCATGCGCGGCGATGCCGCCGATACCCGCACCATCGCCGACCTCGCCAAACAGCCGGCGCTGCGCTTCGGCCTGTCGCACGAATTCATCGGCCGCGCCGACGGCTGGCCGGGCCTGGCCAGGACCTACGGCCTGCCGCAGCGTCCGCAAGGCCTTGATCACGGCCTGGCCTACGAGGCCCTGCGCCGGGGCCAGACCGACGTTATCGACATCTACTCCACCGACGCCAAGATTCGCCAGTACGGCTTGCGCGTGCTGGACGATAACCTTGCTTACTTCCCCCGTTATGATGCCGTGCTGCTGTACCGGCTCGATGCCGTCCGGCGTTTCCCCGCAGCGTGGACGGCCATCGAAAAGCTGGAAGGACGCATCAGCGCCGACGCCATGATCGCCATGAATGCAGCCGCTGAAATCGACGGCAAGAGTTTTAGCCAGGTGGCGCGCGAGTGGCTGGCCGCCGGCGGACCGGCGGGCGCCAAGGCCAATGTGGCGCCAAGCGCCGCAGCATCGACCACTGGCGCATCGACCGCAGCGGATGCCCGGCCGGCATCGTCCTGGCGCACCGGATTGGCCGGCAAAATATTCGATGAAAACCTGGGCCGCCTCACGCGCCAGCACCTCATGCTGGTCCTGGTGGCGGTGGGACTGGCCTGCCTCATGGGCGTACCGCTCGGCGTGCTGGCAGCGGTCTATCCGCGCCTGCGGCAACTGGTGCTGGGCGTGACCGGCGTGCTGCAAACGGTGCCGTCGCTGGCGCTGCTGGCCTTGCTGATACCGCTGCTGGGGATGATAGGCACGGTGCCGGCGCTGATCGCGCTGGTGGTGTACGCGCTGCTGCCCATCGTGCGCAACACCTGCACCGGGCTATTGCAGGTGTCGCCCGGCTTGCGCATGGCCGCGCTGGCGCTGGGCTTGCGCCCAAGCCAGCGACTGTGGCTGATCGAGCTGCCGCTGGCGCTGCCGGTGATTCTGGCCGGGGTGAAAACGGCAGCGGTAATGAGCGTGGGCACGGCCACCATTGCCGCCTTCATCGGCGCCGGCGGTTTTGGCGAGCGCATCACGATCGGGCTGGCGCTCAACGACAACCAGATGCTGCTGGCCGGCGCCATTCCGGCAGCGGTGCTGGCGCTGCTCACGCAGGCCGTGTTCGAGCTGCTCGAGCGTTTTGCCAGCCGGGCGCCCGCGCCACGACTGTAAGCCGGTACGGGGAAGTTGCCGGTTGATGTAAAGCCGTGTAAGCAGATTTTGCAGCGCGTAAGGGATTGTAATGCCTGTCCGCGGGCGGGCAGGGCGCGGCTATAGTGAACCCGTTGCAACGTCTCCCTCCCCCTGACAACGGGTTCAGTCCCGCGATGACTTCCCGTGTCGCGGGAATTTTTTTAGCGCTGGGCAGACAGTTGGGTGAGCGCTTCGCCGGTAACGCGGCAAATGCGCCAGTCGGGCATGATGGTGGCGCCCATGCCTTCGTAGAACGAGATGGCGCTGGCGTTCCAGTCCAGCACCGACCACTCGAAGCGGCCGCAGTCGCGCTCGGTGGCGATTTGCGCCAGCGCGACCAGCATCTGCTTGCCGTAGCCGCGACCGCGCATCGACTGCTTGACGTAAAGGTCTTCCAGGTACAGGCCTTTCTTGCACAGGAAGGTGGAAAAATTATGGAAGAACAGCGCGAAAGTGACGACTTCGCCGTCGGTCTCGCCGACGATGGCCTCGCAGGTGGGCTTGTCGCAAAACAGCGCCTCGTGCAGCATGGCTTCGTCGGCGACGACCATGTGTTCGAGCTTTTCGAAGACGGCCAGTTCGAAAATCATGCCGAAGATGGCAGGGATGTCGGCCGGTTCGGCCGGGCGGATGATCAGTTCTGATGTACTCATGTATTTTTGACGGTAACAGAAGGAGGTTGCAACGCCCAGGCGACGCTGGACAGACACAATACCATGCCTGCCCATTCGACCGCGCCGGGACGGTAATGTTCGAGCTGGATCGACAGCAACACCGAGATCACCGGCGTGACCACGCCAATGTACACGGCCTTGTCCGAGCCGATGCGGTGGATCAGCGTGAAGTAGGCGGCAAACGCGATCACCGAGCCGAACAGCGACAGGTACAGCAAGCCCGCCCAGTACTGCGGCGCACGCGACAAAGTGAACTGCTGGCCGCTCACCAGCACCCACGCCGCCACCAGCAGGCTGCCCCAGGTCATGGCCCACGCCATACCCAGCAACACATTCGATGAATGCTCGCGCACCTTGATCACCAGCAAGTTGCCGACCGTGCTGGCGATGGTGGCCAGCAGCGCCAGCACCAGGCCCAATAAAAAGTGGCCGCTGCCGCCAAGAGACAGGTCGCGCCAGGCGCCGGCGATGGAATGGGAAAACAGCAGGATCACGCCGAGGATGGCCACGCCGCCGGCCGCAAACGTGCGGCGGCTGACCGCGGTGCCGAAGGCGTAGCGGTTGAACAGCGGGTTCCAGAACACCATCAAGGCGAACAGCACCGCCACCAGCCCGGAGACCAGGTATTGCTCGGACGTGTAGGTACAGATATAGCTGAGTGCGAAAGTGGCCAGGCCTTGCGCCAGCAGCCAGCGCTGCGCGCGCCAAGGCAGCCACAGCTTGTCGCCGCGCACTGCGCACCAGGCGAACAGCACCGCGCCAGCCAGGCCGAAACGGTAGGCCACCGAGACCGCCGGCGCCACCTCGCCCAATTGCAGCGTGATGGCGAAGAAGGTGGAGCCCCAGATCAGGCAGGCGGTAATGAAGAGCAGCGGTGTTGACATCAAACCAGTATAGCTGTCCGGCCAGTAACTTGCCTAGCTGCCATTTTTCCGGGACCCTTTTCCCCGGTGTTGGCTGATCACATTAAATTATGTAAAGACAAGGGAAAATTATCAAAAACGAACTATGATGAATTCGTGCATACACCACTTGAACCGGAGGCGGTCATGAAAACCGCGCTGCAAATTAAAGTTGTTTCCGTGATTCTCTACGTTGCCGTGAGCACCGCCCTGGTGCTGATGTTGTCCGAAGAGCCGATCCAGAGCGCCGTCCAAACCCTGTTCGGCCACTCGCTGTTCCGTTGACGGTACAATTGCCGCCATCTTGTTCACGAATGGCGCAATGGAACGAAAACAGTGCTTCGCCCCGGTCGTCGACGCCAACACGCGGTTGCTGGTGCTGGGCAGCTTGCCCGGCGAAAAATCGCTGGCCCAGGCGCAGTACTACGCACACACGCAAAACCGTTTCTGGATGTTGATTTCGGCCGTGATCGGCACCGACCTGGTGCCGCTGCCGTATGACCAGCGCCTGCAGGCCCTGCTGCGTCACGGCGTCGGTTTATGGGACGTGGTGGCGGCAGCCCATCGCACCGGCAGCCTGGACAGCGCGATCCGCCACCGCGACGACAACGACTTGCCCGAGCTCCTGGCGCGCCATCCCCGGATCACCGCCATCGCCTTCAACGGCGGCACCGCCCACAAGCTGGGCATGAAGGTGCTGGGCGAACACGCCGCGCACTACCGCATCGCCGCGCTGCCGTCGAGCAGTCCGGCTTATACCTTGGCGTATGCGGAAAAACTGACGCAGTGGATGGTGTTGCGGGAGATGTCTGATTCGGTTGCTTTCTGACTGAACTGAGCAGCGCTTCAATGGGGTAGGATAGGATTTGAAGGAGAGCGCCATGCAAACGCCAATTGAATTGATCACTACTGAAGCAATGAAGCTTACGACGGACGAGCGCGAAGCGATCGTGCAGGTGCTGATTGCCAGTCTCGAAAACGATGCACCGGCTGACGAAGCACTGGCAGCTGAGGTCGAGCGCCGTATCGCTGAAATTGAAAATGGAACGGTAAAAGCTATTCCAGTTGATGAGGCCCTGGCCCAGATTCGTGCGAGTCTCAAGTGAAGCTGACGATCGCTCCCGCAGCACTTTTAGAGTTGCAGGAAGCTGCTGATTTTTACAGCGCACAAGCGGGTGTCGGATTAGCGCAAGCCTTCTTGGCCGAGTTCGAGAGGTCAGTGACACTGATCCTTGGTTCGACTCAATTGGGTTCTGTATTTTGAGGTAAGCGGCGCCGTTACGCTCTCCGCAGGTTTCCCTATGACCTGATTTACCAATTGACCCCAGGTGAAGTCAGGGTGATCGCAGTTGCCCATCAACGGCGACGACCGGGTTATTGGCAGATTCGGAAATAGCCGATTGGCAATATGCCACAAGATGTTGTCGAGCTACGTACCATCTCACTATTTTACTGCTGTTTCGGCGCCGCCTCGCGCAGCCGGTTGCGCTTGGCCGCGTACAGGTCGTGGGTGTCGCGCGAGGTGCTGTTGTCGATCGCCGCTTGCAGGTGGCGTTCGGCGGCGCGCACGTCGTGCAACTGGTAATTGGCCACCGCCAGCCAGTAGTGCAACTCGTGGTAGTTCGGTACGCGGTCCAGTTCGCGCTGGAACAAGGTGCGCGCGCGTTGATAATCGCCGCGCGCCATCGCTTGTTGGCCCTGGTGATAGAAGTAGAACGGCGGATACGGTTCCAGCAGGCGCAGCCGTGCGCGCAGCAGTTCCGCTTCCTGCGGGCGCTGGGCGTGGTCCAGCGTCTGCGCCAGGTTGGACAAGTAAACGGTGTTGTCGGGCGCGCCGCCCAGCGCATGGCGCAGCGCGCGCTCGGCGGCTGCATGGTCGCCGTGGCGCTGGTAGATTACGCCCAGGGTGTTGTAGGCGTTGAGAAAATCCGGGGCGGCGACCACGGCCTGGCGCGCCGCCCAGTAGGCGTCGTCCACGTGGCCGGCCGCCAGCAGCTCGGCGGCCCGGTTGTTGAGGTACATGGCCACCACCGTGGCCTGCGTCAACGGCTGGGCGCGGCTGCGCGCCGTGTCCGGGATCGGGATGAAATCGACCACCAGCGGATGGTCGGCGTTGAGGGTATAGCCGAGGCCGGCATTGCCGGCATCGATGCGCTTGCGGTCGAGCACCAGGTTCACATGGTTGCTGGAAAAATACAGATTGCCGCTGCGGCTCCACACTTCGCCCACGTCGATCTGCTGGAATTGCACCGCAAAGTTCAGCTCGCGCGCCAGCGCAGCGGTCATGATGGCCAGCGACAGGCAGTTGCCCGAGCGCGCAGCAAAGGTTTCTGCTGCGGTGCGGGTAATGACGGCATCGTATTCGAGCTTGAGCTGATCGCGCCGGTACAGCGCGTCGAACAGGGCCTGGCGCTTGTCTGCGGTCTTTTTCGAACTGCCGAGCTCGTCGTGCAGATAGCGCCGCATGGCGTCGTCGACGGCAAACAGCTGGGCCGTGTCGATCGGCTTGTCCGGCTGGTTGAACGACTGGTCCTGGAACAGGCCGGGCGGTGGTACGCGCGTGGCGCCGAGGTTGGCGCAACCGGATAACACGCTGCAGACCAGCAGCAGGGACGCGAACAGTCCCAGCCGCAGTGGTGTCGATGGCTTCATGATCGTCTCCTTCGGCGACGCCAGTGGCGTGCGCCGCTGCGGCGCACCATGCCGGCACCGCCAGGCAGCGGACTCTATGTTCCGCTTGAAGAAAAAGTATCCGCCGCTATCGGGCCGAAGTCAAAGACAAAAAAAGTTCGTCACGCCAGCGGCCGCACATCGACCGCGTTGCCGTCGGCATCGAACCGCAGCGCGACCGAGACGTCGGCCAGACCAATGCTGGCCAGTGCGTCGCGCAGGTCGTCCACTTCCACTTCCAGGTCGGCGGTGAGATCGAGTGGCTTGTCGGCCGTGGCCAGCACCGTGGCGCCAGCGGACAGTTGCACGCGCAGCAGCATTTCGTCGTCGATGTCGGTGGGGGCGATGATGGCCGACAGCTGGTCCGGCGCGTGGCCGGTCATGGCGCCGTTCATGGTGGCGAGGATTTGCAGGGTGGCGTATTCGGCCACGGCCTGCTCGCGCGCGCCGAAGAACAGGTCCTGGTACAGGAAGTTGAGCGTCAAGTTGGCATCAACACCGCGGCCACGACCCAGGCAGCGCGCCACCATCGGCGCGAAATCGGCGGTCCATTGCTGATAGGCGTCGGCCCGTTTGGCGAAATAGGCGTCGGCCGCTTTTTCGCTTTTCGGCACCTGGTAGAACGGGTCGTCGGCGCGCTTCAAGGCAAAGCCGAGCAGGAAGCGCACTTCCACCGCGCTGTCCTCGAGGCCAAACGCGGTGGCCGTCCAGCCCTGCGCCATGCTTCGTTCCAAAGCAGGAGCAGCGGTGAGTTTTTTCTCGGTCAGCGAATTGGCTGCCTCGCGCAGCATGGCGTGCAGCTGGCCGTAGCTGATACGTTCGACTTCTTCGAGGTCGTAGGCGTGGCTCACCAGGACCACCTTGGCTTTCGGGCTTTCCAGGCCGGCCGTAGTCAGGCTGGCCAGTACGGCGTCGTAGGCGGCGCTGTCCTGGAAATCGAACGCCGGATCGAGGCCGCCCTGGCTGTGCACGAACACGGGAATCGCAAACGCGTCGATCTCGATGTCGGCCGAGCCTTCGCGGCGCAGCACCAGGTTGGCGGCGCCTTCCTCGATGGCGTTTTTCAGGTAGCGGTAGCCGTCCACCGATTCGTCGCGCGCCAGTTCCACCGCGCCGTACAGCACCTCGTCCTTGCCTTGCGTGAGCAGGCGGCGCAGCAGACGCTGGAACTCGATGGCTTTTTGCGCCAGGTCGGCGCGGGTGGCGGCGGCGACGATGTCGGGATTGGCTTCGCCGTCCGACAGGTCCAGCGCTAGCGCGCACAGTTCGGTGGTGTTCTGCTCATCCTTGACTTCAGGCGAGGTGGCGGATTTACGGGGGACGGGACGCTTATTCTTGGGCATGCGGATGGGGGATCTTTATCGTTCGTTGTGAAAGGCTTCGTGCAGCTCGTCGAGCAGGTCGGCCACTTCGTCCTCGGTCAGACCAAGGTGCTGGCAGGCCAGTTCGCCGCCTTTTTCCCACTCGTGGGACAGGGTGCGGCCGAAGAAGCGCTCGATGCCTTTTTCGGCCAGCAGGGTCAGCGCCACCAGCGAGCGCACGGCGTCGTCGGTGGCGGGGTCGTCGAGCACGCGGTAGTCGTGGTGCAGCAGGATCGCCCACGAGACGTCGGGCGACAGGCCCCAGTTGCGCGCCAGCAGGCAGCCGATGGCCGCGTGGTTGGTGCTGAAGCGCTCGTCCTCGATCTCGGTGAAGCGGCGGCGCGGTTCGTCGCAGGCGTCGTCGTAGGTGGCGGCGTAGTCGGCAAAGCGGTCCATCAGCAGCGGCACGCCGATGTCGCAGAACAGGCCGAACGTGTGGGCGATGTCGGCGGGGGCGATGCGCAAGCGGCGCGAAGTGAACATCAGCGCCTGCGCGCGCCGCATCGAGATTTCCCAGAACGCGCTCAGGTCCGCGCCCTGGCCGTCGATGGCGCGCCGCGCCAGCAAGCCGGTGAGGGTGGACGCGCACAGGTCCAGGCCCAGGAAATTGATGGCCTGTTCGACCGACTTGGCCTTGCGGGCGGCGCCGAAGAAGGGCGAATTGGCCAATTTCAGCAGGGCGCCCGACATGCCGACGTCGTTGCCGATGATGCGGGCAATCGTGCGCGGCGAGGGATCGGCCTTGGCCAGTTCGCGTTGCAGGTCCACGAGCAAGCTCGGCCGTGGCGGAATGCGGATGGAGCGCATCAGCGCTTCTTCCACCGCGTTTTCTGCTGGCATAGGCACTGCTCGGGCTGCAACTGTGGTCATGGTGCGGGATCGTCGGAATGGGTGGGCGGCGCAAAAGCGGCACATGCGTACCCGTCATTATCACCGCAAGCGCTGGCAGCTTGCGCGATTTTCTGGCTTTTTTATTGCTTCTTGAACATATTTCGTCCGCTATTTGCATCGCGGCCGCACGTTTGATAACGTTTTGTCAGTTTTTTTGTGGCTTCCTTTACAATCTGGCCATGAGCAAAATCATTGCCGGAATTGATTTCGAAGCGCCGTCGCATGTCGTCGCGCGCCAGTTGATCGGCGTCACCGTGCTGGTGAACGGCGTGGGCGGGCGCATTGTCGAGACCGAGGCCTACGACCGCGAGGAACCGGCCTCGCACTGCTATATCGGCGAGACGCCGCGCAATTTTTCCATGTTTGGCCCGCCGGGCCGCAGCTATGTGTACCGCTCGCACGGCATCCACTGGTGCCTCAATTTCGTCTGCCGCGAGAATGGCCACGGCGCCGGGGTGCTGCTGCGCGCCATCGAACCGCTGGTGGGGCTCGAGCAGATGCGAGCCAGGCGCGGCCTGGACGACGAGCGCCTGCTGTGCTCTGGCCCGGGCCGTTTGTGCCAGGCGCTGGGCGTCACCCGTGCCGACAACAACCTGCCGCTCGACGGCCTGCCGTTTCAGGTGAGCGCGCCGGACCCCGCTACCGTCATCGAGGTACTAGCCGGCCCGCGCATCGGCATTTCGAAAGCCGTGGAGCTGCCGTGGCGCTTTGGCCTGGCGGGCTCGCGCTTTCTGAGCAAGCCGTTCCGCCAGTGACGGCGGCGCCGCTGCCACCAATTCCGCCACCGCCACGTCGGTAGCGTCAGCGCCGCCCAGCTGGAACACCGACACCGCCTGCGACAGGTGCACCGCCTGCTCCTGCAGGCTCTCGGCCGCTGCCGCCGCCTGTTCCACCAGCGCCGCGTTCTGCTGGGTGACGTCGTCCATCTGGCCTACCGCCTGGTTCACTTCCGCGATGCCCTGCGCCTGTTCCGCGCTGGCCGCGCTGATGCGGGCGATGATGTCGTTGACCTGCTGCACCGACGCGACGATATCGACCATCCGCTCGCCGGCCTGGTGCACCGAGGCGCTGCCGCTGTCGATGGTGGCCACCGACGCCGAGATCAGCGCGTTGATCTCCTTGGCCGCCGCCGCCGAGCGCTGCGCCAGCGTGCGCACTTCCGACGCCACCACTGCAAAACCGCGCCCCTGTTCACCGGCGCGCGCCGCTTCCACGGCCGCGTTCAGGGCCAGGATATTGGTCTGGAACGAAATGCCGTCGATCACGCTGATGATGTCGACGATCTGGCGCGAGCTGGCGCGGATGGTGGCCATGGTCTGCACCGCCTGCTGCACGGCGGCGCCGCCGCGCTGCGCCATGTCGGAAGCGCCCGCCGCCAGCTGGCACGCTTCGCGCGCGTTGGTGGCGGTCTGCTGTACCGCTTGGGTCAGGCTGTCCATGGCGCTGGCGGTTTGTTCGAGCGAACTGGCCTGCATTTCGGTGCGGGTGGACAGGTCCTGGTTGCCGCTGGCGATTTCGTGGGCGGCCGTGTCGATCGAACGCACCGCGCCGAGGATGGTGGAAATGGTGCGGGTCAGATTGCCCATGCTCTGGTCGAGCAGGCGCGCGGTGTCGGCGATTTCATCGCGGCCCAGGTTGGCGCGGCCGGCGCCCAGGCGGCCCTCGGCCAATGCGATCACCACCTCGCCGATGCCGCGGATATCGCGCAGCATGGCGCGCCGCACCGCCATCGTCACGCCCAGCGACAGCGCGATCGACAGCAGCACCAGCACCGCCATCGCGGTGGTCAGCGCGTGGAAGTCGGCGCTGGCGCGCGCGTGGGCTTTTTCGCTCAGGCTTTTTTCGAGCTGCGACAACTGCGCCAGCTGGTCGTTGAGCACCAGGAACTGCTTTTCCGCGCGGGCCATGGCGTTGGTGGCGATGCTTTGGTCCATCTGCGCCATGTCCATGGTTTCCAGTACCGCCTTGCGGTACTCGGCCAGCGCCTTCAGCGATTGCTCGACGTAGCGCCGCTCGTCGCCCTGGGTGGCGGCGGCAGCCAGGCGCCGCAGCTGGTCTTCGATGCCGGCGTGGCGGGTCTTGATCTGCAGGCCCAGGTCATCGAGGCGGCTCTGGGCGAAGCTGCCGTTTACCCACGCCAGCAACTGGTAGATGTGGGCATGGGCATAGCGCGCCTCGCCGGCCACGTCGGCCGTGGTTTTCAGGCGCGCGGCGCGCACCTGCACCAGGTTTTCCAGCGAGGCGTTCTGGCGCACCATGCCGATCGACGCGGCGCCTGCCGTGACGATCAGCAGTACCAGCACCAGGCCGGGCGCAAGCAGCAGTTTGGGGCCGATCCGTAATTTTTTCAGCATGGCGCTCTCCGGTCTGGGATGGGGTCACTTCTTGTAAATGCCGGCTTCGAGCACGACGTCGCCCACGCGCAGGATGTAGGTGGTCTTCGGTTCGAGCTTGCCGGTGGCGGGATTCTTGTACTGGTAATCGACCCAGCCGCTGCCTTTTTTGGCGGCGAGATCGATGATCTCGCGCCGGTATTTTTTACCGCTGGCGTCCGGCACGTCGGTGAGATCCTTGCCGACGATGGACGGGTTGACCGGGTGCGCCAGCACGATGCCCGTGTTCAGGTCGCGGATGTCCACGTACAGCGATCCCTGGATGAAGCTCGGGTCCCTGGCGGCCACCTTGCGGATCATCTCGTCCTTGCCGTGAGCCTTGATGAAGGCGGCGCCGCGTTCGGCCATGGCGATGGCGTCTTTTTCGGTCGGCTCGGCAGCGTGCACCGGCAGGGCGTAGAACGACAGCATGGCGGCAGCGGTAAAGGTGGCCAGCACGGGTAGCAGTTTCATGGCGAATTTCCTTATGGGAAAGAGTGGAGGGAGAGGTGAACTGTACCGGCGCGGAGCTGCCATCAAATTGCGATGCCGCAAGTTATAGCCGTAAGGAAAGTCCGGCTGTCGCAGTATCGTCACTTGCCTCAAGACCTCAAAACTTTCCAAGGATCACTTGATTAATGGCAATTTACTGCGCGCATGGCCGCCCTAGCATCGAGTTTTCGCCCTTCCACTGCCACAGGAATCCAGCCATGACTACCAACGCTCCCGCCAAGTTCAAGCCGTACACCCGACAGACCATCAGCAACGCGCGCCAATGGGACTGGCTCGCGCCCGATTTGCAGGAAGCCGTGCAGGTGGTGTCGCACGTGCTGCCATTTCGCACCAACGAATACGTGCTCGACCAGCTGATCGACTGGAACAACATTCCCGACGATCCGATTTACCGGCTGGTGTTCCCGCACCGCGACATGCTTGCGCCCAACGACTACGCCCGGCTGCGCGAACTGGTGCTGGGCAATGCCAACCCGGCGGCGCTGGCCGCGCTGGTGCGCAAGCTGCGCCTGCAAATGAATCCGCACCCGGCCGGGCAGATGACGCACAACGTGCCGCACCTGGAGGGCGTGCCGCTGCGCGGCTTGCAGCACAAGTACCAGGAGACCGTGCTGTTCTTCCCCAGCGCCGGCCAGACCTGCCACGCCTATTGCACATTCTGCTTCCGCTGGCCGCAGTTCGTCGGCATGGACGACCTGAAATTCGACGCGCGCGAATCGACCGGCCTGGCCGCCTACCTGAAAACCCAGCCGCACATGACCGATGTGCTGATCACCGGCGGCGACCCGCTGGTGATGAATACCCGTTCGCTCGAAGCGATCATCGAACCGCTGCTGGCGCCCGAGCTGGCGCACATCCAGAACATCCGCATCGGCACCAAGTCGGTGGCGTATTGGCCGCAGCGTTTCGTCAGCGACCGCGATGCCGACGACTTGCTGCGCCTGTTCGAGCGGGTGGTCGCCGCCGGCGAGAACATGGCCATCATGGGCCACTATAACCACGCGGTGGAACTGCGCCAGGAGATCGCCCAGCAGGCAGTCAAGCGCATCGTCGGCACCGGCGCCACCTTGCGCATGCAGGGACCGCTGATCCGCCACATCAACGAAGACCCGAAAAGCTGGGCCGAGCTGTGGCAGACCGGCGTGCGCCTGGGCGCTATTCCGTACTACATGTTCGTCGAGCGCGACACCGGTCCGCACGACTACTTCCAGCTGCCCCTGGTGCGCGCGCACGAGATTTTCCAGGCCGCGTACCAGATGGTGTCTGGCCTGGCGCGCACCGTGCGCGGACCGTCGATGAGCGCCTTCCCCGGCAAGGTGGTGATCGACGGCGTGGTCACCATCGGCGGCGAAAAAGTGTTTGCGCTGCAGTTCCTGCAAGCGCGCAATCCGGACTGGGTGCGGCGGCCGTTTTACGCCAGGTTCGATGCGCAGGCGACGTGGCTCGATGAACTCAAGCCGGCCTTCGGCCAGGACAAATTCTTCTTCGAGGAAGCGGGCGGCAGCCGCAGCGAGCATGGTCATGGCCACGCACTGGCCGGCGAGCGCAAGGTGATCCAGCTGGTGACCGCCGGCAGCCGCGCAGCATAACCACCATGCGCGACGCCGACCGCCACAAGGGCGACGCCAACCACGCCGGGCGCGGCGTACCGCCGCCGGCCGCCACCGCGCCGGCCCTGTCGCGGCGCATGGTGTTCCTGACGGTGTTCCTGCCGTTCGCGCTGGGCCACTACCTGTCCCAGCTGATGCGGATGATCAACGCCACGCTGGCGCCGGACCTGACCGCCGCGCTGGCGCTCACGCCCGGCCAGCTGGGCCTGCTCACCAGCGCGTTCTTCTTTGCCTTCGCGCTGGCGCAGTTGCCGGTGGGCGTGGCGCTCGACCGCTGGGGGCCGGCGCTGGTGCAGTTGCCGATGCTGGTCATCGCGGCGCTGGGCACGCTGGCCTTTGCGGGTGGGCGCGATTTTGCCCAGCTGCTGGTGGCGCGCGCGGTGATCGGCTTCGGCGTGGGCGGCTGCTTCATGGCGGCGGTCAAGGCGCTGTCGACCTGGATCACGCCGGCGCGGCTGCCGTCGGTGCAGGGCTACCTGATCGCCGCCGGCGGCCTGGGTGCGGCGTCAGCCACGCTGCCGGTACGCATCGCGCTCGAGCACGTGGACTGGCGCAGCCTGTTCATCGCGCTGGCGTCGGCGCTGATGTTTACCGCCGTGCTGATCCGGCTGCTGGCGCCACCGCAGGCGGCCGTCGTGCAGCGCCAGCCGCTGCGCGCGGCCATGGCCGAGATATGCCGCCACCCGTCGTTTCGCGAGGCGGCGCAACTGGTGCTGGTGCCGCACATGGTGTTCTTCGGCATCCAGGGCCTGTGGCTCGGCCGCTGGCTCGGCGACGTGGCCGGCTACTCCGAAGACCAGGTCAGCTGGCTGCTGTACGTGGGCATGGGCGCAGTGATCGTCGGGGCGATCGTGGTGGGCATGATCACCGAGTGGGCAGGAAAGCGCGGCGTGCGGCCGGTGCGGGTGGCCGCTGCCGGCGTGGCGCTGTTCATCATCGTGCAGGCCGGTTTCGTGTGCGGCTGGCGACCCGGCTACGCGGTGCTGGCGGTGCTGTTCACCCTGGTGGGTACGGTCACCGGCATCGAGTACACGATGGTCGCGCAAGGCTTGCCGGGCCGGCTGACCGGGCGCGCGACCACCTGCCTGAACCTGCTGATTTTTCTGGGCGCGTTCGCGGTGCAGGCCGGCTTCGGGCTGGTGCTCGATGGCTGGCAGCCGAACCTGCGCGGGCAGTATCCGGCGCAGGCTTACCAGGCGGGCTTTGCGTTGCTGATTGCGCTGCAGGCGCCGGGACTGGCCTGGTACGGTTGGCGGCGCTGGAGGCGTCCGGCGCCTTCCGGTAGAATGGACCATCACCCGGCCACCAGCACCAGATAATCCCATGCCCGACGCTTTCGCCACTGCTGCCGTGCTCGCCTCGCTGCCACCGTCGTGGCAGGACTGGATCGCCGCCAACCTGGCGCGTGGCTGCAGCCCGCTCGACATGGCCAACAGCATGGCCCGCTCCGGCCAGTACACCATGGAGGTGGCGCGCGCCGCGCTCGCCGAGGCGGTGCGCCAGCGTGGTGGTGCAGACGCCGGCGCCAGCATTTTCACGCCGGCCCAGGTGATGCCGTTCATCGACACCACGCGCAACAAGATCGTGGTGGACCAGCGCGAAGTCGAGATCCTGTTCGTGCTCAAGAGCCCGCAGGTGATCTTGCTCGGCAACGTACTGGGCAGCGAAGAATGCGACGCCATCGTCGCGCATTGCGAGTCCGGCTCCAGCAGCGGCTATTCGCGCTCCACCGTCACCGGCGCCGACGACGGCTCGAGCGTGGTGCACGAGGGCCGCACCAGCGAGATGGCGTTTATTGAACGCGGCGAGGTTGATATCGCCGAGCGCATCGAACGGCGCCTGGCCGCGCTGGCGCATTGGCCGGCCGAATGCGGTGAGCCGTTCCAGCTGCAAAAATATGCGAGCACGCAGGAATACCGGCCCCACTACGACTGGCTCGACCCCGACACCACCGGCCACCGCAGCCACCTGGCGCGCGGTGGTCAGCGCCTGGCCACCTTCATTCTGTACCTGACCGAGGTGGAGCAGGGCGGCGGCACCATCTTCCCCGGCCTGGGCCTCGAGGTGTATCCCAAAAAGGGCAGCGCGCTGTGGTTTCTCAACACCGACAGCAACCACCAGCCCGACCGCCAGACCCTGCACGGCGGTGCGCCGGTGGTCACCGGCACCAAGATCATCGCCAACAAATGGCTGCGGCAGGAGCGTTACGGCTGAGGCAAGGGGGGCCGAAGAACCGTAGCGGGCTGCGCAGTAGGTTGTCCGGCCCCACGGCGTTACAATGCCAAGTCCTGTACCGATTGAAAGTGAACCATGAGACTTGTGCGCTACGGCCGTCCCGGCAAAGAACAACCTGGCATGATCGACGACGAGGGCAAGCTGCGCTCGCTGGCCGCCGTCATCGACGATATCGACGCGGCGCAGCTGGCCCCCAAGGCACTGCGCAAGCTGGAAAAAATCGACCCGGCCACGCTGCCGCTGGTGCGCGGCAACCCGCGCTTCGGCGTGCCGGTCAAGCACGTCGGCAAGTTCGTCTGCATCGGCCTCAATTACTCTGACCACGCGGCAGAAGCGAAGATGCCGCTGCCGAAAGAACCGATCGTGTTCATGAAGGCCATCACCGCGCTCACCGGCCCGGACGATCCGATCATGCTGCCCAAGGGGTCGAAAAAGACCGACTGGGAAGTGGAGCTGGGCATCATCATCGGCTCGCGCGCGCAGTACGTGACGGAAGAGGATGCGCTGAAATACGTGGCCGGCTACACGGTCGTCAACGATGTCTCCGAGCGCTCGTACCAGCTCGAACGCGGCCCGCAATGGGACAAGGGCAAAGGTTGCGACAGCTTCGGCCCGGTCGGCCCTTGGCTGGTCACGCCGGAAAACATCGGCGACGTGCAAGACCTCGACCTGTACCTGGAAGTGAACGGCAAGCGCATGCAAACCGGTAACACGTCCACCATGATCTTCACGGTGGCGCAGATCGTCAGCTACCTGTCGAAATTCATGACGCTGGAACCGGGCGACGTGATCGCCACCGGCACGCCGCCGGGCGTGGGCATGGGCCTGCCGAAACCGCGCTTCCTGAAAAAGGGCGACCAGGTTCGGCTGGGCATTCCCGGACTGGGCGAGCAGCAGCAGGAAGTGATCGACTGGCAGCCACGCAAGTAATCACCGCTGTCAGCGCATGCTGGCCAGCGCCAGCGTGACCGCCCTGGTCAGCCGTTCGGTGATTTCGGCCAGGTCGGCGTCGCTGGCGATGAAGGGCGGCGCCAGCAGCACGTGGTCGCCGCGCACGCCGTCGATGGTGCCGCCCATCGGGTACACCATCAGCCCGCATGCCATGGCCTGCTGCTTGAGCGCCGCATGCAGTTTCAAGGCGGGATCGAACGGCTCCCTGGTGTCGCGGTCGCGCACCAGTTCCACCCCGATCAGCAGGCCCCGGCCACGGATGTCGCCCACGTGGGGATGGTGGCCCAGTGCCTCGCGCAGCTGCGTGCGCAGCACGGCGCCACGGCCGGTGACGGCGCCCAGCAGGTTGTCGCGCCGGATCACCTGCTGCACCGCCAGCGCGGCGGCGGCGGCCACCGGGTGGCCCATATACGTATGCCCATGCATGAACACGCCGCTGCCATCGCGCAGGCGGTCGATAATCGGCGTGCGCGCCAGCACCGCGCCGATTGGCTGGTAGCCGGCGCCCAGTCCTTTACCGAGGACCACCAGGTCGGGCAGCACGCCTTCCTGCTCGAACGCGTACAGCGTGCCGGTGCGGCCCATGCCGCACATCACCTCGTCGGCGATCCACAGGATGCCGTACTTGTCGCACAGGCTGCGCACGCCGCGAAAGTAGCCGGGCGTGGGCGGCACGGCGCCGGCGGTGGCGCCCACCACGGTCTCGGCGCAAAAGCCGATGATGCGCGCCGGTCCGGTCTTGACGATGGTGTCTTCCAGCTCGCATAGCAGGGCGGCCGTGTAGTCTTCCACGCTCTGGCCGGGCGCGCGGTCGTGGTACTCGAAGCACGGCGCCACGCGCGGCACGTCGATCAGCAGCGGTGCGAACGGCTTGCGGCGCCATTCGTTGCCGCCGATGGCCAGGGCACCGAGCGTATTGCCGTGGTAGCTCTGGCGGCGGGCGATGAACACGCTGCGCTGCTCCTCGCCGCTTTCCACAAAATACTGGCGCGCCAGCTTGAGCGCGGTCTCCATCGCCTCCGACCCGCCCGACACCAGGTACACGTGATCGAGGTCGCCCGGGGCGTCGTTGGCCAGCCGCGTGGCCAGTTCCTCGGCCGCCTCGCAGGTGAAAAAAGCCGTGTGGGCGTAGGCGTTGCGGTCGATCTGGGCGTGCATGGCAGCGAGCACCTCCGGATGCGCATGTCCCAGCGACGACACGGCGGCGCCGCCGCTGGCGTCGAGATAGCGTTTGCCGTCGCGGTCGTGCACGATCATGCCGGATGCCGATCCGACGACAGGCGGCATGTGGCGCAGGTTGCGGTGAATCAGGTGGCTGGGGTGATGGGCGGCGCTGGGGCGGTTCATGGACATCCTTTCTGGCAGGTGGGTTCTTGTGATTGCCAGCAGACAATATCGTCGTTCAGCTTGTCTTCTGTTGATCTATGCCGCACCATGCTCAGAAAACTTTACTAGGAGTAAGCACATGACCGATCGCCTGGGACCTATACCGTTCGCGCAGATGAGCGCCAGCCAGCAGGTAGCGGCGCAAGCGGTGATCGACGGCCCGCGCGGCGCGCTGTACGGGCCGTTCGTACCGTTGATACGCAGTCCCGAATTGATGTCGGCCGCCCAGCGCATGGGCGAATACCTGCGCTACCGCAGCGCCCTCGGCACGCGCCTGACGGAACTGGCGATCCTGGTCACGGCGCGCCAGTGGAGCCAGCAAGTGGAATGGGCGATCCACGCCCCGATCGCGCGCGAATACGGCATCGCCGAGGCAACCATCGCCGCGATTGCCGAACGGCGCCAGCCGGTGGGACTGCCAGCCGACGAAGCGCTGGTGCTGGAATTTTGCCTGCAACTGCACCAGCAACAACGGGTGGACGACGCCACCTACGCCGCCGCACTGGCCGCCTTCGGCGAGCACGGCGTAGTGGACCTGATGGGCATCAACGGCTATTACACGTTCCTGGCGATGGTGATGAACGCGGCGCAGACGGCGGTGCCGGGGACGGATGCGCCGTTATTGCCGGATTGAAAAGAGCATCCTAGCCAGAGCCAATTTACGGTCTGGCGGCCAGTGCGACCGTAACAACTTCCCATTGCCTCAGCCATTCAGCGGTTTCACTACAGCGGCTCTTGACCAGTCTGGTTGTGGATTCACGTATAATTACACTGTGCTTTCTGGGACTTGTTGGCTTAGGCCTTCCCCCGGGAACAAGCGAGTTAGAATGGCCCACTTCGGTGGGCCATTCCCGTTTTTGGCCTTGTTTTTTAATTTCCCCTGCGCCATGTCTGTCAATGTCGGTGGCCGTGTGGATGCCAGCTTAATGCATACCCCCTTGATTCAGCATTTTCAATACCTGCAGTCCACACTCCCCGGCGACGGCCCCGGCTTCAGCGCCCTCGTGCTCGAGCACGGCGAAGTCACGTTCGAACTGCACCACGGCCTGGCGTCGCTGGAACTGGGCGTGCCGCTCTCGGCGCGTTCGATGTATTACCTGGCGTCGGAATCGAAGCAGTTCACTGCTGCTGCCATCATGCAACTGGTGCAGGCGGGCCGCATCGCGCTCGATGACGATGTGTGTGTACACTCGCCGGAACTGGCCGGCTTCGAACAGCCGTTTGCGCTGCGCAGCTTGCTCAATCACAGCAGCGGCATTCCCGATTATTTCCAGTTTCTGCAATGCCAGCCCGGCCGCCACGAGGCCGACTATTTCAGCAACCGCGAGATCATGGCGCTGATCACCCGCATGGACCAGGTGGCGATGCCGACCGGCACCGCGCATCGTTACAGCAACAGCAATTACATCCTGCTCGCCGCCCTGGTCGAACGGCTGAGCGGACAACCGTTGGCGCGCTACGTGAAGGAACAGCTGCTGCAGCCACTGGGCATGAAACACTCGGGCTTCGACGACGATCGCCAGAACGTGTTGCCACACCGCGTGTTCAGCTACGAGGAAGACGCGGCGCGCCCGTTCGGCTACAAGCAGCAGCTCGGCAACGCCAACACGGTCGGCGATGGCGGCATGGTTGCGAGCGTGGAGGAACTGGTGTTATGGGAGCGTGAGTGGCATCGCCAGTGGGCCGAGCCCGGCAGCGTGCTGCGCGCGATGCTCGAACCCTCGGCGTTGCAAGACGGTTCGATACCGGACTACCGCTGTGGACTGGAGTGGGTGCAGCACGATGGCCACGATGTGGTGTTCCACGGCGGCAGCCTGTGGGGTTTCAATACCATACTGCTGCGATTGCCGCAGCGGCAGCAGTCGGTGATCTTGCTGGCCAATACCGACCGCGTGGACCGGGACTGGCAGCAGCTCGTCGCCGCTGCCTTGGCGTAACGAAGTCAAGGGGACCTCGAAAAACCGTAGCGAGCGGTTCGTTATCGTCGCGAGTAGCGGAAGCGTACGGCTGTACGCTGAGCAACGGAGCGGCGATAGCGGATCGCGCAGTAGGTTTTTCGAGGTTCCCTTAAGCCAGCACGCGCTTGAGCCAGGCACTGATATCGTTGACCTCTTCCTGGCACAGCGAATGCTGCATCGGGTAGTCGTGCCATTCCACCTGGTAGCCCCACTGTTGCAGCAGGTCGCGCGAGGCGGTAGCGCGGGCCAGCGGGACGACCGGGTCCATGCGGCCGTGGGCCATGAAGACCGGCGTGCCCAGGCTCTCCTGGGTGAACTCGGTGGTGGCCTTGGCGGCGATCGGCAGGTAGCCCGACAGGCACATCATGCCAGCCAGCTTTTCCTTCTGGCGCAGGCCGGTTTGCATGGTCATCGCGCTGCCTTGCGAGAAGCCGGCCAGGATGATCTTGTCGGCGCCGATGCCGCGTTCTTTTTCGCGTGCGATCAGCGCTTCCACTTTTGCCTGCGAGGCGCGCAGGCCCGCTTCGTCTTCCTGGCGACCGAGGTCGGTGGCGACGATGTCGTACCACGAGCGCATCACGTAGCCGCCGTTGACGGTGACGGGCATGGTGTCGGCATTGGGGAAGATGAAGCGGATCGCCGGCAGGTCGCGCAGGTCCAGCTCCTGCAGCATCGGCACGAAGTCGTTGGCGTCGGCGCCCAGGCCGTGCATCCAGATGATGGCGACGGTGGGGTTGGCGCCGGTTTCTTTTTCAATGGTGTGTAGCAGGCTCATAGGTTTCCTCGGAGTGGCGGTTGCGATGGAGGGGAGAACTGGCATCAGGAACAAGATGGCGGCGCGCGACAAAAAGCGGCGCCGCCTTGCCTGAACGGAAGGTTTCACGCGGCCGGCGCGGGCCGGAGCGCCGATTTGGGACGAAACGCCTTGCAGACGACAGGATCGGTTTCCATGTACGGTCCGCCGATCAGGTCGATGCAATACGGCACGGCGGCAAAGATGCCGCCAGCGACCGTGTTGCCGTCGGCGTCTTTCAAGCCGCCCAGCGTTTCGGCAATCGCCTTGGGCTGGCCCGGCAGGTTCATGATCAGCGCGGCGTGATCAAGCGTTTCGCGGATCACGGCAGTCTGGCGCGAGAGGATGGCGGTCGGCACGAAGTGCAGGCTGATCTGGCGCATCTGCTCGCCGAAGCCCGGCATTTCCTTGGTGCCCACGGCCACCGTGGCCTCGGGCGTGACATCGCGCCGCGCCGGGCCGGTGCCGCCGGTGGTCAGTACCAGGTGGCAGCGCGCGGTATCGACCAGCTCGATCAGCGTGGCTTCGATCTGGGCGCGCTCGTCGGCGATCAGTCGTGTTTCTACGCGGTACGGCGTGGTGATGGCGCGCGCCAGCCAGTCCTGCAGGGCGGGGATGCCCTGGTCCTGGTACACGCCGCCGCTGGCGCGGTCCGAGACCGACACCAGGCCGATCACCAGCATGGCTTCCACGTTACTCGTCATCTTCTTCGGTGTCGGCGTCGTCAACTTCGGCGGTGGCGTCTTTCTTCTTCTTGGCCTCGACCTGCTTGAGGATCTGGAAAATTTCGCGGTAGGCCTTCGGCGGCTTGTTCTCGGCCTGCTCCTTGCGGGCGTTGCGGATCAGGGTGCGCAGGTGCTGCGCGTCGAGTTCCGGGTTTTCCGACAGCAGCACGGTCAGGGCCTTGTCGTCTGCCAGCAGCTTGTCGCGGCGGCGTTCCAGCGCGTGCATGGCGGCGGTGTCTGACTTGGACGCGCCTTTCCAGCCATCGATGGTTTGCTGGATGGCGGCGATTTCCGCTTCGTCGAGGGTGCGCATCTTCTTACCGACGAACTGCATCTGGCGACGGCGGCCTTCGTGGTTGGTGATGGTCTGGCACTCGAGGATGGCGTCGCGCACATCTTCCGGCATCGGCACGCGTTTGACACGGTCGCGCGGCTCGGCCACCAGGGCTTCGCCCAGCTTTTGCAGGGCGTCGACCTGGCGTTTCATCTCGGATTTGGAAGGGCGCTCGTATTCCTGTTCGAATTCGGTCGAGCTGAAGCCGACGGCGCCGCGGTTTGGATTTACCATATTATTAACTTTCGGTCCGGCGCGCAGCCGTCCCTGTAAACTGTGAACGACTGCTATGATACCCGGTTTAGTACCCGACCGACGAAAACCGCCCATGTCCGATCCGCATTTCAGCCAGATGTTCAGCCACACGCAAGACCAGTTGCAACAGCTTGCACGCGACGTGCTCGGCTACGCAAAAGCGCAGGGCGGCACCGATTGCGAGGTCGATTTCAGCGAGGGCAGCGGCCTGTCGGTCTCGGTGCGCAAGAACCGTATCGAAACCATCGAGCAAAACCGCGACAAGGGCATGGGCGTCACCGTCCACATCGGCCAGCGGCGCGGCAACGCCAGCACGTCCGATTTTTCCACCGCTGCCCTGAAAGCGACGGTGGAAGCGGCCTACAACATCGCCCGCTTTACCGCCGAGGACGATTGTGGCGGCCTGCCCGACGCCGACCTGCTGGAAATGTCACCGCCCGACCTGCAGCTGTTCTACCCATGGGACATCGACACCGCCGGCGCCGTGGAACTGGCCAAGCGCGCCGAAGCGGCCGCCTTTGCGGTCGATCCACGGGTGACCAACAGCGAGGGCGCGGGCGTGCACGCGCAGCAGTCGCATTTTGTCTCGGCCAATTCGCGCGGTTTCATGGGCGGCTACCCGTATTCGCGCCACACGGTGTCGATGGCGGCGATTGCCGGGCGTGGCGCCGGCATGCAGCGCGACGACTGGTACGTGTCGGTGCGCGATGCGGCGCGCATGGCCTCGCCCGAGGCGATCGGCCGTTACGCCGCCGAGCGCGCGCTGGCCAAGCTCCATGCCCGCAGCCTCGCCACCCGTACCTGCCCGGTGCTGTTCGAGGCGCCGCTGGCCATTGGCCTCTTGGGCGCCTACGTGCAGGCCACGTCGGGCGGGGCGCTGTACCGCAAGTCGACCTTCTTTGTCGATTCGCTGGGCCAGCAGGTGCTGCCATCGCATGTGCAGATCCATGAAGACCCGCACGTGATCGGCGCGGTCGGTTCGGCGCCGTTCGACGACGAAGGCGTGAAAACGCGCGCGCGCGACGTGGTCAAGGATGGCGTGGTGCAGGGTTATTTCCTGTCCACGTACTCGGCGCGCAAGCTGGGCATGCAAACCACGGGCAACGCCGGCGGCTCGCACAACCTCACGCTCTCGTCGTCGCTGACGACGCCCGGCGACGATTTTCCCGCCATGCTGCGCAAGCTCGGCACCGGCCTGCTGGTCACCGAACTGATGGGGCAGGGCACCAACTACGTCACCGGCGACTACTCGCGTGGCGCCTCGGGCTTCTGGGTGGAAAATGGCGTGATCCAGTACCCGGTCGAGGAGATCACGATTGCCGGTAACATGAAAGACATGCTGGCGCAGATCGTGGCGGTGGGGGCGGATACCATGATGCGCGGCACCAAGCAGACCGGCTCGATCCTGATCGAGAAGATGGTGGTGGGCGGGGCCTGAACCCGTCTTCTTGAATTCGGCCAGGCCGGGGTCGGACCCGCTTGGGTCCGACCCCACGCGGTACGGCATGCGTATCGCTACCGGGTAGTGCGGGGTTCACTGTGTGCACAAGGCACTGGCCGGCACCCCGCAGGCTACCAGCCGGCCCACGTCGGGATTCTTCAAGTAGTCGAGGTGGGCGTCATCGGGCCGCTCGAGCAAACCGAGCCAGGTCGGCGCATTCGATACCAGGATGTTATATACCGCAACACCTTGTCCCGCGTAGCGCTCCGGCGGCAGCGTGTACGATAGCGGATCGTTGGGATCGGAAAACGCCACCAGCGTCAGCGGGGCCATGGTGCGGCGCCGGTCCTCGCTGCCGCGCTGTTGCAGCAGCAGTTGCAGGCTGTCTGACGGCGCTGCTCGCGCGGCTGCGATATCGACCTGCTGATCGGCCAGCGACAGCAGCGGTACCTGGTTCGCCGCCATCACCAATATCCGCATCCGCGCCATGGTGCGCTGCGCCGCGACCGCCGCGTGAGAGCCGGGCGCCTCCTGCGTCATCCGTAGCAGCGTGTCGAACATGATCTTGCTGCCCATGCTGTGGGCAATCACCACCAGCGGTACATTGTCGGGCGCGTCGCTGTCGGCCAGCACGCGCACGATGGCGTCGCGCATGCGCAGCTGGATCGCCTCGCGCGCCACGCCCTGGTAGATCAGCGCATCGGGCAGGCAATCGTCGATCAGCGTGTCTTTCAGGCGTGCATTCAAAAGCGCGCGCTGGTGTGGGTACGGCGGTGCGCCGGTGCAGATGGCCGACTTGTCGGCCTGGTCGTAACACAGCTGGCGCTTGAGCGGCGTGGTGAGGGGGGACCAGATCAGGGCGTTGAAGCGCAGACGGCCTGCGGGCGTCGCCACCGTGGCCGATACGATCTCGATGCCGTTGGCGTCAACACTGGCGCTGCGGCTGGTAGTCATGCTGGCGCCGTTGATCGACGCCATCAATTGCGCGACCACCTGCTGCGCCCAGCGCGCATTGTGGGTGCAGATGCCGTGCACCAGCAGGACGTCTTCGGTACGGCCCTCCGCTTGCGCGGGAAGGTCGACCAGGCCGGGGAAGCGGGTGTTGGCGTCGAGGATCTCGGGCGGACTGTACGGTGTGCTGCAGGCGGCCAGCAGGGCCAGGCAGGCCAGGGCCGCAGCAGGCGTGAGGCGGCGCACACGCGGACAGCGCTCGACATGGTGACGAGGTGTGAAGCCGGTGCGGCGCAACAGGGCGGCAGCCGTGCTGCATGCCGATGACAGGATGTTCATGCTGGACCTCCAGGAAAGGCGCCGGGTGGCGCCGCTGGAGGCCAGTGTATTTTTGCGGGCAGCGCCCGCCTTGTCCTGGCGCAGGCCAGGAGGGCGGGTAAGTGCTTACTGCTGCGCGACCAGCGTCTGTAGAACAGGTTGCAGCACAGCCTTGCCCAGCTCGGCGCTGCGGGCGCCGTTCCAGCCGGTGTCGGCATCCGGATCGTTGGCGTTGTCCTTGAACGGCAGTTCCACCGTCAGCGACAGGCAACCGAACTGGTGCGTGATGTGTGGCGAACCCATGGTCAGGGTTTCGTCGGTGTACGGCGTTTCGCCGTAACCGTATTCGTCCTGGAAGTCCGGGCTGGCAATCAGGAAGTTGTCGATGAAGTATTGCTGGCCTTCGGCCTGGTCCGGGGTCCAGGTCGGCAGCGATTCGCTGCCAGCCACGAACACGTACGGCAGGCCTTCGTCGCCGTGGATGTCGAGGAACAGGTCGCAGCCGGTTTCCAGCATCTTGTTTTTAACGAGGAATACTTCCGGGCTGCGCTCCATGGTCGGGTTCAGCCACTCGCGGTTGAGGTTGGCGCCGGCAGCGTTGGTGCGCAGGTTGCCGCGTACCGAGCCGTCCGGGTTCATATTCGGCACCACGTAGAACACGGCTTCTTTCAGGCAATTGCGACCGAACGGGTTGGCCGGATCGAGCAGCGCTTCGACCATGCCTTCGACGAACCACTCGGCCATGGTCTCGCCCGGGTGCTGGCGCGCGATCACCCACACTTTTTGTTCCGCTTCCGGATCGCCGATGACCAGCATGTTCAGGTCGCGGCCGTCGATGGTGCTGCCCAGGTCGATATGCTTGACCAGCGGTGACAGTTGCGCGTTGTCCAGCAGGGACAGGTGGCGTTCCCACGAGTACGGCTCGAAATAGGCGTAATAGACGCTGTCGTATTCGGGCGTGTGGTTAATCGTCATCACTTCGCCATCGAACGAGGTCGGCACGCGGAACCAGTTGTCGCGGTCGTAGCTGGCCACGGCCTGGTAATCCTTCCAGCCGTCCGGGTAGGCGGTCTTGCCGGCGTTGAGGAAGCGCAGCGCCAGCGGGGTGGACGCGCCGCCCTGCACGCGGAAGTAGAACCACTGGGTGATGTCGGCGTGCGAGTCCTTGCGGATGTTCAGGTCGATCGCGGCCGGGTTGTCGGCGGAAATGACGTCGATGGCGCCGGCGTCGAACTGCTGGCTGATTTTGATAGGCATGGTGGTGTGTCCCGTTGAATTCAGTGTCGAGCGCTTGTGGCGCAGTGGCGACATCATACAGGGTGGTGGCGTTGGGCGGCACGCCCGCAGGGGAGAGCCGCCCTAACGCAAGCCGCCAAACCGCGCATAAAAGGCCGCCTCCGCCACCGGCGCCTCCGGGTCTTCGCGCCGCAGCACGCTGTCGATGTGCTGTTCCGCGGCCGTGTGCACGGCCAGGTACAGCTGGCGCGCCAGCGCGTAGGCCTGGGTGCCGGGCCAGGGGGCGGGCAGCAGTTCGGCCGGCAGTTGCGGGTCGTGCAGCTGCACCCTGCGGTAAGCGTGGATCAGCAGGGTGCGGATCACGAAGGCCTGCTCCGGCGTCAGCTGGTCGGCCACGCCGCCATCGAGTGCGGTGGCCAGCGGCGCAAACCTTGTCAGGAATTGTCCGTAGCCGGCCGCCACTTCGCGCACGTCCCAGCCGCTGGCCACCAGGTCGCCCAGCGACCGCGCGCCCACGCCGGGCACGGTGGCCGCGCGCACCACGAACAGTTTACCGGCCACGCCCAGCCGAGCCAGCACCTCGGCCAGCGCCGCCGGCTCGGCGGCCGGATGGCCGAGGATGCCGGGTGCGATCACGCTGTAGCCCTCCCACAACAGTTCCTTGCGCACGGCCGTGCGTTCGGCCGGCGTCAACGCGCCTTCGCCGCTGATGACCAGGGTCCAGCTGCCGTCCCAGTGCGCGTGCGGTTCGGCGTAGATGCGCCGGTAGGCGTGCGAAAAGCGCGCCATGGCGTCGGGCGTGATGGCGTAGGCGCTGCGGCGGCCATCGCGCCGCGCACCGAGCCAGCCCTCTTGCGCCAGGCGGAACACGGCCGTGCGCAGCAGCCGGTCGTTCACGCCGAACGGCGCCAGCAGCTCGATCAGGCTGCCCAGCCACACCATGCCGCCGTGCGGCACGATGGCGTCGCCGAAGATGGTCACCACCAGCGATTTCGAGCGCGGCGGGTCGTGGGCAAGGAAGTCGGTGATCCAGTCGGAGCAGTGCATGGCGGCCAACAAAAGCTGAAAACCGTAGTTTACCGGGTGAAACGCCCGGCAAGGTATTTAAATGCGGAATTTCGTTATGACTCAAAAAACCGGTAGCGTAAACGAATTGTGTATCGTATTATGAGTTCAACCGAGGTCAAACGAGGAGACAGCATGTACGCCCAACAAGTAGAGACCGGCTTGAGCACGGTCCGCACCACCGCCGACATGGCCGACGACGAGCGCGCCTTCCAGGCCCGCATCGACGCCGGCGTGCGCATCGAGGCCAAGGACTGGATGCCCGACGCCTACCGTAAGACTTTGATCCGCCAGATTTCGCAGCATGCCCATTCGGAAATCGTCGGCCAGCTACCGGAAGGCAACTGGGTTACGCGCGCGCCCACGCTCAAGCGCAAGTCGATCCTGCTGGCCAAGATCCAGGATGAAGCCGGCCACGGCCTGTACCTGTACAGCGCCGCCGAAACCCTGGGCGTCAGCCGCGACGAGCTGCTCGCTGCCCTGCACAGTGGCAAGGCCAAGTATTCGAGCATCTTCAATTACCCCACGCTGTCGTGGGCCGACATGGGCGCGATCGGCTGGCTGGTCGACGGCTCGGCCATCATCAACCAGATCCCGCTGTGCCGCTGCTCGTACGGTCCGTATGCGCGCGCCATGGTCCGCGTGTGCAAGGAAGAGTCGTTCCATGCGCGCCAGGGCTACGACATCATGCTGGCGCTGGCGCGCGGCACGGCCGAACAAAAGGCCATGGCGCAGGATGCACTGAACCGCTGGTGGTGGCCGTCGCTGATGATGTTCGGCCCGTCGGACGCCGAGTCGGTCAACAGCGCGCAATCGGCGCAGTGGCGCATCAAGCTGTTTTCCAACGACGAGCTGCGCCAGCGCATGGTCGATCAAACCGTGCCGCAGGCCGAGTTCCTGGGCCTGACCGTGCCCGACCCCGACCTGCGCTTCAACGCCGAGACCGGCCACTACGAATTCGGCGCCATCGACTGGGCCGAATTTCACAACGTCCTCAAGGGCAATGGCCCGTGCAACCGCGAGCGCCTGCGCACCCGTGTCCAGGCCTGGGAGGAGGGCGCCTGGTTCCGCGAGGCCCTGGTGGCGCACGCCGACAAACACGCAGCAGTGAAGGAAGTCGCATGAGCACGCAACTGAGTACCCAAACCAGCAAAGAGTGGCCGCTGTGGGAAGTTTTCATCCGCAGCCAGCACGGCCTGGCGCACAAGCACGTGGGCAGCCTGCATGCGCCCGACGCCGAAATGGCGGTCAACAATGCGCGCGACGTGTACACGCGCCGCAACGAGGGCGTGAGCATCTGGGTGGTGCGCGCGGCCGACATCGTCGCCAGCAGCCCGTCCGACAAGGGCGCCCTGTTCGAGCCGGCCAACAGCAAGGTCTATCGCCACCCCACCTTCTTCCCGATGCCGGAAGAAGTGAAAAACCTGTGAGGCCATCGATGGATGCCAAAGTAAACTACCTGCTGCGCCTGGGCGACAACGCCCTGATCCTGAGCCAGCAACTGAGCCGCCTGTGCGGCAAAGGGCCGGCGCTGGAAGAAGACATGGCGCTGTCGAACGTGGCGCTCGACCTGCTGGGGCAAACCCGCCTGTGGTACGAATACGCGGCCGAGCTGGAGGGCGCGGGCCGCGACGAAGACCGCCTGGCCTACCACCGCGACGCCCACGACTTCAAGAACTGCCTGCTGCTCGAACAACCGAACGGTAACTACGCCGACACCATGATGCGGCAGTTCTACTTCGACACCTGGCACTACTTCCTGATCGCCGGCCTCACGCACAGCAGCGACGAACGCATCGCCGCCATCGCCGAAAAGTCCTTGAAGGAAGTGACGTACCACCTGCGCCGCAGCGGCGACCTGGTGGTGCGCATGGGCGACGGCACCGATATCAGCCACGCCAAAACCCAGGCCGCCGCCGACGCGCTGTGGATGTACAGCGGCGAAGTATTCGGCTACGACGCCGTCGACCAGGCCATGGTGGAAGCCGGCATCGCCCCGCCAGCGGACCAACTGCGCACGCAGTGGCTGGCGCACGTGGCGGAGATTTTTGCCGAAGCCACGCTGGTGATGCCGCCGCAGGATGCCTGGATGCAGAGCGGCGGCAAGCAGGGACGCCATACCGAGCACCTGGGGTTCATCCTGGCCGAGATGCAGTTCTTGCAGCGCGCGTATCCGAATGCGCAGTGGTGAGGGGGCGTATGAAAGCGACGAAGACGGTTCTTTCTCCCGCCAACCTTCAATCCGTCATTCCCGCGCAGGCGGGAATCCATACTGAGCATCCGATCACGCGGTCCATGGATCCCCGCATGCGCGAGGATGACGGATCTGAAGATGGAGGCTTCGACGAGGAGCAGGTGGCCGGCTGGCTCGCACAAATCCCCGACCCCGAAATCCCCGCCATCAGCATCACCGACCTGGGCATCGTGCGCGGCGTGCGCGTGGCCGACGACGGCGCCTGTCACGTCACGATCACGCCCACCTACAGCGGCTGCCCCGCCATGCAGGTGATCGGCGACGCCATTAGCGACGCCCTGCATGGGCGTGGCGTGCTTGAGGTGGTGCTGCACACCCAGCTTGCTCCCGCCTGGACCACCGACTGGATGACAGACGCCGGCAAGCAAAAGCTGCGTAACTACGGCATCGCGCCGCCGGCCGAACAGGTGATCGACATCAGCCGCCTGGGCCCCGCATCAGCAATTTCGCGCAAGGCGCCAAAGCTCGGTATCGCCTGTCCCAACTGCGGCTCCACCCATACCGAAGTCACCAGCCAGTTCGGCTCCACGCCGTGCAAGGCGCTCTACAAGTGCCTGGACTGCCGCGAACCGTTCGATTACTTCAAGTGTCATTGAGATCATGAGCCAATTCCATCCCCTGACCGTCTCCCAGGTACGCCACGAAACGCGCGATACCATCGCCGTCACCTTTGCCGTGCCGCCCGCGCTGCGGGCCAGCTACGCCTACCAGCAGGGCCAGCACCTGACCCTGCGCGCGCACATCGACGGCGAAGACGTGCGCCGGTCGTACTCGATCTGCTCGGCCGTGCAGGACGACACGCTGCGGGTGGCCATCAAGCGCACCCAGGGCGGGCTGTTTTCGTCCTGGGCCGTGGATCACCTGCAGCCCGGCGCCGTGCTCGACGTGATGCCGCCGTCGGGTCACTTCAACGTGCCGCTCGATGCTGCCAACCGCAAGCACTACCTGGCTTTTGCGGCCGGCAGCGGCATCACGCCCATCCTGTCGATCATCAAGACCACGCTGGCGTTCGAGCCGCACAGCCGTTTCACGCTCTTTTACGGCAACCGCGCCAGCTCGTCGGTGATCTTCCGCGAGGAACTCTCCGACCTCAAAGATGTCTATCTTGACCGCCTGCGCATCGCCTACGTGATGAGCCGCGAGCAGCAGGACATCGACCTGTTCAACGGCCGCATCACGCAGGACAAGTGCACCGAGTTTCTGCGCTACTGGACGCGGGTGGATGACGTCGACGTCGCCTTCATCTGCGGGCCGGAAGACATGATGCTGGGCGTCTCGGCGGCGTTGCAGGCAGCGGGCATGCCGAAGGAGGCGATCAAGGTCGAACTGTTTTTAGCCACCGGCGCTACCGGCGCCAACGGTCCGCGCAAAGCCAGGGCCCACGCGGCGATGGAAACCGGCGCGCACCAGAACACCGAAGTGACCGTGATCATGGACGGCAGCGCCACCAGCTTCACCATGGCGCAGGACCAGGAATCGCTGCTCGACGCCGGCCTGCGCGCCGGTATCGACATGCGCTACTCGTGCAAGGGCGGCGTGTGCTCCACCTGCCGCTGCAAGCTGGTCGAAGGCCAGGTGGACATGGACATCAATTACGCGCTCGAAGACTACGAGGTGGCGCGCGGCTTTGTACTGAGCTGCCAGAGCTTCCCCATCACCGGCAAGGTGGTGCTCGACTTCGACCAGGCCGAATAACCAGGAGACAGCATGAACGCCAAAGACTATCAAAACATCGTGTTCGGGATCGACGCCGGGGTGGCCACGCTCACCCTCAACCGCCCCGATAAACTCAACAGCTTCACCCAGGCCATGCACGAGGAGGTGCGCGACGCCCTGCGCAAGGTTGGCGCCGACAAGAGCGTGCGGGTACTGGTGCTCACCGGCGCCGGGCGCGGTTTTTGCGCTGGCCAGGACCTGTCCGACCGCGCCGTATCGAATGCCCCCGGCACCCGTCCGGTGGACCTGGGCGACTCGGTGGAAAAGAACTACGCGCCGCTGGTGCTGGCGCTGCGCGCCTTGCCGATGCCGGTGATCTGCGCGGTCAACGGCGTGGCGGCCGGCGCCGGCGCCAACCTGGCGCTGGCCTGCGACATCGTGCTGGCGGCCAGTTCGGCCTCGTTCGTGGAAGTGTTCTGCAAGCTTGGGCTGATCCCGGACACCGGCGGCACGTACTTTTTGCCGCGCCTGATCGGCAGCGCGCGCGCCATGGGACTGGCCATGCTGGGCGAAAAACTCACCGCCGAAAAGGCCGAGCAGTGGGGCCTGATCTGGAAAGCCGTGCCCGACGCCGAGCTGGCCACCGAGACCGACAAGCTGGCGCGCCACTTCGCCAGCGCCCCCACGCAAGGGCTGGCGTTTACCAAGCAGGCCATCCACGCCAGTGCTCATAACACCTTGCAGCAGCAGCTCATGCTCGAATGCACCATGATGAGCGAGCTGGGTGCTACCTCCGACTACCGCGAGGGCGTAGCTGCTTTCATGGAAAAGCGCGTACCGCAATTTACGGGGAAATGACATGACCGCATTGTCTCGAGAACGGGTGGTGGCCGTCATCGGCAGCGGCGCCATGGGCGCCGGCATCGCCCAGGTGGCAGCCGTTGCCGGCTACACCGTCAAGCTGTACGACAGCCGCCCGGAACCGGTGGCCAAGGCCATGTCCGATATCGCGCTGGCCTTGAATAAACTGGTGGCCAGACAGCGCATGAGCCCCGTCGATGCCGCCGCTTCTCTGGCCCGGCTGCAACCGTCACTGACGCTGGACGAACTGGCCGCCACCAAACCGGGCCTGGTGGTGGAAGCGATTGTCGAAAACCTCGACGCCAAGCGCGCCCTGTTTGCGCAGCTGGAAAACCTGGTGGATGACGACTGCATCCTGGCCACCAACACCTCGTCGATCTCGGTCACGGCGATTGGCGCTCAACTGCGCGTGCCGGGCCGGCTGGTGGGCATGCACTTCTTTAATCCGGTGCCGCTGATGGCGCTGGTGGAAGTGGTCGAAGGCCTGGCCACCGACAGCGCGGTGGCGCAGACCGTGTACGACACGGCCGCCGCCTGGGGCAAGAGCCCGGTGCACGCGCGCTCCACGCCCGGCTTCATCGTCAACCGGGTGGCGCGCCCGTACTATGCGGAGGGCTGGCGCCTGCTGGCCGAAGGCGCGGCCGACGCGGCCACCATCGACGCGGTGCTGCGCGAGGCCGGCGGTTTCCGCATGGGCCCATTCGAGCTGATGGACCTGATCGGCCATGATGTCAATTTCGCGGTGACGCAGTCGGTGTTCGAAGCCTACTTCAACGATCCACGCTTTACGCCGTCGGTCTTGCAGCAGGAGCTGGTCAACGCCGGCTTCCTCGGTCGCAAGACCAGCCGCGGCTGTTACCGCTACGGCGATGGCGCGGTGAACGCACCGGCGCAGGCCGAGGCGCCGCAGCCCATCCCTGCATATGTCAGCTACACCCGTGACGCAGCTGCGCTGGCAGCGGCCACGCACCCGCATGGCGGCGCCGTGACCGACGCGCTGGCGGCGCGCCTGCGCACCGCCGGCATCGACGTGGCCCATCGCAAGGTGGAGAAGAGCGTGGACGACGCACCGGCCTTCCACTGCAACGGCGCCGCCGTGTATCTCACCGACGGCCGCAGCGCCACCCAGCGCGCCGCCGACAACCAGCACTCCGATACCGTGCTGGTGGACCTGGCCTTCGACTACGCCAGCGCTACCCGCATCGCCGTCGCCTGCGCCGACCAGTGCGCACCCGAGGCTTACCTGTCGGTGGTGGGCCTGCTGCAAGCGGCGGGTCTCACCGTCACCCGGCTCGACGACGTGCCTGGCATGGCGGTCATGCGCACCGTGGCCATGCTGGCCAACGAGGCGGCCGATGCCGTCAACCAGGGAGTGTGCGATGCGGCAGGCGCCGACCTGGCCATGCAGAAGGGCGTCAACTATCCACGCGGGCCATTGGCCTGGGCCGACGCCATCGGCGTGGGCCATGTCGTCACGGTACTGAACCACCTGGCCGCCAGCTACGGCGAAGACCGCTATCGCGTGTCGCCGCTGCTGCGGCGCAAGCACGCTTCAGGAGCAACCATCCATGCATGAGACGTTGAATGATCTGACTGCGCAGGCACTGGCCGGGAAGGTGGCGGCCGCCATGTATGCGCGCGACCCTGCCTCGCAAGGGCTGGGCATCACGCTCGATGGCGTCGGTCCCGGCCACGCCACCATGTCGATGACGATCCGCGCCGACATGCTCAATGGCCACGGCAGCTGCCACGGCGGTTTCATATTTACCCTGGCTGACAGCGCGTTTGCGTTTGCCTGCAACAGCTACAACCTCACCACCGTGGGCGCGTCCTGCACCATCGATTACCTGGCGCCGGGCCGGCCGGGCGACGTGCTCACCGCCACCGCGCGCGAGCAGGCGCTGGCGGGCAAGAGCGGCGTGTACGACGTCGCGGTGATCAACCAGGAAGGCCGTACGGTCGCGCTATTTCGCGGCAAATCGCTGCGCGTGGGCGGCCACGTGCTGGCATCAACTTAGGGAGCAGGCATGGTACAACGCACACCCGAACCATCGGACCTGGAGCCGATCGAACGCGCCAGCCGCGACGAACTGCAGGCGCTGCAATTGCAACGGATGCAGTGGACGCTGCAACACGCGTACGACAACGTGCCGCACTACCGCCAGGCGTTCGATGCGGCCGGCGTTCATCCGGGCGACCTGAAATCGCTGGCCGACCTCGCCAAATTTCCGTTCACCGGCAAGAAGGAACTGCGCGAGAACTACCCGTTCGGCATGTTTGCCGTACCGCGCGAGGAGGTGGTGCGGGTACACGCCTCGAGCGGCACCACCGGCAAGCCCACCGTGGTCGGCTACACCCGGAACGACATCGACACCTGGGCCAACGTGGTGGCGCGCTCGATCCGCGCGGCCGGTGGCCGGCGTGGCGACATGGTGCATATCTCCTATGGCTACGGCCTGTTTACCGGCGGCCTGGGCGCACACTACGGCGCCGAGCGGCTCGGCTGCACGGTGGTGCCGATGTCGGGCGGCCAGACCGAGCGCCAGGTGCAGTTGATCGAGGACTTCAAGCCATCGATCATCATGGTCACGCCGTCGTACATGCTCAACATCATCGAGGAATACCAGCGACAAGGGCTCGACCCCGCCGCCAGTTCGCTCAAGGTCGGCATCTTCGGCGCCGAGCCGTGGACCGACGCCATGCGCCGCGAAATCGAGCAGCGCGCCGGCATCGACGCGGTGGACATCTATGGTTTGTCCGAGGTGATGGGCCCTGGTGTGGCCAGCGAATGCATCGAGAGCAAGGATGGCCCGGTGATCTGGGAAGACCATTTTTACCCGGAGATCATCGACCCCGACACCGGCGAGGTGCTGCCCGACGGCGCGGAGGGCGAACTGGTATTCACCTCGCTGACCAAGGAGGCGCTGCCCATCATCCGCTACCGCACGCGCGACCTCACCCGGCTGCTGCCGCCAACGTCGAGAGCCATGCGCCGCATCGGCAAGATCACCGGCCGCTCGGACGACATGCTGATCATCCGTGGTGTGAATGTATTCCCGTCGCAGATCGAGGAACTGATTCTGAAAATGCCGCTGCTCGCGCCCCAGTACCAGCTGATCATCAAGCGCGACGGCCACCTGGACCAGCTGGAGGTGCTGGCCGAACTGCGCCCGGAGGCCGGCAATATGCTCGCCGGCGACAACGTAGCCCTGGCCCAGCAGTTGGCAAATGAGCTGGAAATCCGCATCAAGACCAACGTGGGCGTTTCGGCCAAGGTCCGGCTGGTTGCACCCAACGGCATCGAACGCACACTGACCGGCAAGGCCCGCCGCGTGGTCGATCAACGCCCCAGGCAGTAAAGGACACGACATGACTGACAACTCCGCATACATCTGCGACGCCATCCGCACCCCGTTCGGCCGCTACGGCGGCGCCCTGGCCCACGTGCGCACCGACGACCTGGCAGCGCTGCCGATCGCCGCGCTGATCGCCCGCAACCCGTCAGTGGACTGGGCCAGGGTGGACGACGTGTACTACGGCTGCGCCAACCAGGCCGGCGAAGACAACCGCAACGTGGGCCGTATGGCCGCGCTGCTGGCCGGCCTGCCGGTCGAGGTCCCGGCCAGCACCATCAACCGCCTGTGCGGCTCCAGCCTGGACGCGGTGGGCAGCGCCGCGCGCGCCATCCGTGCGGGCGAAGCGCACCTGGTCATCGCCGGCGGCGTGGAGAGCATGACGCGCGCGCCATTCGTGATGGGCAAGGCCGACAGCGCCTTTTCGCGCACCGCCAAAATCGAAGACACCACGCTGGGCTGGCGCTTTGTCAACCCGCGCATGAAGGAACAATACGGCATCGACAGCATGCCAGAGACGGCCGAAAACGTCGCGCAGCAGTTCGACATCAGCCGCGCGGACCAGGACGCATTTGCGCTGCGCAGCCAGCAACGCTGGGCCGCTGCCAACGCGGCAGGCATATTCCGCGACGAGATCGTACCGGTGGTGCTGCCGCAAAAAAAAGGTGATCCAAAAATCTTCGACACCGACGAGCATCCGCGCCCGGACACCACCATCGAGACGCTGGCAAAACTCAAGGGCGTGGTGCGTGAAGACGGCACCGTCACCGCCGGCAATGCCTCGGGCGTCAACGACGGCGCGTGCGCCATCCTGCTGGCGTCGCACACTGCCGCCGAACAGTACGGCCTGCGCAAGCGCGCCCGCGTGCTGGGCATGGCCACCGCCGGCCTGGCGCCGCGCATCATGGGCTTCGGCCCGTCCCCGGCTTCGCGCAAGGTGCTGGCGCTGGTGGGCCTCACCATCGACCAGATGGACGTGATCGAGTTGACCGAGGCGTTTGCCGCGCAAGGGCTGGCCGTCACGCGCGACCTGGGCCTGGCCGACGATGCTGCCCACGTCAACCCCAACGGCGGGGCGATCGCCATCGGCCACCCGCTGGGCGCCTCGGGCGCGCGGCTGGTGCTGGCCGCTCTCACGCAGCTCGAACGCACCGGCGGCCGCTACGCACTGTGCACCATGTGCATCGGCGTGGGGCAGGGCATTGCGGTGATCATCGAGCGGGTGGGCTGACATGGTCAAGGTCTATGAAATCAACGGCGTCACGCCGGTGGTGCACCCCACCGCGTACGTCCATCCCAGCGCGGTGCTGATCGGCGACGTCATCGTTGGCCCACGCTGCTACGTCGGCCCGCTGGCCGCGCTGCGCGGCGACTTCGGGCGACTGATCCTGGAAGAGGGCGCCAACCTGCAGGACACCTGCGTGATGCACGGCTTTCCCGGCGCCGATACGGTGGTGGGCGTCGATGGCCACATCGGCCACGGCGCCGTGCTGCATGGCTGCCGCATCGGCCGCAATGCCCTGGTGGGCATGAACAGCGTGGTGATGGATAACGCCGTGATCGGCGCCGAGTCGATTGTCGCAGCGATGAGCTTTGTGCGCGCTGGCATGGAGATACCGGAACGCAGCCTGGTGGTCGGCACGCCGGCCAGGGTGGTGCGACCGCTGCGCGACGACGAAATCGCCTGGAAGACCACCGGCACCGGCCATTACCACGAGCTGGCGGTGCGCTCGATGAACACCATGCGCGAGGTGGAAGCGCTGACCGAAGTAGAGGCCGAACGTCCGCGCGTCGAATGGGACAGCGCCTTGCCACTGCATCTGCACAAGAACGCTTCGGCGTGACGAATAGAGGAGACCCTAGATGATTCCAACCCTGCAAAGCCTGATCGGCGGCCGCTGGATCGGCCGCGAGGCAGCAACGCCGCTGCACAATGCCCTCACCGGCGGGCTGATTTACCACACCCACGCAGACGCCATCGACTTCGGCGAAGCAGTCCACTATGCGCGCAAGACCGGCGTGCCGGCGCTGATGAAACTCGACTTCCAGCAGCGCGCCGCCATCCTCAAGGCGCTGGCGCTGTACCTGGTCGAGCGCAAGGAAGAGCTGTACGCGATCTCGCACCTCACCGGCGCCACCCGCGCCGACAGCTGGGTCGATATCGAAGGCGGCACCGGCACCCTGTTTGCCTACGCCAGCATGGGCGGGCGCGAGCTGCCGTCGTCCAACGTGCTGCACGAAGGCCCGGCCATGGCACTCGGTAAAAACGGCGGCTTTGCCGGCACCCACATCCTGGTGCCGCGCGGCGGCGTGGCGGTGCACATCAACGCCTTCAACTTCCCGATCTGGGGTTTGCTGGAAAAATTCGCCCCCAGCTTCCTGGCCGCCATGCCGTGCATCGGCAAGCCGGCCACGGCGACCAGCTATCTGACCGAAGCCGTGGTGCGCATGATTCACGAGTCGGGCCTGTTGCCAGAAGGCGCGCTGCAACTGGTCATCGGCAGCACCGGTGACCTGCTCGACCGCCTCGAAGGTTTCGATGCTGTCACCTTCACCGGCTCGGCCGACACGGCCGCCAAGCTGCGCGTGAACCGCAACCTCGTCGCCCACTCGGTGCCGTTTACGGCCGAAGCGGACTCGCTCAACTGCGCCATCCTGGCGCCCGACGTCACGCCCGACGATCCCGAGTTCGACCTGTTCGTCAAGGAAGTGGCGCGCGAGATGACCGGCAAGGCGGGGCAGAAGTGCACGGCGATTCGGCGCATCATCGTGCCCGAGACAATGGTCGATGCGGTGGGCACGCGCCTGCGCGAGCGCCTGGCCAAGGTGAGCGTGGGCGACCCGTCCGTGGAAGGTGTGCGCATGGGCGCACTGGCCTCGAAAGACCAGCAGCGCGACGTTGGTGAACGCCTGGCGCTGCTCGCGCAGGGCAACGAGGTGTTGTTCGGTGAGCGCGACGGTTTCAATCCGGTGGGCGACGGCGTGGCCGATGGCGCGTTTTTTGCGCCGACCCTGCTGCTGTGCCGCGACGGCATGGCCAACGACGCCGTGCACGATGTCGAGGCGTTCGGCCCGGTGAGCACCATCATCAGCTACCACGGCATCGACCAGGCGCTGGCGCTGGCCGCGCGCGGCAAGGGCTCCCTGGTCTCCACCCTGGTAACCAGGGAGCCGGCGATCGCCGCCTACGCGGTGCCGATGGCCGCCGCGTCACACGGCCGGGTGCTGATCCTGGAAAGCGAAGCGGCAGTGGACTCCACCGGCCACGGCTCACCACTGCCGCAGTTGAAGCACGGCGGCCCTGGGCGCGCCGGCGGCGGCGAAGAACTGGGCGGCATCCGCGCGGTGCGCCACTTCCTGCAACGGGCAGCGGTGCAGGGTTCGCCCACCATGCTGGCGGCGGTGACCGGAGAATACGTGCGCGGGGCGCGGGTGCAGGAGAGCGAAGTGCACCCGTTCCGCAAGTACTTCGAAGAGCTGCACATCGGCGACTCGCTGCTCACGCACCGGCGCACGGTCAGCGAAGCGGACATCGTCAACTTCGGCGGCGTTTCGGGCGATTATTTTTACATGCACTTCGACGAGATCGCCGCCAAAGACACCCAGTTCGGCCAGCGCATCGCCCACGGCTACTTCGTGCTGTCGGCCGCCGCCGGCCTGTTCGTCTCGCCGGCGCCGGGACCGGTGCTGGCCAACTATGGCCTCGACAACCTGCGCTTCGTGGCGCCGGTAGCCATCGGCGACACCATCCGCGCCCGCCTCACCTGCAAACGCAAGGTAGACCGCAACCGCACCGACGACAAGGGCGTGGGGCAGGGCGTGGTGGCGTGGGACGTGCAGGTCACCAACCAGCACGACGAACTGGTGGCCAGTTACGACATCCTGACCCTGGTGATGAAGCGCACATAAAACAACGCTGCTGGCTGTGCAGGGCGGTGCTTTCCTTTTCAACGCCCACCCTGCACAATAGCGCTTTCCCTCAGCAGGCGGCGCCATGGCACTCTTTACCAAGACTCAATTCGTACTCAACCCGCTGGAAAACCCGCGCACCTGGGTGACTTTCGGCGTGGCACTGGCCTGCCTGCTGGCGGTGGGGCTGCTGCCGCGCGGGTTCGATTTCGTGGGGATTTTGCGGATTGCCATGCTTGGCGTGGCCGGCTATATCGGCGCTGCTGCCATCGAGCACCTGCCGGTGCGCGGCACGGTGGCCGTGGCCGACAGCACGGCCTTTTTGGCGCGCATCGCCATGTTCGGCTATGTGCCCACCGGCGAATCGGCGCAGGGCCAGGTGTTTACTCACCGCAGCGCCTCGCCGATGCGCCGCATCTACAGCCCGATCGTGGTGGGCCGCACGGTGGGCAGCATCTTCACCGCCACCGTGCCGCTGCGCTTTTACCGCGCAGTGAAAGACCTTAAGGCCTAAAGGGAACCTCGAAAAACCTACTGCGCGATCCGCTATCGCCGCTCCGTTGCTCAGCGTACAGCCGTACGCTTCCGCTACTCGCGACGATAACGAACCGCTCGCTACGGTTTTTCGAGGTTCCCTAAAGGTTCAGGCCAAACGGGTCGTCGATGCTATGCGCCGGCTCGGTAAACCACTTCGGACCACTTTCCGTCATGTAGAAATGGTCCTCGTGGCGCACGCCGAATTCGCCGGGGATGCAGATCATCGGCTCGTTCGAGAAACACATGCCCACGTCGAGCAGCGTCTTGTTGCCGCCGACCAGGTACGGCCATTCGTGGATGTCGAGGCCGATGCCGTGGCCGGTGCGGTGCGGCAGGCCTGGCAGCTTGTAGCCTGGGCCAAAACCATCTTCTTCCAGGGCACGGCGGGCCGCCTGGTCCACCGCTTCGCACGGCACGCCCAGCTGCGCCGCCTCGAACGCCGCCAGCTGCGCCTTCTTCTCGCTGTTCCACACCGACCGCTGACGCTCGCTGATTTCGCCGTACACATAGGTGCGGGTGATGTCGGAGATGTAGTTGTGGAGTTTACAGCCGGTGTCGATCAGCACCGTGTCGCCCGGCTTCAAGGTCTGCACGTAGCTCACACCGTGCGGATAGGCAGTCGCTTCGCCGAACAGCACGATCACGAAGTACGAGCCGGAGGCGCCCACCTTGCGGTGCGCCCGATCGATGAACTGTTCCACCTCGGTGGTGCTGATCCCTTCGCGCAGGATCGACGCGGCTGCCACGTGGACGGCCATCGTCATGTCCTTGGCGCGCTGCATCAGCGCGATTTCGTTGGCCGACTTGCGGGTGCGGCAGTGGGCCGTGACCAGGCTGGCGTTTTCCAGTGCATAGCCTGCGGCCAGCGGACGGATGCCGTCGTAGATGAAGAACGCGGCGCTCTCGCAGATGCCGATGCGCGGCGCGGCGCCGGCATCGGGTGCGATACCCATGCGGCCCAGCGTGTCGATGAACAGCTGGTACGGGCTTTCGTGCTCTTCCCAGCAGTTGACCGGGCCGTCCACCAGCATGAAGTCTTTCAGCGTGCTTTCCTCGAAGGCGGGCGCGATGTATTCGATGGCGCCGCTGGCGGGCAGGATGGCGCCCACCATGCGTTCGCTGGCATGCCACCTGGTGCCGGTGAAGTAGGTGAGGTTGGCGCCGGCGTTGATGTAGATCGCCGCCACGCCCTGTTCGCGCATGAAGGCCTGGGCGCGCGCCACGCGCGCCAGGTGCTCTTCCTTCTTGATCGGAACCGCGCCTGCCGTCATGTCGGATAACGAGGCCAGCGCCTCGTCGATGGTCTTGCCGCCTATTGCCATAGCTATTCCTGCTTGAATTGAATGATGATCCGCGATCATAGCAGCTGTCATCAAGGCGTAACAGGGGGCTGGTATCGTGCCGCCACCATGAACCTACTTTCAGGAATTACAATGCCGCACCTGCCACGCCTGTCCCCACGCTACATGCTCATTCCCGCTGCGATTGCCATCGCCATCGCCTTTGCCGCCTGCGGTGGCAGCGACGACGACACCATCCAGAACAACGTCCCGCCGATTGCCCAGGGCCGCTGGATTGCCGGTGACCTGCACACCCACACCACGCAGTCGGCCGACGCCGATGTGAGCCAGACCCTCGACAAAATCCTCGGCAAGGCCTTCACCATCTATGGCCTGGACTGGATGGCGGTGACCAATCACCTGCGCGTATCGACCCGCGACGACAAGGGCGTGCTGCTGGCCGCGCCGATCCCGATGGCCACCGGCGTGGAACGCTACGAGATGCCGCGCCTCGCCGCCCTGCAGGCAGGCGGCAGTGTCGGCACCTATGCGGACAAGCTGATCTTCTCCGGTTTCGAGTGGGACATGCCCACCCATGACCACATCGGCATCGGCATCTTCGAAGGCAGCGACAAGTCGGCCGGCGCTCCGCTGGCCGTGAGCACCCGTGGCGTGCGCGAATTCGAGTACCTGTTTACCACCCGCGATGCCGCCATGTTCGACGCCGCCGACCTCACGGCCTGGAAGGCCAAGTACGGCGATACCCGCTACAACAAGACTGGCGACGATGCGCTCAAGGCCATCTCCTGGCTCAAGGACAATTACCCGACCACCAGTTACGCGGTGATCAACCACCCGTCGCGCAACAAGGGCAGCTACACGGTGGAAGACTTCCGCCGCTTCAACGACACCGCGCCCGACATCATGTTCGCCATCGAAGGCATGGTCGGCAACCAGATGGAACCGGACCGTGGCGGCTACACGGCCGCCTACACGGCCGAAAACGCGCCGCTGCGCGCCTACGGCGGCACCGACTACGTGGTGGCCAAGCTGGGCGGCGTGTGGGATGCGCTGCTGGGCGAAGGCCGCCGGGTGTGGAACCTGACCGACTCCGACACCCACTTCAAAATCGTTGGCAGCAACAGCAGCGGCTACTTCCCGGGCGAATACGCCAAGAACTACGTGTTCAACAGCGCCACCGGCACGCCGACCGCGAAAGACCTGCTGCAGGGCCTGCGCTCGGGCAAAATGTTCTCGGTGTACGGCGACCTGGTGAACGCGCTCGACTTCAACCTGGCCAGTACCAGCGACCGCAAGGAAATGGGCGGCGAGCTGAAAGTGGCCAGCGGCGAGAAGGTGGTGGTCACCATCCGCTTCAAGAGCCCGGCCAAGAACAACTATGAGAAGCCGGTGGATAGCGGCGCCTCGGCCAGCGTGAAACCGGTGGTGGACCACGTGGACCTGATCGTCGGCGACGTGGGCGCCAAGGCCGCGCAAGGCACCGCCGCCTATGCGGTGGCTACCAATGCCAGCACCCGCGTGGTCAAGCGCTTCACCAGCGCCGACTGGAAGACGGACGCGGATGGTTACAACACCATCACCTATGAAACCACCGCGACCAGGAACCAGTACTTCCGCCTGCGCGGCACCAACCTGGGCACCGACGTGGCCGGCCTGACCCAAGCTGGCGAGCCGCTGGCCGACCAGCGCACCAGCACCGCCGACGCCACCCAGCGCTTCAACGACATCAACGACCGCAACTACCGCAGCCTGTGGTTCTATTCGAACCCGGTGTTCGTCACGGTACGTTGATCGTCCGGCATCACCTGGCCTCGTCGATGTCCGCGCCGACGTTGATGGCGGCGTAGGCGCGCTGCACGGCCAAGGCTTCCTTCGAGCCGGCGCCGTACAGCTCCTGCGCCGCCTCCAGGACCCTCGCGCGCGCCACCGCGTAGTTGGTCGATGACGTGAACTTGGTGCTCAAGGCCCGGAACCAGATGCGGTAGGCCTTGTCGCTGCCGATCCCGGTCATCGCCTGCGGCGACTTCACCAGGTATTTGCTGTGGGCGTCGCTGGCCGGATCGGCGTTCGAGCCCTGCGCCAGGAAGTAGAACATGCGGTTATTCGGCCCGCTCGAATAATGCACGTCGAGTTGCCTGAGCGACGTGCTCCACGCGTCCACGCTCTTGCCATCGAGGCTGGGCTTGATCATGTAGCGCAGCGGCTTCTTGTCGCGGCTGATCTCCTGGCCCACCATCCAGTCGTTGCCCTTGTCGGGAATCGCCGCGCCGGTGCCGCCCGCGCGCGCGTACGCTTCCACCATCTCGCCGCCGATGTCCGAGTGCGACTCATTGAGGCCGCCCGATTCGCCCGAATACACCAGGTCCGCCGTGGCGGCGGTGACGCCGTGCGACATCTCGTGGCCGATCACGTCGATCGATCCCAGGTTGTAGAAATACGTGCCGCCGTCGCCGATGAACATGCACTTGCAGCGGTCGTCGTAAAAAGCGTTGTCGTACTCGCGGTCGATGTGGACGGCGATGTGGGTGGCGGTGTTGTTGCCATCGAGGGACTGCCAACCGAGCACGTTGCGGTTGGTGTCGTAGGTGTTCATCAACCCCCAGAAGGCGTTGACGGCGGCGGTCTGGCCGTTGGCGTCGCTGGTGCTGCCGCCGGTGTACTGCTGGCCGTCGCCCCAGGTGTTGCTGGTGTGGGCATAGACGTCGCCGGGATCGGGGTTGACCATCGAGCTGTGATCGGCATTGGTAATCGCCATGCCGCCAAAGCGCCCGCCCTTGCCGCGCGTGGTATCGAGCATGCGGAACCGCTTGTCGTTCTGCGACGTGGACAGCGCCACCACGCCGTTGTATTGGCTGTTTCCTGTACCCGTTTCCGTGGCCGTTTGCAGCGCCTGCCACTGGGCGATGATCTCGCCGGTCCTGGCGTCGACGATGGTGTCGTGGTACACCGGCTGCTGGTCCTTGACCATGCGCGTCTTGACGTAATACGCCAGCGCGTAGCGCTGCACCACTTCGTGCACATCGAGCGCATTGAGTTCGGCCTCGGGCTTGGTGGCTGCTGCCGCCGTGCGCGCGGTGGCGACGACCGGGTAGAGCAGCAGTTCGGCCACCGGTTGCCAGCGGTGTTCGATCTTGGGCATCCCTTCGCGCACCGAGCGGATCGCCACGGTAATGGCCTGCTGCGGCGAGAGCTTCGGTTTCAGGTCGGCCGGTGCAGGAGCAGCAGCCGTGCCCTCGGCGCCGCCGGCAGCCGGGCTTTGCGCGCCGGGCCGGCGGTCGGTCACCGAAGCGCTGACGATGGCGCCGGCGGGGTCGGTCACCACCACCGCTTCCGATCCGAACACGCGCAAGCCCTGGTAAGTGTGCTGCACGCGCGAGATTTTCTGGCCTTCGGCCCCGGGGTGGTGGGCGGCCAGGCGGAAGCTGTACTGGGGCGCGGTCAGCGTGCGGGTTGTGGCGCCGGCCTGGTCGAGGGTGGCCAGGCGCGCCAGCAGACTGGCGCTTTCCTGCGCCGAAGGCGGCGCCACCGGCCCGCCCATCATGGTGGGCGACAGCGGCTGGGCCGATGCCGATGCCGCAGTGGCCAGCGTGGAGAGCAGCAATAGAGACGTGTGCAGATTCATCGTATCCTCCTGAACCCTGATGACGATTCCGGCGTGCATCGGATGATGGCGCCGAGTCCGCCTGAGCGGACAGGCCACGCTAGAACGACGGGGAGGAGGGGGTACTGTGGCAGATCAAGTTGCCGTAACCGGGAACCCCGGTCACTACCCGTTTCGATAAGTCACCTCTACCGAATGGGGTCGGACCCCGTACGGGGTCCGACCCCGCACGGGTTTGCGGGTTGAGGGCTTACTGCGCAACCAAACTGACCTTATCGATCACGAACGACGTCTGCTGCCACGAATCCTCGGTCGCCACGAACGATAACGTCACCGTTTGCCCCTTGTACGCGGACAGATCGAAGGTGCGCGCCTGGTAGCCGTCGGCGGCGTTGGCGTTCGAGTACGTGGCCAGCGTGCCCAGCACCGCGCCCGACCTGCTCTTGACTGCTACCACCAGCCGGTCGTAAGTGGCCCGGCCGATTTCATCGGTATCGATGTGCAGCGCAAAGCTCAGCTTGGCGCTGGCAGCCGACGACGGAATGGTCACGCTCTGGGTGAGCGTATCGGTGGTCCGTTTGCCGTTGCCGCCCAGCCAGGCAAAGCGCTGGCCTTCGAACGGCGCCTGGCCGCTGAAGCTGCCGATGGCGGTGGTGCTGCCGGCCCAGCCCGTGGTACCCGCTTCGAAGCCGCCGTTGGTGATCCGTTCGCCGCCGCTGCCTGCGGTGACCACCGTCAGCGTGGCTTCGCCCGAGGTGGCGGTCTTGGCCGGTGACGACGCGTCGCGTACCTGCGCCGTGAACACGGCGCCGTTATCGGCCTGCGTGGCCGTGAGCGAATAAGTGGGGCCGGTGGCGCCCGCGATCAGCGTGCCGTTGCGGTACCAGGTGTAGGTGTACGGCGGCGTGCCGCCGCTGGCCGCCACGCTGAACGAGGCGGTGGCGCCCACGGTGACCGCCACGCTGGCCGGCTGGGTGGCGATGCTGACGCCGCCGCTGCTGCCGGCCTCGTCTATGTCGGCGCCCACGTTGATCGCGGCATAGGCGCGCTGCACGGCGATCGCTTCCTTCGAGCTGGCGCCGTACAGTTCCTGCGCCACCTGCAACACCTTGGCGCGGGCGTCGGCATAGTTGGTGCTTGACGTGAACTTGGTGGTGAGCGCCTTGAACCAGATCCGGTACGCCTTGTCGTTGCCGATGCCGGTCATCGCGGCCGGGCTCCTGGTCAGATACTGGCTGTTGTAGTCACCGGACTCGGCTTTGGAGCCTTGCGACAGGAAGTAGAACATCCGGTTGTTGGGGCCGCTGGAATAGTGAACGTCGATGTTCTTCAGGTTGGTGCTCCAGGCGTCCGGGCTGCGGCCGTCCTTGCTGGGCTTGTACAAGTAGCGCAGCGGCTGGCCATCGCGGGCGATTTCCTTGCCGGTCATCCAGTCGTTGCCGCTGGCCGGTATCACGGTGCCGGTGCCGCCGGCGCGCGCGTACGCTTCCACCATGTCGCCGCCGATGTCCGAGTGCGATTCGTTGAGGCCGCCAGATTCGCCGGCGTAGACCAGGTTGGACGTGGCGTCGGTAATGCCGTGCGACATTTCATGGCCGATCACGTCGATCGAACCGAGGTTGTAGAAATACTGGCCGCCGTCGCCGATGAACATGCACTTGCAGCCCGAGTCGTAGAAGGCGTTGTCGTAGGCATTGTCCACGTGGACCGCGATATAGCTCGCGGTGTTGTTGCCGTCGAGCGACTGCCAGCCGAGCACGTTCTTGTTGGTGTCATAGGTGTTCATCAGGCCCCACAACGCGTTGACGGCGGCAGTCTGGCCGTTGGCGTTGGTGGTGCTGCCGCCGGGAATGTACTGCTTGCCGTCGCCCCAGGTGTTGGTGCTGTTGGTGTACACGTTGCCGGGGCTGGGGTTTTGCTGCGAGCTATGGTTGGCGTTGGTAATGGCCATGCCGCCGAACTTGCCGCCGGTGCCGCGCGTGGTGTCGAGCATCTGGAAATTGCTGCCGTTCTGGCTGGTGCTGATCGGCACGGCGCCGTTGTACTGGCTGTTGCCGGTGCCCACCACGGTTTGCAGTGCCTGCCACTGGGCCAGCACGTCGCCGGTCCTGGCGTCGATGATGGTGTCGTGGTAGACCGGCTTGCGGTCGACGATCATGCGCGTTTGCACATAATAAGCCAGGGCGTAGCGCTGCACCACGTCCTGCAGGTCGAGCGCGTTGAGCGCGTCTTCGGATTTGTCGGCGGCCTCGGGCGTGCGCACGGTGGCCATCACCGGGTAGATCAGCAGCTCGGCGGTCGGTGGCCAGCGGTGCTCGCCGGTGGGGGCGACTTTTTTGGCCACGCGGGCAATTGCGGCGTCAGCGTTGAAGGCGGGCTTGATGTTATCGAGTGGCGTGGCTTGCGGGCCTGCCAGGGCCACCGTACGGTCGGGGTTGCTGTCCTGCGCCACGTTGGCGTCCAGGCCGGCGCGCTTGTCGGCCACCGACAGGCTGACGATGTTGCCGCCGCCATCGGTCACCACCACCTCTTCGGAGCCGAACACCCGCAGGTCCTTGTAGGTGTGGTGCACGCGCGTGATCTTCTGGCCGTCCACGCCGGGATGCTGGTTGGCGAGGCGGAAGCTGTTGTCGCTGCCGAGGCCGCGTTGAGTGTCGCGTTGTGCCAGCGTGGCCAGCAGCGATTGGTCCTGTAGCGTGGCGGTTACAGCTGGAGTCGCAACCGGAGCTGCAGCCGAGGCGGGCGTCGTGACCATCAGCGGCATGGCGGCGATGGAGGCGGCTAGCAGGGTCTTACGTAAGTTCATTTCTTCTCCCAATGGTGACACGGCGACGTGATGCCGACCGGAATGGCGACACTATTCCGCTTGCCATCGGCAAGTCAAAAAACCTCGAAAATGGGTCGGGCAAGAAAGAAATGGCTCAGATGAGTCATCGCATAGCGCCTTTACCTAAAGGCGAACTCTGCAATTTAGGGTGGGCCGCGATGCAACACTCTGAACAATATTTCCGTGAAAATCGCACGATTGTTACCGGTACGAATTACACTGTTTGAAGCCGGACGAGACGATAGCAGTCCGCCGGCCATCTACAGAGCGTGGGGATAGTTAATGTTGTCGATTGCGACTAAAGTTGAACGTATCGTGCGGGAGTCGGCCTTTCTGACGGAAGGGCTGAAGCGGGGACTGATCAACCTGTCGGAGCTGGCGCGGCAGTTGCAGCCGCAGCTCGAAAGTGATTTATGGAAGCCGGTCGGGCAAGCGGCCGTGGTGACGGCCTTGCGCCGCCTGGCCGAGCGGCTGCCGGAACCACCGGAAGGGAACATCGTGCTGGTGCAAAAGACCGGCGAGCTCACCACGCGCACCGAACTGACCGAGTACACGTTCCGCCACAGCGACACCATCCACGAGTGCCACCGCAAGCTGCTGGCCGCAACCGGGCCGCTGCGCGGCGCGTTCCTGACAGTCACGCGCGGGGTCAACGAGGTGATGGTGATTTGCAGCCGCACCTTGGCGCCGCTGGTGGAAGCGGCGTTCGAGGGTGAGCAATTGCTGGCACGGCTGGACGACCTGAACGCGCTGACCTTGCACCTGGCGCCGGCGGCAAGCCGCGAACCGGGCACCTATCAAGCCATCCTCAGGCAGCTGGCCTGGGACCGCGTCAACCTGGTCAACATGATCTGCACCAATACCGAGCTGACGGTGCTGATCGAGCAAGACCAGACCGGGCCGGCGTTTTCCACGCTGGCCCGGTTCAAGATGCACTGACCGACGCTGCTTAACCTTCCAGCTGCGAGCGCACGCGGGCAATCGCCTTGCGCACCTGGTTCGGTGCGGTGCCGCCGACGTGGTCGCGGGCGGCAACCGAGCCTTCCAGCGTCAGTACGGCAAACACGTCGTCGCCGATCAGCGGCGAATAGGCGCGCAACTGCTCGAGCGACATTTCCGACAGGTCGATCTTCAAATCGTCGCAGGCGCGCACGGCGTGCGCCACGGCTTCGTGGGCATCGCGGAACGGCAGGCCCTTTTTGACCAGGTAGTCGGCCAGGTCGGTGGCGGTGGCGTAGCCTTGCAGCGCGGCGGCGCGCATATTGTCGGGCTTGACGGTGATGCCGCCGGCCATGTCGGCAAAGATGCGCAGCGTATCGACCAGCGTATCGACGGTGTCGAACAGCGGTTCCTTGTCTTCCTGGTTGTCCTTGTTGTAGGCCAGCGGCTGGCCTTTCATCAGGGTGAGCAGGCCGGTCAGGTGGCCGTACACGCGGCCGGTCTTGCCACGCGCCAGTTCCGGCACGTCCGGATTTTTCTTTTGCGGCATGATCGACGAGCCGGTGCAGAAGCGGTCGGCGATGTCGATGAAGCCAACCCGTGGGCTCATCCAGATGATCAGCTCTTCCGACATGCGCGACACGTGCATCATGATCAGCGCAGCCGCTGCGGTGAACTCGATGGCGAAGTCGCGGTCGGAGACGGCGTCGAGCGAGTTGTGGCAGACGTCGTCGAAGCCCAGCGTGGCGGCCACGCGCAGGCGGTCGATCGGGAACGTGGTGCCGGCCAGGGCGGCGGCGCCCAGCGGCAGACGATTGACGCGCTTGCGGCAATCCTGCATGCGCTCGACATCGCGGCCGAACATTTCCACGTACGCCAGCATGTGGTGGCCGAACGTGATCGGCTGCGCCACCTGCATGTGGGTAAAGCCCGGCATGATGGTGTCGGCATTTTTCTCGGCCAGGTCGGTCAGCGCGCCGCGCAGGGCGCCCAGCAGACCGACCACGTCGTCGATGGCCGAGCGTACGTACAGGCGGATGTCGGTGGCCACCTGGTCGTTGCGCGAACGGCCCGTGTGCAGGCGCTTGCCGGCGTCGCCCACCAGTTCGGTCAGGCGTTTTTCGATATTCAGGTGCACGTCTTCGAGGTCCAGCAGCCATTCGAACTTGCCCGCTTCGATCTCGGCCAGGATCTGCGCCATGCCGCGCTCGATCTCGGCGCGGTCGGCCGCGCTGATGATGCCCTGGGCGGCCAGCATCTCGGCGTGGGCCAGCGAGCCCTGGATATCGGCCTTGGCCAGGCGGTTGTCGAAGAAGACCGAAGCGGTGTAGCGCTTGACCAGGTCGGAAACAGGTTCGTTGAAGCGGGCCGACCAGGCTTCGCTTTTTTTGGAGAATTGATCAGTCATGATGGTTTTCTGAAGAGGTGCACTGAGGAGCCGTGTATCGGGGCGGTAAAAAGTCAGCGGTGATTATAAACCGCTTACTGCACAAAAATATGTCAACATTGCCGACTTTGCCATGCTAATCATGGCTTGGTGGCCATATTTTGGCTCACTGCTTCCCACGTCGCGTGCCATTCCGAAACCTCGATGCACCGCCAGCGGATCAGCGTTCGAATGCTTTGCTGACGTTGCGGCAGGGGCTCGGCAAGGATAGGTTCATGATGGGCGATGCGGTTACGGAACTTGCGCAATGAATCGAGATCGAGATAGATGGCCTGTCGGTTGAGGGCCGCGCTGTAGGCCGCAGGCAGGTTGGGAAACGCATGTCTGATATTGGCATCCCATACGCGCACTTGGTAGCGGCTGGTAAAAGCGTGGCACCAAAAGGCAAATTTAAGTTTTGCAATCACCTTGCCGGTTGCGCCTTTGACCATCCTGGCACGTGCGCGGCGCAATTCATCCTGCGGCTTGAAGTGCGATCCACGCGGATTTGGAAGGCTGTGTTCAAAGGTAGGATTCCACGGCCATTCTGCGCCGTAGGTCGCCGTCAGTGCTGCATCAACGCCGTTTCTTACCGCGACCTCGCAGACATGGAGCGATGCAAAGAATGCCGCCGAAGTCAGCGCGTGCCAGCTATATTTGCATATCAAGCACTTGGTACCTATGGTTGGTTGGACTCGGCTAGCAGAGAAGGGTTCCAATTGCCTAAAACCATGTCAATATCGCTGTTTTCGCTAGGCTCGCCATGACTACTTTGAAAATATGCACCGACCGGACTGCGCTGGATCTTGACTTGGTGTACCGTTTTTTGAGTGAACAGTCCAGCTGGGCTAGGGGGCTGCCACGTCCCGTATTCGATCGGGCGGTGGCCAACTCCTTGTGCTTCGGCGCTTATACCAACGGCGGCCAGATCGGTTTTGCGCGGGTGGTGACCGACGGCGCAACTTTCGCTAATCTGGTCGATGTATTCGTGCTGCCGGCGTATCGCGGCCATGGTTATAGCAAGCGCCTGATGGAAGCCGTGCTGGCGCATCCCGACTTGCAGGGACTGCGCCGCTTCACGCTGGCCACGGGCGACGCCCATGGCTTGTACGCACGATTCGGCTTTACCGCGCCATTGCGGCCGGCGTCGTTGATGGAGCGATACTTCCCGGAGATTTATGTCTATCCGTCGAGTTGATCGGCGCCAGGCCCAGCAGTCGTCTGCCACCGCTTCCAGCGGTATCAGGCGATGCTTGGTTTATGGTCGCGTGCATTCAGAATCTCGGGCAGACTTGCAACGTTCTCAACCCAAGATGAGTATTCTTCCCTGGTCATGCCAAGAAATATGTAAAGCGGCACAGAGCCGGGATTATCATGCCACGCGTCGATAAAGTCATCGATGTCCTCAGGCTGCGCGTCACCCGTACGGCACATGTCAATAAAGTTAGACATCTATTCTCCTCCCAGGCACTGGATCTTTGATAAATTTCCCGTTGATCGCATCAATGCTGCCCAAGTGGCGACCTCGTTTATTGAAGACTTCTATGTCGCCGTGCGTGTAGTCCCAAGTATAGAGTTTTGTTCCATCCTTGGAACGCCAACGTCTTTGACCGTCGCGAGCGCCAAGACTGATGCACTCGTCAAGGTACGATGGCTTGGGGATCGGTTTCGGGGACATGCAACTTTAGACTAGCATATCCCCGAAGAAGTTCCATCCTACGTCACTGCCAATGCATCAACACCGGCGGCACCAGCAGCGCCAGCGCCATCACCGCGTAGATCAGCTGCAGCGGAATCATCCACTTGGCCCAGGTAATCCACGGCACCCGCGCCAGTGCCAGCACGCCCACGGTGATGCCCGAAGTCGGGATCATCGGCGTGGTCAGTTCGCCAAACTGGAAGGCCAGGATGGCGGTCTGGCGGGTGACGCCCACCAGGTCGGCCAGCGGCGCCATGATCGGCATGGTCAGCGCGGCCTGGCCGGTGCCGGAGTGGATGAAGAAATTGATCACGGTCTGGATGCCGAACATTTTCCACGCCGTGAAGATCGGCGACGACGACTGCACCAGTGGCGTCAAAGCGTGCAGCATGGTGTCGATGATCTGGGCGTCGCGCGCCAGGATCATGGTGCCGCGCGCCAGCGCGATCACCAGCGCCGTGCCCACCAGGTCGCGCGCGCCCTGGATGAAGCCGTCGACGATCTGGCCCGAATCGAGCCGGCCGACCAGGCCGATCACCACGCCCATGGTCAGGAACAGGGCGGCGATTTCGTCGATGTACCAGCCGTAATGCACCACGCCCACCACCATGATCGCCAGCGAACCGGCAAACATCCACAGCACCAGCTTGTGGCGCGCGGTCATGCCGGTAAACTCGCCCAGGCCTTCCGGCTGCTCCTTGCGTTTTTCCAGGTCGAGCGCATAGGTGGGACTCAACTGCGGATTTTTTTTGACGCGCGCTGCGTACCACATCAAGAATGCCACGGTAATCGCGGTGGCGATGGTCCAGGCGATCAGGCGGTAGCCCCAGCCGGAAAACACCGGCACGCCGGCGATGCCCTGGGCGATGCCGACGTTGAACGGATTTAAGAATGCCGCCGAAAAACCGACCTGCGAACCGAGGAACGGGATCGACACGCCGGTAATCGTGTCATAGCCCAGTGCCAGCGCCAGCGGCACGAAAATCAATATGAACGGTATCGCTTCCTCGTTCATGCCGAAGGTGGCGCCGCCGATCGAAAACAGCGTGACAAACACGGGGATCAACGCCTTCTGGATGAAGCGCGAATTCTTGTGCGCGGCGGCCAGCGCCTTGATCATCGAATCGACCGCCTCGGTCTTGTGCAGCACCGCAAACGCGCCGCCGACGATCAGGACAAACGCGATGATCTGCGCCGCTTCCACGAAACCCTTGATCGGCGCCTTGAGCAGGGCCACCACGCCCTGCGGCGCGCTCGGCACGTAATGGAAGCTGTCGGCCACGATCAGCTGCTTGCCGTTGACCAGGTGGGTATCGTACTTGCCGCCGGGGACCAGCCAGGTGGCGGTGGCGATCAGGGCCAGGATGATGAACAGCAGGACAAAGGTATGCGGTAGCTTGAATTTTTTGATGGCCATTTTTTATTGTCGCTATGAAGTGAGGCGTATCGGCTTATTGGCTTATTGGTTTATTGACTGAGCAGGTCGCCGGCGCGGAAGGCGGTGGCGCCGGCCACTTTGCCCACGTTCATGCCACGCAGCACGTGGCGGTGGGCGCTGCGGGCGAAGAACACGCCGGCCACGCTGGCGCGGATTACCGTGGTGTGGCCGCTGACCGGGTCGATCAGGTCGGCGATGGCGTCGCCCGGCTGCAGCTTGTCGCCCATGTTGCGGGTGTAGACCAGTACGCCGTGGTGCGGCGCGTACAGCGGTTCCACGCCTTCCAGTGGCGTGGCGGCGCACAGCGGCGCCGGCAGGTCGGCGGCCGGATCATCGTCCGTCAGCACGCCGTTGAGGGCCAGGTAGCGCAGCAGCGCGTTGGCGTCGCGCTCGGCCAGGTCGTAGCTCACCTCGGCTTCGCCGCGCAGCTCCACCGTGACCGCCACGCAGGCCGGCGGAATCGGGTAGGCGCCCTTGAAGTGATTGTCGAGATCCCACCACAGGCGGCTGCACGCTTCGTCGAACGGTTCGCCGCCCGCTTCCAGCGCCAGCAGCAGCGCGTGTGCGCCGAGCAGGGCGGACAGCGGCGCCACCGCGTCGGCCAGCGGCGTGCCGGCGTACAGGTGCATCACGGCCTCGTTGTCGCAGTGCAGGTCGAGCACGATGTCGGCGTCCACCGCCAGGGTCATCAGCACTTTTTTGAGGGTTTCGGCGTCGGTCTTCGGCTGCCAGGTGGCGATCGAGGCGCGCGCGTGTTCGCGGACCAGGCGCACGTTCTGCTGGGCGTCCTGGCCCATCTGGCCGTCGAGCGACACCTTGAGGTCGTCGAAGACATGCTTGTAATTGCGGTTGAAGTTGATGCCGGTGGTCAGATCGAAGCGGCCGAAGGCGGCGCCCTGGATCGCCTGCGCCAGCCCGATCGGGTTGGCGGCCGGCACCAGGATGATCTCGCCGGTGATGCGGCCCGCCTGTTCCAGCGCGGTCAATTGCTTGCGCAGGCATTGCGCCACCAGCATGCCGGGCACCTCGTCGGCATGCAGCGAGGCCTGGATATAGACTTTTTTGCCGGCGCCGGGCGTGCCGAAGTGAAAACTGGTCAGCTCGTAGGTATTGGCGCTGTGCAGGCCGGAAAGGGGATGTTTTTGTGCTTGCATGGTGGCGGGCGACTGGTAAAAAAGTGGGCTGAAGGTGGGCAGAAATGGTGCAAAACGCTTGAGTATGTAGCACTATTTTCACAAAGTAAATCATAGTGCATGTATCGGACCGCGCTTCCTTGAGTTTTTGGCTGCTTATGCGTACAGTCGATTTTAACGATGTATTTGTTTATAACATTACCACCTAAGAAGAGAATACTATGGCTGACCTGCACGGCATGCGAATTTCGACGATGGCTCACGCGGTGCGCCGCACGCTGGGCCTGGGGATGGTCGGGCTGATGGGGCTGGCCGGTCAGCAGGCGCTGGCGCAGCAGGCGCCGGTCACCGCAGCCGCCACTGCCGATAGCGAAACCCAGGTCGCCAAGCCGGTGCAGCGCGTGGAAATCACCGGCTCGGCCATCAAGCGCATCGAATCGGAACCCGCGCTGCCGGTGCAGGTGATCACCCGCGCCGAGATCGAAAAAGTGGGGGTGACCACCGCGTCCGAGATCCTGGCCCGGCTGTCATCCAACGTGGGCGGCCTCACCGACGGCGCCAGCATCAACGTCGGCGGCGACCAGCGCGGCTTCAACAGCGCCAACCTGCGCGGCATCGGCACCTCGTCCACGCTGGTGCTGCTCAACGGCCGCCGCATGGCCAACTTCGCCTCGCCCGGCGACGATACCGGCGTCGATCTCAACAATATCCCCGCCTCGGCCATCCAGCGCGTGGAAGTCCTGCTCGACGGCGCCTCGGCCCTGTACGGCACCGACGCCATTGGCGGCGTGATCAACTTCATCACCCGCAAGGACTTCAAGGGTATCGAGCTGAGCACCTACGGCAACAAGACGCAGGAAGGCGGCGCCGGCAAGCGTACCGCCACCATCACCGCCGGTTTCGGCGACCTCGACACGAATGGTTTCAACATCTTCACCGTGGCCGATATCCAGGCCACCAGCGCGCTGTTCACGTCGCAGCGCAAGTTCGTCGGCGACCTGCGCGTACCCGAGCGCCTGCCGCACTTGCTGTCGGGCTTTACGTCGCCCGCCAATATCCGCCTGACCGGCGCCCAGCGCGACTACCTGAACTCGCAAGGCTTTTCCATCAACGGCCAGCCGATCACCAGGACCACGATCAACCCGTCGGTGCCCAACTGCGCGCCGCCAGCCAACCTGTATTTGCCGAGCGGCACCGGTGGCTCCGAGGCCTGCACCTACGATTACATGGGCGACACCGAGTTGTTCCCGAAATCGAACAAGCTCAATTCGCTCACGCGCGGCGTGTTCCAGATTACCCCTAGCACGCAGCTGTACGCCGAAGTGGCGCTGAGCCGTTCGCGCACGTCGTATGTCGGTTCGTCGGCACGGGTGCGCGCCTACGTGGACTACAGCGTGATCCCGGCGCTGGCCGGCTACAACATGCTATCGCCCGAAGCGAGCGCCGACGACGACGTGCTCGGCGAAGTGGAATTGCGCGTGCGCCTGAACGAAGCCGGCCGCCGCACCAGCGAACTTACCAGCGAAAGCCAGCGCTACGTGGTCGGCCTGACCGGCAGCGCCAACGGCTGGGACTACGACATGGGCTTCAACCACAGCGTCAACACCATCAAGGACCGCGATACCCACGGCTACGTGTTGTACAACGAAGTGCGCCAGGGCATCATCGACGGCCTGATCAACCCGTTCGGCCCGTCCAGCCCGGCCGGCGTGGCCCTGCTCGACAGCATCCAGGTCAACGACGAAGTGCGCCGCGCCAAGGGCACCATGGATTCGATCGACTTCAAGGTGTCGCACTCGGTGGGCACCCTGGCCGGGGGCGATGCCGGCCTGGCCATCGGCGGCGAATGGCGCCGCGAGCGCAACACGTTTACGCCATCCGCGCTCCTGATGAGCGACAACATCAATGACGACTTCGCGCCGGAAGGCGGCGGGGCGACCGCCAACAGCCGCAAGGTGAAAGCCATCTTCGGCGAGCTGCTGCTGCCGTTCAGCAAGCAATGGGAAGCGCAAGTGTCGGCCCGTTACGACCACTACCAGGTGGTGGGCGGCGCGGCCAGCCCCAAGGTAGGCCTCACGTACACGCCGACCAAGACCATGCTGTTCCGTGCCTCGGCCGGCCGCGGCTTCCGCGCACCGTCGATGAACGAGCTGTACCGTCCTACTGTCTACAGCGCTACCGCCACCTTGCCCGATCCGGTCTATTGCGCCACGGTCAACAACGACTACGCCGAGTGCGCGTTCAACTGGGACACGCGCCGCTATTCCAACGCCAACCTGAAGCCGGAGAAGAGCAAGCAGGCCTCGATCGGCATGGTGATCCAGCCATCGCGCAATGCCTCGATGACGCTCGACTACTGGCGCATCAAGCGTACCGACCTGATCAGCGAAATCGGTGACGACATCATCCTCAACAATCCGGCCAAGTACGGCAACCTGGTGATCCGCGACGAAGACAACGAGATCGACTACATCGAACTGCGCAAGGAGAACCGTGGCGCCCAGATCGCCTCGGGCCTGGACCTGGTGCTCGACTACAGTGGCGTGAAGACCTTTGCCGGCCGTTTCGGCGGCCGCCTGTCCGGCACCTATGTGCTCGATTCCAAGATCCAGAACGCCAAGGGCGACCCGTTCGTGAGCAACCTGGGCCGCTTCGTCACCGACGGCGTGGTGCAGCGCTGGCGCCATACGATTTCGATGGACTGGGACAATGGTCCCTTGTCGGCCACCCTGTCGAACACGTTCTCGAGTGGTTACCACGACCAGAATTCGGCCATCAATCTCGACGATGGCTCGGTGGTGGCGCCGAACAAGGTCACCTCGTACTCGTTGTGGGACCTGACCGGCGCGTGGCAAATCAACAAGAACTTCAAGCTGCGCGCCGGTATGCAGAACATGTTCAATCGCACGCCACCGTTCTCCAACCAGGCGTATTACTTCCTGTCCGGCTACGATCCCACCTATACCGATCCGCGCGGCCGCCGTTTCTTTGCTTCCGCTAACTACGCTTTCAAGTGAGCACGATTAAATTCATGGTTTCTACTTCCGCTCAACAATGTAATATAGCCTTAGGTAATTGATTGGTATCATCAGGACTATGACGGCGCCGCGCGCAAGCCCCGGCGCCGGTTTCACTTTGGAAGGGCAACATGAATTTTTCAGGTTTTACGTGCCAGCGCCTGTTCGTGCTCTGGCTGCTGGTGTTTGCCAGCTTCGGCGTACACGCGGCGCAAGGCGCGGCAGCCAAGGCCCAAGCCACCGGCAAGGCGGTCAAACCTGCCAAGGCGGTGCCCCCGCCCAAGCCGGTGGTGGCGCCGCCGGCGGGCAACCTGGTGATTATCGGTGGCGGCTTGCGCGCCGACAATGCGGAGGTCTGGCAACGGATCGTGCTCTTGGCCGGTGGCAAGGGCGCGCGCATCGGCGTGTTCGGCTCGGCCTCGATCAATCCTGAAAACGCCGCCCAGAACACGGTCAACAAGCTCAACCAATATGGCGCCCAGGCGTTTTTCATCCCGCTGGGCGTCACGCTGCCCAATAGCGACTACCGCAAGGCCGCCGAAGACCCGGAAGTGGTCGCCCTGATCCATTCGGCCACCGGCATCTATTTCACCGGCGGCGACCAGGCCCGCATCACCAAGGCGCTGGTGCGCCAGGACGGCACCCGTACCGCCGCGCTCGAAGCGGTGTGGGACGTGTACCGCGAAGGCGGCGTGGTGGCAGGTTCTTCCGCTGGCGCCGCCATCATGAGCACCACCATGTTTTACGACGCCAAGTCCACGCTCGACATGCTCAAGCAAGGTGTGACGGACGGCAACGAAATCGCACCGGGCCTCGGCTTCGTGGGCGACGATGTTTTCATCGACCAGCACTTGCTGGTGCGCGGCCGCTTTGCCCGCATGATCCCGGTGATGCTGAAAAAAGGCTACCAGATCGGCCTCGGTATCGACGAGAACACGGCCATGGTGGTCAACGCCAAGCGCGACGTGGAAATCATCGGCTACAGCGGTGCGCTGCTGCTCGACCTGTCGGCGGCGATTACCGACCGCGCCATCAAGGGTTTTAATATCAGCAACGCCACCATCAGCTACCTGGACCGGGGCGACAAGTTCAACCTGGTCACGCGCGACTTCACGCCATCGCCCGACAAGGCCGACAACAAGCTCGACCCCAACCAGCCCGACACCCGGGGCGTAGTCTATACCAACGATATCCTCGGCAATAACGCAGTGCTCGACCTGATGGTCAACCTGATCGACAACGCCCAGCAGGATGCGATCGGCATTGCCTTCGGCAATCCGCGCGATTCGTACCCGGACATGGGCTTCGAATTCCGCTTCAGCAAGACCGTCAACAGCGTCGGCTACAGCTCGACCGAGGTGGAGGCCTATTCGGTGCTGAAGCTGCGCATGGATATCCGGCCGATCCAGCTGCAACAGCCGCTCTATCGCTACAGGTAAATCGAACTCAGGCCCATGCGCATGTTCTCCCTGCGATTGCGAACCCTGTTCCAGGCCGCGCTGCTGGCGGCGCTGCCGCTGGCGCAAGCTGCAGCACCTGCAGCGCCTGCGGCCACCAATGCTGCCACTGCGCCGCAAGGATCGCTGGTCATCGTCGGCGGCGGCCTGAAGGCCGATAACGCCGAAATCTGGCAACGCATCGTCACCCTGGCCGGCGGCCCCGGCGCGCGCATCGCCGTGCTGCCGTCGGCCAGCGCCAATCCCGAGCGCGCCGGCCAGTGGATTTCGGAACGCTTGAACAGCTATGGCGCGGCCGCCTTCGTGGTGCCGCTGTCGGTGCGCCTGGCCGATACCGATTTTCGCAAGGTGGCCGAAGACGCCGAACTGGCCAGCGCCGTGCGCAGCGCCGGCGGCGTGTTCTTCCCTGGCGGCGACCAGTCGCGCATCACCGAAGCGCTGGTGCGCGCCGACGGCAGCCGCACCGCCGTGCTCGACGCCGTATGGGACGTGTACCGGCGCGGCGGCGTGGTGGCCGGCGACAGCGCCGGCGCCGCCATCATGAGCAGCACCATGTTTTACGCCCCCAACTCGGTGCTGGCCACCCTGCGCTCCGGCGTGGCCGATGGCCGCGACATCGCCCCCGGCCTGGGTTTCATCGGCGACGACGTCTTCGTCGATCAGCACCTGCTGGTGCGTGGCCGCTTTGCGCGCATGATTCCGGCCATGCTCAAGAAGGGCTACAAGGTCGGCCTCGGCATCGACGAGAACACGGCCATGGTGGTGGACCGGCGCCGCCAGGTGGAAATCATCGGCGTCAAGGGCGCGCTGCTGATCGACCTGACGCACGCCACCACCGACAGTGCGCGCGCCGGTTTCAACGTCTCCAACGCCGTGCTCAGCTACCTGGACCGGGGCGACCGCTACGACCTGGCCACGCACACCTTCACGCCGGCCCCCGAGAAGGCCGGCGGCCGTCTGGCCGATGGCCGGGAACTGGCGCGCCAGCCCGTGTATTCGAGCGATATCCTGGGCCGCAACGCGGTGGTGGAGCTGATGGAAAACCTGGTCAACAACCACGAGAACGAAGCGATCGGGATTGCCACCAGCGGGCGCGAGATGGGGGAGGGCGTGCAGCCGCCGGCGTTCCAGTTCACCTTCCGCAAGACGCCCGACAGCGTCGCCTATTTAAAACCGGAGACGCACAACTACTCGATCCTCAATCTGCGGCTCGATATCCGCCAGCTCGACGCCGCGTCAGAGCCGGTGCCGGTGCTGTCCAACTGAGCACAGAGTACTGTGCGGTTGCGGATGCAGGCACTAGAATGGTCGTTTCGACCTACGCGAGGCCTGCATGTCCTGTAAATCCCTGATCGGTGCGCTGCTGCTGGCGGCCACCTGTGCCAACGTTATGGCCGCGCCAGCGCCGCAACCGGCCACCGTCCGCCTCGACTACCTCCACAGCGGCAACGCTCTTTCCGAACAATACGCGGTCGATCGCGTGGTGATCGAACCGCTGCCGTGGCCCGGCGCCATGAGCCGCACCATCGACGACACCAACCGCGGCAACAACCTGGTGGAAGTGGTCGATGCCGAAAGCGGCGAGTTGCTGTATTCGCGCGGCTTTTCCACCGTGTTCGCGGAATGGGCCAGTACCGAAGAAGCGGCCCACACCAACCGCGGCTTCCAGGAATCGGTACGCTTCCCCAAGCATGACAAGCCGGTGCGCGTGCGCATCCTGAAGCGTGACGAGCGCGGTGCGTTCTCGGTGGTGTGGACCACTCGGGTGGACGCCGACGCCATGGACGTGGTGCGCAAGCAGGCCGCTGCGCCAGTCAAGCCGATCGCCATCCGCGTCAACGGCGCGCCGAAAGACAAAGTCGATCTCTTGATACTCGGCGACGGCTACACCGCCGGCGAGATGAAGAAATTCGAGGCGACCGCGCGCAAGCTGGCCGACCACCTGTTCAGCGTCTCGCCATTCAAGGAACGGGCCAAGGACTTCAACGTGTGGGCGCTGGCAGTGCCCACTGCCGAATCGGGCGTGTCGCGGCCCTCGACCGGTGTCCATCACGCCTCGCCGCTGGGCACGCGCTACGACATTTTCGGCAGCGAGCGCTATGTGCTCACCACGGACAACCGTGCGCTGCGCGAACTGGCGCAGAACGCCTCGTACGAGTTCATCGAAATCCTGGTCAACAACGACACCTACGGTGGCGGTGGCATCTTCGGCCAGTTCAGTACGGCGGCGGCCAATAACGACTGGGCCAATTACCTGTTCGTGCACGAATTCGGCCACCACTTCGCCGGCCTGGCCGACGAGTACTACACGTCGCCCGTCGCCTACGCCACCGGCGGCGTCCGCCGCGAACCTTGGGAACCCAACGCCACCGCGCTGCGCGACCCGGCCAAGCTGAAATGGAAAAAATTCGTCAAGGACGGCACGCCGCTGCCCACGCCGTGGCCGAAGGAAGCGTATGAAACCGCGTCGCGCGCTTATCAGAAAGAACGCGCGGCGCTGCGTGCCGCCAACCGTCCCGAGTCGGAAATGAGCGCGCTGTTCCAGAGGGATCTAGAGCAGTCCAAGGCGCTGTTCTCGCGCGATCCGCACCTGCACACCGTGGGCGCGTTCGAGGGCGCCAACTATGAAGCGAAGGGCTATTACCGGCCCGAGATGCAGTGCCTGATGTTCGATCGCAGCGATAAATTCTGCGCGGTGTGCGCTGACGCCGTCACTACCATCATCGATCTGTATTCCCGTCCTGCAATCAAATAGGGGGTTACGTACGGTACCGAACAGTCAAATTTTGTGCTTTTGGATATTCTGATTACGTGACCTAGCGCTTCTACCAAAAAAGCGGAAAGCGTTTAGAGGCGGGATCGTTTAACTTAACTGAACGGTCCGGCCCACTAAATAAGAACGTATCCAAACATAATTGAGAGGAACTATCATGAGCAAAATCGTCGCTACCCTGATCGCCGGCCTGTTCGCTACCGCCGCCTTCGCCCAAACGCCGGAAGTAACCCGCGCCCAGACCGAAGCCAACAAGGACATCGCCAAGGCCCAGCAAAAAGAAGCCAAGGTTGAAGCCAAGGCCGACAAAAAAGCCAACAAAGCTGTCAACAAAGCTGACCAGGTACACGCTGAACAGCAAGCCAAGGTAAACACCGAAGCTGCCAAAGCCAACGAAAAAGTGGCCAAAGCTGACCCGGAAGACAAAGCCAAAGCAGCTGCCGAAGGCCAGAAAGACGTCGCCAAGGCAGTTGAAAAAGCTGAAAAGAAAACCGTGAAAGCGGACGCCAAAGCGATCAAGAAAACCGTTGACGCCACCGAAGACAAAGCGCTGGCCGCCAACAAGACCGACGCAGTGCGCGCCAAAGCCGCTGCTGACCTCAAAGAAGCCGCAGCCAAGCACTAATCTGCTGAGCTGATGTAAAGACGGGCGCACCTGCGAGGGTGTGCCCGTTTTTTTATTTAGAATGCAGGCATGACACGCAAACTCACTCCCGTATTCCCTGGTCCCCGCACCGCGCGCGGCGCCGTACTGGCCGTCCTGCTCTCCAACGCCGACCAGACCGGCGCCGAACCGCTGCGCGGCCGCGTCACGCTGGCAGCCATCGTGCGCGCCTTGAAGCGCAAGTACCACTGGCCGATCGAAACGGCCAGCTTTCCATCGAATGGTCCCGACGGCCGGGCCACGTGGGCGACCGTCTACAGCCTGCCCGAAGACGTGATCGCCGCAGCGTTCGACGACCGCGGCCGCGACTGGCTGCTGGCGGCGCGCTAAATCACGGCCAGCCCACCCCGGCCAGCTGATCGCGGCCAGCTATTCGAGGCCAGCTATTCGGGCCAGCTATTCGAGGCCAGCTGATCACGGCTGCGCTGGCTCCACGCGTTCGACCGTCACGCGCATGGCGCCGCTCCTGCGCAAGATCGCCAGGCCCTCGTCGATCTGCCCCAGCTTGATCAAGCCGTCCGAATATCTGAAATCCTTGTGGTACAGGGCCAGGTTGCCCCATGGCGCGTAATACGCCATGTCGCCGGTGCGCGGCGCATAGCCGGCTGGCGCCCCCTTTTTGCTCAGGCGCTCGGGCAGGTCGGCGATTTTTTCGGTGGCGGCGTGGTCGCCCAGGGTGAGCTTGAGCGGCAGCAGCGCCAGGAAATCACGGCTGGCGGGCGTGTCCGATAACGAAGCCACGATGGGCCCATGCTCGGTGACGATACGGATTTTCACGGGAACGGTACGGGACGGCGCGTTCTGCGCACCGGCCGCCAGGCTAGCGCCGGCCAGCAATAGCGAGACGACGATGGCAGCGGCAGACGAGGAGGCAAGTGGCATGGCGACGTTCCGGCAAAGTTGGAGGAGCACCGATTGTAGGGCCCAACCACGGGTGCGAAACGTGCCGCAATTGCAAGAGCTTATGACATAGTTTCATGAATAGGTCGCAGGATTATGCCCCTGCGACCCATAAAAATCACCGGGTCAGACAATCGGCGTCAGGCCACTCGGCTTGATGCGGGTGGCCAACGCCTTGCCCTTGCGGGCGCGCTTGCCGATGTGCTCGGCCAGGGCGGATGCCGACAGCCTCACATCCTGCGGCTTGGCGCCACGACCGATGCCGCTGACGATCACGCCTTTCTGGCTGATCGGCTTGGCCGAGACCAGGGTTTCCTTGTCCTCGAGCTCCATCACGATCACGCCGCGACCGCCATTGGTCAGCACCTTCATCTCATCGAGGCCGAATACCAGCACCCGCGCATTGGCCGACAGCGCTGCCACGGCATTGGCTTCGGGACCGACCACCGATGGCGGCAGCGGCACGTCGCCATCATCCAGGGTGATGAACGATTTGCCGCCACGGATGCGGCTGACCATGTCGGCGGCCTTGGCGATGAAGCCGAAGCCGGCGCTGGTGGTGAGCATCAGCTGGGTGGCGCCGCTACCGGCAAAATAGTGCAGGATGCGCGCACCGGTGGCCAGGTCGATCAAGGTGGTGACCGGCACGCCGTCGCCACGCGCGTTCGGCAAGGCCGCTACCGGCACCGAATACACCTTGCCGTTGCTGCCGAAGGCAAGCAGGTTGTCCACCGTGCGGCACTCGAATGCGCCATACAGCGCGTCGCCAGCCTTGAAGGTGAATTGGCTGGCGTCGTGGCCCACGCCGGTGCGGGCGCGGATCCAGCCTTTTTCCGAGATGATCACGGTGACCGGTTCGTCCACCACCTTCTGTTCGACCACCGCTTTCTGCGCTTCCTCGATCACGGTACGGCGCGCGTCGCCGTAGGTCTTGGCGTCGGTTTCGATTTCCTTGATGATCAGGCGCTTCATCGACGCCGGGTTGTCGAGCAGGTCTTGCAGCGTGCCGCGTTCCTTGCGCAGTTCGGCCAGCTCCTGCTGGATCTTGATCGCTTCCAGGCGCGCCAGCTGGCGCAGGCGAATTTCCAGGATGTCTTCGGCCTGGATTTCCGACAGGCGGAAGCGCTCCATCAGCGCGGACTTGGGCTCGTCCGAGTTACGGATGATGTGGATCACTTCATCGATATTGAGCAGGATGGTCTCGCGGCCTTCCAGGATATGGATGCGCGCATCGACCTTGCCCAGTTTGAACTGGGTGCGGCGGGTGACAGTGGTAAAGCGGAACTCGATCCATTCCTGCAAAATCTCGGTCAGCCCTTTTTGACGCGGACGGCCATCGCCGCCGATCATCACCAGGTTGATCGATGCCGACGACTCGAGCGACGTGTGCGCGAGCAGCATCAGCATGAATTCGGTCTGGTCCTGGTTTTTCGACTTCGGTTCGAACACCAGGCGCACCGGCGCCGCGCGGCCCGATTCGTCGCGGATGGTGTCGAGAGAATTCAAGATCAGCGATTTGAGCGCCAGCTGTTCCGGCGACAGCGCCTTCTTGCCCATCTTGACCTTGGGATTGGTCAGCTCCTCGATTTCCTCGAGCACCTTCTGCGACGAGGTACCGGGCGGCAGTTCGTTGACGACTGCCTGCCACTGGCCGCGCGCCAGCTCTTCGATCTTCCAGCGCGCGCGCACCTTCATGCTGCCGCGCCCATTGGCGTACATGTCGCTGATCTGCGTGGCCGTGGTGATGATCTGGCCGCCGCCCGGGAAGTCCGGGCCGGGGATCAGCGCCATCAATTCGCCGTGGGTGATCTTGGGATTCCTGATCATCGCCACCGCCGCCTGCGCCACTTCGGTCAGGTTGTGCGACGGGATTTCGGTGGCCAGGCCCACCGCGATACCGGAGGCGCCGTTGAGCAGCACCATCGGCAGGCGTGCCGGCAGCAGGCTCGGTTCCTCGGTGGAGCCGTCGTAGTTGGCCTGGAAGTCGACGGTGCCGAGATTGATCTCGTCCATCAGCACCTTGGCAATCGGCGTCAAACGCGCTTCGGTGTAGCGCATCGCTGCCGCGCCGTCGCCGTCGCGCGAGCCGAAGTTACCCTGGCCATCGACCAGCGGATAGCGCAGCGAGAAGTCCTGCGCCATGCGCACCATGGCGTCGTACACCGACTGGTCGCCGTGCGGGTGCAATTTACCGAGCACGTCGCCCACCACCGTGGCCGATTTGCGCGGCTTGGCGGTGGAGTTGAGGCCCATTTCGTTCATCGCATACAGGATGCGGCGCTGCACCGGCTTCTGGCCGTCGCACACATCGGGCAGGGCGCGGCCCTTGACCACCGAGATGGCGTAATCGAGGTAGGCGCGTTCGGCAAAGGTGGACAGCGTGAGCGTTTCGCCGCCGTCGGTGGGGCCGCCGGGCGGCAGGGCGCCGTCCGGGTCGGGCAGCGATTCGTCAAAGAGATTTGCTTGAGTCATGTCAGTGGTTCTATTAGATATCTGCTTCGGCTTCGTTGCCGTGTTCTTCGATCCAGGCGCGGCGGGCGGCAGCTTCGCCTTTACCCATCAGCATATTGAAGCGTGCGGCCGAGGCGCCGTGTTCGTACTCGCCCAGGGCCACTGGCAGCAGGCGGCGCGTGTCCGGGTTCATCGTGGTTTCCCACAGCTGTTCGGCGTTCATCTCGCCCAGGCCCTTGAAGCGCGAGATCGACCAGGCGCCTTCCTTCAGGCCATCCTTGCGCAGCTTGTCCTCGATGGCCACCAGTTCGCCCGGGTCGAGCGCGTACAGCTTCTGGATCGGCTTCTTGCCGCGCGCCGGCGCATCGACGCGATATAGCGGCGGGCGGGCGATGCAGATATTGCCGTTGGCGATCAGGCCCGGGAAGTGGCGGAAGAAGAGGGTGAGCAGCAGCACCTGGATGTGCGATCCATCGACGTCCGCATCGGACAGGATGCAGATTTTGCCGTAGCGCAGACCGGACAAATCCGGCGTGTCGGTGGCGCTGTGCGGATCGACGCCGATCGCCACCGAGATATCGTGGATCTCGTTGTTGGCGAACAGGCGGTCACGATCGGTTTCCCACGAGTTGAGCACCTTGCCGCGCAGTGGCAGGATGGCCTGGAATTCCTTGTCGCGGCCCATCTTGGCCGAACCGCCCGCAGAGTCGCCCTCGACCAGGAACAATTCGGTGCGGGTGACATCGGTCGATTCGCAGTCGGTCAGCTTGCCCGGCAAAACCGCCACGCCCGACGACTTCTTCTTTTCCACTTTTTGCAGCGAGCGCAGACGCGATTGCGCCTGCTTGATCACCAGTTCGGCCAGCTTTTTGCCGTAGTCGACGTGGTGATTGAGCCACAGCTCGAGCGCCGGCTTGGAATACGTGGAGACCAGTCGCACTGCGTCGCGCGAATTGAGGCGCTCCTTGATCTGGCCCTGGAATTGCGGGTCCAGCACCTTGGCCGACAACACGAACGACACGCGCGCAAACACGTCTTCGGGCAGCAGCTTGACGCCTTTTGGCAGCAGCGAGTGCATCTCGACGAAGTTTTTGACGGCGCCATACAGGCCGTCGCGCAGTCCCGATTCGTGGGTGCCGCCGTTGGGCGTGGGGATCAGGTTCACGTACGATTCGCGCACCACCGCGCCTTGCTCGGTCCATGCCACCACCCACGCCGCGCCTTCGCCTTCGGCAAAGCCTTCGGTGTCGGGGCCGGCAAACTGCGCGCCTTCGAACAGCGGTATCAGGGTTTCGCCGTCGGTCGCCTGCGCCAGCGCCTCGGTCAGGTAGCCGCGCAAGCCGTCGTTGTACTGCCAGGTCTGCGATTCGCCAGTCTTGGCGTTGGTGAGCGTGACGGTCACACCCGGCAGCAGCACGGCCTTGGAGCGCAGCAGGCGTTGCAGCTCGGTTTGCGAGATCGCCGGCGAGTCGAAGTATTTCGCATCGGGCCAGGCGGTCACGCGGGTGCCGGATTTTTTGCCGTCGCGCGGCGCGACCACGGACGTCAGCGGTTCGACCACGTCGCCATGCTCGAACACCAGGTGGTGCAGGCCGGTGCCATTGGGTTCCTTGCGCCAGACCGTGATCTCCAGGCGCTTGGACAGCGCGTTGGTGACCGAGACGCCCACGCCGTGCAAACCGCCCGAGAATGCGTAGGCGCCGCCCGAACCCTTGTCGAATTTGCCGCCCGCGTGCAGGCGCGTAAACACGATTTCCACCGTGGGCACGCCTTCTTCGGGGTGCAGGCCGACCGGAATGCCACGGCCGTCATCCTCCACCGTGATGCTGCCGTCGGCGTTCTGGGTGACGATAATGTTCTTGCAATGGCCGCCCAGTGCTTCGTCCGAGGCGTTGTCGATGACTTCCTGGATGATGTGCAGCGGGTTCTCGGTGCGGGTGTACATGCCCGGGCGCTGCTTGACTGGTTCCAGGCCCTTGAGGACCCGGATGGAGGATTCGCTATAGTCGGAAACTGGTTTTTTAGTGGCCATACGTGATCAAGCTGATAATGTCGATGCTGGTTTAGGTGCTGAACTGAGTACTGGGACTATGTACTGGGTTTATGTACAGTCAATTGTGCGTGTTTGCGTATTCTATCCTCAACCGGAGCAAACAGCGGCAATTTATACACGATGTTTACAGGAGGCCCCCGTCTTTTTAGACCGTTTTTACGGGCCGCCCGATAAGCTGACTCCATCGCACAACCCTCATCGGAGTCGTTATGAACCAGTTCCCTTGCGTAATGACGCTCAAGGTCGACACGGCAGCGGTCACCCAGTTGCGCCGCATGGTCACGCGCATCTGCGGCGATTCGCTCGAATTCATCCGCATCGAAATCTGCGAACAAGGCACCCGCATGAAGGTGTGGCTGTGCGTGGGCGCTGCGATGGTCACGCCGGTGATGGATGCGGTGATGCAGTCGCTGCCCGGCGCGGAGTTCGGGCGATTTACTCAGACATCCCACTACTAATGGAAAGCGCAACATGAACAAATTACTACTGGCCGCCGCGCTCGGCGCCGCTTTTGCCGCAGGTGCGGTGCACGCCCAGGAAGCTGCGGTCGCAGCTAAGCCCGATAACGAGGTAAGCTTCAACGCCGCCGTGGTCTCCGACTACCGCTTCCGCGGCATCTCGCAAACCCGTTTGCAGCCGGCCGTGCAGGGCGGTGCCGATTACGTCAACAACCCCACCGGCCTGTATCTCGGCGCCTGGGCATCGTCGATCAAGTGGACCAGGGATGCCGGCGGCGATGGCGACGTGGAACTCGACATCTATGGCGGCAAGCGCGGACAGCTGAGCGATGCGGTCTCCTACGACGTCGGTGTGCTCACTTATGTGTACCCGTCGAACGGCCTGAAAAACGTCGCCGGCTTTGCCAATGCCAATACCACCGAGGTGTATGGTCAGCTGGGCTTCGGTCCCGCCTACGTGAAGTACTCGCATTCGGTGACCAACCTGTTCGGCTTCGTCGATAGCAAGAACAGCGGCTACCTCGATGTTGGCGCCAATATCGAGGCAGGCGAGGGCAATACCATCAACCTGCACGCCGGCCACCAGAAGGTGAAGAACAACGACGTATCGAACTACACCGACTGGAAAGTGGGCGTCACCCGCGACTTCGGCATCGTCTCCGGTGCGCTGGCCGTGGTGGGGACGAACGCCAGCAAGACCGCGTACGCGTCGCCAGTGAACGGCAAGTTCACCGGCAAGACCGCGCTGGTGCTCACCATCAGCAAAACCTTCTGATCATTTTTTACCTGTTCTGATCGAGCCGGCCGGGTTTCATTCCGCCCGGCTCGATTTTCGTTACCTGCCGCTGAACACCTGGCGATACAGGTGGCGCACTTCGGGCGCGCACAGCACGTTGGCGGTCTTGTAGGCATCTGCCTCGAAGGCGCTGTGGTGCGAGTGATAGGTGTCGTGGTCGAGCACCAGGGTGTCGGCCAGGCGCGCGCCCGGCAGCTGGGCCACGAATACCAGCAGGCATCCGGTCTGGTGCGGCGTGAGCGGTTCGCTGCCGTGGGCCACGGTGACCAGCAGCCTGGCGCCGGGATTGGCGGCGCTGGCCTCACGCAGGCGCGCCAGCAGCGCGGCGTGGTCCTGGTGTTCGAGGTCGGCGCGGCGCAGCAGCGCGACGATGACGGCGGCGCCGGCCAGCGAGGCCGCATCGCGCGCCTGATTATGCGAGGCGTCGATCACCAGGTCGTCGTAGAGCTGGGGATCGTAGGCGCAGGGTTCGGGGCAGACCAGCAGCACGCGGTTGCCGGCGGCTACCCGCAGCAGCGCCAGTTCTTCGGCCAGGTCGGAGACGGCGTGGTTGCCATCGTGTTCGTTGTTACCGGTGAGTGCGACGATCATGCTGTTACCTCCTCGTGACGATGATACGCTGGTATGGCATCGAGCGCCGCCAGCGCGGCCGCCAGCCGGGTGCGGCAGGGGCTGCTGGCGGGCGTCATGGGCAGGCGCAGCTCGTCGCGCAGCAGGCCCTGCATGGCCAGCGCGGCCTTCAAGGGTGCCGGATTCGGTTCCGAGAACAGCAGGTGGATCACCGGCAGCAGATGGTCGAACAGGGTCATGGCCTCGGCCAGGTGGCCGGCATGGACCAGGTCATAGACTTGCACGAACAAATCGACGCGGATATGGGCTGCGGCCGAGATGGCGCCGTGGCCACCGGCGCATAGCGCAGCGAACAGCAGCGCGTCGTCGCCGCACAGCATGGCCAGCGGCGTGTGGCGCACCAGCTCTTCCATTCTTTGCAGGCTGCCGCCCGCTTCCTTGATGGCGGCAAACTGCGGGTGCTGCGCCAGCGTGCGCGCGGTGGCCAGTTCCAGGTTCACGCCGGTGCGCGCCGGTACGTTGTACAGCACGATGGGACGGTCGGTGGCGTCGGCGATCGTTTCGAAGTGGCGCAGCAGGCCTTCCTGCGACGGTCGCACGTAGGCCGGGGTGGCCACCAGGTAGCCGGCCAGTTCAGTGTCGTCGAACTCGCGAACCTTCGCGGCGGCGGCATGGGTGTCGCTGCCGCCCACGCCCATCAGCACCGGGCAGCGGCGGTGCGCGGTTTCCAGCACGGCCGAGAGCACGGTCGATTGCTCGGCCAGGTCCAGCTGCGGCGCCTCGCCGGTGGTGCCGCAGACGACCAGGCCATGTGCGCCCTCGGCGATCAGGCGGTCGGCCAGCGTTTGCAGGCGGGCCAGGTCGATCTCGCCGTGGTCCATGGGCGTGGCCAGCGGCACCCAGATGCCGCGAAACGAAATATTCATGATGAGTACAAGTGGTGGAAGAGAGGTCCAGCCTATGCCTGCGCCTGTAAAAATGTTCTAAATAGTACCCAGGCCCGCGTAAACAAACCGTAAAAGGGGCGGGTTTTTACGGCGCGTTTACAGTTTGTTTACACCCGCCAGCCAAGTCTTTACAAAATCTTTAGACCCCTGCCGCTAACCTCTCATCCATCAAAACAAGACCTTCGAGGGTGTGATGGATTTTATATTTATTGGTGTGATCGCGGCCTTCACCGTCGCGATCTGGGCGATGGCCGTCGGCTGCGACAAGCTGGGAGGCCAGCCATGAGCATCTTCTACGTGATCGGTGGTATCGCGTCCGCCGGCTTGCTGGTGTACCTGGTGCTCGCGCTCCTGAAAGCGGAGGAACTGTGATGACCACCCAATCGATCGTGCTGCTGGTGATGTTCCTGGTCGTGCTGCTGGCGCTGGCCTGGCCGCTGGGCGTGGTGCTGGCCCGGGCAGGCGATGGCACTGTCGCCGCCATTCCCGGCCTGGGCTGGCTCGGCAAGCTCGAACGCCTGCTGTACCGCGCCGCCGGCATCGCCGACCAGGACGGCCAGGCGCAGGGCCAGGGCTGGAAAACTTACGCCATTGCACTGCTGTCGTTCAACGCCCTCGGTGCCCTGGCCGTTTACGGCCTGCAGCGCCTGCAGGCATTTTTACCGTTGAACCCCCAGGGCATGGCCAATGTCAGCCCCGATTCCGCGTTCAACACGGCAGTGAGCTTTGTCGCCAACACCAACTGGCAGGGCTACAGCGGCGAACAGACCATGAGCTACCTGACCCAGATGCTGGTGCTCACCGGCCAGAACTTCTTCTCGGCCGCCACTGGCATGGCCGTGTGCTTTGCGCTGATCCGCGGCTTCTCGTCGCGCTCGAGCAAATCGATCGGCAATTTCTGGGCCGACGTCACCCGTTCGACCCTGTACGTGCTGCTGCCGCTGTCGCTGATCCTGGCGATTTTCCTGGCCGGCCAGGGCGTGATCCAGAACTTCTCGGCCTATAAAGAGGTGCAGCTGATCGACGCAGTCACCTACACCCAGCCGAAAGTGGACGCCGACAACCAGCCGATCAAGGATGCCAAGGGCCAGCCGGTGACCGAAACGCTGACCACCAGGACGCAAACCCTGGCCATGGGGCCGGTGGCGTCGCAGGAAGCGATCAAGATGCTGGGTACCAATGGCGGCGGCTTCTTCAACGCCAACTCGGCCCACCCGTATGAAAACCCGACCGCGCTGACCAACTTCGTGCAGATGCTGGCGATCTTCCTGATCCCGGCCGGCCTGTGCTTCGCGTTCGGCCGCATGGTCGGCGACCGCCGCCAGGGCTGGGCGGTGCTGGGCGCCATGACGGTGCTGTTTGTCGCCGCCACGCTGGTGGTGATGAGCGCCGAACAGCAGGTCCACCCGGCGCTGCAGGCGTTGCACATCGACCAGACGGCCAGCAGCCTGCAATCGGGCGGCAATATGGAAGGCAAGGAAACGCGCTTCGGCATCAGCGCTTCCACGCTGTTCGCCGCTGTCACGACCGCAGCGTCTTGCGGTGCGGTCAACTCCATGCACGACTCGTTTACCCCGATCGGCGGCATGATCCCGATGGTGCTGATGCAGTTCGGTGAAGTGATCTTCGGCGGCGTCGGTTCGGGCCTGTACGGCATGCTGATCTTCGCCATCCTGGCCGTGTTCATCGCCGGTTTGATGATCGGCCGCACGCCCGAATACCTGGGCAAGAAAATCCAGGCGTACGAAATGAAGATGACATCGATTGCCATCCTGGTTACGCCGACCCTGGTGCTGGCCGGTACCGCGCTGGCGGTGATGACCGATCTTGGTCGCGCCGGCATCCTCAACCCCGGCGCCCACGGCTTCTCCGAAATTCTGTATGCCCTGAGTTCGGCCGCCAACAACAACGGCAGCGCGTTTGCCGGCCTGTCCGCCAACACGCCGTTCTACAACACTTTGCTGGCAGTGGCGATCTGGTTCGGCCGCTTTGCCGTGATCGTGCCGATCCTGGCGGTGGCCGGTTCGCTGGCCGGCAAGCAGCGCCTGGGCGCCAATGCCGGCACCATGCCCACCCACGGCCCGATGTTCATCGGCCTGTTGATCGGCGTGGTGGTGCTGGTCGGCGTGCTCAATTACGTGCCGGCGCTGGCGCTCGGTCCCGTGGTTGAACACTTGCAGATGTTTGCTCATTAATTCGCAGGATCCCATCATGTCAACGACTCCAAAAGAAATGACGCTGTTTACCAACCCCGCCAGCCCCGCCAATCCGGCGCCTAAAAAGCTGCGCCTGTTCGACGCCGAACTGCTGCTGCCGGCGATTGCCGACTCGTTCAAAAAACTCAGCCCTGCCACCCAGGTGCGCAGCCCGGTGATGTTTGTCGTGTACGTCGGCAGCATCATCACCACCTTGTTGTACCTGCAGGCGCTGTTCGGCCAGGGCGAGGCGCCGGCCGGCTTTATCCTGGCGATCTCGGTCTGGCTGTGGTTCACGGTGCTGTTCGCGAACTTTGCCGAGGCGCTGGCCGAAGGCCGCAGCAAGGCGCAAGCGGCGTCGCTGCGCAACCTCAAGCAAACCGTGAGCGCCAAGAAGCTGGCCACGCCCAAGTACGGCACCACCTGGCTGCCGCAGCCGGCCACCGATCTGGTCAAGGGACACTACATCCTGGTGGAAGCGGGCGATGTCATCCCGATCGACGGTGAAGTGATCGAAGGCGTAGCCTCGGTGGACGAAAGCGCGATCACCGGCGAATCGGCCCCCGTGATCCGCGAGTCGGGCGGCGACTTTTCGTCGGTCACCGGCGGTACCCGCGTGCTGTCGGACTGGCTGGTGGTGAAGGTCACCGTCAATCCTGGCGAGACCTTCCTCGACCGCATGATCTCGATGGTGGAAGGCGCCAAGCGCCAGAAAACTCCGAACGAGATCGCGCTCACCATCTTGCTGGTCGCTTTGACCATCGTGTTCCTGATCGTGACCATCACCTTGCTGCCGTTCTCGCTGTTCTCGGTGCAGGCTGCCCAATCGGGCACGCCGGTCACCATCACGGTGCTGATCGCGCTGCTGGTGTGCCTGATTCCGACCACGATTGGCGGCCTGCTGTCGGCCATCGGCGTGGCTGGCATGAGCCGCATGATGCAGGCCAACGTGATCGCTACCTCCGGCCGCGCCGTGGAAGCGGCGGGCGACGTCGACGTGCTGATGCTCGATAAAACCGGCACCATCACGCTCGGTAACCGCCAGGCATCGAGTTTCGTGCCGGCGCCCGGCGTGACCGAGCAGCAGTTGGCCGACGTGGCGCAACTGGCCTCGCTGGCCGACGAAACCCCGGAAGGGCGCAGCATCGTGGTGCTGGCCAAGCAGAAGTTCAACATCCGCGAACGCGAAATGGCGTCCCTGAACGCCGTGTTCGTGCCGTTCACCGCGCAAACCCGCATGAGCGGTGTCGATATCGGCGAACGCGCCGTGCGCAAGGGCGCCGCCGACAGCGTGCGCCGCTACGTCGAGTCGCTGGGCCAGCCCAATGCTTACCCGGCCGAAGTGGGCCGCGCGGTGGACGACATCTCGCGCCGCGGCAGCACGCCGCTGGTGGTCACCGATGGTGGCCGCGTGATGGGCGTGGTGGAACTGAAGGACATCGTCAAGGGCGGCATCAAGGAGCGTTTCGGCGAGCTGCGCCGCATGGGCATCAAGACCGTGATGATCACCGGCGACAACCAGCTGACCGCTGCCGCCATCGCTGCCGAAGCGGGCGTGGACGACTTCCTGGCCGAAGCCACGCCGGAAGACAAGCTGAAACTGATCCGCAAGTACCAGGCCGAAGGCCGCCTGGTGGCGATGACCGGCGACGGCACCAACGACGCCCCGGCGCTGGCCCAGGCCGACGTGGCGGTGGCGATGAACTCGGGCACGCAAGCGGCCAAGGAAGCCGGCAACATGGTGGACCTGGACTCGAATCCGACCAAGCTGCTGGAAATCGTCGAAATCGGCAAGCAGATGCTGATGACGCGCGGCGCGCTGACCACGTTCTCGATCTCGAACGACATTGCCAAGTATTTCGCCATCATCCCGGCGGCATTCGTGGGCACCTATCCGCAACTGAAGGCGCTCGACGTGATGCAACTTGCCAGCCCGTCGTCGGCGATCATGTCGGCGGTGATTTTCAATGCGCTGATCATCGTGGTCTTGATACCGCTGGCGCTCAAGGGCGTGAAGTACCGGGCCATTGGCGCGGTAGCGCTGCTGCGCCGCAACCTGCTGCTGTATGGCCTGGGCGGGATCGTGCTGCCGTTCGTGGGCATCAAGCTGATCGACATGGTGCTCGCTGCGCTGCATCTTGTCTGAACCACCAGCCTTTAATCCGTCATCCCCGCTTCCGCGGGGATGACGGATTCAGAGTTAACTTAAATAATTGGAGCTGTCATGACATCCCACTTCCGTCCCGCCCTGGTCATCTTCGGCGCACTCACCATTCTCTGCGGCGTGCTTTACCCGCTGGCCGTCTCCGGGGTTGCCTCCGCCGCCTTTCCTGCCGAAGCGGCGGGCAGCCTGGTACAGGTCGACGGCAAAACCGTCGGCTCGTCGCTGATCGGCCAGTCGTTCAGTTCACCGAAATACTTCTGGGGCCGCCCGTCGGGCACCGGTCCGATGCCCAATAACGGCGCCGGTTCTTCCGGCACCAACTTCGGCCCCACCAACGCGGCCCAGATCGACGCCGTGAAAGGCCGTATCGACGCCCTCAAGGCGCTTGATCCCTCCAACACCCAGCCCATTCCGGTGGACCTGGTGACCGCCTCGGCCAGCGGCCTCGATCCCGAGATCAGCCCGGCCGCCGCCCGCTACCAGGCCGCCCGCGTGGCCGCTGCCCGCCAGTTCAACACCAAGCAGGTGCTGGCGCTGATCGAGCAGCATACGCGTCCGCAGTACCTGGGCTTTTTCGGCGAGCCGCGCGTCAACGTCCTGGCGCTCAACCTGGCGCTCGACCAGACTGGCCGCTGATTTATCCGCTCAGGTAGAATCGCCGCATGTCCATTCCCCACGATAGCCAGCGCCCCGATCCCGACGCCTTGCTGGCGCAAGTCCAGGCCCGGGAGCGGCGCGCCGCGCGCGGCAAGCTGCGCATTTATTTTGGCGCGTCGGCCGGGGTGGGCAAAACCTACGCCATGCTCGCTGCCGCCCGCAAGCTTCAGCTTGAGGGCAACGAGGTCCTGGTCGGCGTGGTGGAAACCCACGGACGCAGCGAGACCGCCGCCATGCTGGCCGGGCTGGAGGTCCTGCCGCCGCGCGCGGTCGAGCATCGTGGCCGCACCCTGGCCGAATTCGACCTCGATGCCGCGCTCGAGCGCCATCCACCGCTGATCCTGATGGACGAACTGGCGCACTCGAACGCGCCCGGTTCGCGCCACCCCAAGCGCTGGCAGGACGTCGAAGAACTGCGCGACGCCGGCATCGACGTGCTCACCACCGTCAACGTCCAGCACCTGGAAAGCCTCAACGACGTGGTGGGCGGCATCACCGGCATCCGCGTGGGCGAGACGGTACCCGATACCGTGTTCGACCAGGCCGACGAGGTGGTGCTGGTCGATCTGCCGGCCGACGAACTGCTGGCGCGCCTGAAAAGCGGCAAGGTGTACCAGGCGCCGCAGGCCGAGCGGGCCTCGAAAAACTTCTTCCGCAAGGGGAATTTGATCGCCCTGCGCGAGCTGGCGCTGCGCCGCACCGCCGACCGTATCGAGGACGATGTGCGCGCGTACCGCGTGGAGCAGTCGATTGCCGACATCTGGAAAACCGGCGCCGCGCTGCTGGCGTGCGTGGGTCCGAATCCCGGCGCCGAGCACACGGTGCGCAGCACGGCGCGCCTGGCCGGCCAGCTGGGCACTGACTGGCACGCGATCTACGTGGAGACGCCGGCGCTGCAAAAGCTGCCCGCCGCGCGCCGCGAGCAGATCCTGCGCACCTTGAAACTGGCCGAAGACCTGGGCGCCACCACGGCCGTGGTGCCGGGCCGCGACGTGGCGCTGGCGGCGGTGGAGTATGCGCGCAGCCACAACCTGTCGAAGTTCGTGCTGGGACGCTCACGCTCATCCTGGCCGTGGCAAACGCCGCACATCAAGCGCCTGGCCCGCTATGCGCCAGACCTGGACCTGGTGGAAATCGGCGCGGCCAGCATCGAGGCGCCGGCCAACCCGGGCAAAAACAGCACGGGTACCGCCTGGGGCGCCGATGCCGCTGCCGACGCCGACCACGCGGACGGCTATGGCGAACCTGGCAATGATGTACGCGGAGCGCCGGGAGCCTCCGGCGTGCGCCTGCCGTGGCAACAGCAACGCGCCACCGGCTACGCCGTGGCGGTTGTCTCCAGCATCGCCATCGCACTGGCCGCCATGCCGCTGCTGGCCTGGCTGGACCTGGCCAATATCGCCATGTTGTTCCTGCTCGGCGTGCTGCTCACGGCCGTGCGCTTCGGGCGCGGCCCGTCGGTGGTGGCCACCTGCGTGAGCGTGGCCTGCTTCGACTTTTTCTTCGTCACGCCGCGCTTCGACTTTGCCGTTTCCGACTTCCAGTACGTGATCACCTTCATGGTGATGCTGGCCGTGGGCCTGATCACAGGCCACCTGACGTCTGGTCTGCGCTTCCAGGCGCGGGTGGCGGCGCAGCGCGAGAAGCGCTCGCGCTCCCTGTACGAGTTCGCCCGCGAGCTGTCGGGCGCGCTGCAAACCGAGCAAATCTTCGACACCACCCGCCTGTTCATCGAAAACGCCTTCCGCGCCCGCGCCACCTTGCTGCTGCCCGACGCCGATGGCCGCCTGCTGCCGCCGCCTGCCGGCGTCACGCTCGACGTGGGCATTGCCCAGTGGGCGTTCGACAATGCCGAGAGTGCGGGCCTGGGTACCGATACGCTGCCGGCCAGTGCGCTGTTCTACCTGCCGCTGGTCGCGCCGATGCGCACCCGGGGCGTGCTGGCGATCGAGCCGCTGCGCCAGCGCTGGCTCCTGATTCCCGAACAACGCCAGCAGCTCGATACCTTTGCCGCGCTGGCCGCGATTGCGCTCGAGCGCGTGCATTACATCGAGGTGGCGCAGAACGCGCTGGTGAACATGGAGTCGGAGCGATTGCGCAATTCACTCTTGGCGGCACTGTCGCACGACGTGCGCACGCCGTTGACGTCGCTCGTCGGCTTGTCGGAAGCGCTGGCCGGCGCCAAACCGCCGCTGCCCGACGCCCAGCGCGAGGTGGCGGTGGCGCTGCACGACGAGGCGCTGCGCATGAGCGCCATGGTGACCAACCTGCTCGACATGGCGCGCATCCAGAGCGGCGAAGTGAAATTCAACCTGCAATGGCAGCCGCTCGAGGAAGTGGTGGGCAGCGCCTTGCGCGCCAGCGGCTCGCAACTGCAAAGCCACCACGTGCGCACTGAGCTGCCCCATCACCTGCCGCTGCTGCGCTACGACGCCGTGCTGATCGAGCGGGTGCTGGCCAACCTGGTGGAAAACGCCGCCAAGTACACGCCGCCCGGATCGACCATCGCCATTGGCGCCGCGCTGCACGGCCAGTGGATCAATATCACCGTGGCGGACGACGGCCCCGGTCTGCCGCCAGGGCGCGAGGAAGCGATCTTCGAAAAATTCACGCGGGGCGAGCGCGAATCGGCCAAGCCCGGCGTCGGCCTGGGGCTGGCAATTTGCCGCGCCATCGTCGAAGCGCATGGCGGCCGTATCAGCGCCACCGCTCACGCGGCGCCGCTCGGCGGCGCCGCCTTTACCTTCACCCTGCCACTGGGCACCCCACCGGCCATGCCCGAGCTGGAAGCCGAACCGGAGACACCATGACCGAGCATGACCATCTCGCCACCGCGCCTACCGCCTTGCTGGTGGAAGACGAGCCGCAAATCCGCCGCTTCGTGCGCGCCGCGCTGGAAGAGGAGGGCTGGCAGGTGTTCGAAGCGGCCACGCTGCAACGGGGCCTGATCGACGCCGGCACCCGCAAGCCCGACCTGATCGTGCTGGACCTGGGCCTGCCCGATGGCGACGGCATCGACTTCGTGCTCGACCTGCGCAAGTGGTCGTCGGCGCCGGTGATCGTGCTCTCGGCCCGGGTCAATGAAGCGGACAAGATCCGCGCGCTCGATGCTGGCGCCGACGACTACCTGACCAAGCCGTTCGGGGTAGGGGAGCTGCTGGCCCGCGTGCGCGCGACCTTGCGCCGCCAGCGTCAGCCGGCGGCCAGCAAGGAAGGCCTGATCAACTTCGGCGACGTGGCCGTGGATTTGCAGAACCGCCGCGTGACGCGCGGCGGCGAGAATGTGCACCTCACGCCCACCGAGTACCGGCTGCTGGCGGTGCTGGTGGCCAATGCGGGCCGGGTGATGACCAACCCGCAGCTGCTGCGCGCCGTGTGGGGGCCATCGCAGTCGGAAAACGGCCACTACCTGCGCATTTACATGGGCCACCTGCGCCACAAGCTCGAAGCCGATCCGGCCCAGCCGAAGTTTTTGCTGACCGAGACAGCGGTTGGTTACCGCTTGCAGTTGCCTGGCTAGCAGGCTGCTCGTGAGCGGCCCCTCTATTTGCTGAGCGCGCGCATCGCCCGCTCCAGCCCATCGATCGTGATCGGATACATGCGGTTGTTCATCAACTGGCGGATGATGGCAATCGACTGCCGGTACTGCCACGAGCCTTCCGGCTCGGGATTCAACCAAACGAACTTCGGAAACGCGTTGGTAAAGCGCGTGAGCCACTCGCTACCCGCTTCCCTGTTGTTGTACTCGACCGAGCCGCCCGGGTGCAGCACCTCGTAGGGGCTCATGGTGGCGTCGCCGACGAAAATGAGCTTGGTGTCGGGCGGGTACTTGCGCAGGATGTCCCAGGTATTGAAGCGCTCGGACTGGCGGCGGCGGTTGTTCTTCCACACGAAGTCGTACACGCAATTGTGGAAGTAGTAGAACTCCATGTTCTTGAATTCGGTGCGCGAGGCGGCGAACAGTTCCTCGGTGCGCTCGATATGGTCGTCCATCGAACCGCCGACGTCGAACAGCATCAGCACCTTGATGTTGTTCTTGCGCTCGGGCTGCATTTTTAAATCGAGGAAGCCGGCGTTGCTGGCGGTAGCGTGGATGGTGGCGTCGAGCGCCAGTTCTTCGTGGGCGCCTTCGCGGGCGAACTTGCGCAGCCGGCGCAGCGCCACCTTGATGTTGCGGGTGCCGATTTCGCGCTCGCCGTCGTAGTCCTTGAACGCGCGCTCTTCCCACACCTTGACCGCCGTGCGGTTGCCGCCCTTGCCGCCGATGCGGATGCCCTCCGGGTTGGTGCCGCCGTGGCCGAACGGCGACGTGCCGCCGGTGCCGATCCACTTGCTGCCGCCCTCGTGGCGCTCCTTCTGCTCTTTTAACAGCTCGGCCAGGCGGTCCATCAGCTTGTCGTAGCCGAATTTTTCCAGCTGCGCCTTTTGTTCGTCGGTGAGCTCGCGCTTCATCTTTTGCAGCAGCCAGTCGAGCGGGATCTCGCTCTTTTCGTCGAAGTGGGCGGCGATGCCCTTGAAGTACAGGCCAAAGGCGCGGTCGAACTTGTCGTAGTGGGCTTCGTCTTTGACCAGCGTCAGGCGCGCCAGGTAGTAAAAGTCGTCGAGCGACGTGTCGATCACGTTCTTTTGCAACGCTTCCAGCAGCGTCAGGAACTCCTTGATCGACACCGGGATTTTGGCGTCTTTCAGGGTGAAAAAGAAATCGATCAGCATCTCAGCGCCCGGTCAACGGTTGGCCCTTGCCATCTGCACCAGCCGTTCGAACAAGTGCACGTCCTGCTCGTTTTTCAGCAGGGCGCCGTGCAGCGGCGGCACGATGGACTTGTGGTCCACGCCGTGCAGCGCTTCGGGGCCGATGTCCTCGGCCATCAGCAGTTTGAGCCAGTCGAGGAATTCGGAGGTGGACGGCTTTTTCTTCAGGCCGGGCACGTCGCGCACGGCGTAAAAGGTTTGCAGGGCCTGCGCCAGCAGTTCGCGTTTCAAATGCGGGTAGTGCACTTCGACGATGCGCGCCATCGTCTCGCGGTCGGGGAACTGGATGTAGTGGAAGAAGCAGCGGCGCAGGAAGGCGTCGGGTAGTTCCTTTTCGTTGTTGGACGTGATGATCACCAGCGGCCGGTGCACGGCGCGCACCATCTCGCGCGTTTCGTACACGTAGAACTCCATGCGGTCGAGTTCGCGCAGCAGGTCGTTGGGGAATTCGATGTCGGCCTTGTCGATCTCGTCGATCAGCAGCACGACCGGCGCCGGCGCGGTGAACGCCTGCCACAGCACGCCCTTGACGATGTAGTTCTGGATGTCGCGCACGCGCTCGTCGCCGAGTTGCGAATCGCGCAGGCGCGAGACGGCGTCGTATTCGTACAGGCCCTGCTGGGCCTTGGTGGTGGACTTGATGTGCCACTGCATCAGCGGCATGTTCAGTGCCGCGGCCACTTCCTCGGCCAGCATGGTTTTGCCGGTGCCGGGCTCGCCCTTGATCAGCAACGGACGCTGCAGGGTGAGGGCGGCGTTGACCGCCAGCTTGAGGTCGGCGGTGGCGACGTATTGATCGGAACCTTCAAAGCGGGCAGTAGCTTGCATGCGTGGGTCTCGGAGCGTGGACGATGGCACCAAGTATAGTGGAGAAGGGGCGTGAGCGCTTTACGCTGCACTGCAAAAGACGGCGCCGCCGGTGTTGTTTCCAGCGACGTGACTGTGTAGCTTTGTCAAATTTGTTAGGTTAGAATCCCTGCACTGGTAGTGCAAAAGTCAAGTGTTCAGTAGCCGGCGTCGATTACCCACCTAGCAAAGACCATGAAAAAAATCACAGCACTTCCATTTCTTCTTTTAGTCGGCTTTACCCAGGCGGGAACGGCGGCGGAAATCGTGGGCAATGCCCAGGCCGCCAAAGCAAAGATCGAAATGTGCATCGGCTGTCATGGCATCCCCGGCTACAAGGCCACGTTCCCGGAAGTCTACCAAGTGCCGATGATCGGCGGCCAGGGCGCCAAGTACATCGAGGCTGCGCTGCAAGCCTACAAGAAAGGCGACCGCAAGCATCCGAGCATGCGTGGCATCGCCGCCAGCCTGTCGGACCAGGACATTGCCGACGTCGCCGCATTCTATGCGCAGCAAACCAGGGCCGGGAGCGCAAAATGAATCACCTCACTATCAAAACATTGGTTGCCGCCTTCGCGTGCGCCGCAATCTCCATGACGGCCCAGGCCGCCGGCAACGTGGCCAATGGCAAGGCGCTGGCCGACAAGTACAACTGTTTTACCTGCCACGGCAAGGACTACAACACGCCGCTCGACCCCAGCTATCCGAAGCTGGCCGGCCAGCACCGCGACTACCTCGAACATGCGCTCACCGCCTACAAGCGCGGTGACGGCGCTTACGGCCGCAACAACGCCATCATGACCGGCCAGGTCAAGCCGCTGAGCAACCAGGACATCAAGGACCTGGCCGCTTACCTGCATAGCTTGCCGGGGACGATGGCCGTGCATCGCTGATCGTTTCTCCCACTCATCAAAGCCACGCCAATCTCCGGTTGTCGTGGCTTTTTTACATCGTTCTGCGGTTAGTAACTACGTAGTTTGAGCACGTTTGCGTAAGTGTTATCCCCATTTTGGCGCCAGGAGTACACTGATAAAATCGATATCCTTGATTTTAACTATGGACACGCGCGCAACTTTATGCGTGCTTGCGCCGGCAGCCGTCACCCCCTCATCCGCCTCGATTCAGCGGCAGACAGCCACCTTCGATACCTAGTCATCGTTCCTGGCAATGGCCCGGCCGCACTGTCCCATCACGATCACCACCACGGAGTTACGTATGCGTAAGTCAATTGTTATCCTGATGTCGTGCCTGATCCTGGCCGCATGCAGCAAACCGCCGGCACCCACCGACGACAAACCGGTCGACGTCCTGTTGATCGGCGCCGGCACCATGAGCGCCACTCTGGGCACCATGCTCAAGGAACTCGATCCCACCCTGACCATGGCTTTCTACGAGCGCATGGACAAAGTGGCGGCCGAGAGCTCGGACGCGATGAACAACGCCGGCACCGGCCACTCGGCATTCGCCGAACTGAACTACACTCCGGAAGCGGCCGACGGCCACATCGAAACCAAGAAAGCCGTTGAAATCAACGAGCAGTTCGAAGTGTCGAAGCAGTTCTGGGCCTACCAGGTCAAGAGTGGTTACCTCGGTGCGCCGACCACGTTCATCAACAATGTGCCGCACATGGCCTTTGTCTGGGGCGATGACAACATCAATTTCCTGCGCAAGCGCTATGCTGCACTGCAAAAGGAAAACCTGTTCAAGGGCATGTTGTACTCGGAAGACCCGGCCAAGATCGCCGAATGGGCGCCGCTGGTGATGACCGGCCGTGACCCGTCGCAAAAGATCGCCGCCACCCGCATGGAAATCGGTACCGACGTCAACTTCGGCAACCTGACCCGCGCACTGGTCAAGCACCTGACCGACTCGCACGGCGCCACCGTCAACCTGCGCACGCAAGTGGAAGACATCAAGCGCGGCACCGACGGCAACTGGAACGTCACCGTCAAGAACCTCGACACCAATGCCGTGAAAACCGTGCGCGCCAAGTTCGTGTTCGTGGGCGCCGGCGGCGGTTCGCTGCCGCTGCTGGAAAAATCGGGCATCCCGGAAGCCAAGGGCTACGGCGGTGTACCGGTCGGCGGCCAATGGCTGGTCACCACCAACCAGGCGCTGGTGGAAAAGCATGCCGCCAAGGTGTACGGCAAGGCATCGGTCGGTTCGCCACCGATGTCGGTACCGCACCTGGACACCCGCATCATTGACGGCAAGAAAGCCCTGCTGTTCGGACCGTTCGCAACGTTCTCGACCAAGTTCCTGAAAAACGGTTCGTGGGTGGACCTGCCAGCGTCGATCGGCACCGGCAACGTGCGTCCGATGCTGCAAGCTGGCTGGGACAACATTCCGCTGACCAAGTACCTGATCGAACAGGTGCTGAACTCGCCGGAAGACCGCCTGGCTACCCTGCGCGAATACCTGCCGGAAGCGAAGATGGAAGACTGGACCCTGCAAAACGCCGGCCAGCGCGTGCAGATCGTCAAGGATCTGCCGGAAAAAGGCGGCGTACTGCAGTTCGGTACCGAAGTGGTCGGCTCGGCTGACGGCAGCATCGTCGCTCTGCTCGGTGCCTCGCCAGGCGCTTCGACCGCGCCACCGATCATGATCAAGGTATTGCAAACCGCGTTCAAGGCCAAGCTGGCCACGCCGGAGTGGGATGCCAAGATGAAGGCCATGGTGCCCTCGTATGGTCACAAGCTCAATAGCGATCCCGTGCTGGCCAACCAGATTCGCCAGTACAGCAGCTCGGTGCTGGGCCTGAAAGCGTTCACGCTGGACGAAACCGGCAGCGCGCAACCTGCGCCAGCCGTGGTGCCGGCGGCAGCGCTGGCGGCGCCGGTTGTGAAGTAACTCTGTCTTACTGAAACTGAAAGGCCACGCGATGCGTGGCCTTTTTTCATGCGGGGACCGTTAATCCGTCATCGCCGCGCAGGCGGGATCCATGGAACCTGTGAGTCGAACTGGCTACGATCTGAGTTGGAACGGATCAGCCGTTCCATGGATCCCCGCGTTCGCGAGGATGACGGCAGCGGCGGCGCGATGGCCGGTAGTGGCTAGCGGAGGCGGCGACGGATTGCTTCCACGTAAGCAGCACCGTCCGGCGGCGTGCCGTTGCGCTGGGCGTTCCAGATCATCTCGCCCAGGCATTCCATGATTTCGTGCTGCGCCGCGTGGGCGTCGTCGAGCTTGAGGGTGAGGGCGGTGGCGGCGTCGCGGATGCCGGGCGGCTGGTCGATCGAGATCTGTTCGTCGATCGACAGGTGCATCGACAGGTGCAGGAACGGGTTGGCCTGCGCGCCTTCGACCGAGTAATTGCGGCCCAGCGCGGACTCGACGTCGGTGAGCACGTCGTGGTATTCGGGGTGGTGGCGCACCCAGTCGGACGCCATCGCTTCGAGCGGGGTCAGGATGTCATTGGCGCGCTGCTTGCGGAAAACCTCGCAAAAGAAGCGGCGTACATCGTCGGAAGAGGGATTGAACATGATGGCGACATTGTACCCGCCACGGCATTGTCATGCCGGGGCGGGTACATTCGTCAGGACCTCAGCTGCCGGTCTTGATTGCCGTGGGTGGCGTGATGATGGCCGCAGGGTCGGCCACCTGCACGCGCCGTTCCAGTTCCGCGCCGGCGCCCGCACCCGCACGCGGTTGGCGCAGGTAGCGCGAACCGTGGCGGCGCTCCTGGCCGTTGGGCGGCCAGGTGAGGAACCGCGACAGTTCCTGCAACGCGCGCTGGTAGACATCGCGCTTGAATTCGATCACGACATCGAGCGGCACCCAGTACTCGTGCCACCGCCAGGCATCGAACTCGGGGTGGTCGGTCAGGCGCAGATTGACGTCGTTGTCGCGCGCACACATGCGCAACAGGAACCAGATCTGTTTCTGGCCACGGTAATGGCCGCGGATTTCCCGCTTGATAAAGTGGTCGGGCACCTCGTAACGCAACCAGTCGCGGGTGCGACCGACGATTTTGACGTGCTCGGCCCGCAAACCGATTTCCTCTTCCAGCTCCCGATACATCGCCTGCTCAGGCGTTTCTCCGTACTTGATGCCTCCTTGTGGAAACTGCCATGAATGCTCGCGCACCCGCTTGCCCCACCACACCTCGTTCTGGGCGTTGAGCAGGATGATGCCGACGTTGGGCCGAAACCCTTCACGATCCAGCATATTGCACCTCAAACTTTCTGCGACTGAGCTCCCTGCTTATATTTTTGCCCACAAAAAGACGCTTCGGCGGGAATTCCGCGGTACGAAATCGGTCGAAGGGCCATGTATTGAACGCATTTGTATAAAGTATGGACGCATCAGCCAGCTAATCCTTTAAAATTAGGTTGATTATAACTCTCTCTTTTTAAAAAGAATTCACCGTATGCGCGCCTCACGTTTTTTTATTTCCACGCTTAAAGAAGCACCAGCCGATGCAGAGATCGTCTCCCACCAGTTAATGATGCGCGCAGGCATGATCAAGCGCCTCGGTTCGGGCATCTACACGTACATGCCGATCGGCCTGCGGGTGATCCGCAAGGTCGAAGCCATCGTGCGCGAAGAGATGAACCGTTCCGCCGCCGTCGAACTGCTGATGCCGCTGATTCAGCCGGCCGAGCTGTGGCAGGAAACCGGCCGCTGGGACAAGATGGGCGCCGAATTGCTGCGCATCAAGGACCGCCACGGCCGCGAGTTCGCCTTCCAGCCTACCGCCGAGGAAGTGATCACCGACGTCGTGCGTTCGGAGATCAAATCCTACCGCCAGTTACCGTTGAATTTTTACCACATCCAGACCAAGTTCCGCGACGAACGCCGCCCACGCTTCGGCCTGATGCGCGGCCGCGAGTTCACCATGAAGGATGCGTACTCGTTCGACCGCGACCTGGCCGGCATGCAGGCTTCGTACCAGATCATGTATGACGCCTATACGCGTATTTTCAACCGTTTCGGTTTGAAGTTCCGTGCGGTAGCGGCCGATAACGGCGCTATCGGCGGCAGCGGTTCGCACGAATTCCACGTGATCGCCCATACCGGCGAAGACGCGCTGGTGTATTGCCCCACGTCCGATTACGCCGCCAACATGGAAGCGGCCGAGGCGCTGCCAGCCACCGCCGAGCGCGCCGCAGCCGCCCAGGCGCTGAGCAAGGTCGCCACGCCCGACGCCACCAAGTGCGAACTGGTGGCGGCCCAGCTGGGCCTGCCGCTGTCGCAGACGGTCAAAACCCTGGCGCTGACCGTGGAAACCGAAAAGGACGGCAAAACAGCCAAACAGTATTTCATGTTGCTGCTGCGCGGCGACCATGAACTCAATGAGATCAAGGTGGCCAAGGTGGCCGGCCTGGCCGACCACCGCTTCTCGACCGAAGAAGAAATCGCCGAAGTCTATGGTTGCGTGCCTGGCTACCTGGGTCCGATCGGCACCAAGGCGCCAGTGACCGTGGTGGCCGACCGCACCGTCGCCAACATGGCCGACTTCATTTGCGGCGCCAACGACGCCGGCTACCACTACACGGGCGCCAACTGGGGGCGCGACGTGGCCGAACCTGCGATCGTGGCCGACCTGCGCAACGTGGTCGAAGGCGATGCGTCGCCAGACGGCCAGGGCGTGCTGACCATCGAGCGCGGCATCGAAGTCGGTCACGTGTTCCAGCTCGGCACTGCCTACTCGGCCGCCATGAAGGCCACGTTCCTCGACGAAAACGGCAAACCGGCGCCGCTGCAGATGGGTTGCTACGGCATCGGCATCACCCGCATCCTGGGCGCGGCGATCGAGCAGAACTTCGACGACAAGGGCATCATCTGGCCAACCTCGCTGGCGCCGTTCGAACTGGTGCTGTGCCCGATGGGCATGGACCGCAGCGAAGCGGTCAAGCAAGCGACCGAGCAGCTGTATGCCGAGGCGGTCGCTGCCGGCATCGACGTGATTGTCGACGACCGTGGCCTGCGTCCGGGCCAGATGTTTGCCGACTGGGAACTGATCGGCGTGCCGCACCGCGTGGTGATCGGCGACCGTGGCTTGAAAGAGGGCAATCTCGAGTACCAGGGCCGTCGTGATGCCGAAGCGACGGCTGTTCCAGTGGCCGAGATCCTCGGTTTCGTGCAAGGCAAACTGGCGCAGTGAGCGGAACTTTAATCCGTCATTTCGCGGCGGCGAAACGCCGCGAACGCGGGAATCCATACTTTGCCTCCGAGGAGGCGGTCTATGGGTTCCCGCTTACGCGAGAACGACGGCTTGGTGCTTGGCGGTGTCTTGTGGCGTTTATCGTGATGCTGGCATTGCCCGGCGCTGCCATTGCCGGCAACCAGAAGGAAGAAGCCCTTGCCGATTCCGTGCGACTGGCGCTGGCCAACGCCATCAAGGACCCGGCGCCACCGAGTCCCACTTTCCGCAACGACGCCGACCGCCAGCGCTACCAACTGTGGCTGGCCACCATGTCGGCCCGGCTGCAGCGCAAGCTGCCCGACGACCAGACACGCAACGAATTTCTCGCCACCGCCTGGTACGAGGCGCGCCGCGCCGGGCTCGATCCCGGCCTGGTGCTGGGGCTGATCCAGGTGGAGTCGGCCTATCGCAAGTACGCGGTGTCGATTGCCGGCGCACGTGGCTATATGCAGGTGATGCCGTTCTGGACCAACGTGATCGGCGACCGCAACCGCAGCGCGCTGTTCCACATGCAAACCAACCTGCGCTACGGCTGCGCCATCCTGCGCATGTACCTCGACATGGAAGGCGGCAACCTGTACCTGGCGCTCGGTCGCTACAACGGCAGCCGCGGCAGGCCCGACTACCCGAACGCGGTGCTCAAGGCGTGGAATAACTGGAAATAGCGGAATTTCCCCCCGCGGGGGGTGTCCCTATGTCTTTCGTCAAGCGGTATCGAACGTAAGCTTCGGGGTCAGTGCCGACATTCGGACATTATTGAACTTAACCGCACGGTATTGGTCGTTGTAGTGATGGGTTCGTGTCTAAATGTCGGCACTGACCCCGAAGGGGGAGAACCTCGAAAAAAACCGTAGCGAGCGGTTCGTTATCGTCGCGAGTAGCGCAAGCGTACGGAGGTGCGCTGAGCAACGGAGCAACGGAGCGGCGATAGCGGATCGCGCAGCAGGTTTTTTGAGGTTCCCAAAAAAGAAATGCCCCCAGCGCGTGAGCGGTGGGGGCATCCCGGCGCGGCGCGGGGCCGCAGCACTGAGAATTACTTCAGGTGGTCCGAAATGAGCTTGGTCATTTCAAACATCGAAACTTGGGCTTTGCCACCGAAGACAGCTTTGAGCTTGTCGTCGGCATTGATCATGCGGCGGTTGGCCGGATCTTGCAGGTCCAGCTTCTTGATGTAATCCCAGACTTTCTTGGTCACTTCGGTACGCGGCAGCGGTGCTTCGCCGACCACGGCGGCCAGCGATGCGGACGGCGTCAGCGCTTTCATGAAAGCGGCGTTCGGCTTGCGCGGTGCTGCAGGGGCTGCGGCTTTTTTTGCTGCGGGCTTTGCTGCTGGCTTGTCTGCTTTTGGGGCTGCTGCTTTGGGAGCGGCTGCTTTTTTGGCAGCGGCCGGTTTATCGGCAGCGGCTGCGGCTGCTGCCGGGGCCTTCTTGGCGGGTGCTGCTGGGGTTTTTTTGGCTGTTGCCATATTCGAGCCTCCTTAACGAACACATGGAAAATTGCGCAATTGATCGCACCGGCTAATATTGGTGGGGATTTATGCCTTATGCAAGCGTTTTTCGCGTTTTGGCCTGGAAACACCACGTAATTCTGTGGCTATGCGCGCCAGTGCACCCCGCAGGGGCATGCACCGGCTGTTTTCCCTGTATTGGCGCGGTTTCCGGCCCGTTTGCAGTGCGCCTTAGCGCATCCCCGGCATCATGCCTTTCATCGACCGCATCATCTTCGCCATGCCGCCGCCGGACAGCTTTTTCATCATGGTTTGCATCTGCTCGAACTGGTTGAGCATGCGGTTCACTTCCTGCACCTGCACGCCGGCGCCGGCCGCGATGCGGCGCTTGCGGGTGGCCTTGATCAGTTCCGGCTTGGCGCGTTCCTGCGGCGTCATCGAGTCGATGATGCCGACCATGCGCCGCACCTGCTTGTCGGCCTGGCCCATGTTGGCGTTGCCGGCGGCCTGCTGGAACTGCGCCGGCAGTTTATCGACCAGGCTGGCCATGCCGCCCATCTTTTTCATCTGGCCCAGCTGCGCCTTGAAGTCGTTCATGTCGAACTTGGCGCCGCTCTTCATCTTGTTGGCCAGGTCGGCGGCGGCCTTGCTGTCCACGCCTTTGCGCGCTTCTTCCACCAGCGCCATGATGTCGCCCATGCCCAGCACGCGGCTGGCCATGCGGGCCGGATCGAACGCTTCGAGGCCATCGAGCTTTTCCGACACGCCGGCAAACTTGATCGGCTTGCCGGTGATGTGACGCACCGACAGCGCCGCGCCACCGCGCGAATCGCCATCGAGCTTGGTCAGCACGATACCGGTCAGCGGCAGCGCGTCGTTGAAGGCCTTGGCGGTGTTGATCGCATCCTGGCCCAGCATGGCGTCGACCACGAACAGGGTTTCGATCGGCTTGACCGCGCTGTGCACGGCAGCGATCTCTTTCATCATTTCTTCGTCGATACCGAGACGGCCGGCGGTATCGATGATCAGCACGTCGTGGTAGTGCTTTTTGGCCCAGTCCAGCGCGGCCAGCGCGATATCGACCGGCTTGTCCTGCGCGGTGGACGGGAAGAAGTCGGCGCCCACTTGCGCGGTGACCGATTGCAGCTGGGCGATCGCGGCGGGACGATAGACGTCGGCCGAGACGGTCAGCACTTTCTTTTTCTTCTCTTCTTTCAGGTACTTGGCCAGCTTGCCGACGGTGGTGGTCTTGCCCACACCCTGCAGGCCGGCCATCAGGATGATGGCGGGCGGCTGCTGGGCAAAGCTCAACTGGGTCGCTTCGGGGCCGAGGTCGGCGCCCATCAGGCTGGCCAGCTCGCGCTGCACCACGCCCACCAGTGCCTGGCCTGGCGAGAGCGAGGAGATGACTTCCTCGCCCATGGCTTTTTCCTTGACGCGGGCGATGAACTCGCGCACCGCCGGCAGGGCGACGTCGGCCTCCAGCAGCGCCATGCGCACTTCGCGCAGCATCTCGGCGGTGTTGGCCTCGGTCAGACGCGCCTCGCCGCGCATGGTTTTGACCACCTTGGCAAGGCGTTGGGTAAGATTATCTAGCATGATGAACCTGTGGAAGCGGTGATAGGGCAGGGTCCGGACGGACAATGGCCGTCATTTTACCTCAGGACGCGCGGACAACAACGGCCACCACGACTGGCTGTCAATTTCTTATTGACAATATATTGGCAATGGCGCATGGTTCCTGTTTTGATAACAAGGTGATCAACAACATGGTTGACTTCGAAAAACCGGGGGCGGCGTTTGCGCCCGCACCCGCACCGGCAACGCCGCCCCAGCACCTGAAATTCCACGCCAGCGGCAGCGAGTATTTCCGCATCTGGATCGTCAACCTGCTGCTCAGCATTGTCACCCTCGGCATTTATTCGGCCTGGGCCAAGGTGCGCCGCAACCAGTATTTCTACTCCAGCACCGAGCTGGCCGGCAGCAGCTTCGAATACCACGGCAACCCGATCGCCATCCTCAAGGGCCGCATCGTCGCTGCCGTGGTGGTGGGCGCCTACGCGCTGGCCGGCAAGGTGTCGCCGCTGCTGGCCGTGGTGATGTTCCTGGTGATGGCGGCGGTGGTGCCGTGGTTTATCTGGCGCAGCCTGCAGTTCCAGCTGCATAACTCGGCCTGGCGCGGCATCCGCTTCCGCTTCGACGGCCAGCTGCGCGACGCCTACATCAACTGCCTGCTGCGCCCCTTGCTCAACATCGTCACGTTCGGCCTGGCCACGCCGTATATCTACCAGCGCCTGAAGGCCTGGCAGTTCAATGAAAGCCGCTTCGGCCAGGCGCGGTTCGCCACGCGCGCCAGCGTGGGCAGTTTCTACAAGCTGTTCGGCGCTTTCCTGCTGGTGAGCATCGTCGCCTTTGTGGTCTTCATGGTGCTGTTTGCAGCGCAAGCGGCGAGCACCTTCGCCGGGCGCAACGAGGCCGAGGCGATCGCCCAGGGCTTCGGTCCGGGCATGTTCATCGGCATCGCCTTGTTCTATTTGCTGATCCTGTCGATGGCGCCGCTGCTGATCGCGCTGATCCAGAACCTGGTGTGGAATAACGCCAGCCTGGACCAGCACGAATTCCGCTCCGAGGTGCGCACCGGCCGCATGCTGTTCATCATCGTCACCAATATCCTGGGCGTGATTTTCACGCTGGGCCTGTTCCTGCCGTTCGCCCAGGTGCGCATGATGCGCTACCGGATCGAATCGCTGATGATCATCCCTGCGGGCAGCCTGGACGAATTCGTCGCCAGCACCAGCGCCGACGTCAACGCCGCCGGCGAGGGCGTGTCCGACTTCATGGACTTCGACTTCTCGCTGTGACCGGTATGGACACCAGCAATGCCAGCACCGGCGTCACCGGCCGCTATTTCGACGGCAAGACCTCGCGCCTGCACCGCGTGACCTTGACTGTGACGGACGGCGTGGCGCACCTGTCCGGCGACGTCGAGCGCAGCGCGCCACTGGCCAGCTTGCGGGTGTCCGAGCGCGCGCGCCATGCCGCGCGCAAGGTCAGCTTCGAGGACGGCGCCTGGCTCGAGGTGGACGACCGCGCCGCTTTTGCGCAGCTGCTGGCCGGCACCGGCCACCGCGATACCGGCGTGGTGCGCGCCCAGCAAAGCTGGCGCGGCGTGCTGGTTGCGCTGGGGGTGACAGTGGGCGTGGTGGTGGTGTCGTATGTATATTTGCTGCCGGCTGCCGCCGGCTGGGTGGCCAACACCCTGCCAGTCAGCGTGGAGCGCCAGATGGGGCAGGGCGTGCTGGAGGTACTCGACCGGCGCGTGCTGGGCCCGACCAGGTTGCCGGCCGCGCGCCAGGAGCAGCTGCGCCGGCAATTCGCCGCGCTGGTCGCGCCCGAGCCCGATGCGCCGACCTGGAAGCTGGTGTTTCGCAGCAGCCGCATCGGCCCCAATGCGCTGGCGCTGCCGTCGGGCGACATCGTGATGACTGACCAGCTGGTAAACCTGCTCAAGGACGACCAGGCGGTGATGGCCGTGCTGGCGCACGAACTGGGCCACCTGCACCGGCGCCACCTGACGCGGCGGCTGGTGCAAAGCTCGGCCGTGGCAGCGGGTACCTGGGTGATCTTCGGCGATCTCTCGGCCATGCTGACGGCGCTGCCGACGGTGGCGCTGGACATGAAATACTCGCGCGAGGCCGAGTACGAAGCCGACGACTACGCGGTGGCGATGTTGCGCCATAACGGCATCGACCCCGAGCACATGGCGCAGGCGTTCGTCAAGCTGGGCCAGGCCAGCGGCGGCCAGGATGCGTCTTACCTGTCGAGCCACCCGGCCACCGGCGAGCGCATCGCCCGTATCCGCGCCGCCCGCTAGCACCTTTCCACCAGCACACGCCGGGTTGACCCGCCGCAAAGCCTGATTAGTTGCCTCAAGGTATATCTTACCGATAGACAACTAACAGGAGTATCGGATGAACCTCAAAGCACTGGGCTGCCTGCTGGCCCTCATTTCAGTTTGTCACAGCGCCGGTGCCCAGCAGGTGGTCCGGCTCGGCAATATCAAACTGGCCCATTTCGGCGCCGTCTCGTATATCAAGGAAATCGCCCCGCAGTGCGGCTTCAAGGTGGAAGAACACGTCTTCGCCAAGGGCCTGGACGTGATGCAGGCCATCATCGCCGGCGAGCTCGACGTTGGTACCACGGCATCGGAGGCCGCCATTCTCGGCCGTGCCGGTGGCGCGCCGATTTTTGTCGTGGCCGGCTTTGCCCGGGGCGGGGCGCGGCTGGTGGGCCGCAGCGACCTGCAGCTCAAGAGCGTGCGCGATCTGAAGGGCAAGCGCGTGGGCGTCACCCGTGGCGCCATCCAGGACGTGCTGCTGCTGGCCGAGTTGCACAAGCACGGCATGACCGCGTCCGACCAGCCGGGCAAGGATGTGCGACTGGTGTTCCTCGCTTATCCCGACCTCAACCACGCACTGCTGGGCCGTAACATCGACGCCATGATGCAGTCCGAGCCGCAGTCGTCGCAGGCGCTGAGCCAGGGTTTTGGCAGCGAAATCCTGAAACCGTACGACACCCCGATCGGCGAACCGGTGCGCACCATGGTGATGACGGAGAAGTTTTATACGCAGCAGCGCCCGCTGGCCGAAAAATTCATGCGCTGCTTCGTGCAGGCCACCAAGACCTTCATCGAGCAGCCGGCCACCGCCGAGAAATACGTGCGCGAGGTACTATTCAAGGGCCAGCTCAGTCGCGCCGATTTTGTTGACGCCATCGGCAATTCGCCGTTCAGTTACGACATCACGGCCGAGCATATCCAGGTCACCGCCGAGACCATGCTCAAGACCGGCGTGGGCCGCCTGCGCCACGCGCCCACCGCCCACGAGTGGGTGCGCACCGACCTGCTGGCGGCGGCCAAGAAAACCCTGGGGGTGAAATAGATGGCCGCCGCTCCGTTGCTCCTGCAGCGCGCCGGCGCCAGCCTGGTCGGCGCCATCGTGCCGGCGCTGGTGATCGTGCTGTGGCAGGCCGCCACCACGCTGGGCTGGGTCAACCCGCAGGTGCTGCCGTCGCCGCTGGCGGTGTTGCACAAGTTGCTCGAGTACCTGCTGCCGCTGCAGTCGTACGATGCCAGCCAGGGCGGATGGCTGGCCTGGGCCGTTTCGGGTGAGCTGGTCGTCGATTCGCTCGGCAGCCTGTACCGCGTGGCGGTCGGCTTTGCCATCGGCGCCGGGCTGGCGCTGCCGCTCGGCCTGGCGATGGGCGCCAACGCCCGCGCCTACCGCTGGCTCAATCCCATGATGCAGCTGCTGCGGCCGATTCCGCCGATCGCCTATATTCCGCTGTCCATCCTGTGGTTCGGACTTGGCAATCCACCGGCGGTGTTCCTGATCGCGCTGGGGGCGTTCTTCCCGGTGCTGATGAACACCATCGCCGGCGTGCGCCAGGTCGATGGCATCTACCTGCGCGCTGCGCGCAACCTCGGCGCCAGCGGCGCCATCCTGTTCCTGCGCGTGATCCTGCCCGCTGCCGTGCCGTACATCCTGTCGGGCGTACGGATCGGCATCGGCACCGCTTTCATCGTGGTGATCGTCTCCGAGATGATCGAGGTAAACAACGGCCTGGGTTTCCGCATCCTGGAAGCGCGCGAGTACTTCTGGTCGGACAAGATCATCGCCGGCATGGTCACCATTGGCCTGCTGGGCCTGGCGATCGACGTGGCGATGAACCGCTTGAATAACCATTTGCTGCGCTGGCACCGCGGCCTGGAGCAGCAATGAATCCACATATCTTGATTGACAACGTCGGCAAGGTGTTCCACGCGGCCGGGCGCGACATGGTGGCCTTGCAGGGCATCGACCTGGCCATCCCGCAAGGGCAGTTCGTCTGCCTGCTGGGGCCTTCCGGCTGCGGCAAGTCCACTTTGCTCAACGCGGTGGCCGGCTTCGCGCCGCCCACGTCCGGCCGGATCACCGCCGGCGGCCGGCTGGTGACCGGTCCCGGCCCCGAGCGCGGCATGGTGTTCCAGGAATACGCGCTGTTCCCGTGGATGACGGTGGCCGACAACATCGGTTTCGGCCTGCGCATCCAGGGGAGAAGCGCGGCGGCGACAGCCGCCCGGGTGGATGAATTGCTGGCCATGCTGGCGCTGGCCGACTTTCGCCACCGCTATCCCAAGGACCTGTCGGGCGGCATGCGCCAGCGGTTGGCGATCGCGCGCGTGCTGGCGCTCGATTCGCCGATCATGCTGATGGATGAGCCGTTCGGCGCGCTCGACGCGCTCACCCGCCGCAATTTGCAGGACGAACTGCTGCGGCTGTGGGCGGCGCTGAACAAGACCATCCTGTTCGTTACCCACAGCATCGAGGAAGCGATCTACCTGGCCGACCGCATCGTGGTCATGACGTACCGTCCCGGCACCGTCAAGCGCGATGTGCTGGTGGACCTGCCGCGCCTGCGCGACCCGGCCGATGCTGCATTCAATGCCCTCAAGCGCGAGCTGGGCCAGCTGGTGATGGAGGAACAACAACGCCACCACCACGACGAACTGCGCATGGCGGCGGTCGATTAGGCAGAACTGGGGCGAACGGATGGCTGCCGCCGAGTGAGCGATAGTGTAAACTGGGTGCATGCAGACCTATTTGTTCATCGCAGCCATCGCGCTGTATCTCCTTTGCGCCGCCTTGCCGTCGCGCCGTGGCACGCTGGTGTCGGCGGTGACGGTCGTGGCCTGGATGGTGCATGGCGCCGGGTTGTGGACCGACGTCGCGGCCGACGGCTCGCTGCGGCTCGGTTTTGCCGCCATGCTGTCGTCGGCGCTGTGGGTGTCGGTGGCCGCGTACTGGATCGAAAACCGCAATTTCGGCCTCGACGGCCTGCGCCGCCTGGTGATGCCGGCTGCCGCGCTCACGGTCGCGTTGCAAGCGATCTATCCGGGCGCCCTGATCCCGCTCGGTGACAAGACCCCGCTGTTCGGCTGGCACATCGCGGTGGCCACGCTGGCCTACAGCACCCTGACGATTGCCGCTTTCCACGCCGTGCTGATGGCGCTGCAGGAGGCGCGCCTGCACGCGGCCACCGACCGCAAGACTTTTCTGTCGGGCGCGCTCGACCAGTTGCCGGCGCTGCTGACGATGGAAAAACTGCTGTTCCGCATGATCGGCATCGGCTTTACCTTGCTCACCCTGACCGTGTTGTCGGGCATCGTGTTTTCCGAACAACTGTTCGGCCAGGCGCTCAAGTGGGACCATAAATCGGCGTTTACCATGTTGTCGTGGCTGCTGTTCGCGGCGCTGTTGGCGGGCCGGCGCCTGCGTGGCTGGCGCGGCAAGACGGCGCTCAGTTTTACCCTGGCGGGGTTCGCCACCTTGCTGCTGGCGTATGTCGGCAGCCGTTTCGTGTTTGAAGTGGTATTGCATAAGGGATGGGCATGAGCCGCATTTTGTTTTGGACAGCTTTGATCTGCCTGGTCGTCTTCGCGATCCGCAGCAAGATACGCGGTGCGCAAAAGCGCGCCGAACAACAGATGCGCGAAGCGCAGCAGCGGCAACAAGCGCAAGCGTCCGGTGGCTACGCGCCGCACGCAACCCCGCGCGCAACCTCGCAGGCCGCGATCGAGGCCGAAACCATGCTCGAATGCGCGCATTGCGGCGTGTTCTTCCCGGCCAGCGAAGCGGTGCGTTTCGACGGCGCCATCTACTGCAGCAAGGCGCACGCCGCCCTGCCACCGAACTGACGCCATGGAGCGCCTGCAAGCCCTTTCGGCTTCGCCCGGCGACTCCAGTGCTTCGGGGACCACCCGCGCCACCTTCTGGCGCTCGCTGCAAACCCTCAACGTCACCCGCATCGTCATCGCGCTGGTGCTGCTGGTCTACCTGAGCTTTGACGGCCGCGGCCTGCGCGCCTCCGGCCACTACCTGTATTTGTGGATCTGCGTGGCCTACCTGGTGCTGGCCATCGTCTTCGCGCTGATGGCGGTGTACCTGCAGCGCCGCTTCCTGGTGCAGGTGCTCACGCAAATCGCCTGCGACCTGGCCATCATCTCTCTTTTATATGTTGACGGCGGCGGCTTGCGCAGCGGCCTGGCCATCCTGTACCTGTTTCCGCTGGCCGGCACGGCCATCCTGGCGCCGCTGGTGCTGGCGCTGTTTTGCACCGCGTTGGTCGCCCTGTTCATGCTGGGCGTGGGCTTGATCGAGGTGCTGGAGATGGCGGCCAACGATGGCAGCCCGATGCTGCAATCGGGCCTGTACGGCGCCGCCTATTTTGCCGCCGTGCTGGTGGTGAACCGCATGGCGGCGCGGCTGATCGGCCAGGAGGAACTGGCGATCCGGCGCGGGGTGGAGATCGGCGTGCAGCAGGCGGTGAACCGGCTGGTGATGGCCAACGTGGCCGACGGCGTGCTGGTGGTCGATGCCGACGGCCGCATCCGGGCCGGCAACCCGGCCGCCCAGCGCATGCTGGGGTTGACGGGGACTGAGCTGTCGGCATCGGAAGATCATGCGCCGCTGGCGCTGGCCTACGCCGAGTGGCGCGCCGATCCCGCACTCGATACCGCCTTCATCACCTTGAAGCCGTATTTCAGCATCCGCCTCAAGGCCCGGTTTGCGGGCGTGGACCTGGGCGGCGTGAGTGAGGGCGGGGATGGTCCCGGCCAGTCGCGCAGCGTGATCTTCCTGCAGGAGGTGAGCGAGATCGAGGAGCGCGCGCAGCAGCTGAAATTGGCCTCGATGGGCCGGCTCACCGCCAGCATCGCCCACGAGGTGCGCAATCCGCTGTCGGCGATCGGCCACGCCAACGCGCTGCTGGAAGAAGACATCGACGATCCCGGCCAGCGGCGCCTGCTGCGCATCGTCGGCGACAACGTCAAGCGAGTCAACCGCATCGTCGAGGACATCCTGCAGCTGTCGCGCAAATCCCACGTCCGGTACGAGCCGCTGGCGCTGGACAGCTTCCTGGCCGAACTGCGCGACGAATTCGTCGAGACCGAGGGCCTGCAGCCGGACGTCATCGCACTCTCGGTGGCGCCCGGGACCACCGTGCATTTCGACCCGCTGCACCTGCGCGAGGTGATCGCCAACCTGGTCGGCAATGCCTTGCGCTATGCCAGCGGCGCGCCGGCGTCGGTGCGGCTGGACCTGGTGCGGCAGCCGAACTGGCTCGAATTGCACGTGCAGGACGATGGTCCCGGCATCAGCGGCGAGGTGCGCGCGCATCTGTTTGAACCGTTTTACACCACATCGAGCAAAGGAACCGGGCTGGGGCTGTATCTGGCGCGCGAAATGTGTTTGAATAATGAAGCGCGGCTCGATTATGAATACCGCCTCGATAGTGCCGCTATCGATGATGGTCTCGAGGACAGCCACGATACGCATCGCGCAGCTCGCCGGTCCGGCGGTCGCTTTGTCATCACTTTCGCACCACCGCAAAAGTAATCGAAAGGCTGCCCATGGGCGTGAGGTCTCCCCGCGTGCTCGTCGTCGACGATGAAGCCGACCTGCGCGAACTGCTCGAACTGACCCTGGTTAAAATGGGGCTCGATGTCGACAGCGCCGCCACCGTGGCCGAGGCGCGTGCGCTGCTGGCCCGCCACCCCTATCAGCTGGTCCTCACCGACATGCGCCTGCCCGATGGCCTCGGGCTCGAACTGGTGCGTGAAGTCGCTGCCACGTACAAGAACACGCCGATCGCCGTGGTCACCGCCTTTGGCAGCGCCGACAACGCGGTGGTGGCGCTCAAGGCCGGCGCCTTCGATTACATCGCCAAGCCGGTCGCCCTCGACCAGCTACGCTTGCTGGTGCGCTCGGCGCTGCGCGTGCACGACGCCGCGCCCGGTGCGCGCGCGGTGGATGTCGACGACGTCGATGGCCCCCTGAAAGGCGGGTCGGCCGTGATGGCGGCGCTGCGCGCGCAGATCGCCCGGCTGGCGCGGTCGATGGCGCCGATCGCCATCCACGGCGAATCGGGCAGCGGCAAGGAATTGGCCGCGCGCGAAATCCACGCCCGCAGTCCGCGCGCCGGCCAGCCCTTCATCGCGGTGAACTGCGGCGCGATCCCCGAGGCGCTGATGGAAGCCGAGTTTTTCGGCTATCGCAAAGGAGCTTTCACGGGCGCCGCCGATGACCGCGACGGCTTTTTCCAGGCCGCCAGCGGCGGCACCCTGCTGCTCGACGAGGTGGCCGATTTGCCGCTGGCGATGCAGGTGAAATTGCTGCGGGCGATCCAGGAGCGGCGCGTGCGCAAGATCGGCGCCACGTCGGAAGAGCCGGTCGATGTGCGCCTGATCAGCGCCACCCACAAAAACCTGGCGCGCTGCGTGGAGCAGGGCGCGTTTCGCCAGGACCTGTTCTATCGCCTCAACGTGATCGAGCTGGCGGTGCCGCCGCTGCGCGAACGCCAGGGTGATTTGCCGGCGCTGACCGACGCCATCCTGGAGCGCCTCGGTGGCCCGCACAAGGCGGCGCTGGCGCCGGGCGTGCTCGAAGCGCTGGCCGGCTACCGCTTTCCCGGCAATGTGCGCGAGCTGGAAAACATCCTCGAACGGGCGCTGGCATTTGCCAACGACGGCGTGATCGAAGTGGCCGACCTGGCGCTCAAGTCTGGCCTGAGCGGACCGGCAAGCGATGATGCGGCGCCGGCCGCGCCGTCGTCTGCTGCCGCTGCGTCATCCTCATCGCCAGCGCCAGGCGCCTTGCCGGCCAACCTGCCCGACTACCTGAGCGCCATCGAGCGCGATATCATCGTGCGGGCACTGGCGCAGACGCAGTTCAACCGCACCCAGGCCGCGCAACTGCTGGGCATCAGCTTCCGCCAGTTGCGCTATCAAATGCAAAAACTCAATATCCAGGAACCTGAAACATGAAGCAAGCAGTAGCAGTGGCGGTAGCTGCCATCGACGCCGACGGCTGGTGGCCGGCGGCCGCGCGCTATGACAGCCCGTTCATCGACGCGCGGCCCGACCCCGACGACATCTCCCTGCTGGTCATCCACAACATCGGTCTGCCGGGCGGGCGCTTCGGCGGTCCGCAGGTGTCGGACCTGTTTACCGGCCGCCTCGATTATAATGTTGACCCCTCGCTGGCCGACCTGCGCGGGGTGCGGGTGTCGAGCCACTTCTTTATCCGGCGCGACGGCCGCGTGGTGCAGTACGCCGCAGCCGGCGCCCGGGCCTGGCATGCCGGCGTCTCGCAGTTCCGGGGGCGGGCAAAATGCAACGATTTTTCGATCGGCATCGAGCTCGAAGGCAACGACCATACGCCGTTCGAGGCGGCGCAATACGCGGCGCTGGGGGACCTGACTGCGGCCTTGCTGGCGCGCTACCCGGTGACCGATGTACAAGGGCACGAACACGTCGCGCCGGGCCGTAAAACCGACCCCGGCGCGTTTTTTGATTGGCAAAAATATAGTGAATCATGTGAATCGTTAGTACCCGCTAACCCCGGATTGCGCGTGGTGAAAGGGCTTCCGTAAAGTCAATCGAAAAATTGCCTTAACCGCCAAAAAATACCCTTGCATGGGTACTTGGCGGCTACTACAATCAGTGCATGGAATTCGCTTTGCCACTAGATGTAGTAGTTCTCAAGGCACTGGTTCTTCACCTAATTGTACGGCTCGGGGCCAGGGCAACACCTGATTCAGCACGACATTCAGTAATACATTCAGCAACACATTGAGCACCAACGGCCAGCCTGGTTCGCCCGGCTGCATGCTTTATTTTTGCCATTTTTATTTACAACATACATCGCGCAGCATCGGCTGCACGCTGTTACCGGGGAGCTTTAATGCAATCTACTCAAGACACCACCTTCAATCCAGCGCTGGTCCCAGCAGCCGCTGCGAGCGCCGCCAGCAGCCCGTCCACGGCCGCCAGCGACCTCGGTGACTACCGCATCATCCGCCGTAACGGCGCGGTCGTCGCGTTTGAACCGTCGAAAATCGCGATCGCCGTGACCAAGGCCTTTTTGGCCGTGAACGGTGGCCAGGGCGCCGCCTCGGCCCGCATCCGCGAATTGGTAGAGCAGCTCACCGCCAGCGTGGTCTCGGCCCTGGTGCGCCGCCAGCCTTCGGGCGGCACCTTCCACATCGAAGACGTGCAAGACCAGGTGGAACTGGCGCTGATGCGCTCGGGCGAGCATGACGTGGCCCGCGCCTACGTGCTGTACCGCGCCAAGCACATGGAAGAGCGCCGCCTGGCCAAGGAAGCCCAAGGTGGCGCCGCCGCCATCACCGCGCCGCAAATCCACGTGCTGGAAAACGGCGAACGCAAGCCGCTGGAAATGAGCCGCGTCACGAGCCTGATCAACGCCGCCTGCATCGGCCTGGAAAAGCACGTCGATGCCGACGCCATCGTCGCCGAAACCCTGAAAAACCTGTACGACGGCGTGCCGGTCGAAGAACTGCACAAGTCGGCCATCCTGGCAGCGCGCGCGCTGATGGAAAAAGACCCGGCCTACTCGCAAGTGACGGCCCGCATCCTGCTGCACACGATTCGCAAGGAAGTCTTCGGCAAGGAAGTCGCGCAAGGCGCCGCTGCCGCCGAGTACATCACGTACTTCCCGCAATACATCGCCAACGGCATCAAGAACGAACTGCTCGACGCCAAGCTGGCCGAGTTCGACCTGGAGCGCCTGGCCAAGGCGCTGGTCGCCGACCGCGACCTGCAATTCGGTTACATCGGCCTGCAAACCCTGTACGACCGCTACTTCCTGCACGTGCGCGACGTGCGCATCGAAATGCCGCAGGCGTTCTACATGCGCGTGGCCATGGGCCTGTCGCTCAACGAACAAGACCGTGAAGCGCGCGCCATCGAGTTCTACCAGCTGCTGTCGTCGTTCGACTTCATGTCGTCCACGCCAACCCTGTTCAACTCGGGCACGCTGCGCTCGCAGCTGTCGTCGTGCTACCTGACCACCGTGTCGGACGACCTCGAAGGCATCTACGACGCCATCAAGGAAAACGCGCTGCTGGCCAAGTTTGCCGGCGGCCTCGGTAACGACTGGACGCCAGTGCGCGCCCTGGGGGCCCACATCAAGGGCACCAACGGCAAGTCGCAAGGCGTGGTGCCGTTCCTCAAAGTGGTCAACGACACCGCCGTGGCGGTCAACCAGGGCGGCAAGCGCAAGGGCGCGGTCTGCGCCTACCTGGAAACCTGGCACATGGACATCGAAGAATTCCTCGACCTGCGCAAGAACACCGGCGACGACCGCCGCCGCACTCACGACATGAACACGGCCAACTGGATTCCCGACCTGTTCATGAAGCGCGTGATGGAAAAGGGCGACTGGACCCTGTTCTCGCCATCGGACACCCCGGACCTGCACGACCTGGTCGGCAAGGCCTTCGAAAAAGCGTACGTCGCTTACGAAGCCAAGGCTGCCGCCGGCGAAATCCGCGTGTTCAAGAAAATCGCCGCGCTCGACCTGTGGCGCAAGATGCTGTCGATGCTGTTCGAAACCGGCCACCCATGGATCACCTTCAAGGACCCATGCAACATCCGTTCGCCGCAGTCGCACGTGGGCATGGTCCACAGCTCCAACCTGTGCACCGAGATCACCCTGAACACCGGTCCGGACGAAATCGCCGTCTGCAACCTCGGCTCGGTCAACCTGCCGGCGCACATGAAAGAAGGCAAGCTCGATCACGTCAAGCTGCAAAAGACCATCCGCACCGCGATGCGCATGCTCGACAACGTCATCGATATCAACTACTACGCCGTCGATAAGGCCCGCAACGCCAATATGCGCCACCGTCCGGTGGGCCTGGGCGTGATGGGCTTCCAGGACTGCCTGCACATGATGCGTGTGCCGTTCGCCTCGCAGGAGTGCGTCACTTTCGCCGATACCTCGATGGAAGCGGTGTGCTACTACGCCTACCTGGCCTCGACCGAGCTGGCCGAAGAGCGTGGCCACTACGCGTCGTACAAAGGTTCGCTGTGGGACCGTGGCATCCTGCCGCAAGACTCGATCAAGCTGCTGGCCGAAGAGCGCGGCGGTTACCTCGAGCAGGACCTGTCGGCGGCCATGGACTGGACCCCGGTGCGCCAGCGCATCGCCAAGTTCGGCATGCGCAACTCGAACTGCGTGGCGATCGCCCCGACCGCCACCATCTCGAACATCATCGGCGTGTCGGCCTGCATCGAACCGACCTTCCAGAACCTGTACGTGAAGTCCAACCTGTCGGGCGAGTTCACCGAGATCAACGGCTACCTGGTGCGCGACCTGAAGGCCCGCGAGCTGTGGGACGAAGTCATGATCGCCGACCTGAAATACTTCGACGGTTCGCTGACCAAGATCGACCGCATCCCGGACGACCTGCGCGACATTTACGCCACCGCCTTCGAAGTGTCGCCAAGCTGGCTGGTGGAAGCGGCTTCGCGTCGCCAGAAGTGGATCGACCAGGCCCAGTCGCTCAACATCTACATGGCTGGCGCCTCGGGTAAAAAGCTGGACGAGACCTACAAGCTGGCATGGCTGCGCGGCCTGAAAACCACCTACTACCTGCGCACCACCTCGGCCACCCATACCGAGAAATCGACCTCCAAGACCGGCGCCCTGAACGCCGTGGCAGTCGATGGCGGCATGTCGGCCAGCGCCAAGGCTGCGGCTCCGGTCGCGCCGGTGTCGGCCGGTGTGACGGTGGCGGCGGTGTCCGCCGTCGCTGCCACCGCCGACGACGCCGATGGCGAAGCCTGCTACCTGCGTCCTGGCGACGACGGTTTCGAGGAATGCGAAGCCTGCCAATAATCTGCCACGGTGCGGTGACGGTGAACGCTATAGCCACTGCTAAGCCATCGCCGCCGTAACCGCGCACCGCTAGCCCAAGCGCCGTCCCGGGCTGCCGGGACCATACATATATATACAAGGAACTACATCATGTCGCTCTCCTGGGACGAAGACACCGCACCGGCCGCACCAGCGGCCATCAACCCTGCCGCGCTGGAAGGCGAAGGCACCACCGCCGAGCAGGTGGCGCGCCGCGTCAACGCCGACGATAAACGCATCATCAACGGTAAAACCGACGTCAACCAGCTGGTACCGTTCAAGTACAAGTGGGCGTGGGACAAGTACCTGGCCGGCTGCGCCAACCACTGGATGCCGCAGGAAGTGAACATGCAGCGCGACATCGAACTGTGGAAAAACCCGAACGGCCTGACCGACGACGAGCGTCGCCTGGTCAAGCGCAACCTCGGCTTTTTCGTCACCGCCGACTCGCTGGCCGCCAACAACATCGTGCTGGGCACCTACCGCCACATCACGGCGCCCGAGTGCCGCCAGTACCTGCTGCGCCAGGCCTTCGAGGAAGCGATCCACACCCACGCCTACCAGTACATCGTGGAGTCGCTGGGCCTGGACGAAGCCGAGATCTTCAACGCCTACAACGAAGTCAAATCGATCCGCGACAAGGATGAATTCCTGATCCCGTTCATCGAGACCCTGACCGACCCCGCCTTCACCACCGGCACCGTGGAAAGCGACCAGAAGCTGCTCAAGTCGCTGATCGTGTTCGCCTGCCTGATGGAAGGCCTGTTCTTCTACGTCGGCTTCACCCAGATCCTGGCGCTGGGCCGCCAGAACAAGATGATGGGCGCCGCCGAGCAGTACCAGTACATCCTGCGCGACGAATCGATGCACTGTAATTTCGGCATCGACCTGATCAACACCATCAAGATGGAAAATCCGCTGCTGTGGACTCCGGCCTTCAAGGAAGAGATCAAGCAGCTGTTCCTGCAGGCCGTGGACCTCGAATACGCGTACGCCGAAGACACCATGCCACGCGGCGTGCTCGGTCTGAACGCCACCATGTTCAAGGGCTACCTGCGCTTCATCGCCAACCGCCGCGCCACCCAGATCGGCCTCGAGACGCTCTTCGACCAGGAAGAAAATCCATTCCCATGGATGAGCGAGATGATCGACCTGAAAAAAGAGCGCAACTTCTTCGAGACGCGCGTGATCGAATACCAGACCGGCGGCGCGCTGAACTGGGATTAAGCTTCCGCCACGCTCCACCAAAAACCCGGCCAGCTGCGCCGGGTTTTTTTTCGTCCCGACGGCGCCGGCTTGTTCTCGTGGTGGAGATGGCCGCATCGTGCGATAGCCGAGCACCATGGATTCGGCGTGCACCCATAGCGTAAGCGCACGTCCCTCGAGATGCGGTTCGGCGTTGACGCCGCATCGAAGCGCGCCAATGCCTGCAAGGGTTTTCGTCGTCGGCGCCGAATCGCTTAACGCGGTTTTACATGATGCGGCCGCGCGGTGCGTACCTCCCAAACGCAGTAGACATGCGGTGCACCACTGCTTTGTGCTTGCCATTCGCCGGACTCTGTCTCATAATCGCGACGAATTTGAAAACGGTATGTGGCGACAGCGCGCAAGCGATGCGCGTGCGGTTGCGGATGTGGAAGCGGGTGGCGAGCGATGTGCGCGGAGCGCGTCGCAAACGCAGACACCCAGGCGGAGACTGGTGCGCTTTGAAGCGGTCAAGTTTCGTGCGGCGTGGCAGACGCGCTTCTCCACGCGGACGAGCGCACGCGATGCGGTGCGACGGCGCGGCGCGATGGAAGCGCGGCGCGGCACGTATGTGAAATGCCGAGCATATGAAGTAAAAAAGCCGGCGATTCGCTGCTGTGCTGGTTGCGCACCGATAAGGTTTTCGTGTACTTTACGAACATGAAAAAGCGTGTATGTAAACACTGACCGCGAGACAGAATACCGGGACACTGATTCACACCTATGCACAAGACCACACCGTTTTCGAATAGCCGTCTTGCCTGACCGGGTTCAGGCCGGGCGGTTTTTTGTTTGAAGCGAAAGCGATGGTGGCTGCGACGAAGGTCATGGAGCTGAGGATACGCCCGACCTGCCGCACACGTCGCAACAAGATTTTATGCTGTACGCCGCGCCGGCCACGGACGGCGCACAGCTCGATGGCTGAAGCGCTGCACTCGTGAGGGGTTGCAGCAGTTCAGCTAGTGCCGAATTCATTAGCGCAACCGACATCGTTTGCGCCGATGAATAATTCGCCTGGCCCAATCCGGGGTCGGACGGGTTTTAAATCTTGTATGTGAATTTTCCCATCCCCGATGAAGGAGAACTAGTTATGGCAACCGCCGCAAAAAAACCAGCAGCAAAAAAGCCGGCTACTAAAGCCGCCGCGACCAACACCGCAGCCAAAAAGCCTGTCGCCGCCAAAGCAGCAGCCGCCAAACCGGCAGCGAAGCCAGTAGCGAAAAAAGCTGTCGCCGCCAAGCCGGCAGCGAAAGCAGCACCGAAGGCAGCCGCCAAGCCAGCAGCGAAAGCAGCACCGAAGGCAGCTCCAAAAGCAGCAGCGAAGGCAGCTTCAAAAGCAGCCGCCAAGCCAGCAGCTAAAACAGCAGCTAAGGCAGCACCTAAGGCAGCAGCCAAGCCAGTAGCGAAGAAAGCTGTCGCCGCCAAACCGGTAGCGAAAAAAGCCGCCGCCAAGCCAGCAGCCAAAGCCGCTCCAAAAGCAGCCGCCAAGCCATCAGCGAAAGCCGCACCTAAGGC
>NZ_LROM01000132.1 GCF_001758785.1 Duganella phyllosphaerae
ATTGCAATGGCCATATCCGGGCCGTTCGAAAGTAACCACCAGAAGAACCCGGTCGTGACAGTAAAGCGGACGAACTCCGCGAAGAATTCGCCTATATCGGCCTTCCTTAGTGCCATCAGCCCAAACGTCCAGACCATGCTGATGGTCGCAAGCACCCAGAATAGCCATGATGCATAATTTTTGATGACCGTTCCCCACGTTGCGCTCTGAGTCAGGAATCGATTGGCGACATCATCCAAAAGCCCCGTATCCGGAATTGCAGCAAAAGCTGCCCCCGCGCCACAAACGCCGATAAATGCGACAGCAACTTTGAGAAGGGAACGGTTCATATCAAAAGCCTTTGTCTTTCGACCTGTCTGCCGGAGGTGGTGTTTCATACCTTTCCTCGTGCCTTTTTTTTCGTTCACCGTCGGATTCTTCCCTCTTGTTATCACAAGCAGAAAGTGTAAAAAGCAAAGCAAGCATCAGTAGCCATTTCATTAGAACCTCCTGTCGAGATTGCGGTTGGATGGACCAGGTACACGGTAATGCGCGTCGCTTGCTACTTGTTGCCTTGCGTCGTTATCCGCCACAGCCTGCAAGCGTGTAGCCATGAGGTTTTGCTGAGCTATGAGCAACGCCCGCACCTGGAGAAGTTGATTGGATTGATGGCTGGCCAGTTGATTCGCGTAGCCGATTGCCTGAACTTGCCCGTTCGCACCCTGCGCTGCGGCTTGGAGCTGCCGCAACTTCGACGCATCGACCTGCAGGTTTTCCTGTTGACGATCAAGGCCCTTGAACACCGCTTCCGTCGATCGTTTCTGCGACTCGGACCCGAACCGCTCCGCCTCCTTCATCGCATCCCACTGGACCTGCGTACAGCCGTTCACCGAATAACAAGGCGAACCCTGATATGCCGATGCGTCGCGGAATTTACGCAGATAGGCATCAACGCTGCCCAGCGTGGCTTTGTAGTGGCTTAGCGTGTCAATTGATGCTCGTAGATCGTTCATCGTCAAATTCGCCGCATCCCAGATCTGCTGCGACGGCGCCATCGTGTTTTGCAGCATATTCTCGTACTGCTGCAACTGCGTGCGGTACTGCTCGATCTGCTTCAAGGTGTGCGCAACGTTTTCAATGGCGCTGATCAGGTTCTGGCTCAGGTTGGCGCCGTCGATCACCGGGATGCCGGCGCTCACCGCAGGGTTGCTGACTGCCAGCAGCGACGCCAGCAAGATCGCCGCGATCTGCGCGGGGACCGGTCTGCGTTTCAGGGGTTTCATGACTTCTCCTTGGTGTTAATAGTCAAACGGTTTATACGGTTTCGAGAACGTCATGTCCTTGATGACGATGACGTTGAAACGGTAGCCGGGGCGAATTTCCAGCGTCGGTGCGATGTTGAGGTTCTTGGCGATCATCTGCGCCGTCGCCTGGCCCAGTTGTTGGCCCATCGCTTCACTGAGCGCGCTGCCCGCTGTCGGCCGGGCGTTGGCGTTACCTGTCTGCGGCTGGCTCAGCGCCACGCCTGCGGTAACGCCCGACATCAGGAATGCGGACGAGAACACGCGGAAGTAATGGTTGTTGACCCGGTCCTTGAAGCCGCCGTAGCCAGCGCCGTCGGCCCCCGGCATGGCGCCGATGTCGAGCGCCTTCCCGTCCGGGAAAACGATGCGCTGCCAGGCGATCAGGATGCGCGACTGGCCGTAGGCGACGTCGCTCGCGTAGCTGCCCACCAGCCGCGAGCCCTGCGGAATGAGCTTGTACTTGCCGACGGGCGTGTCGTACACGTCCTGGCTCACCTGCGCCACGATCTGCCCGGGCAGCTCGGAATTGATGCCAGAGATGAGCGTGGCCGGCACCACGAAGCCGGCCCGCAGTTCGTACGGAGAACGCGGCGCCTCGACGCGGGAGTCCAGGCGCCAGCGGTCCTCCTTGGCGGAGCCTGCAAACTGGGCGATGTCGTTGCGGCGGCCCGATGCTGCGCTGGCCTCAGAACCGCCGGGACTCTGGCCATCGACCGCGCCGCCGCCCTGGATCTGCCGCAGGCGCGCTGCATACGCGGCTGCAGGGTCGTCGCGGGTGCTGTCCTCGATCTGCTGGCGTACCGATGCCAGGCGGGCCAGCATAGTGTCGGCGCCTGCGATGGTGCCGATGCCCGGCCCTGTCCCTGTCCCGGTCCCGGTGCCACCTGGCGCGAGCGGGCCGGAGGCGGCGCTGCGCGGCGCGATCACCGCCAGGCCCGTCCTTGCCCTGACCGCTTCGTCGAACTGCTGCATCTTCATCATGCGAAAGCGCATGGCCTCCTCGTCGCGCACTGTCGGCCCGGCGTTGCCCGACTGGCCCTGTGATCCGGGCGGTAGCGGCGGCAAGTCGAGGTTATCGGGACGGGCCACCAGGATAGCTCCTGGCGCGGGCTCCACCGGGAGCGTCGGCGGCGCTGGCGCCTTGGGCTGCACCATCCCGTCTTTCTGGCTGCCTGCGATTTCCTCGGCAAACATCTTGGTATTCCCCTTGCGCAGGTCGTCGGCGGGCTTGGCGCCCTGGTGTTGGTTGGCGGCCCGGTCCCATGCCACCAGCGCCATGATCAGCAGGAACACGCCCAGCGCGCCGGCCACGATGTAGATCGGCAGGTTGTTGACGCGGCGCACGCCGGAGCGGCCGGACTGGTCGCCGGGCGACGCTTCCGGCGCCATGTCCGCATCGGCACTGTTGCTCATGGCCCTACTCCTTCCTGATCCAGTTACTTGCCGGTACGGCTGCGCCGGCATCGAGCCGGTACAGCCTCGACAGCGGCTGGCCGTTGAGCAACAAGGTCAGGCGCCATAGCCCCAATTCGGCTTGCTGGTCCACGATGTAGGCCAGCGTTGTTGGCGCCGTCTGCACCGAAGGCTTACCTGATGTATTGACCGCCGCAACGGCGACAGGTTCCACGACGGCGTAACCGGTGCTGCGCAGCGCCGTCGTCAGCGCGGCGCCAAAGTCGTCCTGCATCGGGTGCAGCAGTTGCAGGCGAGTATGGGCCGGCGGGTACAGTGCCACCAAATTTTTTACGGCATCGGCCGCTACGGCCTGTCCGAAGGCTGGCGTGGCTGCGGGGGAATCAAGGAAATATCCGTGCAAGGCCGGTGGCGGCGCGCTGGCGCAGCCGAGCAGGCTGAACGCAGCGGCAGCGACAAGTGAAAGGCAGCGCATGTCATTTCCCCTTCGTGATCGTGACGCGGTCCTGGTCGCGGCCCACGCCGGTGATCAGGATGGCCTTGTCGAAAACGGTATCGACGATGTAGCGGTCGCCCTGGAGGCGGTAGTTGACCATCACCGTTTCATCGCCAGAGAACCAGCCGCCCTCCTTGCGCACCACCAGCAATATCGGCGCTTCGGTCTGCGCCATCGCGGCGGGCATCTGGATCACCGTCTTGACGCCATCGTTGAACACGCGCACCGGCTTCCATGGCGCGGTGCCGGCGACCTCGTATTTAAAATTGAGGTCGCCGAGATACTCGCCCGTCTCCGCAATGGTGCGCTCCTGCCGCTCCTTCTTCTCGCGGGCGCGCACGACATCCCACTTCGCCAGCGCATCCTCCGGGTAGGTGAAACTCACCTGTGGCATGAATTCTGTGCGGTGGGAGCTGAGCCTGATGTGGTAGGTGCGCCGGCTGGTGGTGATCACCAGGTTGGTTTGCAGCCCCACGTCGAGCGGCTTGAGGATCAGGTGCTGGACCTCGGTGGCGCCGGCGCCGCTCACCGCCGGTTCCACCGTGAAGCGCGGATCGCCCACGTGCAGGTTGTTGACCTGCTCGCCCGGCTGCAAGGCGATGTCGCACACTTGCAGCACGGCGCAGACGACGCTGGCCTGCTGCACGCCGTAGATGAAGAGCACCGCGCCGGCTGGTCCCGCGAACGGCTTGACGCCGGTTGCGGCGCCCTTCTCCCAGCGCTGCGCGATGGCCAGCGCCTCCTTGTCCTGCGCCGTCAGGCGCGGATTCTTGCGGTCGAAGTAGGCGTCGGCCGGATCGTCGCTGGTTGGCGTCGGCAGCGGTTTTGCTGCCTTCGCTGCGGTATCCTGCGCCGCCGCAATCGGCACCAGCGGCGCCAGCGCGCACAGCGACAGGATGGTCAAGAGCTTGCGCATCATGTTCCCCTCTAAAGTTGTTTCGACCACGAGAAGTCGCGCACGTGTACCCCCAGCGGGTTGTTGCGCAGGTCTTCCTCGGTGGTCTCGGGCGTGGCCGGTATGACGTAGACGGTGACGAGCGCGCGCCAGCGCTGCGCTTCGCCTTTTCTGACGCCCTGCCGGTCGCGGACGGTCTCCATCCAGTCCACCTGCCAGGTATCCGGCGTTTGCGGAATGACGGAGGTGATCTCGATGCTGGCCGTTTCCCGCGCGGCGCGCTTGAACGGGTTGCTTTCCTCGGTACCGTTGAGCCATTCGTTGGCCTTGGCGGTGGCAGGATCGTTCGGCGCCAGCATGGCGTACACCTTGAAGACCGCCTTGCGCTGCAAGGCGATATCGGGCGTGACCAGGCGCATGCTGCCGACCCAGTCGGCCACCGACGCGTGCAGCACGCGCTGGTCGATGGGCGCCGCGCGGTCCGCACGCGCCACCGCCTGCTGCTGGCCGAGCCGGTCCACCTCCACCACGTACGGCACGAAGCGGGACTGGCTGCCGATGTAGACCATGCCGCCCACGCCCGCCAGGGCAACCAGCAGCGCCAGCACGCCAAGCAGCTGGAACATCTGCCGGCTGGCGGCGTTGGCCGCGCTCTGGTCGTTCCAGGTGCGGCGCGCGGCCAGGTACGGGTTTTCGCTCTCGCCCTGGCGCCGGCCGCCATCGACGATGGTTGGTTCAAACCGTTCTTCGCCTGCTTCATTGGCTGGGCGCCGGCGCGCCAGCCTGCTGATCATTGTTCCGATATTCATTGTCGTGCTCCGTAGTCTTTAAGATCGAGCCCCCTGGACACCAGCCAGGCATCGCGCCAGCCGTCTCCCCTTTCCGCCTCGAGCTGCCTGATGACGGCGATCGATTCCTTGTCGGTGGAGCCGGCGAACGCCATGGCCAGCGGCCCCAGTGCCGCCTCGTACAGGCGGCAGCCGCTCTCGGACACAACGTAGTACTGGCGCTTGGGAATGGCCGTGGCGATGATCTCGATTTGCCTGGCGTTAAGGTTCATCTGGCTGTACAGGGGTGCCGCCTCGTGGGTGCGCGCATCGCGGTTGGCCAGGTAGATCTTGGTGGCGGTGGATTCGACGATCACGTCGAGGATGCCGCTGCGCGCCGCGTCGGACAGGCTCTGGGTGGCCAGCAGCACCACGCAATTTTTCTTGGCGAAGGACTTGAGCCACTCCCGGATCTTGTCGCGGAATGCCGGGTGGCCGAGCATGATCCACGCTTCGTCGATCACGATCATCGCCGGCTGTCCGCGCAGGCTGCGTTCGATGCGGCGGAACAGGTACAGCAGCACCGGCAGCGCGAACTTCTCGCCGAGG
>NZ_LROM01000133.1 GCF_001758785.1 Duganella phyllosphaerae
GACCAGCCATATCCAGGTCGCCAGCAATGATGAAACCGGGCAGCTGATGAATGCGCTGAAGGTGATGAATGCCAACCTGGTGGGCATCGTTGCCCAGGTGCGCAGCGGCACCGAATTGATGGCCACGGCATCGACCCAGATCGCCGCCGGCAACCAGGACCTGTCGTCGCGCACCGAACAGCAAGCCAGCTCGCTCGAAGAAACCGCGTCGTCGATGGAGGAACTGACATCCACCGTCAGGTTCAACGCCGAGAATGCGCGCCAGGCCAACGAGCTGGCGATCAACGCCTCGCACATCGCCAGCCGGGGCGGCTCGGTGGTTGGCGAGGTGGTCAACACCATGGGCTCGATCAACGACTCGTCGCGCAAGATCGTCGAGATCATTTCCGTCATCGACAGCATCGCCTTCCAGACCAATATCCTGGCGCTCAATGCAGCGGTGGAAGCGGCGCGCGCCGGCGAACAGGGACGCGGCTTTGCGGTGGTGGCGTCCGAAGTGCGCAGCCTGGCGCAGCGCTCCGCTGCCGCGGCCAAGGACATCAAGGTCCTGATCGACGACTCGGTGCAAAAGGTGGCGCTGGGGTCGGACCTCGTGGACAAGGCCGGCCAGACCATGTCCGAAATCGTCACCAGCATCGGCCGCGTCACGCAGATCATGACGCGGATCAGCAATGCCAGCGAAGAGCAGAGCCAGGGTATCGCGCAAGTGAACGACGCCATCACGCAAATGGACCAGGTGACCCAGCAGAACGCCGCGCTGGTGGAGCAGGCGGCGGCAGCGGCCGAATCGATGCAGGAGCAATCGGCCAAGCTGGCCGACGTGGTCAGCGTGTTCAAGCTGCATGACACGGGAGTGTTGGCGCTTCGGTAGAATACCGGTCCATGACTACCCGTACCGACAGCGCCTCCACCAATTCTTCGACAACACCAGCACGCCAGCACTGCCTGGCGTGCCTGCGCCCGCAGCGCACCTGCATCTGCTGCTGGGTGACGCCGATTGCGGCGCAAGTGGAAGTGCTGGTGCTCCAGCATCCGATGGAAGTGTCCAACGCCAAGGGCAGTGCGCGGCTGCTGCATTTGTGCCTGGCCGGCAGCCGGCTGGAAGTGGGCGAGGCGTTCGAGCCTGAGCGGTTGCGGACCTTGCTGTCCGGTGGGCGTCATAACGTGCTGCTGTACCCGGAAACGGCGGAAGAAAAATCGCTCGGTGTCGCCACGCCGCCGGCGTTCGATGACGCCTGGCTGGCGACACCCGAGCGCCTGCGGCTGGTGGTGCTGGACGGCACCTGGCGAAAAAGCCGCAAGATGCTGTATCTGAACCCGCAGTTGCACGCGCTGCCCCGGCTGCCGTTGACGGATACGCCGGCATCGCACTACCTGATCCGCAAGGCACACCTGCCGGACCAGCTCTCGACGCTGGAGGCGACCGCGTATGCGCTGGCGCAGCTGGAACAGGCGCCCGAGCGTTACGCGGCGTTGATCGACGCCTTCGATGGCTTCGTGGCGCAGCTGGGCAGCTATGTGCCTTGCCATGCGCCCTGATCACATCGGGTCCCCGCCTGCGTGGGGACGACGTTTCGCTTAGCTGAGCAGCTTGAGGCCCGGCGGCAGCGCCTCGCCCAGCATGCGCTTCTCGTCGGCCTGGTCGAGCTGCACCACTTCGCGCACCATCGCGCTCCAGTTGGCGGGCGCACCCACCGCTGACAGCCGGCGCAGGATCTCAGCGCGCAGCGTGTCGTCGATGTCGCGCGTGCGGTCCCCTGTCATGCGCGCCAGGTGGGCGGCGGCAAAGCCGGCCGGTTCCACTTTTTTCCAGTCCAGCGCCAGGATCGCCGCCAGCCACTGGGCCACCGTGCTGGCGGCGACCACGTCGTGCGCGCTGCCGTGGAACGGCTGGCGTGCGCCCACCCGCGAGAGGCCCCACAGGAAGCGCGCCTGCGTGGCCTCGGCCTTGCCGGCATTGGCCGCCCCGGCGCGGGTTTTATTCAGTGCTGCCTTGGCGGCAGCCTTGGTGGCCGCGTCCAGCCGGCCCAGCATCCAGGCGCCGATCTCCGCCTTGTAGCTGCCCGGGATGCGTTCGAGCGAGGCGCCCAGGCGCAGCATGTCTTCCTCGCTGCCATTGACCAGCGTATGCGGCCGGCGCCCACGTTCCTGGGCGTCGGCCTGCACGTTGAAGGCGAAGTCGTCGAGCACGCGCAGCTGGGCTTCGACCGACAGGCCACCGGCCACGCGGCGCCACAGGGTCCACCATTCGGCGCATACCTGTCCGTCGGCGTGGTGCTGCACACCGGTCTCGTACAGGGCCCACAACTGTTCGATGCGCCATTCGTCGAGCGGGTGGCCGAAGCCGGGCCGCAGGCTGTAGCCGGCCAGGTTGAGCCAGGCGCGTTCGTGCTCGGACGAGCGGCGCCGGCCGCGCGCGCGTTCGATCAGGGCGTCGCACAGGCGCCGCAACACCGGCGTGGTCCAGCTTTCGCGGCTGCCCAGCAGGTGCTCCAATTGACCGCGCAACTGCCTGACTTCTTTCAGTTCGATTTGCAGCGCACGGCTGCCGAAGATGCGGTCGATTTTTTCCAGCGCGGCAGGCAGGCCGGCGGGCATAACCGCATTGGGCGATGGCGCGCCATCGATGGTGGCGATGTCGTCGTCTTCGGCGCTGGCGGCAGGGCCTTCATCGCGCAGCTGAAACTCCAGCTGCCAGCGCTGGCCGCCATCGGTAGCCACGCAGTGTATTTCCAGCGTGCCCACTTCGCTCAGCGTGGCAGCCAGGCGCACGGGTAGTTCCTTGCGGCTGCTGGCGGCGTGGCTGTCGCGCAGTACGGTGGCAATCGGCGGCAGTTGCACGTAGTCGTCGGGCTGCAGATCGACCAGGTCACCGGCTTGCGGCGTAACGACGTCGGACGTGGAAGACGCGATGTGGAAGCGCACCGGGCGCCCCAGCCGCAGGGCGAAAGTGCGCTCGGCCAGCAGCAGTTCGCGGTTCTCGGCGCTGCCGCGCGGCAGCAGGCAGATCGCGCGGCGCGGCTTGTCAGGGCGTTCGTCGTCAAGCAGCAGGAAGTAGCTGCGTGGCGAGCCGCCGCCGATCACGGGCGCCCGCCCGGACTGGCCCAGTGCGTAGGCCACGCCGCCACGTGCCACCGCGACGTCGGGATTATCGTTGTGAAGCACGCGCAGCGGCGCGCCGCGCCATTGCGCCAGTACCTGCTCCAGGCGTCGGCCCAGCGCGTCGGAGCGGAATACGCCGCCGTTGAGCAGCAGCGTGTCCGGTACGGGAATGGTGGCATCGTCGGGCGCCAGGCCCAGCGCCGCGCGCGCGGCCGGTGCATGTTGGCGCAGGAAGCCGGCCAGGTGACGTGTGATGGCGGCGTCGCTGGCGTAGGGCAGGCCGAATTCGATGATGGCGCCGCGCCCGCGCCGCGCCGGTTCGCGTTCTTGGTTCAGCGGGAAAAAGCCATCGACCACCAGTTGCGCCACTTCGTCGCGCGTCAGGTCGGCCGAGCGTGAGCCGCCGATCAGCCTGGAGCCAGCACCGAGCAGGGTGACCGTGGTTTTGTCGGGCGCATCGGCGGCCAGCAGTTGCTCCTTGGCGGCGCGGCAGCGCTCTGTCAGCTGGGCCAGGCGACCGGCCGACAGCCGCGCCGGTGCGGCGCCACCAGGTACCGGCAGGCGCGACTCCACCAGGTGCGCCAGCGCCAGGTCCATATTGTCGCCGCCGAGGATCAGGTGGTTGCCCACGCCAATGCGGCTGATCTGTGGCGCACCGTTCACCACTGTCACCTGGATCAGCGAAAAGTCGGTGGTGCCGCCGCCCACGTCGCACACCAGCGCCAGGCGCGTATCGGCCAGGTCGGCAGCCAGCGTGGCGCGCTGGCGGTACAGCCAGTCGTAGAAGGCCGCCTGCGGCTCTTCCAGCAGCCGCAGCGCAGGCAGGCCGGCTTGCCGCGCTGCCTGCAAGGTGAGGGCGCGTGCGCCTTCGTCGAACGACGCGGGGATGGTCAGTACCAGTTGCTGCTGTTCGAGCGGGTAGTCGGGAAAGCGGGTGTTCCAGGCGGCGCGCAGGTGCGCCAGGTACGCGGCGCTGGCGGCCACCGGCGACACCTTGGCCACATCGGCTTCCGCGCCCCACGGCAGGATCGGCGCGGTGCGATCTACCCCCGGGTGCGACAGCCAGCTCTTGGCGCTGGCCACCAGCCGGCCCGGTACCTGGGCGCCAAGCTTGCGGGCCAGGCGGCCGGTGACCACTTGCGCCAGGCCTGCGACATCGGCATCGCGCCACGGCAGTTGCAGCTCGCCGGCGGCGAACTCTCCTTCGGCCGGGTGGTAGCGCACCGAGGGCAGCAGGGTGGCGGCGCCGATTTCGCCCGGAGCCACCAGTTGTTCGATGTCGAACAGTTCGATGGTCGAGCTGTTTGGCGCCGCGTAGGCCAGCACCGTATTGGTGGTGCCAAGATCGATGCTGACGAGGTACTGGCCCATGCTGGTTCTTCGTGAAGGTAACGTTAAGATCAGGCGCCGCTGCGCACGTCGAACTCCACCTTCCAGCGCTGGCCGTCGCTGGCCACGGCCAGCAGTTCGAGCGTGCCCGATTCGGTGGCCATGGCGTGCAGGCGCACCTGCACCACGTCGCCGGACTGGCGGCCCTCGGGCGACAGGGTGGCCTGGATCTCGTTCATCTCGACCAGTTCATCCGGGCCCCAGAAGTCGAGCAGGTCGCCGATCTGGTCCTGGCGGCGCACCGACGAGCCGAAGAAGCGGAACTGCACCGGCTCGCCGACCACCAGGCCGAACTCCTGGTTCGGCAGCTCGATCTCGCTGCCTTCTTCCATGCCGAACGGCGCCACGCACAGCGCCTGGATCGGCGGCTCCATGCCAGGAATGGCGGGCATCGATGACTCGATCGCCACGTAGTACGAACGCGCCGTGCCGCCGCGTATGCGCACGCCGGTACCGCGCCGCACGTAGCTGTAATAGGCCGCGCCGCGCGCCACCGCCAGGTCGAGGTCCGCCCCGCCCAGCATGCGGGCAGGCTCCGCGCCTTCCATGTACAGCCAGTCGTTGAGGGTGGCCATGATGCGCTGGGCCAGCAGCTCGGACTTGAACACGCCGCCGTTGAACAGCACAGCAGTCGGATGGAGGAAGGTAGCATCAAGCTTTTGCTGGCCGCTGTAGCCTTCGAGCTCGCTGGTGGCGCCCACCTGGCGCGCCAGGAACGCGGCCAGGTGGCGCGTCACGCCGGCGTCCTGCGCGTACGGCAGGCCCAGTTGGGTCAGGCCTGCGCGCTGGCGCACGGCCGGTCGGCTTGATGCCTCAACCGTCGGGAAGAAGCCGTCGAGGATGAACGTGGTGACTTCGGCGCGCGTGAGTTCGGTGCGGATCGAACCGCCGATCAGTTTCGAGCCACGGCTTGGCACCACGATCGGCCAGGTCTCGATGCTGGCGTCGGCCAGCAGCTTTTCCTTGGCGGTGCGGCTGCCGTAGGTCAGAGCGCGCATCTGCCACGCATCGAGCTGGGTGCCGCTGGCGGCCAGCTTGCGCGCCACCAGGTGCGCCAGCGCCAGGTCCATATTGTCGCCGCCCAGCAGGATGTGGTCGCCGACGGCGATGCGGTGCGGTTCGAGCACGCCATCGCGTTCGAGCACGGCGATCAGCGAAAAGTCGCTGGTGCCGCCGCCCACGTCCACCACCAGGATGATGTCGCCCGGTTTGACTTCCTTGCGCCAGCGGCCTTCGCTGCCCTGGATCCAGCTGTACAGGGCCGCTTGCGGTTCTTCCAGCAGCGTGAGGTTCTGGTAGCCGGCGGCACGCGCCGCTTCGGCCGTCAGTTCGCGCGCGCCCGGGTCGAACGAGGCGGGAATGGTGACGGTGATCGCCTGCTCGTTGAACGGCGCTTCCGGGTGCGCCTGCTCCCACGCCTGGCGCAGGTGGGCCAGGTAGCGGGTGGACGCCGCCAATGGCGACACGCGCGTGACTTCTTCCGGCGCGTCGGCCGGCAGCAGGGCCGAGCGGCGGTCCACGCCGGGATGGCTCAACCAGCTCTTGGCGCTGGAAACCAGTCGGATCGGCGTGGTGGCGCCACGGCTGCGCGCCATTTCGCCGGCCACGCCAGCCACGCCAGATAGCTCGGCGTCGCTCTGCTGCCAGGGCAGCTTGTTTTCTCCGGGCGCCAGTTCGTCGGCGTGCGGCAGGTACAGGAACGACGGCAGCAGCGGCAGGTCTTCCACCGTGCCCGGCGCGGTCAACTGGGGAATCGCCAGCACGCCGTGCGTGGTCTTTTCGCCGTCGCTCGCTTGCAGGTTCACATAGGACAGGGCGCTGTGGGTGGTGCCCAGGTCGATGCCGATGGCGTAACGTGGATCGCTCACAGTTCCACCTCCGCCGGGGCCAGGATGGCGGCGTCGTGCGCTTCGGCCAGTTTCGGCAGGCGCACGTCGGTCGAGCGCCAGCCGCGATGGCTGAGCGTGCCACGGAACGGCGCCTGGCCGACCACGTTGCCGGTCAGGCGCACGGCGGCGGCATCAAACCCCTGTTCCAGCACCACGCGGCTGCCTTCGGCTTCGCTGCGCACGGCTTCGATGGTGAAGTGTTCGCGCAGCACCTTGCTGCAACCTTCGTGCACCACGCGGGCAGCGGCGCCGATGTCGGCGTCGGAGTAGGCAGACAGGTTTTCCTGGGTGAAGTCGATCAGGCGCGCCTCACGCTGGAACAGGCTGAGCAACTGCAGGGCGGCGTCGGGCGTGGCCACGCGCAGGGTGACCGGCGGCGGTGGCGGGGTAGTGACTGGCACCGGCGTCGGCACGGGTACTGGCGTTGGCACCGGCACCGGCGTTGGAACCGGCAGTGGCGTCGGTACCGGCACCGGCACCGGGGTGGGGACCGGCACCGGCACCGGCGTCGGGGCGGCGACCGGCGCGGGCGCGTCGTCCATGCGGGTCAGGCGGGCGGCATATTCAGCATCGGAAATGGCGCGGAAAAAGGCGCCGATGGCGATCGAAATGCGGCTGAAAAAAGACGGCAGCGGTTGGTTTGGTGTGTTCATCAATTGCTCGCGGTGAGTGTGCCGGCGCGCCGCATGAGGCGGCGTTCCGGCGTGTATTGGTTGGAGTCGCGCAAGGCGCGCGGGGGCCTGGCCCCCGGAAGCCCTGCATGATACCAGTTTGGGCAGGGGCGCCAAAGTGGCCCGGGTGCGCACGCCAGATTTAGCGCTTGATAAGGCGGAGGTGCAGGCCTAGAATACTGTTTATATATACAGTATCAAGGCCGGATATGTCCCACGATGAAACCCATGACGATAACAACCAGTCGCAAGTGATGCTGCCGCCGCAGTCGCTCAAGGCGCACAAGGGGCGTGGCGCCGTGTCCAATCTGCAGGGCCGGTTCGAGGTCCACGCGCGCGAGGCGTACGACGACGGCTGGCAACGCGAACAAGAGGAGGCCACCGCATGGAAAACCCAGGTCATCGACGAGGTTTGCAAGTCCATCCTCAGCCGCAATGCCTCGCCGGACTTGCCGTTCGGTGTTTCGCTCAATCCGTATCGTGGTTGCGAGCATGGCTGCATTTATTGTTTTGCGCGCCCCACGCACAGCTATCTGGGCCTGTCGCCGGGCATGGACTTCGAGAGCAAGATTTTTGCCAAGGTCAACGCACCCGATATGCTGCGCCGCGAACTGGCCAAGTCCGGTTATGTGCCGGAATCGATCGCGCTCGGCGTCAATACCGACGCCTACCAGCCGTGCGAGCGCGAGCGCAAGCTCACGCGCCGCGTGCTCGAAGTGCTGCAAGAGTGCCACCACCCGGTGGGGCTGATCACCAAGTCGGCGCTGATCGAGCGCGATATCGACATCCTGGCGCCGATGGCGGCGCAGCGCCTGGCCGGTGTGGCGATCACGCTCACCACGCTCGACCCGGCCATCGCCCGCACGCTGGAGCCACGCGCGGCCGCGCCGGCCCGCCGCCTGCGCACCATCCGCACGCTCACCGACGCCGGTATACCCGTGGCCGTGAGCGTCGCACCGATCATCCCGTTCGTGACGGAGCCGGAGATCGAGCGCCTGCTGGCGGCGGTCAAGGACGCCGGCGCCGTCTCGGCGCACTACACGGTGCTGCGCCTGCCGTGGGAGGTGGCGCCGCTGTTCCACCAGTGGCTCGAAGCACACTTTCCCGACCGCGCCCAGCGCGTGATGAACCGCGTGCGCGACATGCGCGGCGGCAAAGACTACGACAGCAACTTCGCCACCCGCATGAAGGGCGAGGGCGTGTGGGCCGACCTGATCAGGCAGCGCTTCACCATCGCCGCCGAGCGGCTGGGCCTGACCGGGAAAGGCAGCCGCTTTCACACCATGGACGCCACGCAATTCGTGCGGCCGCTGGTTGTGCCGCCGCTGGGTGGGCGCGCCAAGGCGCTCAACGGCGGGCAGCTCGACCTGTTCTGACGGCCTGCGATGTCAGAACCTGATCATCACCTTGCCGACGTGGTTGGCGGCGGCGTAATAGGCATAGGCCTCGGGCGCTTCGGCAAAGCCGAAGGTCTTGCTCACGGTCGTTGTGATGCGGTTGGCGGCCACGGCCCGCAGCAGGTCGCTCATCATGGCCCGGCTGCCGTTGGCAATGCCGCGGATGGTGATGTTGCGGGTGATGAAACTGACGTAGTCGGGCACCGCCGGCTGCTGGCCCGGCGTCACACCGATAATCACGATGCGGCCGTTGACGGCGGTCGCGGCGATCGAGTGCCCGAGCGTGTCCTGGCCGCCGGTTTCGATCACGATGTCGGCCCCAGCGCCGCCGGTTTGCGCCATCAGCTCGGCGGCCCATTGCGGATGGGTACGGTAATTGATGGTGATGTCGGCGCCCAGCTCGCGCGCGATCACCAGCTTGGCATTGCTCGACGAGGTGATGGCCACGCGCGCGCCGAGCACCTTGGCAAGTTTCAAGGCGGCCAACGCCACGCCGCCCGTGCCCAGGCACAGCACCAGTTCGCCAGGTTTGACGCGGCACACTTCGACCAGCGCGTTCCACGCGGTCAGGCCGGCCGATGCCAGGCCGGCCACGTCCTCGTCGGCCAGCGAGGCGGGCACCGGGAGTACGGCGGCGGCCGGCAGCACCACGGTTTCGGCCAGCCAGCCATCGTGGGTAATGCCGATGTCGTGGCCGAACACGGCGGGATTGAAAGGACCGTCGATCCAGCTGGCGAAATGGCCGCAGACCACGCGCTCGCCCACCTTGACACTGGTCACGCCTGCAGCGACTGCAGTCACCACACCCACGCCTTCGGAGACCGGGATGCGCGTTTCGGGCTGGACGCCGCCGTAGGTGCCGCGCACAAATTGCAGGTCGCGGCTGATCAGACTCACCAGGCGCGGGGCAACCAGCACCTGTCCCGGGCCCGCGACCGGCGTCTCGCGCGTGGTTGCGCGCAGTGCATGGAGGCCATCGCGCTTGCCGATTTCAAGTGCTTTCATGGTGGTTTCCTTGAGGGTAGTGTTAATTGTGGATCGAATAGTCCATAATTATACAAGTGATCAACACGTGATGATTTGGCGCTGCAGCAAGCGAGGAAAACGTATGGCAACAGCAGGAAGACCGCGCGGTTTCGACCGTGAGGCGGCAGTGGACAGCGCCATGCTGCTGTTCTGGGAACGCGGGTACGATCGCGCCTCGCTCGATGAACTGCGCCGCGTGATGGGGGCTGGCAAGGGCATTTCGTCCGCCAGTTTTTACGCGGCGTTCGAGTCGAAGGACGCTTTGTACCGCGAGGCGCTGTCGCGTTACCTGACCCTGCATGGCGGCATGGTTGGCATCTTGCGCGAGCAGGGCTTGCCGCCGCGCGAACGGCTCGAACGGGCGCTGCGTGCCTCGATCGCGGTGCAGGGCGATAGCGCGCACCCGTTGGGCTGCATGTTGACGCTGTCGGCGCCGTTCAGCTCCGGGCCGGGTAACGGCGCGCAGGAAGGCGCGCACGCGGTGGCGGCGGCGGGACGGGCTTACACGCGCGAGGTGTTGCGCGACTGCCTGCAAGCAGGCGTCAATGCAGGCGACCTGGCGTCTGGCGCCGACCTGCCGGGACTGCTAGCGTTGTACGACGGTTTTCTGCTCGGTGTATCGATCCAGGTGCGCGATGGCGTGCCGATGGCGGCCATCGAAGCTGCGGTCACGTCCGCCATGGCGGCCTGGGACGCCTGCCGAACCGGGCGCTGACGTCAGGTGCGCGCCATCCGGCTGGCCAGTTCTGCCAGGTGGCGCTCGATCTCGAACACGTGCGCGTCGTCGCGGCCCAGTTCGCGCAGCGCGTGGGCCAGGTGGTTCAGGTAGTCGCTATTGGGACCGCTGGGGCCGGCCGAGCGGGCGATGTGCTCGGCGATGTCGCGTTCTGAAGCTTCGCCAATGAAGGCAATGTTGTCCGGCGTGGCGATGTAGACCAGGCCCAGCACGCTGCCGGCTGCCGTACCAGCCTGGTTGCCCGAACCGTCGCCAGCCGCGCCGCTGAATGCGGCCCCGGCGGCGCCGGCGACCTCGGCGGCAGCTGCATCATCGCCGTTACCGTTGCCATCCCCATCCCCATCCTCGAAACTGATCGGCGTCGCCAGCCGCAAATAGCCATTTTTCTCGCGATGGTCGAGATGGGCAAACACCTCGGGCGTGATCAGGTAGGCCATGCCGTGGCAGATCGCGCCCGGTGCTTCGATCAGGGTCACCACGCGGCCCGGCGCCTCGGGCGTGCCGCGATGGTCGTGCGAACCCTGCCAGAAGCGCCGGGTCCAGTTGGCGATGCTGGCGGGGCGCCGTTGCAGGTAGGGGAAATCGGCCTTGTAGATCAGCGAGCCGTAGCCGAACAGCCATACGCTGTGGTGGCCGTCGAACTGGTCCATCTTCTGGTTGATGCCGATGGTGTCTGCTGTCATGTCCGTGTTGCTTTGTTCTGCCGTGCTCTGCTGTATTTAGCTGCGTTCCGCCTGCGCAGCGAAGTCGCTGCTGCGCGCGATCTGCAATTGTCGCACACCAATCGTGGCGAAGGCCGCCTGCAGCAGTTCTTCGTAGTGCTGCACGAGCGGGGCGCCGGCCCGATCGTCGGCTCCGGAGGTGACCAGGATCACCCGTACCTCTGCCATGCAAACGTTTTCACGCGGGTCATGCAAATGCAGCAAACGGTCCAGCCACACCTTCAGCGACGACGGCGCAAAGTAGTTGTGCATGGGAGCGCCGACTACCACCACGTCAGCCTCGATGAATTCTTGCAGCAGCGCGGCGCTGAGCAGGATTTCGGCGCGCAGGTCGGGATGCATGGGAATGGCGGCGTTCCATTGCCGGCTCATCGCTTGCAGCAGCGGGCCGCTCACGTGCGACAGCGGCGCTGCCGCCAAATCGCGGTAGATGACGCGGGCGCCGGGAGTGGTGGCGGCCAGGTTGGCCACGGTAGCGGCCGTATGTCGGCGTGAGCGCGACTGGTCGCCGAGCACGCAGGAGTCGATATGCAGAATGTTCATCCGGTGAGCATAAACAGCCGCTTGTCAGTGTGTCATCGGATGAAATGTAAGTATTCTTTACAGCAATGGTACTTGCCACGGATGGGCAGCGACGAATTGCTTGAGGAAGCCGACAAAACTCTCGGCCGCCGGCGACAGTGCGCGGGCGTTGCGGGTGTACACGAAAAAGCGCCGGGTCAGTGCTGGCGCCTGTAGTTGACGCATGTGCAGGCCATACCGGGTCACCATTTTCTCGGCGTACGGCAGGCAGACGGTGATGCCCAGGTTGGCGTGCACCATCGCCAGCGCGGTGGTCATGAAGGTCACTTCGTTGGCCGGCCGCAGCGATAATTCACGAAACGAAGTGTGCATATCACGCAACAACCGTTCGGTGAACTGGCCCTGCAAGGCGATGAACGGGTAGCGGTCAACGTCGGCCCAGGTCACGTGTTCTGCCTGTTGCAGGGGGTGGCCCTGCGGGAATACCACCACGAACGGCATCTCGAACAGCGTTTCGGCAGCGATGTCGGCCGTGGTATCGCGGTCGGGACCGATGCCGAAGTCTACCTCGCCAGAAAATACCCTGGCCGACACCTGCTCGACCGGGCTGTCGGCCAGGCGCACCTGCACGTCGGGATGCAGGTCGCGGTAAGCGGCAATTGCTTCGGGCAGCAAGGTGCACGACAGCATCTGCGGCGCCGCCACCCGCACCATGCCTTGTTTCAGTGCCTTGCGGCTGGCAATGTCGGCCATGGCGCGGTCGAGGTCTTGCAGCATTTTCTCGAACAGCGGCGTCAGTTCGCGCCCCAGTTCCGACAGCTGCGCTTTGCGCGTGGTGCGCTCGACCACGCGCAGGCCCAAGATCTGCTCGAGCTCCTTGATCTGGCCGCTCAGGGCCGACTGGGTCAGGTGCAGGTGCTCGGCGGCCAGCGTAAAACTGCCGGTCTTGGCCAGCGCCACCAGGGCGCGCATGTGGCGCAAACTTGGATTCATCAGAAAACTTGATAGGTGATGTAGGAAATCTCGTTTGCATGATATCTCGGATTGGCGTCTAATCCGAGGGAAACCATCGCATACCAGGAGACCTCATGCACATGCACACCACCGCGATCACCGCCGCCGCCAACACACCGGGAGCCCGCGCATGAAGCTCGCCACCCTCAAGGACGGCAGCCGCGACGGCCGCCTGGTCGTGGTCAGCCGCGACCTGACGCAGTACCAGCTGGTGCCCAAGATCTCGGCCACCATGCAGCACGCGCTCGATAACTGGGACCTGGTATCGCCGCCCCTGCAGTCGGTGTACGACATTCTCAACAGCGGCGAGGCCATCGACGCCAAGCCGTTCGACCAGCACGCATTCCACTCGCCGCTGCCGCGCGCCTACCAATGGGCCGACGGTTCGGCCTACATCAATCACGTGGAACTGGTGCGCAAGGCGCGCAATGCCGAGGTGCCGGCGTCGTTCTACACCGACCCGCTGATGTACCAGGGCGGCTCCGACAGTTTTATCGGGCCCAACGATCCGATCTACGCACTCACCGAAGAATGGGGCATCGACCTCGAAGCCGAGGTGGCCGTGATCACCGGCGACGTCGCGATGGGCGTGACGACTGCCGATGCCGCCGCCGCGATCCGGCTGGTCATGCTGGTCAACGACGTCTCGCTGCGCAACCTGATCCCCAACGAACTGGCCAAGGGCTTCGGTTTCTTCCAGTCGAAAGCGGCCAGCGCCTTTGCGCCGGTGGCGGTCACGCCCGACGAATTGGGCCAGCATTGGCAGGACAGCAAGCTGCACCTGCCGCTGCTGGTAGCGCTGAACGGCCAGCCGTTCGGCAAACCCGACGCCGGCGAGGACATGACCTTCAACTTCGCCCAGTTGGTGGCGCACGCCGCCGCCACGCGCGAGCTGGCGGCCGGCACCATCATCGGGTCCGGCACCGTCTCCAACAAGCAGGGCAACCTGCACGGCTCGAGCATCGCCAACGGCGGCGTCGGTTACTGCTGCCTGGCCGAGGTGCGCATGTACGAAACCATCGAGACCGGCAAGCCGCAAACCGCGTATCTTCAATTCGGCGACCGGGTGCGCATCGAGATGCTGGATGCCAGCGGCGCCAGCATCTTCGGCGCGATCGACCAGTCCGTGGTTAACTACAGCGAAAAAGTGCAATGAAGCTCTACACCTACTTCCGCAGCTCGGCCGCCTACCGGGTGCGCATTGCGCTTGCGCTCAAGGGCATAGCGTATGAGGCGGTGCCCGTGCACCTGCTGCGCGGCGGCGGCGAGCAGCTGGCCGACGCCTACCGCCAGGTCAACCCGTCGGCGCTGGTGCCCACGCTGGAAGACGACAACGGCGTCGTCATCGGCCAGTCGCTGGCCATCCTCGAATACCTGGAAGACACGCATCCAGCCACGCCGCTGCTGCCGGCCGATGCCGCCGGCCGCGCCCACGTACGTGAGCTGGCGCTCACGCTGGTGGCCGACTCGCACCCGCTGGGCAACCTGCGCGTGCTGAAATACGTGAAGGGGGAGCTGGGGCAAAGCGAAGACACCAAGCTGGCCTGGCAGCGTCACTGGCTGCACGCAGGACTGGCCACGTTCGAGGCCATGCTGGCGCGCGCCGGCAGCAGCGGCACCTATTGCCATGGCGACCAGCCCACGCTGGCCGACTGCTGCCTGGTGCCGCACCTGTTCAGTGCGCGGCGCTTCGATGTCGACCTGGCGCCATTTCCGGCGCTGGTGCGCATCGATGCCGCGTGCGCGCAACTGCCGGCGTTCCAGGTGGCGCATCCGTCGCGCCAGCCCGACGCCGAGTAGATCAGAAGCGCGCGCTCACCGTCAAGCTGGCGCTGCGCGGCGCCCCCGGCTGGATCTGCACATTGTTGATGGCCGATTCGAAGAAGCGCGCATCACCGAGGTTGTTGATCTTGAAGCGCACGTCGTACGCCGGCTGGCGGTAGGTCAGCGCGGCATCCACGCGGCCATAGCCGGGCAGGCGCACGGTGTTGTCGGAAAGGGCGAACTGGTCGCTGTTGAGCAGCACGCCCAGGCCTGCGCTCCACGACGCGGCCAGCTGCTGGTCGAGCCACAGGCTGGCGCGATGGCGCGCCGTCATCTCGGCGCGGTTGCCGCTCGCAATATCATTGGAGGCGACGATGCGCGCATCGTTATAGGTGTAAGCCGCGCTCACCCGGCCGCCTTGCCACAAGCGGCCCTGCAACTCGAGCTCCACGCCTTCGTTGCGCTGCTTGCCCACTTGCAGCTGGCGCAGGCCGGCCGGGTCGGTCGGGTCGAGCGTGAGCTGGTTGCGCTGCTCGATGCGGAACAGCGAGGCGGTGGTGAGGAAGCGGCCGCCGAGCCAGTCCTGCTTGTAGCCCACCTCCTGCAAATCGGTTTGCAACGGCTGCACTTGCGAGAGCGCGGTATTGCCGGTGTAGAGCAGGTCGCCGCCGCCCGGCTGGTACGAGCGCCCCACGTTCAGGTACCACGACTGGCCGTCCACCGGCTGGTACACCAGCCCCACGCGCGGCGACGCCTTGTTGTCGGTGCGCTCGCTCAGCACATTGGTCAGGCGGTTGGTCTGCTCCTGTTCAAAACGGTCGAAGCGCACGCCCGCCAGCGCCTTCCACCTCGGCGCCAGGTCGATCTGGTCCTGCACATAAAAGGCCTGGGTCTTGGCGACGAAGGCATTGTTGAGCGACACCGGCAGCGCCGACAGATCTGGCATGGCCAGCACGTGCTGCGGCGCGTACAGGTCCACCGGGAAGGCGATGCCGGTTTGCGCCGTCACCACGTCGCGCTTTTGCTTCGACAGCTCGAGGCCGACCAGCACTGCGTGGCCGTTGCCGGTGTAGGTGATCTCGGTCTGGTTGATCAGGTTGCGCTGCTGCTGCGGGAAGAAGGTCACCTGGCGCGACACCGTGCCGTTGGCGTTCACGCGGCGGTTGCGGGTATTCACGCCATCGAGGTCGGTGCGGCTGTATTGCAGCGTGTTGACCAGTGCCAGGCGGTCACTGAAGCGGTGTTCGAGCCTGGCCTTGCCCATGTCGCTGTCGGTGCTGGTGTAGTCGTACCGCTCGCCGTAGAAGGTGGCCGGATCGACCGCGACCGGGCGGCCATTGAGCGACGGCACGCCGCGATCGGGCGTGCGGTCTTCGCGCTGCACCTCGGCCTGCAGCAGCAGCGAGGTGGCCGGCGCCAACGCCCATTTCACCGAGGGCGCCAGCAGCTTGCGGGTGTGCTCGACCACGTCGCGGTAGCTGTCGCCGGTGTCGTAGACGGCGATCAGGCGCGCATCGACCTGCTCGTTCAGGGCGCCGCCGGTGTCCACGCTCACGCGCCGCTCGGCGTTCGAGCCGATAGTGGCGGTGATCTCGGTCTGCTGTTTGGCGCGCGGTTGCTTGCTCACCCGGTTGATGATGCCGCCCGCCGAACCGCGCCCGTATAGCGCCGCGGCGGCGCCCTTGATCACTTCGATCTGCTCGACCGTCGCCAGGTCGCGCGAATACAGCGTGTCGTCGCGCACGCCGTCGAGCGTGGTGTCGCGCAGCGAATAGAAACCTCGGATATAGAATTCGTCGCGGCGGCCTTCGCCCTGGCCGGCCACCACGCTGCTGGTGTAGTCGAGGGCGTCCTTGCTGGTCAGCGCCGAGCGGTTGCGCAGGCTTTCCTGGGTGACCACGCTGACCGCTTGCGGCGTATCGAGCACGCCGCCACGGGTCTTGGCGCCGGCGGCAACCACCGCCGCGCCGCCGGCGCTGCCGGTAACCGTCACTTGTTGCAGAGTTTGCGCCTCCTGCGCACGGGCGCCGGCCTGGAAAATGAACAGGCCGGCGAGCAGCAGCGGCAGGGGTTTGAGTTGGGGAATGGAAGTCATCATATTATGTAATTATCGGAATCGTAGAGGTTAAAGGATGGAAGAAGCCGCCGCGCTGTTGACCACTCCCAGCGGGTGGTACAGCGGCAGGTAGCTGGCTTGCCGGTCGGCCTGGCGCATGAAGCGCGTGAGCAGATTGCCTTTGGCCGGCAAGGGTTCGCCCGCCAGGAAGCCCT
>NZ_LROM01000134.1 GCF_001758785.1 Duganella phyllosphaerae
ACACCCAGGCGGCCGCCGCACGAACGCCTGCGCCAGTTCCAGCACCCGCGCGGCCGCCTGGGTGTCGCTAACGGTGCCGCTCAAGACCAGCGTGTCGCCGGCGGCGGTGACCACGACCTGCTTTTGCGCCGGCATCAGCGCCGCCAGCGACGCCTGCAAGGCGCCGGGATCGATGCCCACCACCACCTCGACCACGTTGCAGATGCCGCTCCTGCCCTGCACGATCATATTGCTGGTGCCGATGTCGATGCCGGCCACGTACAGCGTATCGGGCGCTACCAGCATGGCTTCCAGCACGGCCGGGTTGCCCACACTGCGCGCGGCCACCGCCTCGGGCATGCGCATCAAGGTCGATTTACCCAGTTGCAGTGACAGATGTCCTGGTGCGGCGGCCTGGCCGGCGCAGCGCAAGGTGGCGTTGGCCGGTTCGGCCTTTTGCGCGTCCGCCGGCGCTGCGGCGCACACGGTGGCGATGGCCAGCGCCAGCATCGGCACCAACCGTCGCAGCAAAACCGGCGGCAGCGGCGACAAGTGCACGCGCAAGCACCGGGGGCGAGAGGACGTGTTCACAAACACTCCTGCTTGCGTTGCACGCCGGCGATCACGCCGACGCAATGGCGCGGCGGTGCGGCTGCCGCCAGGCGCGGACGCGACCCGGCCGCTGCCGCTGTCGCTACTGGTACTGGTGCTGGTGCTGGTGCCGCCGCAGAAACGGCGCCAGGCGACGCCGGTGCAGCCTCCGGCGCCGCCATGCCCAGCAACGACGCCTTGGTGGCGCCGTCGGTAGTGCCGGGGCGCGGATCGACCTGGTTGCGCAGCACCAGCGACAGCGTGCCCACGCTGCGCGCCAGGTCGAGGTTTTCGGCCTGGCCCGGCGTCACCTCGAGCGTGACGGCATTGACCACGCGCGGCTTGGTCTCGTCGCGCCCCACTTCCTGCGCCACCGCCAGCACCAGTATCCGTTCGAGCACGATCTTGGAAATCGCATTGTCGCCGCCGCGCGCCGACTGCGTGTTGACCAGGATGTCGACAAAATTGCCCGGCAACGCAAAGCCGGCAACGCCCACCACGTCGTTGACGCGCACGGTGATGGCGCGGTTGCCCTCGGTGATCAGCGCCGACAGCCCGCCCACGGTGCCGGCCGGCGCCAGCTTCGCTTCGCTGAGCGGCTCGTCGCGCAGTACGCTCGATTTGAGTACCCGGCCCACCAGCTTGACGGGATCGCGCAGGGCGCCGTGCGGCAGGCTGTCGGCCGGCCAGTCGAGCGTCTTCATCATCTCGGGCGCCAGCCGCTGGCCCAGGCTGACATCGGCGGCGGCCACCACGATGCGGTTGCCGGCGCCTGGCGCCTGGCCCAGCAGCCAGTGCGAGGCCAGCGCCACCGCTGCCAGTCCGAACACGACGGCCAGCGCCATCATCGACAGTGCGCGCCGGTTCTTCATACGATCTGCTGCGCCAGTTGGCCGATCAGCGGCAGCGCCAGGTCGTCGTCGACCGGCGCCGATGTTGAGCAGGCGAACATGCTGGTCCAGGCCTGGTCCAGCGCGGCGATGGTGAGCCGGGGCGGGGTGCCATTGAAGCCGGCAAAATCGACGATGCGGCCGACAATCTCGTGCGGATACGCGGCCAGCAGCGGCAGTGCGCTGCCGGCGTGCAGCTCGTCGACCAGGTAGCGCAGGGCGGCGTCGTCGTACAGCACCCCGGCGGTCAGGCACTGCTGGCGGAACAGCGCGCGGTAGCCGGCCGCACCCAGCGCGCTCACAGGAATCTTGTAGCCCACGCGGCGCAGCGCTGGCGCGTCGAGCAGCGTGTCCGGCGCCAGGCTGGTGGCAAACACCAGCCGCATGCGGCACGGCGCCTCGAAGTGGTAGCCGCCGGCCAGCGTCAGCTGGCTGCGGCGCAGTTCCTGGGCCTGGGCAAACCGGTTGAGCAGTTCGGTGGCGGCGATGCGCTGGCGTCCCAGGTCGTCGACGATCAAGAGGCCGTTGTTGGCCTTGAGCTGCGGCGCGGCGCGGTAGCAGCCGTTGGGCGTGTCCGCCTGCAGGTCGAGCATGTCGGCGGTGACGTCGGCGCCCAGCGCCACCACCGGGCGCTGGCACTGCACCCAGCGCGTATCGACGCCGCGGCGCTCGCTGGCCGGACGGCTGTGGCGCGCCTGCGGCCCGAGCGGCCCATGCAGCCCATGTGGCCCATGCGGAGGCAGATGCACCTGCGGATCGTAGACCTGTACCACGTCCTGTCCCACCAGCAGCGCGTACGGTACCGCCACCATGCCTTGTTGCAGCGCGCCGAGCTTGCGCGCCAGGGTGGACTTGCCGCTGCCCGACGGCCCGTACAGCAGCATGGTGCGCCCGGCGTGCATGGCCGCGCCCAGCATTTGCAACACGCCGGGCGCCAGCAACTGGTCGGCCAGTTCTGCGGCCAGTTCTGCGCCCAGCTCGTCGGCTTCCAGCGCCGACGCCGGCAGCGACTGGCGCTCGACCATGGCGCGGTAGGCTTCCAGCGTGACCGGCGCCGGCCCGGTATAGCGGCAGCGCTCCATCCAGCCGCTGGCGCGCTGCTTGCCGCCCGCCGTCAGCTGGTACTGGATGTCGATATCGGATTCGCCGCGCCACGCCACTTCGGCCACGTGCTCGACGACCATGAAGTCGAGCACCTCGCGCAGCACCGTGATCGGCAGGTGCAGCCGGGTGGTCAGCACCGGCAGGTGCGTCTTACCGGCCAGCAACAAAGCCCTGGCCACCAGTTCCACCACGAACTGCTGCGGCAGGCCGGTGTCGCGCAGCGAGCGCGGTGGCGGCGGCAGCACGCAGGCCGGGTCGGCGTCGGCCAGGGGAAGCGGGGCAGAATAAGGTGAGGAATCGAGGCTGAGCATGACTGTTCTCCGCGCTGCTGTCAGAACTGCTGAAATGTTTCACTAAGGAACTGAGTCTATCGAGACTTGCCCGGCGGATATTGACCCGGAGCAAGAAGGCGCCAACCGGGCGATTAACGATGCGGCCACGCCACAACCGCCACCGTCGCCAGCGCAATCGCCACGCCGTAGGGCATGCCACCCACGCTGGCGATGGTCTCGCGCGGCAGCGGCGCCAGCGGCAGGCCTACCAGGCGGCCCAGCCACGGCTGCACCAGGCGCCACAAGTTGCGGCCCAGCTGGCGCGCGATGGCCAGGCCCGTGCCTTGACGCCAGCCGTGCCACACCAGCGTGGCCAGCGCCAGCGGCGCGCCCAGCAGGTAAGTCAGCAGCGCCACGTGCAGTACTGCTTGCGGCCCCACAAAGGCGCCGACCATGGCGATGAGCTTGACGTCACCGGCCGCCATGCCACGCAGCAGGTACAGCGGCAACAACAGGAAAAATCCGGCCAGCAGGCCGGTCAGCCAGTGCATCAGCGCGGCCAATGGCGGCCCGGCCAGTCCGTGCAGGACCAGCGCCAGCGCCAGGCCGCTCACCACCAGGATATTGGGAATCTTGCGCAGCGCCAGGTCGGTCACTGCCGCCTGCGCAACGAGCCAGAGCACCAGCAGTTCGAGCGCGGTCCACATGGATGCTCCGAAAAGAAAAGGCTTTCCAGCCCGGACAGCGACTGGAAAGCCGTGCCGTCAAGCGTTATGCGCGGCGATCTCGGTCGAGATCTTTTCGAAAGCGTCTTTCAACGCCGGCGAAAGGAACGAGAACGCCGCAATGACCGCAGCGACCATGGTGGCGGCAATCAGGCCATACTCGATGGCGGTGATGCCCTCCTCGTCGGACGCAAACACTTTTGCAGCTGCAATAAGCGATGTCATGATGAACTCCCGTAAAGGTGGAAAGAAAGACCCTGGCGCGGTAGCAGCACGGCGGCGGTGGGTTGCCGTCGCTGCGCCATTGGAATTCACTATACGGAGCCTTCTGATGGGAGAGTTGACATGAGACAAGTTTTCCTTGAGGAACTATTTTGCAAGCGCAAGGAATCGTTCGTTTGCCCTGCTATAGTTTTTTTTCGCACACAAGAATTGCCTTGATTGCAAAAAGATATTATCCTGCTCAGCTTGCCTAGCCGCACAGGACAGCGTTTTTCTCCAGAGAAGAAAATGGATTCCCTACTGAAACACATGGTGGACATGACCGGCCACCGCGATCATACGATGCTCGACATCTCGGTGATCTCGGCGGTGCAGGAACTCGCCCAAGCCAGCCGCACCCGGGTGCTGACCCTGGCCATTGTTCGCGGCAAGATCTTCGTGCGTCCGCGTGCGCAGATTACCGCCGGCGAGGCCGCCACCATGGTCGATACGTCGGACCTCCAGCAGCCGGGCGAGCCAATCGGGAGTTATCCGGCGCTGGCGGCCTGCCTGGCCCGCCACGAGGCCAGCGCGGCAGTGGCCAACGACAACGGCAGCCACACGCTGTGGCTGCCGATCTGGCTCGGCGACAAGGCCGACACCTGCCTCGAAATCGTCCATCCCACGCCCTACACCAGCGCCACCATTCAGGTGATCGGCGGCGTGGTCAGCGTGTACCGCAACTTCCAGAACCTGCTCGACTACAGCGAACGCGATTCGCTTACGGGCCTGCTCAACCGCAAGACCTTCGACGACCAGCTGGCCAAGATGCTGGCCGCCAGCGCCGACCAGGACTCGCTGACCCTGCCCGGCGAACTGGAGCGTCGCCAGCACGGCGACGAGGAACGGCAATGGCTGGCGGTGGTCGACGTCGACCATTTCAAGCATGTCAACGACCGCTTCGGCCATTTATATGGCGACGAGGTGCTGATCCTGATCGCCAACCTGCTCAACACGTCGTTCCGCGCGCAGGACCGGGTGTTCCGCTTCGGCGGCGAAGAATTCGTGGTACTGCTGCGCGGCACCACGCTCGACAATGCCAGGAAAATCATCGAACGCTTCCGCCAGAACGTGGCCGCGCACGATTTCCCGCAAGTGGGCAAGGTGACGGTGAGCGTGGGTTTTGTCAGCATCACCGCGTTCGAGCCGCCGGTCATCGTGCTGGGCCGCGCCGACCAGGCGCTGTACTACGCCAAGAGTCACGGCCGCAACCTGGTGTGCCACTACGACGAGCTGCTCAGCGAAGGGTTGTTGCAGAGTACCGAGTCGAACGATACCGCCGAGTTCTTCTAGGCCAGGGTTAAAAAGCGCATCGGATCGACGTTCCACTTGGCGGCCGATTCGTGGCCGACGATCTTGTCGGCGCCGCCAAAGCCGAGCCCGCGCGACAGGTCGACCATCTCCGGCTTGATGTACACATTCTGCTTGGTGTTGAAAAACACGTTGACCTTGGGCGCCAGCAGGTTGGTTTCGTGCGGCTCGATCACCACGCCCAGCCGGCCCGACTCCAGCATCACCATGGTTCCCACCGGATAAATCCCCACGCAGCGCATGAATTCCTGTGCATATTGCGGATTGAAATGGTGCTTGCTCCACTCGTAAATCTTGCGCAGCGCGGCAGCGGCCGGCATGCCCTTGTGATAGCAGCGGTCCGAGGTGATGGCGTCGTACACATCGACGATGGCCGCCATTTGCGCCATGTCGCTGATCTGGCCCTCGGCCTGGTGGCCGGGATAGCCGCTGCCGTCGCGCCGTTCGTGGTGGTGCAAGGTGATGTCGAGCGGAATCGGGCCGATGTCGGGCGACTGGCGCAGCAGGTCGTAGCCGTCCTGCGGGTGGCGGCGGATGATCTCGTATTCCTCGTCGGTGAGCGGCCCCGGCTTGTTGAGGATGGCGTCGGGCACCAGCGCCTTGCCGGTGTCGTGCAGCAGCCCGCCCAGGCCGGCCTGGTGGGTGGTCTCGGCGTCAAGACTGCGCGAGCGGCAAAACGCCACCAGCAAGGTGCACACGCTGACCGAGTGCAGGAACGTGTAATCGTCGGCGGTTTTGATGCGCAGCAGCCCGGTCAGCGCACCGGGGTTGCGCAGGATCGATTCGGTAATGCTTTGCACCACCGGCTCCACCAGGTCGAGTTCGATGGCCTTGCCCAGCCGGGCATCCTGCATCACCGTGCGCACCAGGGCGGATGCCTGGTGGCGGATTTGCGTGGCGCGCCGCATCTCCTCGCCCAGCGCCACCCGCGTGACCACCGGCGCCTTGGCGATCAGTTCGATGATTTCGCGCTCGGTGGCGGCCTGCGCCTCGGCCAGCGTGGGCGCTTCCACGTCCAGCCCTCTGGAACTGTCGATCACCACGTCGTGGATGCCGGCGTTGATGATCTTGCGGATCTCCGCTTCGGTGGTGATCGTGAAACGGTTGCGCACGAACGGGTGGGCCATCCAGTCGCAACTGAGGTCCTGGATGAACATGCCCACCTTGAGCTGCGATGCATCGACTTTCTTGAACATACCGGCACCCATTATAAGGCTGGAAGACGTGCTGAAAACGTGAATCGAGTATAACAAATAGTTTCCCATCAGGATCATCCGGCACCGGTGCTACACTGTACGGCCCTGTCTTTCACCGCGCTTGTCGGGCTGCTGCAACAAACATGGAACTGCGCCAACTTCGCTATTTTGTTGCTATCGTCGATCACGGCTCGCTGTCGCGCGCGGCGCTGGCGCTGCACGTGGCGCAGCCGGCACTGACCCAGCAGCTGCGCCAGCTCGAGGACGAACTGGGCGTGCAACTGCTGCACCGCTCGGCGCAAGGCATGCTCAGCAATGACGCCGGCAAGATTTTCTACGAACACGCGCAGGCCATCCTCAAGCAGGTGGCCGATGCCCGCTCGGCGGTCGTCCAATCGGCCGAGCGCCCCGGCGGCAGCGTCACCCTGGGGCTGCCGCACAGCATTTCCGGCGCACTGGCCTTGCCGCTGCTCACCGCCAGCCGCGCCCGCTACCCGGAAATCACGCTGCAACTGACCGAGGAACTGACCGGCAACCTCAACGAACAACTGCGCTCGGGCCGGGTGAACCTGGCGGTGCTGTTCGACGATGGCCAACTGGGCCAGTTTGCCACCACGCCGCTGGTGGAAGAGGAACTGCGCTTCATCTGCCGCGCCGACGCGCCGTATGCGCTGGGCCAGCCTGCCCTCACCTTGCAGGAAGCCGTCGCCACCCCGCTCATCCTGCCTGGCTTGCAGCACGGCGTGCGCCCGCGCATCGAGAGCGTGCTGCGCAGCGCCGGCCTGGTCCTGTCGTCGGTGATCGAAATCAATTCGATTGCAATTTTAAAATCGGCGCTGCTGGCCGACCTAGGTGCCACGATTTTGCCGTCGGCGCCGGTGCTCGACGAATTACAGCGCGGTACCCTGCGCGCGCAGGCCATCTGCGACCCGGCGATCTCGCGCACGGTGGTGCTGTGCGCGTCGAAAAACATTCCTCTCACCACCGCTGCCCATGCGGTCAGCACGCTGGTGCGGCAAGTGTGCGCCGACTTGTGTGCCGATGGCGCCTGGCCCGGCGCCGCCGTGATCGACGGCTGAGCACAAGTCACGAACCGCCAGCCGCCAGCCGCCAGCCCAAGATCCGTCATCCCCGCGCAGGCGGGGATGACGGATTCACAGTTACGGGCGATCCGGGACCGCGCAGCCGCAGCACAGCGCCAACCCCATCACTTTTCCTTATACCCCCATCCGAAAACGGTATTTCCACGCCGAGCGCGAACGCGCCCATACTGCGCTACAACGCAGATAATTTAAGCCTAAACTATCTGCGAGCGCCGCCACCACGCGGCCCATAGCGCCATCGCGGTGCGCCTACCCGGCGCTGCTGCGACTGCGCAAGAACGGCACATCACGGAGACACCGCCATGCCAGACGACACCACCGGGCGCGCGCTGACTGACGCCCACCCATCCGGGCTTCCCGACGGCAGCGCTGCCGTCAACCTCGACGTCGGCCTCGACGACAAATACACCGCCACCAGCGGCCCCATTTTCCTGTCCGGCATCCAGGCGCTGGTGCGCCTGCCGCTGATGCAGCGCGTGCGCGACCAGGCTGCTGGCTTGAACACTGCCGGCTTCATTTCCGGCTACCGCGGCTCGCCGCTCGGGGGCCTCGACGAAAACCTGTGGAAGGCGCAGCCCCACCTGGCCGCGCACCACGTGCAGTTCGTGCCCGGCGTCAACGAAGACCTGGCGGCAACTGCCGTGTGGGGCTCGCAGCAGGTGGACCTGATCGGTGAAGCAAAATACGACGGCGTGTTTGCCATGTGGTACGGCAAAGGCCCGGGCGTGGACCGCTGCGGCGACGTCTTCAAGCACATGAACCATGCCGGCACCTCGCAGCATGGCGGCGTGCTGCTGGTGGCCGGCGACGACCATGGCGCGTATTCGTCCACCCTGCCGCACCAGTCCGACCATTTGTTCTCGGCCTCGATGATCCCGGTGCTCTACCCGTGCAATGTGCAGGAATACCTGGACCTCGGCGTGCATGGCTGGGCCATGTCGCGCTTTTCCGGCTGCGTGGTGGCGTTCAAGGCGCTGGCCGACACGGTGGAATCATCGGCCTCGGTCGATGCCGATCCGTTCCGCGTGCAGGTGAAGATTCCGCAGGACTTCGTCATGCCCGAAGGCGGCCTCAATGCGCGGCTGTCGAGCATTCCGCTGGGGCGCCAGGCGCGCAACCAGGAAGCGCTGATGCAGGACTATAAAATCTACGCGGCGCTGGCCTATGCGCGCGAAAACCGCCTCAACCACACCACCATCACCAGCCCGGACGCCAAGCTCGGCATCATCGCCTCGGGCAAATCGTACCTGGACGTGCTCGAAGCGCTCGAAGAACTGGGCATCGACGAAGCCATGGCCGCCAGGGTGGGCCTGCGCCTGTTCAAGGTGGCCATGCCGTGGCCGCTGGAACCGGACAGCGTGCGCGAGTTCGCGCAGGGCCTCGACGAAATCCTGGTGGTCGAAGAAAAACGCCAGATCGTCGAGTACCAGCTCAAGGAACAGCTGTACAACTGGCGCGACGACGTGCGCCCGCGCGTGATCGGCAAGTTCGACGAAAAGGGCGAATGGGTGGCGCCGCGCGGCGAATGGCTGCTCACGTCCAAGGCCGATTTCTCGGTGTCGCAGGTAGCGCGCGTGATCGCCAGCCGCATCAAGCGCTTCGACCTCGACGCCGCCACGTGCGAGCAGATCGCCGCCCGGCTCGACTTCCTCGACGCCAAGGACGCGGTCTTGACGCGTGCCGTCAACACGCCGTTCCGTCCGGCGTTCTACTGCTCCGGGTGCCCGCACAACACGTCCACCAAGGTGCCCGAAGGCAGCCTGGCGCTGGCCGGCATCGGCTGCCACGTGATGGCCACGTCGATCTACCCGGAATTCAACAAGCTCACCACCCACATGGGCGGCGAAGGCGCGCCGTGGATCGGCCAGGCCGCGTTTTCCACCATTCCGCATGTATTCCAGAATCTCGGCGATGGTACCTATTTCCACTCCGGTTACCTGGCCATTCGCGCCGCGCTGGCGGCCAAGGTCAACATCACCTATAAAATTTTGTACAACGACGCGGTAGCCATGACCGGCGGCCAGCCGGTGGACGGCATCACGTCGGTGCCGCTGATCGCTCGGCAAATGGCCGCCGAAGGCGTGCAGCGCATCGCGCTCGTGACCGAAGACCTGGCCAGCTACCAGGACCGCAGCGCCCTGCCTGCCCACATTACCTTGCACGACCGCAAGGACATGGACGCGGTGCAGCGCGAACTGCGCGAAGTGCCGGGCGTGTCGGTGCTGATCTACGACCAGACCTGCGCGGCTGAAAAACGCCGCCGCCGCAAGAAGGGCGAGTACCCGGACGTGGCCAAGCGCATGGTCATCAACGACGCCGTGTGCGAAGGCTGCGGCGACTGCGGCGTGCAGTCGAACTGCGTCTCGATCCTGCCCAAGGAAACCGAGTTTGGCCGCAAGCGCACCATCGACCAGTCGTCGTGCAACAAGGACTATTCGTGCGCCAAGGGCTTCTGCCCGAGTTTCGTCACGGTGGAAGGCGGCATGCTCAGGAAGAGCCGCGCCGGGGCTGTGTCGGCCAACAAGGTTGATGACTTCGGGCCTTTGCCCCTGCCAATTTTGCCCTCGTGCGACCAGCCGTACAACATCCTGATCAACGGCATCGGCGGCACTGGCGTGATTACAGTGGGCGCGCTGATGGGCATGGCCGCGCACCTGGAGGGCAAAGGCGCGTCGGTGCTCGACATGACCGGCATGTCGCAGAAAAACGGTTCGGTGACGTCGCATGTGAAAATCGCCCGCACCCCGGCCCACCTGCGCGCCCAGCGCATCGCCACCGGCGAGGCCGACCTGGTGCTCGGCTGCGACATGCTCACCGCCGGCGCCGCTGATGCGATTTCCAAGATGCGCGCCGGCCGCACGCTCGCCGTGGTGAACCTGCACCAGCAGCCACCAGGCACGTTCGCGCAGGACGCCGACTGGCAGTACCCGGCCGAGGAAGTGCAGGCGCTGATCGCGCAATCGGTGGGCGATAACGCTGCCGACTTCATCGACGCGACCAAGTTGGCCACGGCGCTGATGGGCGACTCGATCGCCGCCAACCTGTTCATGCTCGGCTATGCGTGGCAACGCGGCCGCATTCCGCTGTCCGAAGCGGCGCTGTTGCGCGCGATTGAACTCAATGGCGTCGGTGTGGCGTCGAACAAGCACAGCTTCCTGTGGGGCCGGCGCGCGGCAGTCGACCTGGTGCGGGTGGAGCGCGTGGCCACGCCAGCGAAGTCGGTCGTGCTGCACATGCCGCAAAGCCTGGACGCCATCATCGGCAAACGCGTAGCGTTCCTCACCGCCTACCAGGACGCCGCTTACGCCGCCCGCTACACCGACCTGGTGACGCAGGTGCGCGAACGTGAGACCGCGCTGGGGCTGGGCACCAAGCTGTCCACGGCGGTAGCGAAATACTACTTCAAGTTCATGGCCTACAAGGACGAATACGAAGTGGCGCGGCTGTACACCGATGGCAGCTTTGTCGAACAACTGAAGCAGCAGTTCGAAGGCGATTTCTCGGTCAAGTTCAATCTGGCCCCGCCGCTGATGGCAAAAAAGGACGCCAAGGGCCACCTGGTCAAGGCGGAATTCGGTTCGTGGATGTGGAAGGCGTTCGCGCTGCTGGCCAGGTTCAAGGGCTTGCGTGGCGGCGCGTTTGACGTCTTCGGCTATACCGCCGAGCGCAGGATGGAACGTGCGCTGGTCATCGAATATCGCGAGATGGTGCAGGCGCTGCTGGCGCAACTCACGCCCGATAACCACGCGCTGGCCGTGGAACTGGCCGCACTGCCGGAAAAAGTACGGGGCTTCGGCCACGTGAAGGAACAGGCTGTCGCCACCTTCCGCACCGATAAAGCACGCCTGCTGGCGCAGTTTGCACAGCTGCGCGCAGCATAGAAAGGACATGCAATGAACGATCTTTCCACGCCCAAGCTGGCCGCCGTGCCGGAACACCAGGCGCCGGCCAACAAAATCCGCTTCGTTACCGCCGCCTCGCTGTTCGACGGCCACGATGCCTCGATCAACATCATGCGCCGCATCCTGCAATCGAACGGTGTCGAGGTGGTGCACCTGGGTCACAACCGCTCGGTCGATGAGGTGGTCACCGCCGCGCTGGCCGAAGATGTGCAAGGCATCGCCATTTCCAGCTACCAGGGCGGCCACGTCGAATATTTCAAGTACATGATCGACCTGCTGCGCCAGCGCGGCGGCGCCCACATCAAGGTGTTCGGTGGCGGCGGCGGCGTGATCGTGCCGGAAGAAATCGCCGAGCTGCACGCGTATGGCGTCACCCGCATCTTCAGCCCCGAGGACGGCCAGCGCATGGGCCTGGTCGGCATGATCCAGTGGATGGTGGCGCAGTGCGATATCGACCTGTCGCAGTATTCGCCGACGTCGCTCGCGCCGCTGAAAGATGGCGAGGTGGCCGACCGCCACCGGCCGCTGGCACAACTGATCACCGCGCTCGAGAACGACCGCGCGGGCGCCCCGCTGCGCGCCGAACTGCTGGCGGCAGCTGCCGGCCTGGCGGTGCCGGTACTGGGCATCACCGGCACCGGCGGCGCCGGCAAATCGTCGCTGACCGATGAGCTGATACGCCGCATCCGCCTCGACCAGGGCGACGCCTTGCACATTGCCGTGATCTCGATCGACCCGTCGCGCCGCAAGTCCGGCGGCGCGCTGCTCGGCGACCGCATTCGCATGAACGCCATCAACCCGTGGAACGGGCTATCGCGCGTGTTCATGCGCTCGCTGGCCACGCGCGACGCCGGCTCCGAGATTTCGCAAGCGCTGCCTGACGTGATTGCCGCCTGCAAGGTGGCCGGCTTTGATTTGGTGATCGTGGAGACGTCCGGTATCGGCCAGGGCGACGCGGCCATCGTGCCGCACGTCGATGTGTCGATGTACGTGATGACGCCGGAATTTGGCGCCGCCTCGCAGCTGGAAAAAATCGACATGCTCGATTTTGCCGACATCATCGCCATCAACAAGTTCGACCGCAAGGGCGCCCTCGATGCGCTGCGCGACGTCGCCAAGCAGTACCAGCGCAACCGCGAACTATGGAGCACCCCGTCGCACGAGATGCCGGTGTATGGCACGCAAGCTTCGCGCTTCAACGACGACGGCGTCACGGCCCTGTACCAGGGCCTGCTGCCGCTGCTTGGCCGCTTCGGCCTGCGCACGACCGCCGGCAAGCTGGCCATGGAAAGCGCGCGTCATTCCAGCGGCAAGAACGTGATCGTGCCGCCCGCCCGCGCGCGCTACCTGGCCGAGATTGCCGACAACGTACGCGGCTACCACCGCCACACCCGCAAGCAGGTCACCCTGGCGCGCGAACGCCAGCAGCTGGCGGAGTCGAAGCGCATGCTGGCCGCTGCCGGCAAGGTTGTCGATTTTGATGACGTGATCCTGGAACGCGACAGCGCCATGGATGCGGGCGCGAAAAAACTGCTGGCACAGTGGCCGGCACTGCAGGCCGCGTACGCCGGCGACGATTACGTCACCACCATCCGCGACAAGGAATTGCGCACCAAGCTGGTCCAGCATACCTTGTCGGGCACGCGCATCCGCAAGGTGGCGCTGCCGCGCTACGAGGACCATGGCGAGGTATTGCGTTTCCTGATGCTGGAAAACGTGCCCGGTTCGTTCCCGTTCACCGCCGGCGTATTCCCGTTCAAGCGCGAGGGCGAGGACCCTACCCGCATGTTCGCCGGCGAGGGCGACGCCTTCCGCACCAACCGCCGCTTCAAGCTGGTCTCCACCGGCATGGACGCCAAGCGATTGTCCACCGCCTTCGATTCGGTCACGCTGTACGGCGCCGATCCGGCGCTGCGCCCCGACATCTACGGCAAGGTGGGCAACTCGGGCGTGTCGATCGCCACGCTCGACGACATGAAGGTACTGTACGACGGTTTCAACTTGTGCAGCCCATCGACGTCGGTCTCGATGACCATCAACGGCCCGGCGCCCACCATCCTGGCCATGTTCATGAACACGGCCATCGACCAGCAGATCGACCAGTTCGCCGCCGAACACCAGCGCCAGCCCGACGCCGAAGAGGCAGCGAAGATCCGCGCCTGGGTGCTGCAAAACGTGCGCGGCACGGTGCAGGCCGACATCCTAAAGGAAGACCAGGGCCAGAACACCTGCATCTTCTCCACCGAGTTTTCGCTGAAGGTGATGGGTGATATCCAGCAGTATTTCGTCGACCACCAGGTACGCAATTTTTATTCGGTATCGATCTCCGGGTATCACATCGCCGAAGCGGGCGCCAACCCGGTTTCGCAGCTGGCGTTCACGCTGTCGAACGGTTTGACCTTCGTGGAAGCGTACCTGGCGCGCGGCATGCACATCGACGATTTTGCGCCGAACCTGTCGTTCTTCTTCTCCAACGGCATGGACCCGGAATACACGGTGCTGGGCCGCGTGGCGCGCCGTATCTGGGCCGTGGCCATGCGCGACAAGTACGGCGCCAACGACCGCTCGCAAAAGCTCAAGTACCACGTGCAGACGTCGGGCCGCTCGCTGCACGCGCAGGAGATCGACTTCAACGACATCCGCACCACCTTGCAGGCGCTAATCGCCATCTACGACAACTGCAACTCGCTGCACACCAACGCCTACGACGAAGCGATCACCACGCCCACCGACGAATCGGTGCGCCGCGCGCTGGCGATCCAGCTGATCATCAACCGCGAGTGGGGCCTGGCGAAAAACGAGAACCCCAACCAGGGCGCCTACATCCTCGACGAGCTGACCGACCTGGTGGAAGAGGCGGTGCTGCAGGAGTTCGAACGCATCGCCGAACGCGGCGGCGTGCTGGGCGCGATGGAAACCGGCTACCAGCGCGGCAAGATCCAGGAAGAGTCGATGCTGTACGAGCACCAGAAGCACGACGGCACCCTGCCGATCGTCGGCGTGAACACCTTCCGCAATCCGAAAGGCAGCGAAGCGCCGCAAAAGATCGAACTGGCGCGCTCCACCGACGACGAGAAGCAGTCGCAGTTGCAGCGCCTGGCCGACTTCCACGCACGCCACGCCAGTGCAGCGCCGCAAGCGCTGGCAGCGTTGCAGCAGGCCGCCATCGACAACGCCAACGTGTTCGAGAAGCTGATGGACGCGGTGCGCGTGTGTTCGCTGGGGCAGATCACCACGGCCCTGTTCGAGGTGGGAGGACAGTATCGCCGCAATATGTAAGCCTGCATGCAAGCGCGCTTGACCTCAACTTAAATTGAGGTTTTAGACTGGCGGGATGATTATCGAGGAGGCTTCCATGCAATTCATCAATCCCGCACACCTGTACGACCCGCGCCCCAACGGCTACACCCACGTCGTCATCGCCCAGGCTCCCGCACGCCTGGTGTACATCGCCGGCCAGGGCGGCGAGGACATCAACGGCGTGCTGTCGGAAGATTTCGCCACGCAGGTCGAACAAGCGCTGAGCAACTTGCGCGCCGCTCTCCAAGCGGCCGACGCCACCCTGGCGCAAGTGGCCAAGATCACCGTCCTGATCGTCGATCACGACGAAGCCAGGCTGGCCATCTTCAGCACCGCGCTACGCACCGCCTGGAGCGATGCCCCACCACCGGCTTGCACCCTGATCCCGGTGCCACGGCTGGCGCTCGATGGCATGTTGTTCGAGATTGAGGCGACGGCAGTCATGGCGCAGTCTTGAACTTCATCCAATACCACTGTCTCCTTTAAGTCACCCGGATAATTTTTATTGAATTTCATAAATATTTTATTGCTAAATATTTACGAATTATGTAAGACTCGGTTATCTATCTGAAAAGACCGCACAGGCCTCTTTTAACTTAGCCAACCAGGGAACCGTATGGATTTAATCGATCAGCTCAGAGCACTGGCATCCCGCGTCGCCGCGTCCAAGGACATTATCCAGACGGAGGAGGCAACCAAGAACGCAATGATCATGCCTTTCATCCAGCTATTGGGTTACAACGTCTTCGATCCGTTGGAGGTCACTCCCGAACTGATCGCTGACATCGGGACTAAAAAAGGCGAGAAAGTCGATTATGCGGTACTACTCGAGGGAAAGCCGATCATGCTTTTCGAGTGCAAAAAAAGCGGTGCTGACCTGCATATCAATCATGCCAGCCAGCTGTTCAGATATTTTCATGTAACCGCTGCACGTTTTGGCGTACTCACCAACGGCTTGATCTACAAGTTCTTTACGGACTTGGAGCAGCCCAACAAAATGGATGAGAAACCTTTTTTTGAATTCAATATTTTGGATTTCAAGGAACGCGACGTCGACGAGTTGAAAAAATTCGCCAAAACGATGTTCAACATCGACACCATCCTCACTACCGCTAACGATCTCAAGTACACCCGAGCCATCCAGAATCGCCTGGCGGAATGGATGCTCAACCCGTCGGAAGAGTTCGTGCGTTTATTGGCAACGGATATGCTGAGCGGCAAGCGATTTACGCCAACAGTCAAGGATCAGTTCACGATCATTACCAAGCGGGCATTTGAACAATTGTTGGGAGAGCGTATCAACGAGCGGCTCAAGGGCGCCATGACGCCTGAAAAATCGCTGGTCCCGGAGCAAGCTCCCGTCATGCTGCCTGAAGAGCTGGAACAAAACCTGGTCGTCACCACGGCAGAAGAAATCGAAGGATTGCACATGATCAGGTCGATACTGCGTGACGTGGTCAACCCACGCAGAATCGTCATGCGCGACTCGCAGAGCTACTGCGCCATTCTGCTTGACGATAACAACCGCAAACCGATTTGCCGGCTGCGCTTCAATAATTTGCAAAAGCTGTCGCTCGGGTTATTCAACGACAAAAAAGAAGAAGAGCGAGTATCGCTGGAGCACTTGGACGACCTTTACAAATATGCCGAACAGCTGAAGGCAACGGTACAGCTGCACCTGCCCACAGCCGCCTGAGAATTCCATCTGAGCGCCAGAATAGCACTTGAGCCAAGCCTCGAATGCTATTCACTTTGCTATTCAAAACCGCGGTTTCTTCTACGAGAACCCACGAAAATTTGCTATTCACTTTCTGCCGCTCTCTGCTGGCCTAACAAGATTGACCTGCCCCGTTACCGCTGAACGACAGCATCAATTCTCGCTGCACACCCCGATCGTCGCCCCAGGCAACAGCACCGGCTGCCACATTTCCTGCAAGTCGGTGGCCGGGGTGCCGTTCACCAGCGCCAGCAGCATTTCGATCATGCGGGCGCCGGCTTTGGCCGGTTCGGGCTGGTCGATGGTGGCGACGTTGGCGCCGGCCAGGGAGTCGGCCATGCTGCCCCACACCACTACCGACATGTCCTTGCCCATCTCGATGCCGGCGTCGCACATGGCGCGCACCACGCCGGCGCCAGACATGTGGTTGTCGACGATGACCGCGCTCGGCCGTGGCGAACATGCCAGCAGCTGCTGCATGGCGGTATGGCCGCTGCGGCGGTCGATGCAGTCGGCGACCAGGTAGCGCGGATCGACCGCCAGGCCGGCAGCGGCCATCGAGGCCATGAAGCTGTCGCGCCGTTCGCGGGCGAAATTCATGTCGAGCGAGGCGCTCACCATCGCCACCCGGCGGTGACCGAGCGCCAGCAGGCGCTCGAGCGCCAGTTCCACGCCGGCGGCATGGTCGTAGTCGAACCAGGCGTACGGCGCATCCTGCTGGGTGCGGCCGTGGGCGATGAAGGGGAACTTGGCCTGGGTGAGAAAGGCGATGCGCTCGTCGTGCACCAGCGTGCGCGCAACCACCAGGCCATCGACGCGGCGACCGCGCACGATCTGCTGGTACGCGCGCTGCTCGGTGCCGGGCGAGACCGGGGCAAGGATCAGGTTCTTGTTGAAGGCCTCTAACGCGCCGGACATGCCAGCCACCACGTCAAGAAACATCGGGTCGGCCAGGTCGGACGTGAGCAGGGGGAAGATCAGGCCATATACATTGCTGCGTCCGAGCGCCAGGCTGCGCGCCATGGGATTGGGCTGGTAGCCGGCGTCCTGGGCCGCCTTGAGCACGCGTTCGCGGGTTTTGACGTTGACTTCGGGATACCCGTTCAGGGCCCGGCTCACGGTCGTTTTCGACATCCCGAGAAAATTAGCGAGGCGCTGCAAGTTCATAGGGTAACATTCAATGTTGATCATTGATTATAGCGGCGCCGCCAACGCTGCCGCCATGACAACAGATGTTAATCGCAATAAATACAACAAAAACCGCCGAAAAACCTGCTGGCCACGCGCCAGGCAGCAGGTCCACCACATTTCATGTTGCCGCCTTGCCTTTTTGGTTTTTCTGGCCTAATCTTTAGTTGCGTGATATCAAATCTGCATTGCCATGCCCGAGCTTTTGGCTTGAGGGGAAAAATTCGTGGTTAACGTAACTTCTATTAACGCAGTGCAATCCGCCGTGGTCCGGGCCGAGCGCCAGGTACAGCAGGGGGAAACACGCGTGAACCAGGATGCGGCGCGCCTGGACCAGAGCGAAAGTCAGCTCAGCCGCGACCGCGAAGCGCTGGCGCAAAACCAGCGCGAGAGCACCCGGGCCGCGCGTCCGGCGCCCGAGCCCGCGCCTGCGGTCAACCTCAACCGCGCCATCGAAAACCCGTCGCGCGCCGAGCAAGTGCTGCCGGGACTGCTTGCCGCCAGCCGGCCCCAGGTCAATGCACTGGGCCAGACCATCGGCAAGTTCATCAACACTACCGCCTGAACTTTTCTCAGGCCGCTGCCTCGCGCGCGGCCGCCTCCTGCGCCACCAGCGGCGCCCACCACTGCTGCTGCGCCACGGCCGCCAATGGCGCCATGATGGACATCGGCATGCCGATTTCCGGCGTGGCCAGCGGCAGACGGCGTTCGGCCGCCAGTTCGGCAATGCGGGAAAACGGATCGTGCCACGGGTGCAGCGACAGGTCGAACGTGCCGTTATGGATCGGCAGCATCACCTTGCCACGCAGGTCGATATGGGCTTGCAGCGATTCCTCGGGCTGCATGTGGACGTCGGGCCATTGCGGATCGTAGGCGCCGGTTTCCACCATGGTCAAATCGAACGGGCCATAGCGGCGGCCGATTTCCTTGAAGCCGTCGAAGTAGCCGCTGTCGCCGGAAAAGAAGATGCGCGCCTCGCGGTCCTCGATCACGAACGACGCCCACAAGGTCTTGTTGCGGTCGGTCAGGCCGCGGCCCGAGAAATGCTGGGTGGGCGTGGCCAGCAGGCGGATGTTGCCGACCTGCGTGCCTTGCCACCAGCCCAGCTGGCGTACCTTGCCTGCCGGGATGCCCCAATCGATCAGGCGGTCGCCCACGCCCAGCGGGGTGATGAAGTATTCGGTCCTGGGCGCCAGCGCCATCACCGCCGCGTAGTCGAGGTGGTCGTAATGGTCGTGCGACAGGATGATGCCCTTGAGCGGCGGCAGGTCTTCCAGGCTGATGGGCGGCTGGTGAAAACGCTTGGGGCCGGCCCACTGCAGCGGCGAGGCGCGCTCCGAGAACACCGGATCGGTGAGCCAGAAGGCGCCGTCGAGCTTGAGCAGCACGGTCGAGTGGCCCAGGCGGTAAAGGGTGCGATCCGGAGCAGCCAGTAATTGCTGCTGCGTCATCGCATGAACGGGTATGGCGGCGCGCGGTACGGTGTCTGCGGGCTTGTCGAACATCATGCGCACCATGATGCTCAGTCCCTTGAGCAGTCCCATCTTGTGCATCCGGGCCGGGTTGCGGAAGCGGCCATCGCGCATGCGCGGCGCGCCGGGCGCGGTGACGGTCAGGGCGTCGAGGTCGTTGGTGGCAGCCTCTGCTATACCGGATGGATAAGCCATGGGAATCCTCGAAGTGAAAAATACACTACACAGTGTAGTTCCGTTTTTTGAAAAAGTAAACTATCGGGTGTAAAATAGTCGGATGAATGTTCCCATCAAGCTTACCGACCGCAAGCGCCAGGCCATCGTCGATGCAGCCATTGCCGAGTTCCGCGCCAGCGGTTTCGAATCGACCAGCATGGACAAGGTTGCCGCCACGGCCGGCGTGTCCAAGCGCACCGTGTACAACCACTTCCCCAGCAAGGACGAGCTGTTTGCGCACATCCTGCAGCAACTGTGGTGCAGCACCTCGTCGCTGGAAGACACGCCGTACGACAGCGCCCTGCCGCTGCGCGCGCAGTTGCTCGACATGTTGTGGAAAAAGATGGCAATGCTCGAGGATGCCTACTTCCTCGACCTGGCGCGGGTAGCCATTGCCGAGGCGATCCACTCGCCCGAGCGCGCCCACGACATGGTCGCGCGCCTGAGCGCCAAGGAAGAAGGCATCACGCGCTGGCTGCGCGCCGCCCAAGCGGACGGCAAGCTGCGCCCGGCCGACCCGGTGCTGGCCTCGCACATGTTGCAAGGACAACTCAAGACCTTCGCCTTCTGGCCGCAGGTCACGCTCAACCAGCCGCCGCTCGACCTGGCCACCCAGACCACGGTGGTGGAGGCGACGGTGGACATGTTCCTGGCCTATTACGGAACGCATGTTGCGGGATAAATAGGCGCAAAGCAGCGCGGCATTGCGGGCGTTTGGCTAAAATGACATGGCGTCAACTACCATCGGAGCCCCGCATGTCGATTACGCCACAAGAGCTGGAACTGCTGATGCAGGAAGTGGAGCAGGATGATCCGATCGATTTCGCCGACCTGCCGTTCGCGGAAGAAGAACTGCGCGGCCTGATCGCCAACCACCTGTGCGAGATGGCCGAGGCCATGGACAACTTCAGCGAGGAAGACAAACAGCTGACTTTGCTGGCCGTGGCAGCCAAGCTGGTGCTGGAAAACCTGGTGCTGCACATCCAGCTGCTGCGCCGTCACGGCGTGCCGCTCAGCGCCTCCACCGACGCCCTGCTCGACCGCCTGAGGAAGGGCTAAGCAACCTTCTTGGCGGCGGGCGCCGCGATAACCAGATCGGTATCGGCCACCGCCACGCAAGGCAGGATGTAGCCCTCGCGCTTTTCGTCCAGGCTCACGCCGGGCCAGGCGATGGTGTAGCGGACCGCGCCGGACTCCAGGCGACAGAGACAGGTGCGGCAGGTGCCGTTGCGGCACGAGCTGGGCAGGCGGATGCCGGCCTGCTGCGCTGCCGCCAGCACGGTGGCGCCAGCGTCAGCCGCGAAGGTCCAGCCCTGCCCGGCCAAGGTAATCGTGATGGTGCCGTCCATGCCGTGGTGTTCTGATCGAAACCGTCATGATACGGCACGTCCCCCCTAGTTGTGGGCCACCAGCTTGGGCTTGGCACGGGGGGGGGCGGAGGCGGGCGCGGGCCGCGCCACCGGCGTGGCGGGACGGGCGCCGGCGCGCGCCGCATGCTGGAGCTTGAACACGGCCATCGCCTGCGACACGTTGCGCGCCTGCTCGACCAGGTTGCCGGCGGCAGCGGCGGCCTGCTCCACCAGCGCAGCGTTTTGCTGGGTGATGTCGTCGATCTGGATTACGGCCTGGTTGACCTGGCCGATGCCGGTGCTCTGCTCGCGCGTGGAGTGCGAAATCTCGGCCATCACGCGCGAGACCTTGCTCACCGATTCGATCACCTGGCCCATGGTTACGCCGGCGCTGTTGGTCAGCGCGGTGCCAGCCTGCACCTTGGAGATCGACATGTCGATCAGGGTCTTGATTTCCTTGGCGGCCGTGGCCGAACGCTGGGCCAGGCTGCGCACTTCGGACGCCACCACCGCAAAACCGCGACCCTGCTCGCCGGCGCGTGCCGCTTCCACCGCCGCGTTGAGGGCCAGGATATTGGTCTGGAAGGCTATGCCGTCGATCAGGCCGATGATGTCGAGAATCTTGGTGGACGAGGTGCTGATGTCGCCCATGGTGGTGACCACCTGCGAGACGATGTCGCCACCGTGCGCGGCCACCTGCTTGGCCTCTTCGGCCAGCTGGTTGGCGCTGGCGACGTTGTTGGCGCTTTGCTGCACGGTGGACGTCAGCTGCTCCATGCTCGACGCTGTCTCCTGCAGGCTCGACGCCTGCGACTCGGTGCGGCCCGACAAATCCATATTGCCATTGGCAATTTCAGTGGTAGCGGTGGTGATTTCGGCAAAGTTGGCGCGCACGTCGCCGATGATGCTGTGCAGGTTGATATTGGTCTGGCGCAGCGCGGCCAGCAAGCGGCCCATCTCGTCGTCGCGGCGCACCTCAATGGTGGCGGTCAGGTCGCCGCCGGCCATCATGCGCGCGGCCTTGGTGGCATGCTTGAGCGGCAGCGCCACGTTGGCATACAGGCTGCGGCCGAACAGCACCATGCCGGCAATCGTTGCCAGCGCAATGCCGCCGAGCCAGCCGCGCGACTGCTGCAGCGTGGTGTCGCCCAGGGTGAACAGGCACAGCGCCAGCACCAGCATGGCGCCAGCGCCCACCGCCGTGGCCAGCGCAATTTGCTGGTTGAGCGACATCGCCAGCGACTGCTTCATGCGCGCGAACGCGCCGCCGGATACCCCGCGGCCGTTCTGGATGCGCATGCCGCGCGGATTGCCGGCCTTGAATTCACGGTACAGGGCATCGGCCGCGCGTACTTGCTCACGCGACGGCTTGGTGCGCACCGACAGGTAGCCCACCTGCTTGCCCTGCTCGATGACGGGCGTGACATTGGCCAGCACCCAGTAGTAGTCGCCGTTCTTGCAGCGGTTCTTCACCAGCCCGGTCCACGGCATGCCGGCCTTGATGGTGGCCCACAGGTCGGCAAACGCTTCGACCGGCATGTCGGGATGACGCACGATGTTTTGCGGCGCGCCCATCACTTCCGCCTCGGTAAAACCGCTCACTTCGAGAAAATACGGGTTGGCGTAATTGATATTGCCCTGCAAATCAGTGCTGGAGACGATGGTTTTACCGTCGTCCATGATGTATTCGTTCTGAGTGACGGGGGTGTTGACGCGCATGGCGGTTCCTCGGTGGCTTGCTTGTTCTGGATGGGAAAAATATTGACGACTTATGAGAGCAAGAAGGCGGACCGGGGGTTGGGGCGCGCCACAGGACTTGGCCTGAGAACGCAGGATAAGAGTTTTCGGTATTGCGAAATATCACCAATTGTCACAATACCGGGTTTTATTGCAGCAATACAACAGCTGATCAGTCCGCTTTGAAGTTTTGACCGAGCGACATTGGCTTATTCAACAAGATTGTCTGCGGATTGCGGCAGATAATCACCAGTACCACGATGGTCGCGACATAGGGCAGCATCGACAGGAATTCCGACGGAATCGCCAGCCCCATGCCCTGGCCGTGAAATTGCAGCACCGTCACGCCGCCGAACAGGTAGGCCCCCACCAGCACGCCGCGCGGCTTCCAGGTCGCAAACACCACCTGCGCCAGCGCAATCCAGCCGCGCCCGGCCGTCATGCCCTCCACCCACATCGGCGTCAACGCCAGCGACAGGTAGGCGCCGCCCAGGCCGGCCATGGCGCCGCCGAACAGCACCGTGCCATAGCGCAGCGCGATCACGTTGAAGCCGATCGCGTGGGCGCTGTGCGGCGACTCGCCCACCGCGCGGATCACCAGGCCCAGGCGGGTACGCGCCAGCATCGAGCCAATGATGACCACCAGCGCCACCGAGGCATAGACCATGGCGTCGAACCGGAACAGCAACGGCCCGACAAATGGCAGATCGGACAGCAGCGGAATGTCGAGGTGGGGCATGCGCTCGACGGTCTGGCCCACAAAACTGCGACCGAGGAAGGCCGAGACGCCGATGCCGAACAAGGTCAGCGCCAGCCCGGTGGCCACCTGGTTGGTTTGCAGCGTGAGCACCAGGAAGCCGAACACCAGCGCCATCAACATGCCGGCCACCATCGCCGCCAACAGCCCCAGCACCATGCTGCCGGTACCGAGCGTGACGCCGAAACCGACCACGGCGCCGACCAGCATCATGCCCTCCATGCCGAGGTTGAGCACCCCGGAGCGCTCGGTCACCAGCTCGCCCATCGAGGCCACCACCAGCGGGGTGGCAGCGCCGGCGGTGCTGGCCAAAAATGCGATCAACAGTTCGGTGGTCATCATGCTGGCACTCCGGGGGTTTTATGCGGGCGCTTGTGCGGCTTCAAGCGATAATGGATGAACAGGTCGGCCGCCAGCAGGTAGAACAGCAGCAGCCCCTGGAACACGCCGGTAATCGCCGACGGCGCGCCCAGCTCGATCTGCGCGGTCTCGCCGCCGATGTACAGCAGCGACATCAACAGCGCCGACAGCACCACGCCCAGCGGGTGCAGCCGCCCCACGTAGGCGACGATGATGGCGGCAAAACCGTAGCCGGGCGACACCGACGGCTGCAACTGGCCCAGCGGCCCGGCCACTTCGCCCACGCCGGCCACGCCGGCGAGCGCGCCGCTGACCATGAAGGCGAGCCACACGTTGCGCGGCTCGGAAAAGCCGGCATACAGCGCGGCCGCCGGCGCCATGCCGCTTACCTGCATGCGGTAGCCGGCAAAGGTATGGCGGCAGAAAAACCATGCAGCACCGGCCGCCACCAGCGACAGGATGAACGCCGCGTTCAGGCGCAAGCCATCGACGAGCAGCGGCAAGGTCGCCGACGCGCTGAACATTTTCGACTGCGGAAAATTGAAACCGTCCGGGTCGCGCATCGGCCCGTGCACCAGGTAGCTGAGCAAGTGGTACGCCACGTACACCAGCATCAGGCTTACCAGGATTTCGCTGGTGTTAAAGCGCGTGCGCAGCAGCGCGGGTATCGCCGCCCACAACATGCCGCCCACGGCGCCGGCCAGTATCATCAAAGGCAGCACCCACCACGCCTCCACCTCGTGGAACTGCAGCGCCACGGCGCCAGCGGCGATCGCGCCCACCGTCAGCTGGCCGTCGGCGCCGATGTTGTTGACGTTGGCGCGAAAGCCGATGGCCAGGCCCACGCCGCACAGGATCAACGGTGTGGCTTTCAACAGCAGCTCGCCCACGCCGTACAGGGTGGTCCACGGCTTGATGAAGTACACGTAAAACGCGTGCAGCGGCGCCTGGCCGATGAACAGGAACAGCAGCGAGCCGGTGGCCAGCATGGCCACTGCCGCGATCAGCGGCGAAGCGAGCATCATGCGCCGCGAGGGTTCTGGACGTTTTTCAAGCCGGGACATTCTGCGCTCCTTGATAGTTGAAGTCACCGCTCATCCACACGCCGACTTCGTTGATGCTGGTATCTGCCACAGGCACCGCGCGCGACAGGCGGCCGTCGGCCAGTACGGCGATGCGGTCGCTGAGCATGAACAGTTCCTCGATTTCTTCCGACAGCACCAGCACCGCCACGCCGGCGTTGCGCATGTCGATGATGGCCTGGCGGATCAGCATGGCCGCACCGATATCGACGCCCCACGTGGGCTGGGCAAAGATCATCACTTTCGGTGACAGCATGATCTCGCGGCCGACAATGAACTTTTGCAGGTTGCCACCCGACAGGCTGGCAGCGGCCGAGCGCTCGCCGCCGCACTTGACCTTGAAGCGCTCGATGACGTCGCGCGCAAACGCGGCAACCGCGCCCCGTTTGACGATGCCGCGTTGAACCATGCCGGTGGCCGGTGGTACATAGCCGGTCAGCAGCGTGTTATCGGCCAGCGACAGGTCGGGCACGGCGCCGCGTCCGAGCCGTTCCTCCGGTACGAAGCCCATGCCGCGCTGGCGCCGCTGCGCCGCGTCGAGCGCCCCCACGTCCTGGCCGAACATTTGAATGGTTCCCTGGCGCCGTCCCAGCGGCCGCTCGCCCGAAATGGCTTTCAGCAGTTCCTGCTGACCGTTGCCGGAAATGCCGGCGATACCAACGATCTCGCCCGCGCGCAGCGCCAGGCTGATCTCCTTCAACCGCGTGCCGAACGGATCGTCGCTCTCGATATCGAGCGCATCGAGGTGCAACACCACGTTGCCCGGCTGCTGCGGCACACTCACGCACACGGGCAGCTCGCGGCCGATCATCAGCTCGGCCAGCGACCGCGCACTTTCCTGCTTCGGCAGCGCGGTGCCGGATACGCGCCCGCCACGCAGTACGGTGGCCTTGTCGCACAGGGTTTGAATTTCGTCGAGCTTGTGGCTGATGTAGACGATGCTCACGCCCTCGGCCGCCAGCCGCCGCAGCGACTCGAACAGTTTCAATACCGCGTCGGGCGTCAAGACCGACGTCGGCTCGTCCATGATCAGGAGCTTGGGCGACTGCAGCAGGCAGCGCACGATTTCCACGCGCTGGCGCTCGCCCACCGACATGCTGTGCACCAGCCGCGCCGGATCGAGCGGCAGACCATATTGTTCCGAGACAGCGCGGATGCGCGGCGCCAGCGCGGCCGGCGAGCGGTCATGGCCCGGCGTGTCGTCCAGCGCCAGCGCGATGTTCTCGGCCACGGTCAGCGTTTCGAACAGCGCGAAGTGCTGGAACACCATGCCGATGCCGAGCTTGCGCGCGTCGTGCGGCGAGTTGATATGCACTTGCCGGCCTTCCCACATGATCTGGCCGTCGTCGGGTTTGACCACGCCGTAGATGATCTTCATCAGCGTGCTCTTGCCGGCGCCGTTCTCACCGAGCACGGCGTGGATTTCGCCTGGCATCACGGTGAGATTGACGTCGGCGTTGGCCACCACCGAGGGATAGATCTTGGAGATGCCCAGCATCTGCAAGCGCGGTTCAGTCATCTGCCGGTCCTTTATCGTATACAAATTGGATACACGTCGAATACCTGAACAGACGCAATTAACATGCCACCGCTACCTCGTACTGCGCATGCCGCTTGAGCGTGCGCCCTGCACTAAAGCGGGATGCAAAGCTCCCCAAAAGCGTGCGGGTGGATGCAAAAACAAAGTGGTTTCGTACACAATCGTGCGGCGTTTTTGGGGCTGCCGCTAGCACGCTTCCTGCTTTACACGGCTAGCACTACTCTATGGAGCCCCACCATGCCCGACCCGCGCCCAGCCGATCCAGCTGCCGTCAAACGCGGTACCACCGCGATCGACATGCGTATCTACAAGGCGGTTGTCACTGCCGTGATGAGCCACCGCCTGCCGCCCGGCACCCACCTGGGCGAAGCCGATTTCTGCGAGCTCTATCAAGTGAGCCGCACCACCGTGCGCAAGGCGCTGCAACGGCTGGCGCATGACCACATCATCGAGTTGCGGCCCAATCGCGGCGCGGTGATCGCCTCGCCCACGCCGCAGGAGGCGCGCGAGATTTTCGCCGCCCGCCGCGCGCTGGAAAGAGAGATCGTGCCGCTGGTGATACGCCATGCCACGCCCGAATCACTGAAGCAGATCCGCGCCGCGCTGGCAGCCGAAGACGCGGCGCGGCGCAGCGGCGACCGCGCTGCCTGGATACGCCTGGGCGGCGAGTTCCACCTGCTGCTGGCGCGCCTGGCCGGCAACCACGTGCTGCTGCGCTTCATGGGCGAGCTGGTGTCGCGCTGCTCGCTGATCATCGCGCTCTACGAAACCCCGGGCAGCGCCATGTGCGAAAACGACGAACACCAGGACCTGGCCACCCTGATCGAACAGGGCAAAGTCAACCAGGCGATCCACCTGATCGAGCACCACCTGCTGGCGATCGAAGCGCGCCTGCACCTGGCGGGCCAGGACCGCAAGGTGAACCTGGCGCAGGCGCTCAAGGGGCTATGAACCCTGGCCTGATCCTTGCTAAAGAGGTAGGCAGGAAAGCAACCTGCCTTTTACTTCACCGGAGCCCGCACATGCCACGTCGTTCACGTCTGATCCGCTGCACCGCAGTTCTCGCAGTCCTTGCCGCCGGCGCTGTCGGTACCACCCACGCAGCCGACTGGAGCGACACGTCGCTCAGCTACCGCTACGGCACCAAGTTTGCCGAGCCGTTCAACGAGAACGACATTACCAAGAACATCGTCAACTTCAGCCACGCTTCCGGCTACAAGTACGGCAAGAACTTCTTCAGCGTCGATTTGCTGATGTCGTCCAATCTCGATCCTTCGTCGGCCGGTTCCAACAGCGGCGCCCACGAGGCGTACGCGGTGTACCGCCACACGCTGGACTTCGGCAAGATCGCCGGCAAGAGCTACGCCTTCGGTCCGGTACGCGGCGTGGGCGCCACCGCCGGCTTCGACTACAACAGCAAGACCGACGCCGGCTACAACTCCAAGAAGCGCATGGTGGTCGCTGGCCCGACGTTGATGCTCGACGTGCCCGGTTTCCTCGACGTGAGCCTGCTGGCGATCTGGGAGTCGAACGCGCCATACAGCACCTTCACCAACCAGGCCACGCCGCGCTACTCGTACAAGACCCACGCCATGCTGACCGGCGCCTGGGCCATCCCGTTCGACTTCGGCCTGCCGCTGAGCTTTGAAGGCTATGCCAACTTCATCACCGCCAAGGGCAAAAACGAATTCGGCGGCGGCACCGCGCCGGAAACCAATATCGACATGCAGATCATGTACGACATGAGCGGCGCCGTCGGCGCGGGCAAGAACACCTTCAAGGTCGGCGTCGAGTACCAGTACTGGAAGAACAAGTTCGGCAACCCGGACCGCAACAACAACGGCGCCACCGCCCGCACGCCGATGGTCCGCGCCGAATATCACTTTTAATTTACCCTTCGAGGAAGACGCATGATGAATCGCCGCACCGTATTGACCGCCATCGCCGCCGCCTGCACCCTGGCCGCCGCCATCCCGTCGTTCGCCGCCGAGCCGTTGAAGGTGGGTTTTGTCTACGTGGGCCCGGTCGGCGACGCCGGCTGGACCTACGCCCACGACCAGGGCCGCCTGGCGCTGGAAAAAGCCCTGGGCGCGCAAGTGAAAACCACCTTCGTGGAAAACGTGCCGGAAGGCGCCGACTCCGAACGCGTGATCCGCAAGCTGGTCGCCGAAGGCAACAAGCTGATTTTCACCACGTCGTTCGGCTACATGAACGCCACCGAAAAAGTGGCCAGGTCGGCGCCCGGCGTGACCTTCATCCACGCCACCGGCTTCAAACGCGCCAAGAACCTGGCCACGTACGAATCGCGCTTGTACGAAGGCTCTTACCTGAACGGCATCCTGGCCGGCAAGATGACCAAGTCGAACACGCTCGGCTTCGTCGCCTCGTTCCCGGTGCCGGAAGTGATCCGCAACATCAACGCGTTTACGCTCGGTGCGCAAAGCGTGAACCCGAAAATCAAGACCAAGGTGATCTGGGTGAACTCGTGGTACGACCCGGCCAAGGAACGCCAGGCGGCTGAGACCCTGGTGGCGCAGGGCGCGGACGTGATGGCGCAAAACACCGACTCGCCGGCCACGCTGCAAGTGGCGCAGGAAAAAGGCGTGTACGCGTTCGGCTGGGATTCCGACATGTCGCGCTTCGCCCCCAAGGCGCATCTCACCGCCGCCACCAACGACTGGTCGGGCTATTACATCGACGCGGCCAAGGCGGTGATTGCCGGCACCTGGAAGACCAGCGACTACCGCGGCGGCCTGAAGGAAGGCATGGTCAAGATGTCGAAGCTGAACGCGGTGGTGCCGGCTGACGCGGCCAAGCTCTACGAGGAGAAAAAGGCCGCGCTTACCGCCGGCACGTTTGCCCCGTTCACCGGCCCGATCAAGGATCAAACGGGCGCCATCAAGTACGCCGCCGGCGTGCGCGCGCCGGAAAAAGACGTGATCTCGATGAACTTCTACGTGCAGGGCGTCGATGGCAAGATTCCAAAGTAAGGAGCACACCATGACCGCCATCGCCATCGCCACCGCCCAGGACCACGCTTTTCTGACCGAAGTACTGGCGCTGGCGCAGCGCTCGCGCGACCAGGGCCACCATCCGTTTGCCGCCATGGTGGTGGCGGCGGACGGCACGGTGATTTCGTCGGCGATGAACGCATCATCGTCCGACCGCACCGCGCACGCCGAGATGAACGCGCTGCGTCTCGCTTCGCAACAGTTCGGCCCGGCCGAACTGGCCACGGCCACGCTGTATGCCAACGCCGAACCGTGCGCCATGTGCAGTGGCGGCACCTACTGGAGCGGCGTCGGGCGAGTCGTGTACGCGCTGTCGGAAGCGAGCCTGCTGCAACTGACCGGTAGCGATCCCGAAAATCCGACCCTGGCGCTGCCGTGTCGGACCGTGTTCGCAGCCGGCCAGCGCCCGACCGAGGTGATCGGGCCGCTCCACGAGGACGAGGCGCGGCTGGCGCATGCGGGGTTCTGGAAGAACCCGGAAAATGATTAATTAGACAAAGTTGTTGCTCTGAAGTGATGTATTCGGGCCACAACCGTGGCCGGCAGGCGCGCGCGTTTGCCGGCCATAACGACTTCAATTGCTAATTTGTCTTAATCGGATCACAGTATCACCCTGAACCAGGCATCACGCGATGCGGGGGAGATAACTATGACGACATTACAACTATTAGCCGCCACAGCGGCGACGGTCGGCAGCCTGTCCATGGCGCCGGCACAGGCCCAGACACCACCTGCCGACATGGCCGTGCATATGACGGCCAAGGCAGCCGTGTCCACGCCCTATTCCGATGCCTATGTGCGGCGTTCAATGCGTCAGCCCAAGCGTGATGCTGCTCCAGCGGCAGCGTCGGGCACGGCGCCGATCTTGCTGCGCCTGCAGCCGATGCAGAATTTAAAAAAACGCTTCAATGACGCCGACCTCGATCACAGCGGCACCCTGAACCGCGAAGAAGCGCAGCAGGCCGGGCTGTCGGTGGTCGAGAAGAACTTCGACAACATCGACACCGCCCAGCGCGGCCACGTCACCATCGACGACCTCAACGCCTACCTGATCCGCCGCCGCGAAGAAGCCAATTCCCGGTAATCAGATTGGTGGCGCGTCCGAGCGTGGCAAGGCGAGCGTGAAGACTGCGCCCTCGCCCGGCACGCTGCGCACGGTCAGGCTGCCTTGGTGCACCTCGGCCAGTTCGCGCGAGATGTACAGGCCCAGGCCCAGGCCGGACGGCACTTCGTTGCCCACGCCGCGCTCGTACGGTTCGAAAATTTTCTGTTGCAGCTCGGGTGCGATGCCCGGGCCCTGGTCGCGTACCTCGACCAGCACCTGCTCTTCCTGCACCGTCAGCACGACCGACACCGGCATCTGGGCGCCGTAGCGCATGGCGTTGGTGAGCAGGTTGACGACGATCTGCTCGATGCGGAACTCGTCCCACCAGCCCGACACCGGCGTGCCGGCATCGAGGCCGATGCTGCAGCCGGCGGTCGACGCTTGCGGCGTCAGGTCATGCACCACCCGCCGCAGCAAGCCCGACATTTCCACCCAGCCCGGCCGCAGCGACAATTTGCCGGACCGGATGCGCGAAACGTCGAGCATGTCGTCGATCAGGCGGATGATGCTCTGGATCTGGCGGTCGTCGCGCGCCACCATGCGCTGCAACTGCTCGGCGCCGAAGGCCGCCATGTTGCCGCGCTCGAGCTGCATCTTGCGCAACTGGGTTTCCAGGTACAGCGTGTTGAGCGGGGTGCGCATCTCGTGCGAGACCATCGACATGAATTCGTCGCGCATGGCCAGCGCGCGCTGCAACTGCCCTTGCGCCACGTTCAGTTCGGCCAGCATGGCTTCCTGTGCCTGGCGCGCCTGTTCCAGCGCCAGTACCTGGCGCCGCATCGCTTCGCGCTGTTCCCACAGCGCCACGAACACCTCGACCTTGCCGCGCACGGCGCGCGAATCGAGCGGCTTGTACAGCACATCGACCGCGCCGGCCTCGTAGCCCTTGAACGAGTAGTTGAGTTCCTTGCCAGCGGCCGTGACGAAGACGATCGGGATTTGCCGGGTTTTCTCGGTGCCGCGCATCAGTTCGGCCAGCTCAAAGCCGTCCATGCCCGGCATCTGCACGTCGAGAAAGGCCATGGCAAAGTCGTGCTGGAGCAGCAGCGCCAGCGCTTCTTCACCGGAGCCGGCCTGGAAGATCTCGCGGCCCGGGCCCCGGATCACGGCGTTCAGGGCTTGCAGGTTTTCCGGCAGATCGTCGACGATCAGCAGTTTGGTCGGTTGCTCGGCTTGCATCAGTTCTTCTCCAGCTTCAACAGCAATGTATGGATCGCATCCAGCGGAAGCACCAGGTCGGGGCGGCGCACGCGGATCGCTTCCTGCGGCATGGTGGCCACTTCGGCATCTTGAGGGTCTTGCACGACAGTGAGGCCGCCGGCGCGGCCGATGGCCGCCATGCCTGCGGCGCCATCGTGGTTGGCCCCGGTCAGTAATACGCCCAGCAGGGCCGGCCCGTAGGCATCGGCCGCCGACTCCATCAGGATGTCGATCGACGGGCGGGCAAAATTGCGCGGCGCTTCGCAGCTCAGGGAAAAGCAGTAATCCGACTCGACAGACAAATGGTAGCCGGAACCGGCAAAGTACAGCGTCCCGGACGCCAGCGTTTCCTTGTCGGCCGCCTCGCGCACCGGCAGCGCCATGCGCTGGGCAAACACGTCGGCAAGCTGGCTCTGGCGGTTTTCCGGCACGTGCAGCACCGCCACCACGGCCGGCGCATACTGTTTCGGCAAACCCGGCAGCAGCTTGAGCAGCGCCCCGACGCCGCCGGCCGACGCGCCGATCACCACCGCCGCAATGCGGGTGCGATGGCTGGCCAGGACAGCGTCGATGGCGGTGAGGGCAAGAGCAGCGTCGAGCATGATCAGCGCTTGCGGAACAGCCGTTCGCGCTTGACGATCGGCTCGAAGGCGGGACCGTAGGCGGAAAAGTCGATGCTCTCCTTGCTGCCCAGTCCCAAAAAGCCGCGGTGGCACAGCGACTCGTGGAACAGGCCGAAGGCGCGCTCCTGCAATTTCTTCTTAAAGTAGATCATCACGTTGCGGCAGCTGATCAAGTGGGTTTCGGCAAACACCGCGTCGGTGGCCAGGCTGTGGTCGGCAAAGGTGACGTTCTCGCACAGCGCGCCGTCGAACAGGGCGGCGTTGTAGGCGGCCGTGTAGTAATCGGAAAAACTGCGGGTGCCGCCGGCGGCCTGGTAGTTGGCCGTGTACTCGCGCATGGCGTCGAGCGGGAACACGCCTTTGCGCGCTTTTTCCAGCGACTGCGGATTGATGTCGGTGGCGTAGATCATGCTGCGCTCGAGCAGGCCCTCTTCCTTGAGCAGGATCGCCATCGAATACACTTCTTCGCCGGTGCTGCTGCCGGCGATCCAGATCTTCAGCGACGGGTACGTGCGCAGCACCGGCATCACCTGTTCGCGCAGCGCCAGCCAGTAGCTGGGGTCGCGGAACATCGACGTCACCGGGATGGTCAGGTATTGCAGCAGCTGGCTGAAGGCGGCCGGTTCGTGCATGATGCGCGCCTGCAGCGCCGAGATGGTTTCACAGTCCATGTCGCGCATCGCATGCAGCACGCGGCGCTTTTGCGAGGCCCCCGTGTAATCGCGGAAATCATAGCTGTACTTCATGTAGATGGCTTCCATCAACACTTTGATTTCGATGTCGGTGTCGGTGTGCATCAGCCGCCCCGTTCGCCGTTGGGCATCCACACGCGCAACAGCGAGTACAGGCGCGACAGATCGATCGGCTTGGCCAGGTAGTCGCTGGCGCCGGCGGCCAGGCATTGCTCCTGGTCGTCCTTCATGGCTTTGGCGGTAATGGCGATAATCGGCAGGCGCTCGAAGCGGGCGTCGGCGCGGATGCGGCGCGTCGCTTCCAGGCCGTCCATGCCCGGCATCATCACGTCCATCAGCACCAGGTCGATGTCCGGGTTGGCGTCCATCTTCTCGATCGCTTCGAAGCCGTTGCGGCCCACTTCCACCAGCACGCCCTTCTGTTCCAGCGCGCTGGTGAGCGCGAAGATGTTGCGCACGTCGTCATCGACCAGCAGGATGCGCCGGCCCTCGAACACGCGGTCGCGCGAGCGCACCGTGCGCAGCATGGTCTGGCGCTCGGACGACAGGTCCGCCTCCACCTTGTGCAGGAATAGCGTGACTTCGTCGAGCAGGCGCTCCGGCGACCGGGCGCCCTTGATGATGATCGAGCGCGAATACTTGTGCAGGTCGGCTTCTTCCGCGCGCGACAGGTTGCGGCCCGTGTACACGATCACCGGCGGGAAGGCGGCCAGCTGCTCGCCTGCCATTTTTTGCAGCAGCTCGTTGCCCTGCATGTCCGGCAGTTTCAGGTCGATGATCATGCAGTCGTAGATGGTCGTGCGCAGCAGCGCCAGCGCTTCTTCGCCGGTGCCGACCGCGACGATTTCGACGTCATCGTCCGAGATCAGCTGCACCACGCTGTCGCGCTGGCGGTCGTCGTCTTCCACCAGCAACACGCGCTTGATCTTTTGCGTGAGCTTGGTTTCGATCAGGCGGAACACGTCCACCAGCTGGTCGCGCGTGGCCGGTTTCAAGGCGTAGCCGATGGCGCCCAGGTGCAGCGCGGCTTCGCCGTTCTCGCTGCCGGAGACCACGTGCACCGGGATGTGGCGGGTGGTGGCGTCGTCTTTCAGCAGTTGCAGCACCGACAGGCCGGAGCGGTCGGGCAGGCGGATATCGAGCAGCACCGCGTCCGGGCGGTACTGGCGCGCCAGTTCCAGGCCCTCGTCGGCGTGGAAGGCCACCAGGCAGCGGTACTGCTTTTCGTGCGCCAGGTCGTACAAGATGCGGGCGAAGTTGGCGTCGTCCTCGATCACCAGCACGGTGCGACGGCTGGCGACGCCGTGGGGCACGGCGTCGATCTCGTCGCGGTCGTCCTCGAACGGGCGCACGCGCGGTGGCGGCGGCTCGGTTGGCGCTGCGGCCGGCTTCGGCGCCATCGCCTTCCATGGCGCGGCAGCTGGAACGGACACTGGCTGCAGCACCGCGGGAGCATGGGTATGACCGTCTGCATCGAGCTCGGCCGGCGCGCTGGCGCTGCCCAGGCGCGGACCGGCCTCGGGCGCGGTAAACGCCAGCGGCATGGTCAGGGTGAAGCAGCTGCCTTGTCCCACTTCGGATGCCAGGCTGATGCTGCCGCCCAGCAGATGCGCCAGGTCGCGCGAAATCGACAGGCCCAGGCCGGTGCCGCCGTACTTGCGGCTGGTGGTGCCGTCGGCCTGCTGGAAGGCGTTGAAGATGCCGAGCTGGTCTTCCGGGCGGATGCCGATGCCGGTGTCGTGCACCGAGAATGCCACGGCGTCGCTGCCCACGCGCTCGAGGCTCAGCGTGATCTGGCCGGTGCTGGTGAACTTGAGCGCATTCGACAGCAGGTTTTTCAGGATCTGCTCAAGGCGCTGGCGGTCGGAGACCATGTGCGGCGGCACGTCGTCGGCCACCTGCACCTGGAACGCCAGTTTCTTTTGCTGGGCCAGCGGCTCGAACACCATGCCCATGCCTTCGGCCACGTGGCGCAGCGACAGCTGCTCGGGCACCAGTTCCAGCTTGCCCGCCTCCACCTTGGAGATGTCGAGAATGTCGTTGATCAGGTTGAGCAGGTCGTTGCCGGCCGAATAAATGGTGTTGGCGAAGCGCACCTGCTCGTCGTTGAGATTGCCGAGGCTATTTTCCGACAGCAGCTTGGCCAGGATCAGCGAGCTGTTCAACGGCGTGCGCAGCTCGTGCGACATATTCGCCAGGAACTGCGATTTATACTGGCTGGCGCGCTCGAGTTCGGCGGCGCGGTCTTCCAGGTCCTGCTGCGCCTGCGTGAGGGCGGCGTTTTTCTGGTCGAGCGCCTGGCCCTGCTCGGCCAGCTGTTCGTTGGTCTGTTCGAGTTCGGCTTTCTGGTTTTCCAGGCTCGCTTGCGATTCTTCCAGCACGCGCGATTGCTCTTCCAGTTCCTCGTTGGCGGTGCGCAGTTCTTCCTGCTGCACTTGCAGTTCTTCGTTCAGTTGCTGGGTTTCGGCCAGCACTTCCTGCAGGCGCTGGCGCGAATGGCTTGCTTCGATGGCGTTGCCGATATTGCCCTTGACCAGGTTGAGGAAATCGACGTCGCGGGTAGTGATTGGGCGCAGCAGGCCCAGTTCCACCACGCCATTGATCACGCCGTCGTTGTCGAGCGGGGCCAGCATCACGCTGGCGGCCGGACCGGTACCCAGGCCCGAGCTGACCTGGATGTAATCGACCGGCACCTGGTCGAGGCGGATCAGGCGCCGTTCCAGCGCCGCCTGCGCCACCAGCGTTTCGGACGGATGCATTTTCTGTTCGCGTGCGTCCCACTCGGCCGAGAAGCCGTACGACGCTACCCGGTGGAAGCTGCCGTCCGGTGCGCGCAGGTACAGCGCGCCGACGACGACGTCCATGTAGCGCGCCAAAAATTGCAACAGCGCTGACGACAGTTGCGGCAGCGCCATCTGGCCGATGCCCTGCTGGGCCAGCTCGCTCTGGCCGGTGCGCAGCCACGCCTGCTGTTGCAGCAGGTCGGCGTGTTCGGTGTGCTGCAACAGGACGTCGTTGTAGACGCGGGACAGGCCCAGCAGCTCGCGGCGGCCAAACCAGGCCAGCGCGCCGCCCACGCCCAAGGTCAGCAGCAGGTACACGGCCGCCACCACGATGGTGACGGTGCGCGCGGTATCGTTGCGCTCCTGGCGCATGCGTGCTTCGGTGCTGATGAAGGCGTCGAGCAGGCGGCGGATCTCGTCGAACTGGGTTTTGCCACGCGCGGTTTTGACCGGCCCGGTGACGTCGCCGTTGGCCGCCCGTATCGCGACCATTTCTTGCGCATACTTGTCCCAGCCGGCGTGCTGGGCCTGGATATTGCGCAGTCGGTCCACCTGGGCCGGGTTGTCTTCTACCAGTTGCAGCAAGGTCTCGATACTGGCCTTGACCTTGGGCTTGGATAGCACGTACGGTTCCAGGAACGCTTCGTCGCCGGCCAGCAGGTAGCCGCGCATGCCGGTTTCCATGTCGACCATCTGCTTGCTGATCTCGTTGGCGCTGCCGATTACCCGTTCGCTGTGTTCGACCCAGTTCATGGTCGTGATCAAATAGATCAGCAACACGACAAATACGCCGGCGCTGACAACGCCGGACGCCAGCGGCAAGGTGATGTTGCGGGCAAGGATGCGGCGGAACGACTGGTCGTCCATCGACGATTTGTTAGGCATGATGCGGACCAAGATATCTTGTGAAGCGAGAAGTTTATCGCATTTACAAGCTTGATAAGGCAGCCCGCCAATCGTGCGGCAGAGAAATAACTGCCGCACGATTGTTACTATTGCCAGATCACCCCATCGGCGCGCACCGTGGTGCGGTTGAGGATGCGCCGGCTGTCACCCGTCAGCGGCGTGGCCTTGTGGGCGACCCGCAAATTATCGGCCACCACCACGTCGCCGGGCAGCCAGTGATGGCGGTAGCTGGCGCCGGGGCGCGAATAGTGGCGGTCGATCGCCGCCATCACTTCGCGCGACTGTGCGCTGTTGTAGCCGAGCACGCCAGCGGTCAGGCCCACGTTCAGATACAGGCCCGGCACGTCGGTGTGCGGATGGCGCAGCACCAGCGGGTGCACCACGCCGTTGCGGTGGGCGGTCGTCAAGGCGTCGAATTCCGCGCGGATTTCGTCGTTGAGCTCGGCATATGCCTGCTGCAAGTCGGTAAACAGCGTATCGCCGCCCTGGTCCGATTGCACCACCGTGTACCAGAAACTGACCGGGGTCGGATCGTCGCGGAACGAGCCGTCCGAGTGCCAGTAGCGGCCCACCTCGACGTGGCCGTCCTCGGGCCGGCTGGCCACGCGGAAGATTTCCGGCACGCCCGGCAATTGCCCGCGCACGGTGGGAAACACTTCCAGCGTGCCGAACAGGCGGGTGGCGGCCAGTTGCTGCTCGGGCGCCAGGGTCTGGCCGCGGATCACCAGCAAGCCGTGCTCGACCAGAGCGGCGCGCAGGTCGCGGCCCATGGCGGGGTTGGCGTCGCGCAGGTCCAGCCCTTCGATGGTGGCGCCGAATCCTTCAGTATGTGCAGTGAGTTTCATATGGCCTCCTCAGCCGTGAATGGTTGAAACCACTATAGATCGGCTGGGCAGTGCTGATAATATGGGCGCCATCGCATACACCTTTGCGCACTGCGCAACGCCACCATGGATCGCTTCGCCGAACTCAACGCTTTCAGCCTGGTCGCCAGTCACGGCGGCTTTTCCGCCGCCGCCCGCCAGCTCGGTGTGGCCACCTCGTCGGTTACACGCCTGGTCGATGCGCTCGAACAGCGCCTGGGCGCGCCACTGCTGAACCGCTCTACCCGCAGCATCACGCTCACCGACAGTGGCCGCACCTATCTCGAGCACGCCAACCAGATCCTGGCCGCGCTGGCCGAGGCCGACGATGCGGCCGGCGGCGGCGATGGCGAACCGCAGGGCCTGCTGCGGGTGGCAGCACCGGTCACGCTGGCGATCCGCTACCTGGCGCCCTTGCTGCCCGGCCTGGCCGAACGCTACCCGCGCCTGCGACTCGACCTGCGCCTGGCCGACAGCGTGACCCACCTGGTCGATGAAGCGATCGACGTGGCGATCCGCATCGGCAGCCCGCCGCAACAGCCGAACCTGATCGCCCGCAAGCTGGCCGGCCACCGCCGCCACATCGTGGCCAGCCCCGCCTACCTGGCGCACCATGGCACGCCGGGCACGCCGCAGGACCTGGCCGCCCACAACTGCCTGCAATTCGCCTACGGCGCCAGCCGCCACAGCTGGCACTTGCGCAGCGCGGACGAAACGGTGGAAGTGGAAGTGACCGGCACGCTCACGGTCAACAACAGCGAACTGCTGCGCCTGGCGGCCTGCGATGGCCTGGGCCTGGCGCTGCTGCCGGCCTGGCTCGTGCAAAGCGATCTCGACAGCGGCGCCCTGGTGGCCGTGCTGCCCGGGCACGAAGCCAACCCGGGCCAGATGGACATCGGCATCTACGCCGTGTACCCGGCCAGCCGGCGCGGTTCGGCCAAGATCCGCTTGCTGATCGACTTGCTGCAGGCGGCGTTGCCGGATGAGTAGCGCAGTGGACTGGCATTGATTGACATACGCAGCGTATGCTAATAACATACGCTGCGTATGTAAAAGGATTGCCATGACCGCCCTCCCCCGTCGCACCCGTGCCGACATGATCGAAGCAACCCGCGCCAGGCTGATCGCCACGGCGCGCCGCGCGTTTGCCGAACAGGGCTATGCCCAGACCTCGATGGACCAGTTCACCGCTGCCGCTGGCCTCACGCGCGGCGCGCTGTACCACCACTTCGGCAGCAAGGAGAAATTGCTGCTGGCGGTGATCGACCAGCTTGAAGCTGAAGTGGCCGTGCAACTGCAAGCCAAAGCCGACGCCGCGCCCACGCCCTGGCTGGCGCTGCGTGCGCGCTGTTGCGGTTACCTGGAACTGGCGCGGGTGCCGGAGCTGCGCCGCATCATTTTGCAGGATGCCCGCGCCATGTTCGGCGACGTACCGCAGGTCCATCAAAGCGCCGGCGTTGCCGTGCTCGAACGCGAACTGCAGGCACTGATCGACGCCGGCACGGCGGCGCCCGGCCACGCCGGCGTGCTGGCGCGCATGTTGTACGGCGCAGTGACGGAGGCGGCGTTCTGGATCGCCGAAGCATCCGGCGACGGTGCTGACGATGCCAATGCCGAGGTCCGCCTGGCAGTGTCGATTGCCAGCCTCGACCAACTGTTGCGCGGCCTGCTGGCGCGCTGACCTTCTCACCTTCGAAAGACCCCACCATGCAATGGCAAGGCACACCCCACCGCTTTGGCGCGCTCGCCAAGTTGTTCCACTGGACCAGCGCGGCTGCCTTCATCGGCGCGTACATCGTGGTCTATTACGTGATCTGGTTCATGGATGACGAGCAGCCGGAAAGCCTGGTCGTGCTCAACGTGCATTGGATGCTGGGCATCCTGGTCGGCGCGCTGGTGCTGCCGCGCCTGCTGTGGAAACTGCTCGATGTGCAGCCCGACGATGCGCCGGGATCAAAGCTCGAGCACCAGCTCGCGCGCCTGGCGCACTGGGGCTTGTATGCGCTGCTGATCGTGATGCCGCTGACCGGCTATGTCGGCACCAGCATGGCGACTGACTTCGGCCTGTTCAGCGTGCCGTCGTTTCGCGATACCGGCTTGTTCCACTGGATGACGGCGACGTTCGGCCTGACCTGGGAAGGTTTCGAAGCGCCGGTGGACGTGGTCCACCATGTCGTGGGCAAATGGGTGGCGTGGGTGGTGGTGGTGCTGCACGTGGTGGCAGCGCTGTTCCACCACCTGGTGCGCAAGGACCAGGTGCTGGTCCGCATGCTGCCCGGGCAGCAGCAAGGACCAGCCCCGCTAGCGCTTAATGCGCGGCAGCGACAGGCTCGGCCTTGATCTGCTTGCGCAGCCTGGCCACCTCGCCCGCACTGACCGCCGACGCCTGGTTACCCCAGTTCTGGCGCACGAAGGTGACCAGTTGCGCGGTCTCCTCGTCCGACAGGCGCCAGGCAAAGCCCGGCATGCCCAGGTTCGATGGCGCGGCCTGGGTTGACGGCAGCGTACTGCCTTCCAGGATCAGCTTGATCAGCGACGTCGCATCGTCCGACAGCACGCTCGGGTTGCCGGCCAGCGCAGGGAATACCTTGCCGTTCGATTTGGCGTCGGTGCGGTGGCAGGCCGCGCAGTTGTCGAGGTACAACTGGGCGCCACGGCCGTCTTCACGGCCAGACTTCAGTGCCAAGGCGGTGACGTTGCTCTCCTTGTACGCCGCCTTTTCAGCCGGTCCCGCCGACAACGACTTCAGGTAGGCGGCCATGGCCGTCAAGTCCTCTTTGGTCATGTGCTGGGTGCTGTGCGACACCACTTCCGCCATCGGCGTGCCCACCACGGCCGAGTGGTCGTTGCGCGCTTTCGACAGCGTATCGACGATGTCCTGCTCGCTCCAGCGACCGAGGCCGCCAGCGGGATTGCTACGCAGGTTGACCGCCAGCCAGCCATCGATCACCGGACCGCCGGACAGGTACGCCGGGCTCGATTCGTCCTGCGCCAGCTCCTGCATGGTCGAGGCGCGCGGCGTGTGGCAGGCGCCGCAGTGACCGAGGCCCTGCACCAGGTAGGCGCCGCGCGCCAGCATCGCGCTCTCGTACTTGTTCAGCACCAAGGGTGCTACCGGCGGCGCGTACATCTTGCGCCAGATTGCCAGCGGGAAGTTCAGCGACAGCGGCCAGCGGATGTCGCTGGCGCGGTTGGCGTTCGCTACCGGCGCCACGCCGTGCATGAAGTACGCGTACAGCGCACGCAGGTCGTCGTCGCTGATCTTGGCGTACGACGGATACGGCATGGCCGGATACAGCGTGCCGCCGTTGGGCGTGATGCCGTGGCGCACCGCGCGGTCGAAATCGTCGAGGCTGTAGTTGCCGATGCCGGTCGCCTTGTCGGGCGTGATGTTGGTGCTGTACAAGGCGCCAATCGGGGTGGCCATCGACAGGCCGCCGGCAAACTGCTTGCCGTCGGGCGCCGTGTGGCAGGCGATACAGTCGCCGGCGGTGGCGATGTACTTGCCCTTCTCGATCAGCTGGGCGCTTGGCGCGGCCAGATTGACGGCGCCGGGACCGATGTTCCTGGTCGGCGTCGCTTGCGAGGCGTACATATACGCGCCGCCCACGCCGATCACGGCCAGGCCGACGGCAGCGATTAAAACTTTTTTCACAGTGTTCATGCGCACTCCTTAAGCCTGGACCAGCGGGCCGGGGTTCTTCAAATACAGCTCGCGGATGGCCGTGGCGGCCCAGTACGTCAACGCGCCGACCATGCCGGTCGGGTTGTATCCGTTGTTTTGCGGGAAGGCGTTGGCGCCCGGCGCAAACACGTTCGACACGTCCCACGACTGCAAATAACGGTTCAGCGCCGACGTCTTCGGATCGCTGCCCATGATGGCGCCGCCGCACGTGTGGGTGGACTGGTACTGGGTGATGTTGTAGTGCGAGCCGTCTTTCTTGGCGTCGCCCTTCATCGCTTTCGGGCCCAGCACCTTGCACATGTCGGTGGCTTTTTCCACCAGGTATTGCGACGCCTTGATTTCGTTATCGTGCCAGTCGAAGGTCATGCGCAGCAGCGGACGGCCGAAGGCGTCCTTGTAGGTCGGGTCGAGATCGAGGTAGGCATCGTCGTACGACATGCACGAGCCTTGCACCTCGTAGTAGAACGAATGCAGGAACGAATCCTTGACGCCCTTTTTCCAGGCGCTGCCCCAGTTCGGTACGCCCGGCTCGGTCTGGATGCCGCGCACCGGACCGGCGCCCGGCTGGCGCGCCCAGATGATGCCGCCGCCGATGTAGCCGGTCTTGGCGCTGTCGTTGCGGTTGCCGTTCAAATCGTCGAACGTGGCGCCGCCACCGCCGATGCCGATGAAGCCGTTGGCATGCACGCTCTGGTCGTAGAACATCACCACGCGGTTGAGGTTCTGGTACGAGTAGTTGCGGCCCACGGTGCCGGTCCTGGTGGCCGGATCGTACGGCTTGCCGATGCCCGACACCAGCATCATGTGCACATTGAACAGCGAGAAAGCGCACAGCAGCACCAGGTCGGCCGGCTGCTCGGTCTCGCGGCCCTGGGCGTCGAGGTAGGTCACGCCGGTGGCTTTCTTCTTGTCACCGGTGAGATTGACTTTGAGCACTTGCGCCAGCGTGCGCATCTCGAAATTCTTGCGCCCTTTGAGGACCGGGAAGATGCAGATGTTCGGGCTGGCTTTCGAATAATTGAGGCAGCCGTAATCGGAGCAGAAACCGCAGGCGTTGCACGGACCCATCTGGCAGCCGTACGGATTGGTGTACACGCCCGAGGCGTTCGATGCCGGGATCGGGAACGCGTGGTAGCCCTTCTCCTTGGCTGCTTTATAAAACCACTCGGCGCCCAGGTAGTTGGGGTTCGGTCCCAGCGGATACTCTTTCTTGCGCGAGCCTTCGAACGGGTTGCCCCCTTCGCTGACCTGGCCGTTGAGCATACCGGCCTTGCCGGACGTGCCGCACACGTATTCGAAGTGCTCGAAGTGCGGTTCCAGTTCGTCGTAGCTGACCGGGAAATCCTGTACCGTCATGTTGGCGGGGATGAATTTCTTGCCATAGCGCTGCTCGAGATTGCTGCGCACGGTGAAGTCTTCGGGCAAGGCGCGGAAGTGCGCGCCCGACCAGTGCGAACCGGCGCCGCCGACACCGGTGCCGGGCTTGAACGAACCCATCTGGCGATACGGCACGGCGACGTCATTGACGCTGTGGCGGGCAGTGACGGTTTCCTTGGCCAGCGATTGCAGGTACTTGCGGTGGACCGAGCCTTCGAGCTCATCGACCACGCGCGGGTAGGCGAAGTCCGGTTGCGTATCGCGGTCCGGGCCGCGTTCGAGGATGACGACCGACAGGCCGGCATCGGTGAGTTCCTTGGCCATGATGGCGCCGGTCCAGCCGGCGCCGACGATGACGGCGTCTACTTTGTTTTTTACGATGCTCATGTTTTTCCTTGTATTCCCACGCAACTAAGCCCGACGGCCGGAGAGGTCCACCGGACCTATCGGATACGGCTTGTCGCGCACTTCGACCCAGTCGAGGTAATCGGCGCGCATGCCGGGGTAGCCGATCATTTTCCAGGCGCCCATGTTCTTGTTGCCGCCGTGCTTGGGGTCGGCAAAATAGCCGTTGCGCACTTCGGTCAGCAGGTTGGAGAAGAACAGCTTGGACGAGATATCCTCGAACTTGAGCTCGCCCTTTTCAGCAGCTTTCAGCAAGTCTTCCTGCGCCTTCTTGTCCAGGTCGCCGAATACCTTGCCCGGGTTCTGGCTGCTAACGTAACCGTCGAATGCCCTGATGCCCACGCGGATAATGTCGCGCAGCGCCAGCTTGCCCTGGTAGCCGAATTCGGGCGCGGCCTTCAGGTACGGGCCCTGCATGTACCAGATGTCGCCTGCCGCGTACGGGGTTTGCATGTGGCGGTCGAGAAATTCGAGCACGCCCGATTCGATGGCGCCGGGGCCGTGTTCGTCGTGCGGGATCAGGCGGTCGACTGCGGCGCCCAGGAACTTCCATTCATTGGCGTTGAAGAACGACGGGATGTAGTCGTTCGGCTTGCCTTCCGGCGCGTTGGCATCGGCCGCGTGCGCCGGTTGCAGCGCGCGCACGGCGCCGGCAGCACCGGCCACCCCCATCGGGATGAATACCATGCTCTTGATCAGACTACGCCGCGACCGCGACTGGGTGTCGTCAGACATTTGCTTTCTCCTAGTTGTAAATGACGGGCGACGCACTGCGCGCCTCCCACCGATAACCGACCCCGTAGACGGCTGAAATCGCTTCAGCCAGGCCGGCTTCCTCCAGCTTGCGGCGCAGGTTTTTTACGTGCGTGTCGATCGTGCGGTCATGCACGATGCGCCGGTCCTCGTACACGCCGCTGCGCAAGTCATCGCGTGACAAGGCTTTACCGGGCGCGTCGCGCAACATTTTGAGCAGGCGGAATTCCACCGGCGTGAGCGGCAGCTCGGCGCCGTGCAAAAAGGCGCGCACGCCCTGCTCGTCGATCTGCAAGCCCGGCTTGGGGCTGCCAGCGGGACGGCGGCGCAGCACCGCGCGCACGCGGGCCACCACTTCGCGCGGACTGAAGGGCTTGCAGATGTAATCGTCGGCGCCACCGTCGAGGCCGTCCAGGCGGTCCTCCTCCTGGGCGCGCGCGGTCATCATGATGATCGGGATGTCGCTCGACGCCCGCAGCGCGCGGCACAAGGTCAAGCCGTCAATGCCGGGCAACATCCAGTCGAGCAGGATCAGGTCGACGTCGCCGGCAGCCACCGTGGCCTGTACCGCCAGGCCGTCGTGCTGGGCCGTCGCGCGGTAGCCGGCCGCCTGCAAGTAGCTGACCAGCAGCCGCGCCAGGCGCAGCTCGTCTTCGACCACCAGCACGTGCTGGGCGCTCATGGTTGCTTCTCCGCCAGCGGCAGCGCGATGGTGATGCACAGGCCGTCCGGCGTGGCGTGCGTCGCGGTGATCTCTCCGCCGTGGGCGGTGACGATGCTGCGGCAGATCGATAGCCCCAAACCGCTGCCGCCGGTGGCGCGGGTGCGGGCCGTGTCGCCGCGCCAGAAGCGTTCGAACAGCATCGGTAGCGCAGCGTCGGAGACGCCGTGGCCGTTGTCGGTGATGGTGAGCAGCGCCTGCTGGCGCAGCACGTGCAGCGCAATGCGCAGTTCGGTCGCGCCGTCGGCGTGGCGCAGCGCGTTGTTGAACAGGTTGCGCAGCAGCTGGCGCAGGCGGATCGTGTCACCCTCCACCATCAGGTGCGGCAGCATCCCTGCCTGGACGGTCATGCCGGCGTGCGCCAGCGGCTCGCGCCATTTGGTCAGTTCGCTCTCGAGCAGGCCGCCCAGGTCGAGCGGCTCGCGCTGGTAACCAAAAGCGCCCACTTCGGACAGGGTAATCTGGCGCATGTCGTCGACCAGCCGGGTCAGCGTGGCCACTTCGTCCTGCAGCAACACCACGCTGGCGGTGTTGGTGGGTTCGATGCCGTCTTCCATCGCTTCCAGCTGGGCCTGCAGCACGGACAAGGGCGTGCGCAACTCGTGCGACAGGTCGGCCATGAAATGGCGGCGCAGCACCTCGTTGCTCTCGAGGGTGGCGGCCATGATGTTGAAGTTGTGCGCCAGCGTGCCCAGCTCGTCGCGCTGGCCGCGCGGCACCCGCACCGCGTAGTCGCCAGCGGCCACCTTGGACGCGGCATGGATCAGACGCCGCGTGGGCGCGACGAAGCTGCGCGCCAGCAGCAAGGCGGCCAGGGCGGCCAGCACCAGCGTGGCCAGGCCGATCAGCACGCTGTCGCGCTGCTGCTGCAACAGAAAGCCTTGCTCCGCTTCCTCCTGCAAGCCGCGCAGCGGCGCGCCGACCAGGGTGGCGACCGGCACACCCTCGACCAGCACCGGCTGGTAGCGCAAGGACGGTCCGGTTTGCAGATTGCCGGCCAGGTGGTTGCCCTGCATGTCGAACAGGCCGAGCCGGCGCGGCGCCTTGTCGGGCACGGCGTAATAGATGGAGTTGCCGCCGGCATCGGTGTCGTTGCTGGCGCGTGGCGCGGTGGCGCGTTCGCGGCCGATCGCGCCGGTGGTGCGTTCCCAGGCGGCGCGGTTGCCGCGCATGAACTGCCAGTTGCCGCCATGTTCCTGGTAGGCCTGGGCCAGTTCTTCGGCCATGGCCTCCATGCGGCGCGATTCGACCTCGTTCAGGTAGCCCTGGAAGCCGCGCTGAAAACTCCAGCGCGTGCCGAAGCCGACGCCAACCGCCGTGAGCAGGCTGACAATCAACAGCGACAAAAACAGACGAGCGGTAATACCGATTTTAACCATCGGTATATTTAGCCACGCGCAACCGCGCACAACAAGACCGCACGAACAATTGCGAATGATTCTTCACAGAAACTTCACAATTGTGTGGCCGATTGGTCCAATTCGCCCGTCAAAAAAATATCGAAATAGCTTGCTATTAAATAGCGCGCTATATATAATTTTTTACATGGAGAGCAGGTAAGCAAAGCCGACTCCGTGAAGTTCCACCAGATACATAGCTCACTATTTAATAGTCAACTACCATAAAGGAATGATCATGAAAGCTGCCAACACCATCGCCCTCGCCCTGTCGATCGCTGCCGCCACCGTCGCTGCCCCTGCTGCCGTCATGGCCGCGCCGGCCGCAGCCAAGCCGACCGTCATCCTGGTCCACGGCGCGTTTGCCGACGCCGGCAGCTGGAATGGTGTGGCCGCCAAGTTGCGGGCCGACGGCTACCCGGTCATCGGTGCGGCCAACCCGCTGCGCAGCGTCAAGGGCGATGCCGAAGTGGTGGCCAATATCGTCAAGAGCGTCAAGGGACCGGTAGTGCTGGTGGGCCACTCGTACGGCGGCGCCGTCATCTCCACCGCCGCCAACGGCAACCCCAACGTGAAAAGCCTGGTGTACGTGGCCGCGTTTGCCCCCGACCAGGGCGAAACCGCGCTTGAACTGTCTGGTCGCTATCCCGGCGGCACGCTGGGCCAGGCCCTGGCCGAACCGGTGGTGTTGGCCAGTGGCGGCAAGGACTTCTACATCCAGCAGGACAAGTTCCACCAGCAGTTCGCCGCCGACGTGCCCAAGGCCCAGGCCGCGCTGATGGCCTTCGGCCAGCGCCCGATCGCCGAAGCGGCCCTGACCGAAGCGGCCGGCGCCCCGGCCTGGAAGCAGCTGCCGTCGTACTTCATCTACGGTACTGGCGACAAGAACATCCCGGCCGCGGCACTGAAATTCATGGCCGAGCGGGCGCAGTCGAAAAAAACCGTCGCAGTGCCAGGCGCCTCGCACGTGGTGATGACCTCGCACCCGGCTGCCGTGGCCAGCCTGATCGAAGAAGCGGCGCAGGCGAAGTAATCGTTGTTCTGCCAGCGGTTTGCATCCGGAACCGGTAGCGATCCGCTGGCACCGCCAGCACCGGGTTAGCTCGGAATTTGCGCGCCCTCCACCACCGGCCTACGACGGGCCACATGAAATTCTCCTGCACGGTCTCACTGTCCAGTCCACTATATTCAGGGCTTTTGATTCAAATCAAAAAGCTCGGAAAATTTTCTGCTCATAAGGTCACGAAAGTTGCTGTCGCCGGCCATTGCTGAAGAAAACAACGGCGATAACATGGACGCACGGTCGTGACCTAGCACCGACTGCAGCAGCGGCTCAGGCGTTTTGGCACAGGCATGCCATGATAAAAACCGGATCAAAGAAACTTGGAGAGGCGTGCAAGACTTACGCAAGCGATTGATTTTACGGGAAATTCTGGTGCGGCTGGCTGGAATCGAACCAGCGACCCTTGGCTTCGGAGGCCAATACTCTATCCACTGAGCTACAGCCGCGCGGGGGGAACCTTGAAGGTGTGCCGTAGGATACCGGTTTTATTGGCGTACGTCCATCGGCGCGTGTCGTTTTAACCATGTTGAAGTTTCCCTGCGCCGATTTTTGAGCCTATAATCGGCCGTTTGATAAAGGTTTTGCAAGGCAGCTCGATCGGTAATTTGGCACGCAACCCGGCACAGACTTCAAGGACATCATGAGCGACGCACACAACGAATCCATCATTAAAACGCCCAAGCAACTGGTGGGAGCCGTGGTCGGCTTCTTCCTGGTGACGGTGATCGGCATCATCCTGCTGGTCCAGTATGTGACCGCCGACAAGCTGACCGGCGCCGGCTCCAACAGCCAGGCCCCCGAAGAAATCGCCACCCGCATCGCGCCGGTGGCCGACACCGGCTTTACCTTCAAGGACGTGAACGCGCCCAAGGTGCTGCAAGCGGGCGACGCCATCTACAATTCCACCTGCGCAGCCTGCCACGGCGCCGGCGTGGCAGGCGCCCCCAAGGTGGGCGACGCCGCCAGCTGGTCGGCCCGCATCGCCGCAGGCTACGACACCCTGGTCAAGCACGCCATTGAAGGCTTGCGCGCCATGCCGGCCAAGGGCGGCAACCCCGATCTCGACGACGTCGAAGTGGCGCGCGCGGTGGTCTTCATGGCCAACCAGTCGGGCGCCAAGTTCAAGGAACCGGAAGTGCCGGCCGCCCCAGCCGCCGCCGAAACCCCGGCCGAACCCGCCAAATAAACCAGTCGCCGCATAAAAAAAACCGGTCCATCGCGACCGGTTTTTTTACGCTCCGCTTCAGCTCCCCACTTTAGGGTCAGTGCCGACATTCAGACACAAGCCCAACAGCTACGAGGCTCAGTCCGTGTCCGAATGTCGGCACTGACCCCGAAGTCGAAGTTAGCGGCAGAGGCCGTAGGCCTTGCGCTCGGGGAAGTAGCGGTACGTAAACGTGCGCATCGGGTATTCGGTCAGCGCGATTTCAAACGCTGGTGGCACCACGTCGAAGCGTTCGGGCAGCTTGTCTTTGACGCGCAGGCGCACGCGCCAGATGGTCTCGTCGGCGGTGGCGCCGGCGACCAGCATGTCGGGGACCTTGGGGATGACGTCGACGATCTCGGCGCGCGAGTTGATGGCGCGCTGGTAGAACGTGACCAGCTCGGCCTTGGCGATCACCGGGCCACGCGGCGCGGTGACGTGGTACTCGCGCGAGAGGAAACGGGCGCGCTGGCCGCGCGGTACGAAATAAACAAACGTGAACTCGGCGCCGCCGCCCTCCAGCGTGACCGGTGGTGTGGTCGAGACGCTGATGCCGCGCGGCAGGTCGAAGCGCGAGCCTTCCTGCCAGGCCTTGCACTCGGGCGTGGCGGCCATGTAGACGTCGACCGGCTTGTAGGAGTCGCCGCAGGCGCTCAGGGCGAGCATGGCGGTCAGGGGGAGTAAGGCACGCATACGCATGGGTTCGGCTTCCGGTGTGAGAACGATGCGGTAGTTTACAGTACGTTGGACAGCAATTGGATTCCGGCCTGCGCGGGAATGACGGATTTACCGTTTCGGGCATAAAAAAAGCGGCGTTGTCGCCAACGCCGCCCGTGACATCACACTACCTGCTTACCACATGATCACGCGGTCTTTCGGCGCCAGGTACATCTTGTCGCCCGGCTTGACGCCGAAGGCGTCGTAGAAGCCCGGCTGGTTGCGCATCGGGCCGTTGGCGCGGAACTGGCCTGGCGAGTGCGGATCGGTCTTGATCTGCTGGATCTGCGCCGCTTCACGCATCTTCATGCGCCATACCTGGGCAAAGCCCATGTAGAAGCGCTGGTCGCCGGTCAGGCCGTCGATCACCGGGGCTTGCTTGCCGTTCAACGACAATTTATAGGCCTTGTAGGCGATCGCGATGCCGCTGTTGTCGGCGATGTTCTCGCCCAGGGTCAGTTCGCCATTGACGTGGTAGCCAGGCAGCGGGCTGAACTGGTTGTACTGCTCGACCAGCATCTTGGTCTTGGCAGCGAAGTTCTTGTGGTCGGCCTTGGTCCACCAGTCGCGCAAGTTGCCGTCGCCGTCGTACTGGGCGCCCTGGTCGTCGAAGCCGTGGCTGATTTCGTGGCCGATCACGCCGCCGATGGCGCCGTAATTGACCGCGTCGTCGGCGGCAGCGTCAAAGAACGGCGCTTGCAGGATGGCGGCCGGGAACACGATCTCGTTCATTTCCGGATTGTAGTAGGCGTTCACGGTTTGCGGCGTCATGCCCCACTCGTCGCGGTCGATCGGTTTACCGAGCTTGTTGATTTCCTTGTTGTACTCGAACTCGTGCGAACGCATCACGTTGCCCACCAGGTCGTCTTTCGACACGGTCAGCGCCGAGTAGTCGCGCCACTTGTTCGGGTAGCCGATCTTGGTGGTGAACTTGGCCAGCTTGGCTTGCGCCTGCTTCTTGGTGACCGGGCTCATCCAGTCGAGGGTGTCGATGCTGGTCTTGTACGACGCCAGCAGGTTGTTCACCAGCTTTTCCATGCGCGCCTTGCGGTCGGCCGGGAATTGCTCGGCGACGTACAGCTTGCCCACGGCTTCGCCCAGTGCACCTTCCGACACGGACACGCCGCGTTTCCAGCGCGGCTGCTGCTCGGTCACGCCGCTCAGTACGGTGCCATAGAAGGCGAAGTTTTCATCGACGATCGACTTGTTCAGGTACGGTGCGAATGCGTGCACGGTATGGAACCGGAAGTAGGCTTGCAAGGTCTCGACCGGGGTCTTGTTCAGCAGCGCGGTCATGCCCTTGAAGTAGCTGGGCTGGCTGACGATCACGTAGTTGACCTTGCCACCGATACCGGCATCGGCCAGGTAGGTTTTCCAGTCGTAGCCTGGCGCCATGGTGTTCAGCTTGGCGACGTCGACCTTGTTATAGGCCTTGATCGGGTCGCGCAATTCGACCTTGGTCCATTGCAGCTTGGCCAGTTGCTTTTCGAAGTCCACCACCGCGCGTGCGCTCGCCGGTCCGTTGTTGTCGCCGGCCAGGGTCAGCATCTTGGCCATGTGCTGCTCGTACTTGGCGAGGGTGTCGGCCAGTTTCTTGTCGTCCGCTTTCAGGTAGTAGTCGCGGTCCGGCAAGCCCAGGCCGTCCTGGTACAGGTCGGCCACGTACTTGGTCGAATCCTTGTTGTCCTGGTGGATGGCAAAGCCGTAAGGGGCGCTCACGCCGATCTTGTTGAAGTGGGCGATCAGCGCAGGCAGCTGCTTCTTGTCTTTCAGCGCAGCGATGCGGGCGAACTCGCCCTTGAGCGGGGCCACGCCCAGTTGCTCGAGCCTGGCTTCGTCCATGAAGCTGGCGTAGAAGTCGCCGATACGCTGGGTATCGGTGCCGGCCGCCTTGTCCTTGCTGTTGGCGGCGTTTTCGATAATGGTGCGCAGCTGTGGCTGGATGTCGTCGCGCAGCTTGGCAAAGCTGCCCCAGCTGGCCTTGTCGGCCGGGATTTCAGTCGTGGCCAGCCACTTGCCGTTCATGTGAGTAAACAGGTCGTCCTGGACGCGCACGGCCGGATCGATGTATTCGACGGCGATGCCGGAGGTCGGTGCTTTGGCTTGCTGGGTGCTGGCTGGAGTCACACTGGTGGTGTTGTCCGCAGCGCCTGCCAGGCCTGCGATCAGGCTCAGCATCAGTGCACTTACGAGATGACGTTTCACAGAAAGTCCTTTGGAATGAAGAATACAAAAAGGCCAAGTCTGCACTTGGCCAGCCATGCAGTTATATACAAAAACACCATGCCCGGCAAGCGCTTTGCGACAGGCCGCTGGGCTGCCGGAAATGGTTTACCACGTTTACCAGATGATCACGCGCTCTTGCGGCGCCACGTACATCTTGTCGCCCGGCTTGACGCCGAACGCTTCGTAGAAGCCCGGCTGGTTGACCACGGTGCCGTTGGCGCGGAATTCGCCGGGCGAGTGCGAGTCGGTCTTGATCATCAGGATTTGCTGCGCCTCGCGCGCCTTGGCGCGCCAGATTTGCGCCCAGCCCTGGTAGAAGCGCTGCTCGCCGGTAAAGCCGTCGATCACCGGCGCCGGTTTGCCGCCGAGCGACAATTTATAGGCTTTGAAGGCAATCGCCGCGCCGCTGTTATCGGCGATGTTTTCGCCCAGGGTCAGCGCGCCGTTGACGTGGTAGCCGGGCAACGGGCTATAGCCGTTGTACTGTTTGACCAGCGCATCGGCCTTGGCCTTGAAGTTGGCGCGGTCGGCGGCAGTCCACCAGTCGCGCAGGTTGCCGTCGCCGTCGGCCTGGCTGCCGCCGTCGTCAAAACCGTGGCTGATTTCGTGGCCAATCACGGCGCCGATGGCGCCGTAGTTGACGGCATCGTCGGCGTTCACGTCGAAGAACGGCGGCTGCAGGATCGCCGCCGGGAACACGATCTCGTTCATCGTCGAGCTGTAATAGGCGTTGATGGTTTGCGGCGTCATGCTCCATTCTTCGCGGTCGATCGGTTTGCCGAGTTTATTGACCATGCGCTGGTGGGCAAAGCTCGAGGCGCGCAATACATTGCCCACCAGGTCGCCCTTGACGATCACCAGCGACGAGTAGTCGCGCCACTTGCTCGGGTAGCCGATCTTGGGACGGAACTTCGAGAGTTTATCCTGCGCTTCGCGCTTGGTTTCCGGGCCCATCCAGTCCAGGCCGTCGATGCTGGTTTTATAGGCAGCCATCAGGTTTTGCACCATGGCGTCCATGCGGGCCTTGCGCTCGGGCGGGAAATGCTGCGCCACGTAGGCCTGGCCCAGCGCCTCACCGAGCGCGCGTTCCACCAGGCCCACGCCGCGTTTCCAGCGGTCCTGCTTGACGGTGACGCCGGTCAGCGCGGTGCTGTAGAAATCGAAGTCGGCATCGGCAAACGGTTTGGACAGATAAGGCGACGCGCTGCGCAGCAGCTGCCATTCAAAATATGCTTTCCAGGTGGCCAGGTCGGTCTTTTCCAGCACGGCGGCGTAGCCGGTCAGGAAGCTCGGCTGGTTGACGATGGCGTAATCGGTCTTGCTGCCCACGCCCGACGACGCCAGCGCGTGGTTCCAGTCGTAGCCTGGCGCCAGTTCGGCCAGCTTGGCAAACGGTACCTTGTTGTAGCGCTTGACCGGATCGCGGTTTTGCACCTTGGTCCACTGCGCTTCGGCCAGCGCGGTTTCCAGCGCAACGATGGCCTTGGCGCTGGCCTGCGGATTTTGCGCGCCGGCCAGTTGCAGGATTTTTGCCACGTGCGCTTCGTACTTGACCAGGATGGCGGCCAGCTTGGCGTCGTCTTTTTTCAGGTAGTAATCGCGGTCCGGCAAGCCCAGGCCGCTTTGCGAAATACCGACCGCATACCTGGTCGATTCGCGCGCATCCTGGCGTACATACACGCTGTACGGCACGGTCACGCCGATCTGGTCCAGGTGGGCGATCAGCATCGGGAACGCCTTTTTATCCTTGACGCCGCGGATGCGGTTCAGTTCACCGGCCAGCGGCTTGATGCCGAGCGTGTCCAGTTTTTGCTCGTCCATGTAGCCGGCGTACAGGTCGCCGAGCTTTTGCGCATTGCTGCCGGCCTTGCGGGTCTTGTCGTTCTCGGCCGCCTCGATGATCGCGCGCAGCTGCGGCAAGGTGTTTTCCTGCAGCTGGATGAACGAGCCCCAGCGTGCGCGGTCACCCGGGATCTCGGTGTTCTTGACCCAGCTGCCATTCTGGTAAGCGTAAAAATCGTCTTGCGGACGCACGCTGGTGTCCATGTTTTTCAGCTCGATGCCGGAAGATGCGGCGGCAGGCGCCGGGGTGTCGGCAGCGCCGGCAAAGGCGGTGACCAGGCTCAGTGCCAGGGTGCTCAGCATATATTTTTTCACTACATGTCCTTTAGGTCGTCACATCCGAAAGCGAACCCGGCTGCTGCATGGGCAGCGCCGGGTTGCTGCGCGAATATTCTAACGCCACAGGACGTATGTTACCGCTCAGTTACTTTACGATACACAGCGAGCGGTTCAAAGGGGGTGGGTCAGCCGCCGCCGGGCAAGCTCATGCTGGCGCCGCCGGCACCGACGCCGATACCCATGCCGCCCTGGCCCCCACCCTTGCGGCCGCCGCCGCGATGCTCACCACCCTCCTCGCGGCGTTCGCTGCGGCCGGGACCGGGGCCGCCGTTGTCGGGCACCCGCAGCAGGTGTTCGTTTACTTGCTGGGCGACGACGCCGCGCTGGGTTTCGTCCAGCGCGTCGTTGACCATCAGCCACCATTCGCGCAGTTGCTTTTCTTCGGCAGCGGACGTGGCGCTTTCCGCTTCCACCGCGCGGGCGACGTCGCGCAGTTCCACGCCGGGCGTTTGCGCAGCGGTCTGCGCCGCCGCTTGCAGGCGTTCACGGCGCGACTTGCGCTCACGCAGCAGGGCGCGGGTGCGACTTTCGGTTTGCTGCCACAGTGTCTGCTGGTTGGTGTTGAGCTTGAGTTGCTGCTTGAGGTCGGCGGCCAGCGGCAAAAAATCTTCGGCGCGCATGTCCATCACGGGTACGGCAAACGCAGGCGACAGCAGGGCGCCAAGCGCCAGCGCGGCGGCTACGCGGCGCAGGGAAAACGGCAGGGGCAAACGCATGGGGATCTCCGGGCAAAAAAAAGCCTGCGCTTTGGGGGCGCAGGCAAAAACCACTTCAGGGTAGAGAGAAATACGAGTTCAGTGTAGGCCGCGAAATTGACTGTGCACGAAATTCTTACAAATGCTTACCGCCGTCAACGTGGGGGATACACTGCATACAAACTGGCACAATTAACGTTTGACCAGTTGGGAATTGGGCTACTTTAAATGTCAACGCACCGCGTTGTAAATCGCCGTAAAGTTATAAATGATTTCGGCTGGGCTACTACGTTTGCTGGGAATCAGGTTTATACTCGATTCAATGCAGGCGCACGCTGCTCTCTCTTTCGGGTGAAACATGGGCAAGAAACTAAAGAATTCCGGGTTGATCGGCTTGGGCGTGGTGGCCGGCGTGGCGCTGTCGCTGCAGTTTTCGGCGATGGCGCAAAAGCCGTCCGTGCCGGCGCTGCCGCTGGCGGAATTGCGCCAGTTGGCCGATGTCTTCGGCCTCATCAAGTCAGACTACGTCGAACCGGTGGAAGACAAGAAGCTGCTGACCGAAGCCATCTCCGGCATGGTGGCTTCGCTCGATCCGCACTCGGCCTACCTGGACAAGAAGGCCTATGCCGAATTGCGCGAAGGCTCGCAAGGCAAGTTCGTGGGCCTGGGCATCGAGATCGGCCCCAGCGAGGACGGCTACATCAAGATCGTCGCACCGATCGAGGATTCGCCAGCCTGGCGCGCCGGCATCAAGCCGGGCGACCTGATCAGCCGGCTCGACAACACGCCGTTGAAGGGCATGCCGCTCGACGACTCGGTCAAGCTGATGCGCGGCGAGCCGCACTCGAAAGTGGCGCTGACGGTGCTGCGCAAGGGTGAACAGGAGCCGCTGGTATTCAATATTACGCGCGAGGAAATCATCCAGAAGAGCGTAAAAGGCAAGCTGATCGAACCGGGCTACGCCTGGCTGCGCATCTCGCAGTTCCAGGAGCCGACCGTGGACGACATGGCTGCAAAAATAGCCGAGCTGTACAAGCAGGACCCGAACATCAAGGGCCTGGTGCTGGACTTGCGCAACGATCCGGGCGGCGTGCTGCAAGGCGCGATCGGCGTCGCTGCCGCCTTCCTGCCAAAAAATGAGGCGATCGTCTCGACCAACGGCCAGCTGGCAGAACAGAAAACCGTGTATTACGGCCGCCCCGAGTACTACCAGTTCCACGCCGACACCGATGCGTTGGCCCAGCTGCCCGAAGCGCTCAAGCAGGTGCCGATGGTGGTGCTGGTCAATACCGGTTCGGCGTCGGCTTCCGAAATCGTCGCCGGCGCCTTGCAGGACTACAAGCGCGCCGAGATCATGGGCACGCAAACTTTTGGTAAAGGCTCGGTGCAAACCATCCGCCAGCTGACCGCCGACACCGCCGTCAAGCTGACCACCGCGCGCTACTACACACCCAAGGGCCGCTCGATCCAGGCCAAGGGCATCACGCCCGACCTGCTGGTGGACGAGTACGCCGATGGCGACGGCGTGAACGCGCTGCGCACGCGCGAGGCCGACCTGGCCAAGCACCTGTCCAACGACCGCGAACAGGAAGGCGCGCAGACCAAGCGCGACGAACTGGAAGAGCAGTTGCGCGTGATCGCCCTGGAAAAGCAGCGCAAGCCGCTCGAATACGGCAGCAGCGACGATTTCCAGCTGGCGCAGGCGCTCAACCGCCTCAAGGGCAAGCCGGTGCAGTTCGCCAAGCCCGAGACCACCGTGGTGCAGGCCAGCCTGAACAAATAACCTCATCAGCCCGGGGTTTCAGAGCGGCGCTTCGGGCGCCGCTTTTATTTGGCCGTAACGTGTAGCCATTGTGTAGAATTTGCTCCACTATTGGCACTCGCCATTGCCCTAATTGAAAGCTTAATCATGAAACAAGCCGTCATCAGCGGTACCGGTCTTTACACGCCAGCGCAATCGATTTCCAACGAAGAACTGGTCGAGAGTTTTAACGCCTACGTGGCGCAGTTCAACGCTGACAACGCCGCCGCCATCGAAACGGGCACCGTCACCGCGCTCGAGCCGTCGAGCGTGGCGTTCATCGAAAAGGCGTCGGGCATCAAGTCGCGCTTCGTGATGGAAAAAGCCGGCATCCTCGATCCGCAGCGCATGGTCTCGCACATCCCCGAGCGCGGCGACGACGAGCTGTCGCTACAGGCCGAGATTTGCGTGGCAGCGGCGCACCAGGCGCTCGACCGCGCCGGCCGCACTGCGGTCGATATCGACATGGTGCTGGTCGCCTGCTCGAACCTGCAGCGCGGCTACCCTGCCATGGCGGTGGAAGTGCAGGCCGCGCTCGGCATCGACGGCTACGGCTTCGACATGAACGTGGCCTGTTCGTCGGCCACTTTCGGCATCCAGCAGGCAGTGGCGGCCGTGCAAAGCGGCCAGGCCCGCGCAGTACTGGTCCTCAATCCCGAAATCACCAGCGGCCACCTGAACTGGCGCGACCGCGACAGCCATTTCATTTTTGGCGACGCCTGCACCGCCGTGGTGGTGGAACTGGCCGAGACCGCCAAGGGCGCGCACCGCTGGGAAATTCTCGATACCAAGCTCAAAACCAGCTTCTCCAACAATATCCGCAACAACTTCGGCTTTCTCAACCGCTTCGACGAAGCGGGCGTGGGCCAGCCGGACAAACTGTTCCGCCAGCAAGGCCGCAAGGTCTTCAAGGACGTGTGCCCGATGGCGGCCGAGATGATCAAGGACACGATTGCTCACGCCGGGCTCGAAGTACCGCAGGTGAGTCGTTACTGGTTGCACCAGGCCAACTTGAACATGAACCTCTTGATCAGCCGCATGGTGCTGGGCCGCGACGCCGAACCGGGCGAGGCGCCGGTCATCCTCGACAGCTATGCCAACACCTCGTCGGCCGGCTCGGTGATTGCCTTCCACAAATACTCAGATGACATGACGCCGGGCCAGTTGGGCGTGTTGTGCTCCTTCGGCGCTGGTTACTCGATCGGTTGTGTCGTCCTACGAAAAGTTTAATCATTTGGTGGTTACGGCATTCGCCACTCTCGGGGATGCCGGAAGTTCCCACAAATTGACGGCTTGATTGCATTTTTTGGCAGCAATTGTCAGCTGATGTGCTACTCTTTGGTTGTTTTGTAACAATCTTCCAGAGGAGTCCCCCACGCATGCCCCACAACATCAGTCTGATTACCACCATTGCCGCTGCACTCGGATTCGGGTTAGTTCTTGGCTATATAGCAACGCGCCTGCGATTACCGGCGCTGGTGGGGTATCTGGCTGCAGGCATCATGTTGGGACCGGCAACACCGGGTTTCGTGGCCGATGCCGCGCTGGCCGGCCAATTGGCCGAAATTGGCGTCATGCTGATGATGTTCGGCGTGGGCCTGCACTTCTCGCTCGACGACCTGTGGGCCGTGCGCAAGGTGGCGCTGCCCGGTGCGGTGCTGCAAATCGCGGTAGCGACCGGCATGGGCATGGCGCTGTCCCACTGGTGGGGCTGGAGCATTGGCGGCGGCCTGGTCTTCGGCCTGGCGCTGTCGGTGGCCAGCACCGTGGTGCTGCTGCGCGCGCTTGAGGAGCGCGGCATCCTCGATACTTTCAATGGCCGCATCGCGGTCGGCTGGCTGGTGGTGGAAGACCTGGTCACCGTGATGGTGCTGGTGCTGCTGCCGGCCGTGGCCGGTTCGCTCGGCGGCACCACCATGGACGCCCACGGCGTGGCAGTGCCTGCCGGCGAAGTCGACCTGCTGAGCACGCTCACCATCACCCTGGGCAAGGTCGGCGCCTTTATCGCGCTGATGCTGGTCGTCGGCCGCAAGCTGTTTCCCTGGATCCTGTGGCAGGGGGCGCGTACCGGTTCGCGCGAGCTGTTTACCCTGTGCGTGATCGCCGCTGCGGTCGGTATCGCCTACGGTTCCACCCACTTCTTCGGCGTATCGTTCGCGCTCGGGGCATTCTTCGCCGGCATGGTGCTGCGCGAATCGGAACTGGCGCACCGCGCCGCGCAAGAGTCGCTGCCGCTGCGCGACGCCTTTGCCGTGCTGTTCTTCGTCTCGGTGGGCATGTTGTTCGAGCCGGCCATCGTCACCGAGCAGCCTTTCAAGCTGCTGGCGGTGGTCGCCATCATCGTGTTCGGCAAGTCGGTGGCCGCGTTCCTGCTGGTGGTGCTGCTGCGCTACCCGGCCAAGACCGCGCTGATGGTGTCGGCCAGCCTGGCGCAGATCGGCGAATTCTCGTTCATCCTGGCCGCGCTGGGCATGTCCCTGGGCCTGATGCCGGCCGAGGGCCAAAGCCTGATCCTGGCAGGCGCTATCATCTCGATCGCCCTGAACCCGGTGGTATTCAGCGCGACCAAGCCGCTCGAGCGCTGGCTCACCCGTGACGGCTCGGTGATGTCCAACTTCGAACGCGCGGCCGATCCGCTGGCCGAGCTGCCGATGTCGGTGCCGCATGAACACCTCGACGGCCAGGTAGTGCTGGTGGGGTACGGCCGCGTGGGCCGCCGCATCGCCGAGGTGCTGCTCAAGCACAGCATCCCGTTCGTGGTGGCCGAGCAAAACCGCGAAGTCGTCGACCAGCTGCGCCGCCAGGGCATCCACGCGGTGGCCGGCAATGCCGGCGAGCCTGCCGTGCTGATCCAGGCCCACGTGGCGCGCGCCAGCATGCTGGTGATCGCCACGCCCGACACCTTCCACGTGCGCGCCATGGTGGAAACGGCGCGCCTGCTCAATCCGAATATCAAGTCGGTGGTACGCACCCACAGCGACGAGGAAGCAGAGTTGCTGCGCAGCGAGCTGCCGGCCAAGATTTTCATGGGCGAGGAAGAGCTGGCCAACGGCATGACCGACTTCGTGATCAAGAATTTCGAGCGCAAGCAAGGTGGCGGCGGACATTAAGAACGCCTGACAAAACGTTCGACATATCGCCAACAGATCAGCGGGCCGGCAAGCCCCGCATACCTCCGCTATCGCCCCAGAGCGCTAATTTACATTAAAGCAATAGTTCGGTGTATTATTCAATTAAGTTGCAACCCATAATGCTTGAGTGTCGCCTCGTTAGGAAACAAAAATTCTCGGTACGCAGACCAAGAAGCATCATTTTTTAAATTCGTGTACGTCTTACATCCTGGGCATCGCTGACTATAGACATTTTTGACAACCTCCGCGATTCCCTCAACGTTGCGCACATAAACGTAGTTCAGTTGTTCAAAGTCATGTGTAAAAGTGCCCGCATAGATGCTCGGAGTTTTCGCTGCGATGGCGGCAACGACGGCGCTCGATATTTCGTTGAGCCGATCTAAATCGCCAGCCTCCGGCAAACCATTTTTTTGAGTAGATGTGTACGTCACGCCCGTGACTACGAGGTGCGGAAATCCTTCAACGGGCGCAATTTTCCGCAGCTTCATGTCAAGTCGAATGGAACCCGGTCCCGCCTCGTATGCAGCGAGATAACTCCACCACTCAGTGCTTGCATACGGCTCCGCGCTTGCGACGACATTAGTCAGAAGCATCGATATCCCAATTAGTATTCTTTTCATAAACTTCATTAGTAATGAATTCTCGAAGTGAAACGGTGGTTCTTTAAAGGGGCACGAAGGCCGTTTCATGGTAGGTCAGAATTCCAGCGGCTGGCCATCGATGAGTACGCGAAATCGCCGATCTAAAAACCCGCCGCGTTGGCTACCGTAAATCGCCATGCCGATAGACTCGTACCATTTGGAATCGGTGGCCTCGACAGAAATGATCATGTCCGCTTTTTCGGCGGCGATTTTTTCAAGAGCTTGCGTCACCTCGCTGGCTGATCGTAGTTTGACACCATTCAAGTCTACGCCGTCATTGTCGACAATTCGCAATATCACCAGATTTTCCAAGTCGATGCTCCAAACATAAAAGAAGTGATCTGAACGGCACAGCTCAGTGTACCCGGGCGTTGCCAGTAGAGCAACTCGATGGTTTTGTCAGCCATACTAAAGCCGCGCCGCCAGTTCTGCCCCTTCGCGTATCGCCCGCTTGGCATCGAGCTCCGAGGCCAGCGCCGCGCCGCCGATCTTGTGGAAGCGTGGGTCCGCTGCTGCCGGCATCAACTCCGCCAGGCTCTCCTGCCCGGCGCAAATGACCACGTGATCGACCGCCAGCAGGCGCTGTTCGCCACCGACCGTGATGTGCAGGCCGTGGTCGTCGATGCGATCGTATTGCACGCCTGCCAGCATCACCACGCCGTTACGGGCCAGCACCGCGCGGTGCACCCAGCCCGAGGTTTTACCGAGGCCCGCACCTGGTTTCGACAACTTGCGCTGCAGCAGGTACAACTGGCGCAGCGGCGCCGGGTCGCTTGGCGCCACCAGGCCGCCACGGGCGCCGCCGTGCAGGTCCACGCCCCATTCGCCGGCCCAGGCGGCAACCGGCTGCGGCAGTGGATGCGCAGGATCGTGCAGCAAAAATTCGCCCACGTCGAAACCGATGCCACCGGCGCCGATGATCGCCACCCGCTTGCCCACCTGGGCCTTGTCGCGCAGCACGTCCAGGTACGTCAGCACCTTGGCATGGGCGATGCCCTCGATGGCCGGCAGCCGCACTTTGACGCCGGTGGCGATGACCACCTCGTCGTAACCGTCGGCCAGCAGTTGCTCACGGGTGGCGCGCACGCCGAGCTTTACGACCACGCCCAGCAGCGCCAGCTGGCGCCCGAAGTAGCGGATGGTCTCCGCAAACTCCTCCTTGCCGGGGATTTGCATGGCGATGCGGAACTGGCCGCCGATGGCGTCGCCGGACTCGAACAGCGTCACCTGATGGCCGCGCTGCGCCGCCACCGTTGCCGCCGACAGGCCCGCCGGCCCGGCGCCGACCACCGCAACGCGGCGCGGACGCGCGGCAGGCGCGTACACCAGCTCGGTCTCGTGGCAGGCGCGCGGGTTGACCAGGCAGCTGGCGCGCTGGTTGGCAAAAGTATGGTCGAGGCAAGCCTGGTTGCAGCCGATGCAGGTGTTGATTTCGTCTGCCCTGCCCTGCGCCGCCTTGTTGACGAACTCGGCGTCGGCCAGGAACGGCCGTGCCAGCGAGACCAGGTCGGCGTCGCCCCGCGCGAGGATGCTTTCCGCTGTGGCCGGCATGTTGATGCGGTTCGAGGCCACCACCGGGATCGACACGGCCTGGCGCAGCCGACCGGCCAGGCCGACAAATGCGGCGCGCGGCACCGACGTGACGATGGTGGGCACGCGCGCCTCGTGCCAGCCGTAGCCGGTGTTGAGGATATTCACGCCCGCGCCCTGCAATGCCTGGGCAACTGTCACCACCTCGTCCCAGGTATTGCCCCCTTCCACCAGGTCGAGCAGCGAATGGCGGTACATGACGATGAAGTCAGGGCCCACGGTGGCGCGCACGCGGCGCACGATCTCGACCGGCAGGCGCATGCGGTGCTCGATGGCGCCACCCCAGCGGTCGGTGCGCAGGTTGGCGCGTGCGCACAGGAACTGGTTAAGCAGGTAGCCTTCGCTGCCCATGATTTCCACGCCGTCGTAGCCTGCCGCTTTTGCCAGCCGGGCGCAGCGCGCGTAGTCGCCGATGGTGGCGGCAATCCCGGCTTCGGTGAGCGCGCGCGGCTTGAACGGCGAGATCGGCGATTTTTTGGCCGACGCCGACACCACCAGCGGCTGGTAGCCATAGCGGCCCGCGTGCAGGATCTGTAACAGGATCTTGCCGCCCTCCGCGTGCACGGCGCCGGTCACCTTGCGGTGGTTGAAGATATCTGCGCGCCAGTTCAGGGTCCCTCCAAAGGGCAGCAGCCACCCTGCGCGGTTGGGAGAGATGCCGCCGGTAACGATCAATCCGACTCCGCCGCGCGCACGTTCGCGATAGAATGCGGCAAGTTTGCTGTAGTTGTAGAAACGGTCTTCGAGCCCGGTATGCATCGAGCCCATGATCACGCGATTGCGCAGGGTCGTAAAGCCGAGGTCGAGCGGCGCGAGCAAATGCGGATGGTGTGGCGATGACATGCTGTGTGCCTGCCCTGAATGGTTGGGTGCGGGTTAGGTGCGGATTACCTGAGGGTTAACGAAGGTTACGGTTTGGTAACGGGAGAGTGTTGTCCTTGTATTCTGCCACCCTTTGCCGTAGGCTGGAAAAATGATGCGATTCCTTCTGTTACTGTTGTTGGGTGTCACCGCCCCGCTGTCGATGGCGCAAACACCGAAGCCGGACACGTCCCGGTTGGAGGTGTCGGTCAACCGGGTGGAGGTGGAAGGGCAGCATATGTACGAACTCGACGCCAGCGGTGTCGTGGCCGCGCCGTTGCCGCGCGTGTGGCGCATCCTCACCAACTACGAACGCATGACCGAATTCGTGCCCGACCTCGAGTCGTGCAAGGTGCTATCGCGCAATGGCAATGAAGTGCTGATCGAGCAATTCGGCGTGGCCCGGCTGCTGTTCATAACGCGGCCGATCCACCTGATCGTGCGCGCCACCGAGCAGCCGATGTCGGCCATCGATATCGCCCTGGTGTCGGGCGACATGAAGCACTACGAAGCGCGCTGGGAACTGATCCCCATGCCCGAGACCGGCGGCACCAAGGTGGTGTACAAGGGCCGCATGATGCCGAATTTCTATGTGCCCAGCCTGTTCGGCTCGAAGATGATACGGTCGGACGTCGAGCACATGATGCGCGCCGTGCTCACCCGGCTGGACCGCCGCGAAGAGCGCCAGCCCAGCGTCAATTCGATCCTGATCCCGCCGCAGGCTACCCCTGCACCAGCACCTGCACCAGCGCCCGCCAAATAGTCAAGACAGCTGGGTATCGCGGTCGCGCAGTTCGGCGAAGTTTTCCAGGCTGCCGATCTTGATCATCACCGGGTTGAGGCTGGCGTGCTGCATGGCGCGCCAGGCAAACAACCACTCCTGCTCCTGCGCCTCGGCTGCCGTCTTGGTAAAGGCGGCGCCCAGCGCGGCGCGCACGCCGTATTCCACCACGCCATCGATGCCGGCCCAGTTGGGCAGGGTGCGCTGCACCGCCCGGTGCAGGCGCTCGCCGAATTCTTCGCTGTTATGGATCACCAGGCAGCTATCGGCGGAAAACAGGTCGAACAGCTTGCGGTCCCACACTTGCGAAAAGCTCAGGGCCAGGCACGGCGGCGCCGCGCGCAGGATGAACTGGCCTTGGGTCAGCGCCAGTTCCAGGTCTTCGCGCACGCCATAGCGGTACAGGGTCGGAGGACGTTGGTAGTCATGCATATGAAACTCGATTCTAATCAGGTTGTTTGGTTGGCGGACGGCGCACGTGACGGAGCGCGCGCATCGCGGCCGAAGCGATAAAGATTTCGCGCAGCAGGTAGCAGAAACTGCCGATCAGGCAGAACACCGAAAACACGAACATGCCGGCAATGTATTTTTCCAGGGCGATGTCGCTGATATCGCTGAAGAACAGCATGGCGATCACCAGGCAGACCATCAGCCCGCACGCGGTGGACAGGGCGATCGAATAGTTGATCAGGTGCGAGCGCCGGTACATCACGTCGAGCTCGTTGATATACATCTCGCTGTAAGCGATATCGAGCCGGTCCTCGAGCACACGCGAGCGGTCGATGATGCGCGCGAGGCGGTTGGTGAGCACGATCAGGTTGGTGCACACGCCCGACAACAGAAACACCGGCGCAATGGCCAGCTGGATAAGGTGGCCGATATCGCCGAGCTGAATATTCATAAATGACGGTACGCTGAAAATGATACTGGGCCTCTTCGGGCGGTCCTTGCTGGGAGTTGCTAGTGTAGCAGCCCGGCACGCTGCCCGGCCAAATTAAGCGCAACCGATCAAGCGCGCCCTAGTCGAAGGCGCGCAGGCGCCAGAACTGCTCGGTAGCTGCCACCAGGGCGCGCGAGATGCCGTGTTCCATGGCGCCATGGCCGGCGTCCGGGATCATCCGCATCACCGAGCCCGGCCACGCCTGCTGCAGGCGCCACGCCGACAGCGGCGGGCAGATCACGTCGTAGCGGCCCTGCACGATCACGGCCGGCAAGTGGGCGATGCGGCCGATGTTGCGTACCAGCTGGTCGTCGCTGAAAAAGCCCAGGTTGGCCATGTAATGCGACTCCAGCCGGCCGACACCGAGGTCGAGCGCATCGCACGGCTCGTCCTCGGGCTGCGGCAGCAGGAATACGCGGCGGCCTTCGAAACGGCTCCAGGCGCGCACGGCCGGCCAGTGGATGGCCGGATCGTCGCTCATGATGCGGCGCACGTACGCGCCCAGCAGGTCGCCACGCTCGGTTTCGGGGATAGGCGCGACGAATTCTTCGTACAGCTCCGGGTAAAACCATTGCACGCCGTGCAGGAAAAAGTCGATTTCCGGCTGGGTGCACAGGAAAATCCCGCGCAGCACAAACCCCAGGCAGCGCTCGGGATGCGCCTGGCCGTAGGCCAGCGCCAACGTCGATCCCCACGAGCCGCCGAACACCAGCCACTGCTCTATGTCGAACTGGCGGCGCAGCCGCTCGATGTCCTCGATCAGCAACTGGGTGGTGTTGTGGCGACATTCGCCGACCGGCACCGATTTGCCGGCGCCGCGCTGGTCGAACAGGATCACGCGGTAGCGCTCGGGGTCGAAAAAGCGCCGGTGCTGCGGCGACAGGCCGGCGCCGGGGCCGCCGTGCAGGAAGATCACCGGAATGCCATCCGGGTTGCCGACCTCTTCCCAGTAAATGGTGTGAATGTCGTCCACTGCCAACATGCCGTGGCGGCTGGGTTCGATGGGCGGGAACAGCGGGGAATGGGGGTCGAACATGGCGATCCTTCAGGTGACGATAGCCGATTGTACATCGTAAAAAAAGCCGGGATCGCGAACGATCCCGGCTTGTCTTGTCGTCATGCCGGCGGGCGATCAGGACATGTGCTGGCCGCCGTTGATGGCGATATTGGCGCCGGTAACGAAAGCAGCTTCATCGGACGACAGGTAGGCGACCAGGCCGGCCACTTCTTCCGGCTTGCCCAGGCGGCCCATCGGAATTTGCGGCACGATCTTGGTTTCCAGTACTTCGGTCGGGATTTCCATGACCATCTTGGTGCCGATATAACCTGGCGAGATGGTGTTGACGGTCACGCCCTTGCGCGCCACTTCCAGCGCCAGCGCCTTGGTGAAGCCGTGCATGCCGGCCTTGGCGGCCGAGTAGTTGGTCTGGCCGAAAGCGCCCTTCTGGCCGTTGACCGACGAGATATTGATGATGCGGCCCCAGCCGCGTTCCACCATGCCATCGCACACCGGCTTGGTCATATTGAACACGGAGTCCAGGTTGGTGCCCATGACGGCATCCCAGTTCGGCTTGTCCATCTTCTTGAAGGTCATGTCGCGGGTGATGCCGGCATTATTGACCAGCACGTCGATCGGACCGATGTCCTTTTCGATGGCGGCGATGCACGCCTGGGCCGAATCGTAGTCGGCCACATCGCATGGATAGGCGCGGAAGTTGAAGCCCTGGTCGCGGGTCGTCGCCAGCCATTGCTCGACCTTGGTATTACCCGGCGAATACGTGGTGACCACGCAATAGCCAAGTGCCGACAACTTGAAGCACACCGCTTCGCCCAACCCGCCCATACCGCCGGTAACCAATGCAACTCGTGCCATGTTGTGTCCCCTCTCAAGTAACGTGAATAACAGACCGCCGCGCACGGCGGACGGTCCGGGTCTATCATTTTGTTGTGGTTATGCGCGCTCGATCGCCAGCGCCACGCCCATGCCGCCGCCGATGCACAGCGACGCCAGGCCTTTTTTGGCATCGCGACGGATCATCTCGTGGATCAGGGTGACCAGGATGCGCGCGCCCGAGGCGCCGATCGGGTGGCCGATGGCGATCGCGCCACCATTGACGTTGATCTTGCTGGTATCCCAGCCCATTTCCTTGTTGACGGCCACGGCCTGGGCGGCAAACGCTTCGTTGATTTCCAGCAGGTCGAGGTCGTCAGGGGTCCAGCCGGCCTTTTTCAGGCACAGGCGGGTGGCGCTGACCGGGCCCATGCCCATGAAGGCAGGGTCCAGGCCGGACGAGGCGTAGGCCTTGATCCTGGCCAGCACCGGCAAGCCCAGTTCCTTCGCTTGCGTGGCGGACATCATGATCACGGCAGCGGCGCCATCGTTCAGGCCCGATGCATTACCGGCGGTAACAGTGCCTTCCTTGTTGAACGCAGGGCGCAGGCCGGCCAGGCCTTCCAGGGTGGAGCCCGGCTTGATGTATTCGTCGGTGTCGAAGACGATGCTGCCTTTTTTCTGGACGATTTCCAGTGGCAGGATTTCATCCTTGAACTTGCCTTCTTTTTGAGCAGTTTCGGCTTTCAGCTGCGATTGCAGCGCGAACTCGTCCTGCTCAGCGCGCGAAATCTCGTATTTCTTGGCGACGTTTTCGGCGGTCACACCCATGTGGTACTGGTTGAATGCGTCCCACAGGCCGTCGACGATCATGGTATCGACCATCTTGATCTCGCCCATGCGGAAGCCGTCGCGCGAACCCGGCATCGCGTGCGGGGAAGCGCTCATGTTTTCCTGGCCGCCGGCGATGACGATTTGTGCATCGCCGCATTTAATTGCCTGGGCGGCCAGGTGAGTGGCTTTCAAACCGCTGCCGCACACGTGGTTGATGGTAAAACCGGGGATGGAGTTTGGCAGGCCGGACTTGATGACAGCCTGGCGCGCCGGGTTCTGGCCGACGCCGGCGGTGAGTACCTGGCCCAGGATCGCTTCGCTGACCAGGTTGGGATCGATGCCGGTCTTGGCCAGCAAACCCTTGATGACGTGTGCGCCCAGTTCGGACGCCGGAGTCTTGGCGAGGGCGCCGCCGAATTTGCCCACACCAGTACGGCCTGCGGCCACGATTACTACATCATCCATGTGATTCTCCAAAGCGCCGGTGTATCGCCGGCATGGTTAGCAAAAAGCGAACTTCGATCAACTCGATCATACGCCTGCCACGCCCGGGGCGTGGCGGCTTTCGATGCTGCGTTGCCGCGAAAACTGCTGCGCAGTTTGCGCAAGGTTTGCCGTGTCAACCGTCATCATCAATCGGGAACTTATCGTAAGGGCGGCAAATGTCCGCCCATTTGATCTGGCTCAATTACCCGGCAACCATTCTGAATAAGACATGCTTATTTGTCACGACAATAATTTGATACCGTCCAGCGTGGCAGCGCACTGCTCGCGTATCACTTTGACGAAGTCGAGCACGTAAGCCTTGTGCTGCTGGGCCGGTGGCACCGACACGAACAGGTCGCTCCACAAGCCCTGCTCGCCCACCGGCTTGGCGATGACGTAGTCGTAATCGACATAGTTCTTGATGGCCCAGTTGGGCAGCGCGGCGATACCACGCCGGCTGGCCACCAACTGCAACACGGCCACGGTCAGTTCAGCCGTGCGGCGCTCGAACTGGATATTTTCCGGCACCAGCACTTCGCGGATCAGGTCGATGCGCGATTCCGGCACCGGGTAGGTGATCAGGGTCTCGCCGGTGAAATCGGCCGCGTGCAGGCGGCGTTGGGCAGCGAGCCGGTGCTTTTGCGCCATCACCACCAGGATCTCGAAGCGGAACAGCGGGAACGTGGCAAAGTCCGGGCCGTACGGCGAGCCGATCACCAGGTCGGCAGCGCCGGTGCGCAGCAGCTCGGCCGGTTCGCTGTGAAAGCCCGACACCAGGTCGATTTCGACATCGGGCCAGCGCTTGCGGAACTCATCCATGACCGGCATCAGCCAGTCGAAACAGGTATGGCATTCGAGCACCACGCGCAACTGGCCAGTGTCGCCCTGGGTCAGGCGCGCCACTTCGCGCTCGGCGGTTTCGATTTCCGGCAGCAGCAGGTCGGCCAGCTTGAGCAGCCGGGCGCCGGTGGCAGTAAACCCGATCGGCACCGATTTTCGCTCAAACAGCGGCCCACCGTAGCGATCTTCCAGTAACTTGATCTGATGCGACAGCGCCGACTGGGTCAGGTTGAGCAACTGGGCAGCCCGTACCAGGCTGCCGGCCGAGCGCAAGGCGCTCAGGGTACGAAGGTGGCGTATCTCTAACATCTATTAATCTTTTTCATGTGAATCCGCAAAATCTTTCGTTTGGATTATAGATCGGAATGCCGCAAACTTTACCGCATCGATATGAAATCCTTATGACAAACGCCATGACTACCGTAAAAACATTCATCCAGACCCATATCCTCGGCCTGCCCCGCGTGGGTGCTGCCCGCGAGCTGAAATTCGCGCTCGAGGCCAACTGGCGCGGAGAGTTGTCCGACGCCGCCCTCGAGCAGGTGGGCAGCGACCTGCGTGCGCGCCACTGGGCCTTGCAACGCGATACCGGCCTCGACTTCGTCACCGTGGGCGACTTCGCGTTTTACGACCAGGTGGCCAACCATGTCCAGCTGCTCGGCTGCGAGCCGGCGCGCTTCGGTTTTACGCCTGAACAATCGCAACTGCGCCGCTACTTCGCCATGGCGCGCGGACTTACCAACGGCGCGAACGCCGACGCCAACGCCAACGATAACGGTCACAGCAGCGTCAATAGCGACGGCCAGGCCGGCTGCATTCATGCCGATCTCGCCGAGCATGCTGGCTGCGACCAGGCCCATCGAGGCGCCGCGCTGGAAATGACCAAGTGGTTCGATACCAACTACCACTACCTGGTGCCGGAATTCGCGCCCGAAACCGTCTTCTCGCTGGCCTGCGAGCGCCTGTTCGCCGAGGTGGAACAAGCCCAGGCGCTCGGCCACGCGGTCAAGGCGGTGTTGCTGGGCCCGCTCAGCTTCTTGTGGCTGGGCAAGGAAAAGGCCGCGTTCGAGCGCCTGTCCCTGCTCGACCGGCTGCTGCCCGTGTACGGGGCCGTGCTCAACCGCCTGAAACAGCTGGGCGTGCAATGGGTGCAGGTCGATGAGCCGATCCTGGGCCTGGACCTGCCTGGCGCCTGGCGCAGCGCGTTCGAGACCGCCTACTGGCAGCTGAACCAGGTCGGTATCGACCTGCTGCTGGCCACCTATTTTTCGCCGCTGGAAGAAAATCTGAGCCTGGCGTGCCGGCTGCCGGTGGCCGGCCTGCACGTCGATGGCGTGCGTGCGCCCCACGAGCTGACCAGCATTGCCGACTGGCTGCCGGTGCACAAGGTGCTGTCGGTGGGCATCGTCGATGGCCGCAATATCTGGCGCACCGACCTCGACGCGGCGCTGGCCGTACTGGCGCCGCTGGTCGCCAAGCGCGCTGGCAAGCTGTGGTTGTCGGCGTCATGCTCGCTGCTGCACGTGCCGTTCACCCTGGCGGCCGAAGACGGGCTCGACGCAGAGATCCGCTCGTGGCTGGCGTTCGCCACCGAAAAACTCGACGAACTGCGGCTGCTGAAAGCGGCGCTGGCCGGTGTGGCCGAGGTGACGGAGGTGGCAGCCGAGGTGAGCGAAGCGCTGGCCATCTCACGCGCCGCCATCGCCAGCCGCCGCGCCAGCGTCCGCGTGCACCAGGCTGCCGTGCGCGAACGGCTGGCAACGCTGCCCGACGATCTCGACCGCCGCGCGTCACCGTTCGCCCGGCGCCAGGCCGAGCAACGACAACGGTTCCAGTTGCCGGCATTCCCGACCACGACCATTGGCTCGTTCCCGCAGACGGCGGCGATCCGCGCCGCGCGCGCCGCCCATAAGCGCGGCGCGCTCGATGCGGCTGGCTACGCCGCCACGATGCGCGCGGAAATCGCCGGCGCCGTGCAGCGCCAGGAAGACATCGGCCTCGACGTGCTGGTCCACGGCGAAGCCGAGCGCAACGACATGGTCGAATACTTCGGCGAGCAGCTCGATGGCTTCGTGTTCACCAAATTGGGCTGGGTGCAGTCGTACGGCTCGCGCTGCGTGAAGCCGCCGGTGATTTTTGGCGACGTCAGCCGGCCGAAACCGATGACGGTGGACTGGACCGCGCACGCGCAGAGCCTGACTGCGCTGCCGATGAAGGGCATGTTGACCGGGCCGATCACCATGCTGCAATGGTCGTTCGTGCGCGACGACCAGCCGCGCGCCCACACCGCGCTGCAGCTCGCGCTGGCGATCCGCGACGAGGTCGCCGACCTGGAACAGGCCGGGATCGGCATCATCCAGATCGACGAGCCGGCCGTGCGCGAGGGCTTGCCGCTGCGCCGGGGCGGCTGGGATGGCTATCTCGACTGGGCCACGCGGGCGTTCCGGGTGGCGGCCAGCGTGGCGGCCGACCGCACCCAAATCCACACCCATATGTGCTATGCCGAGTTCAACGACATCCTGCCGCAGATCGCCGCCATGGACGCCGACGTGATCACCATCGAAACCAGCCGCTCGGACATGGAGCTGCTGCGCGGTTTCGGTGCGTTTCGCTACCCCAACGAGATCGGCCCCGGCGTGTACGACATCCACTCGCCGCGGGTGCCGGGCCGCGCGGAAATGGTGCGCCTGCTGGACAAGGCCAGCGCAGTTATTCCAGTTGGCAATTTATGGGTCAACCCGGACTGCGGCCTGAAAACCCGCGACTGGACCGAAACCGAGGTGGCGCTGCGCAATATGGTGGCAGCGGCGCGCGAATTGCGTCAGCGCCACGCAGCCTGACCGGTCCGCAACGCGGCGCCACCGGGCGCCGCGCCCCCGCATTTTTCCACGGTATCAGCCGTGCGCGTCTCCCCATCGGCGGTTTTCCACAGTAGAATGCCAGCACCTGCGCATGCGCGCGCGGTTGCAACCCTCTCATACTGTCGCCCATGTCCAAGAGCCTGTTTCAAAAGCCGATCGAAATCAAGATATCCACTGTCGTCGCCGTCTCCGCCATCCTTACCACGGCGGACGGCACCGCGCTCGACGCGGCGCTTGCCAGGATGACCGGCGGCAGCGCCGACTTTTTTGAAGACGACCTCACCGTGATCGACATCGCGGCCTTGCCGGATGGCACGGCGATCGACTGGACTGCCATCATCGCCGTGCTGGCCAAGTACCGTTTGAAACCGGTCGCCGTGCGCAATGCGCCCGCCGCCATGGCCGCCGAGATCGCCTCGCACGGCCTGACCCTGGAAACCGCCAGCAAACCGCGCGACGACGAAACGCCGGTGGCGCCGGCGCCAGCACCGGTGAAGGCCTCACCCACCATTTCCAGCACCGCCGAACCGCTGCCCAACGGCCAGAACGTGATGATCATCGATACCCCGGTGCGCGCTGGCCAGCGCATTTACGCGCGCGGCTGCGACCTGATCGTTACCGCCGTGGTCAACAACGGCGCCGAAATCATCGCCGACGGCAGCATCCACGTGTACAACACGCTCAACGGCCGTGCGCTGGCCGGCGCGTCCGGCAATGCCGACGCCCGTATCTTTGCTTTGAATATGTCGCCGGAACTGGTTTCCATTGCCGGCGTGTACCGTACTTTTGAAGACGGCTTCCCGGCCGAATTTGCGCGCTCCCCCGCGCAAATCCGCTTGATGGGCGACCGAATCGATATACTATCTGTCAATTCTGCAACCCGCGCCTGAGTAGCCGCCGTACCTCTTTCTGAAAAGGATTATCTGTGGCAAGAATCATTGTTGTAACGTCCGGTAAGGGCGGTGTCGGTAAGACGACCACGAGCGCCAGTTTTTCCACTGGCCTGGCCATGCGCGGCCACAAGACCGCGGTGATCGACTTCGACGTCGGCCTGCGTAACCTCGACCTGATCATGGGTTGCGAACGCCGCGTAGTGTACGACCTGATCAATGTGATCAACAAGGAAGCCACCCTGAACCAGGCCCTGATCAAGGACAAGCACTGCGACAACCTGTTCATCCTGCCGGCTTCGCAAACGCGCGACAAGGATGCGCTGTCGGAAGAAGGCGTGGAAGTGGTGCTCAACGAACTGGTCAACATGGGCTTCGAGTACATCATCTGCGATTCGCCGGCAGGTATCGAGCATGGCGCGCTGATGGCGCTGACCTTTGCCGATGAAGCGATCATCGTCACCAACCCGGAAGTGTCGTCGGTGCGCGATTCGGACCGCATCCTTGGCATCCTGCAAGCGAAGTCGCGCCGCGCCCAGAGCGGTGGCGAGCCGGTCAAGGAACACCTGTTGATCACCCGCTACTCGCCAAAGCGCGTGGAAGCGGACGAAATGCTGTCGCACGAAGATGTGAAGGAAATCCTGCGCATCTCGCTGATCGGCATCATTCCGGAATCGGAATCGGTCCTGCATGCATCGAACCAGGGCAACCCGGCGATTCATTTCAAGGGCACCGATGTGGCGCAAGCCTACGAGGACGTGGTCGCGCGCTTCCTCGGTGAAGAACGTCCCCTGCGCTTCGTCAACTACGAAAAACCGGGCTTCCTGCAGCGACTTTTCGGGAGTAAGTGACCATGGCCCTGCTTTCTTTCCTGTTCCCGCAAAAGCAGAAAACTGCGACCGCGGCCAAGGAGCGGCTGCAAATCATCATCGCGCGCGAGCGCAACGGCCGCACCGGGCCCGACTTTTTGCCGGCGCTGCATAAAGAGCTGATCGACGTGATCTCGAAGTACACCAAGGTCAACGCCGACGATATCAAGATCTCGCTCGACCGCCAGGGCAACCTGGAAGTGCTCGACGTCAACGTGGTACTGCCGGACGCTTAGGTTTTGTCCACTGGCACTTCGGCCTGCCCTGCGGGGTGGGCCGGGTGGCCCGGGTCCGCTATCCCGGCCAGTTGCAGCTGCTGCGCCACCGTCACGCACGCCTCCACATGCGCATAGCCGATCTGGCGAAACGCGAAAAATCCGATTCCCGCCGACGCCAGCTGGCCCGCCAGCGGCACCAGCTTGCCCGCCTGTTTGGCGGCAGTCTTGACGCCCATGCGGCGCAACACGTGCATCACCACCTCGCGCGTGACCACCTTACCAACCAGCATGCTGCCAATCCCGACTGCCGCCTGGTACGCGATCATGCGAAAGCGTGGATGCATGCGCTCGATTTGTTCCTCGGACAAGCCGAAGTGACGGTTGACGTCTTCGATCAGGTTGGCGAACAGGCGCATGTCGGAAATGATGTCGAGCCCCGGAATGGGCACTGCCGCCACCACGGCCGAGACCATGGCCCGGCGCCGCACCAGTTGTCGGCAACGCTCGCGCACGGCGTCGAGATCGCGTGCCGTGCCCGGCACCAAGATCCAATTTGTGTCTTTTTTCAAACCCATTCTGGCCCCCGGGCAGGAAATTGAAGTTTCTTTCCAAAATTCAACTTCTTCATTGAATTCACAGTTTTTACAGTGTACCTTGTATTGGACAGCCAGTATTACACGATAGAATCTGTCACTTTCTTGGCAATAGTTGTTGTTCCATGGAAAATAATATCTGCTATTCTGGGGAGCAATTGTAAATCTCTGGTATATTACCCAGTGTCAACTCTTTAACAATTATTTCCCACGGGCAGCAGTATGAGAATCGCTGTACTTGATAACGACCGCAGCCAGGCCGACCTGATATGCCAGGTGCTGACCTCCGCCGGCCATATTTGCCATAGTTTTCAGACCGGTAAGGATGTCCTGGCCCAGGTGCGCAAGGACAGCTACGACATGCTCATCCTCGACTGGCAGGTGGTCGACATGACTGGCGCCGAAGTCATGCGCCGGGTGCGTGAAAAGCTGCCAGATACCGCGCCGGTGCTGTTCCTCACCACCAGTTCCGGCGAGGACGATATCGTCGCCGGCCTCGGTGCGGGCGCGGACGACTACATGATCAAGCCGCTGCGCCGCAGTGAAATGGTGGCGCGCGTGCAGGCACTGCTGCGGCGCGCCTACCCGGCGCAGAACGGCGCAGAGCAGTTGCAATTCGGTCAATACGTGTTCGAGACCCGTCCCGGTCGCTTGCTGATGGATGGCATCGTGCTTGATGTCACGCACAAGGAGTTCTACCTGGCGCTGTTATTTTTCCGCAACATCGGTCGACCGCTGTCGCGCGCCTACATCCACGAGGCGGTGTGGATACGCGAGACCGCCGTGCCGTCGCGCACCATGGACACCCACGTTTCCCGCGTGCGCAACAAGTTGCAGTTGAAGCCGGAAAACGGTTTCCGGCTGGTGCCGGTGTACAGCTACGGTTACCGGTTGGAAAAGCTGGGTGCCTGACATCCGGCGGGGCTGTTGCCCGACCCGTTGCCCTCCCATTAGGCAGTCACCCCGGCAGCAGTAGGGACATCACGGTATAATGACCGCATACTCAATGCCCGGAACCGAAATGCAGCTGCTTGCCGTCGGCCTCAATCACCACACCGCCCCCGTCTCGCTGCGCGAGCAGCTGGCGTTCGCCCCCGAGCAACTGGGCCAGGCGGTGGTGGCGGCGCGCTCGTGGTTCGAACGCATCGACCATCGCGGCGCCGACGAAGCGGCCATCCTCTCCACCTGCAACCGCACCGAGCTCTACGCGGCCAGCCAGGTGCCAGATCCGCTCGACGCCGGCGCCCATTTCCTCGCCGATTTCCACCAGCTCAATTACGCCGACCTGCGCCCGCACCTGTACATGCTGCCGCAGCACGACGCCGTGCGCCACACCTTCCGCGTTGCATCGGGCCTCGATTCGATGGTGCTGGGCGAAACGCAAATCCTCGGCCAGATCAAGGACGCCATCCGCACCGCCGACGAAGCCGGCGGCCTGGGCACTTACCTGCACCAGCTGTTCCAGCGCAGTTTTTCGGTGGCCAAGGAAGTGCGCAGCACCACCGAGATCGGCGCCCACAGCGTGTCGATGGCGGCCGCTGCCGTGCGCCTGTCGCAGCGCATTTTCGACAAGATCTCCGAGCAGAACGTGCTGTTCATCGGCGCCGGCGAAATGATCGAGTTGTGCGCCACCCACTTTGCCGCGCAAAACCCGCGCAGTGTCACCATCGCCAACCGCACCCTCGAGCGCGGCGAAGCGCTGGCGCACCGCTTCGGTGGCCGCGCCATGCGCCTGGCCGAGTTGCAGGACAAGCTGCACCAGTTCGACATCGTCATCTCGTGCACCGCCTCGTCGCTGCCGCTGATCGGTCTCGGCATGGTCGAGCGCGCCATCAAGGCGCGGCGCCACAAGCCGATTTTCATGGTGGACCTGGCCGTGCCGCGCGATATCGAGCCGGAAGTGGCGCGCCTGAACGACGCGTTCTTGTACACCGTCGACGACCTCGGCAAGGTGGTGCAGGCCGGCATGGAAAACCGCCAGGCCGCCGTGGCGCAAGCTGAAGCCATCATCGAAACCCGGGTGCAGTCGTTCATGCACTGGATCGACGACCGCGCCGTGGTGCCGGTCATCCAGAGCCTGCACGAAAACGGCGAAGCCCTGCGCCAGCTCGAACTCGACCGTGCACGCAAGATGCTGGCCAAGGGTGAAGATGTCGACGCAGTGCTGGAAGCGCTGTCGCGCGGCCTCACCGCCAAGTTCATGCACGGTCCGCAACAGGCGCTGCACCGCGCCCAGGGCGAAGAACGCGCCCACCTGGCACAGTTGCTGCCACAGTTGTTCCGCGGCCGTCGTTAGCGCCCCTCCCCTGCCCCCGCTTTGCTGCCGCGTCGATCGATGCGGCTTCCGTACCACCTCACACAGAAATACGCTATGAAACCATCCATGCTGGCCAAGCTCGACCAACTGGCGAACCGCCTGGTCGAACTCGATGAATTGCTGATGTCCGAAGGCGCCACCGCCAATATGGACGCCTACCGCAAGATGACGCGCGAACACGCCGAACTCGGCCCGCTGGTCACGCTCTATAAATCGTATGGCGACGCCCAGGGCGACCTGGTGGCGGCGCAAGACATGCTGTCCGATCCGGAAATGAAAGAGTTCGCCCAGGACGAGATCGAAGCGGCCAAGGAACGGCTGGCAACGCTGGAACTGGATTTGCAGAAAATGCTGCTGCCGAAAGACGCCAACGACGAGCGCAACATCTTCCTGGAAATTCGCGCCGGCACCGGCGGCGACGAATCGGCGCTGTTCGCGGGCGACCTGCTGCGCATGTACACGCGTTTTGCCGAGCGCAACCGCTGGCAGGTGGAGGTGGTGTCGGAGTCGGCCTCGGACCTCGGTGGTTACCGCGAAGTGATCGTGCGCCTGGTGGGCAACAGCGTGTACTCGAAACTGAAATTCGAATCGGGCGGCCACCGCGTGCAACGGGTGCCGGCCACCGAAACGCAAGGCCGCATCCATACCTCGGCCTGCACGGTGGCGGTGATGCCCGAGGCCGACGAGGTCGAGGATGTGCACATCAACCCGGCCGACCTGCGCATCGACACCTTCCGCGCGTCGGGCGCCGGCGGCCAGCACATCAACAAGACCGATTCGGCCGTGCGCCTGACTCACCTGCCCACCGGCATCGTGGTCGAGTGCCAGGACGACCGCTCGCAGCACAAGAACAAGGCGCAGGCGATGAAGGTGCTGGCCGCCCGCATCAAGGACGTGCAGTTGCGCGAGCAGCAATCGAAGGAAGCGGCCACCCGCAAGAGCCTGATCGGCTCGGGCGACCGCAGCGAGCGGATCCGCACCTACAACTATCCGCAAGGCCGCATGACCGACCACCGCATCAACCTGACCTTGTACAAGCTCGACTTCATCATGGACGGCGACCTGACCGAACTGACCAACGCACTGGCCGCCGAGCACCAGGCCGAGCTGCTGGCGGCGCTGGGGGATTGAGGGTTGGACATTGGACATTGGACATTGGACATTGGACGTTAGCCGTTAGCCGTTAGCCGTTAGCCGTTAGCCGTTAGCCGTTAGCCGTTAGCCGAGAATCCGTCATTGCCGCGCAGGCGGCAATCCAATTTTTGCGAACCGTGTTGGCGGCGCCACGAAACTGGATTCCCGCCTGCGCGGGAATGACGGATTTGCGGTTGGCGGTT
>NZ_LROM01000135.1 GCF_001758785.1 Duganella phyllosphaerae
GGCCAGGGTGGCGGACAGCGCAGCGCCGGCGCCAGCGCGCGCGGTACGCGACCGCACCCGGCCGGCGCCGATGCCGTCGTTCCACGAGTCGGAAGTGGGCGGACCGGGCGGCTTGAAAGCGGCGCCAGCGCAGGCCCGGCCGCCAGCGCTGGTGCCGGTGCGCGATATCCCTGAACGCATTTCCGAGGCGCTCGGTTCCCGGTTGATTGCGCCGGCCAGGGTGGCTGAGAAAACGGCAGAGAATACGGCTGACAAAACGGCGGACAAAACGGCAGACAAAACGGCAGACAAAACGGCTGACAAAACGGCGGAAAAGCTGGCGTCAAAAGCCGACAACAAGCTCGCCGCCAAGCCCGAAGGCGCCGTTGCCAAACCAGAGGCATTAGCCCCCAAGCCCGAAGCCGCCTCTGTCAAACGCGAGGCCGTCGCCACCAAACCAGCAGCAGCCACCAAGCCTGCGGCGGTCGCGAGCACCCCAGCCACCTCTGCGCCACCACCGCTAGTGGCGCAAGCGTTGTTGCCGATGCCGCCCTTGCCATTGCCGGTCGGCGTGAAAAAGGCGGCCGCTCCTGCCGCCTGCGCGCCAAGCAGTTCCGGCGCCAAAGAGTGCCAGGCGCTCGATGCCCAAAGCCAGGCGCTGTCGACCAAGCTAGTGGAGCTGGAAGGCAAAGTGAAGCAATTACAAACCGCGCTGGCCGGTTCCACCGGCGCTGCAGCTGCGGCCCAGGTGGCAAGCAAAATGGCAATCCCGATCGCAACTCCGCCTACCCCGGCAGCCCCCGCCGC
>NZ_LROM01000136.1 GCF_001758785.1 Duganella phyllosphaerae
CAGCACCCCCGATAGCGACGACAGCGAGCCCGAGCCGCCTGCGCCCCGCCTTTCATGGCGCGGTCCCGGCGACTGCCACGGCCGGTGCGCCGACCACCGTCTCGGGCAACTGCATGCCCTTGAAGCGCTGGCCCGGCGCAGGCGGCTCGGGCTCGCTGTCGTCGCTATCGGGGGTGCTGATGATTTTCAGGCCCATCGCCACCGTCACCGTGCCGCTGGTCCAGCGCAGTTCGAACCCGCCGCCTTCACGCCGCTGCCTGGCTGCGGCGTCGATCATCATTTTCAAGCCCTGTGGGCCAGGCTGATTGAACACGTCCACGCTGCGGCCATCGACGCCGGTGGCGGTAATGCGGGCGCCCTGCACGCCGTTGGGACCAGGATGGACCATGTGCGCCCATTGCGGCGGCGTGTTACGGTAGCGCAGCTGCTGGCCGTCGATATCGACCACGTATTCGAGCGCGCCGGGCGCCGGCAGCGGCTGGATCTGGAACACGGTTTGCGCCGGCGTCGGTGCGGCGGCGCCCGTGCCATCGAGCGGTGCGATCCAGCCGGCAAAGCGCGTGGCCGTTTGCGGCGCCAGCGCAATGCCCATGTCGGCCCAGGTGCGCGGCGCGAGCACGTCGCCGCGCCGCACCACCAGCGGTCCCATGGCGGTGGTGGCAAACTTGGCAACCAGTCCCTCCGGCCCGAAAAAGCGGGCGACGTCGGCGCCGGCCGCCTCGCTACGCGCGTTCGGCGCGAACGGGTACTTGTCGGCCAGCGTCTGCCGGAACGGCTCGACCACCTGCGCCAGCCAGGTCTTGTTGATCTCCGCTTCGGCCGGTGCGATCAGCACCGCGAAGGTCTGCATCAGTGGGCGCACCAGCAGCGGCCGGATGGCCTGCTTCTGGCTGTCGCTCATGCCGTTCATCATCTGCTCGTCCACGTGGCGCAGCGCATCGGCAAGCTCGGAGCCGGTGCCCTCCAGCGTCTGCTGCATGAACTGGCGTGCGCCGGGGCCGGGGTCACCCTGGTTTTTCAGCTGGTTGAGGCGACCGCGCAGCTTCGACAGGGTGTGCAGATAGCCGTCCAGCAGCGAAGCATTCTTGTCGCGCGCCGCCAGCAGTCTGGCCACGCCGGCGAACTCGCGCCCGATCGGCCCCATTGGCTGGTCTGCGGCGTTCGGCAATTGCAGGTTGATGTTCACCTGCGACGACGCTCGCCGCAGCACGCGGTTCTTGATCCAGTTGACGAAGCCGCCCTGCGCCGCCTGCAGTTCCGCGTTCATCACCGACGGGTTGTCCCACGAGGTTTGCTGATCGATGGTTGCGAGCAGTTTAGCCAGCGGCGACGACTGCGGATCGCCAAGCCGGTTCATGGCGACAACGGCGGCACCAAGGCTATCGAGGTTGGCGACGGTGACGCCGGTGACGAACTTTTGCCATTCGCGCGCGTAGTCGGCCTTGTACAAGTCGGTAAGGCCCTTCTGGATCTGTTCCGGGCTGCCTTCGAGCGTCAGGTCGTCACGGGTAGCGCTCTTGAGCACCCAGTCGGTGCTTTGCAGTTCGCGCGCAGCGGCCTCGCGGAAGGCCGGCTGCACGTATTTTTCCCAGGCCTCGCGGGTGTAGGCGCCGGCAATCGCATGGCTGCCGGCCACCAGCGCCTGGTCCTGTTCGCCCACCATGCGCGACACCGTCATGGCCGGGAAGCGGGTATTGGCGCGCGCCCGGATGTCGGCGTACACGCGTTCGCGCGCCGGCATGCCGCGCACCACGCGGCGCAGGTTCTCGCGCGACTGGTCCACCAGCGCCAGCTTCGGTTCGATGCGCGGCCACGACGGATCGGCCACCTGCGCCAGGTAGAACGTCAGCAGCCGCTCGGCCGCCTGGATCATCTGCTCGCGCGACATGGCGCCGCGCTGACTCTCGAGCCAGCCGCGCCAGTAACGGGTCAGCTGGTCGTTCAGGTGGCCCGGCTCGGCGTGGGATTTATCGGCCAGCATCAGGTACGTTTTCAAGGCGTTGTAGGCATCGTCCACGTTGACGGCGGACGCCTGCTGGAATTGCGCGGCCTCGGTAACGGCCGTGGTCTGCATGGTCTCCGCAGCAGACGGGCCTTCGCCGCCGGATGCGTGCAGCTGGTCGGCATGGGTGTTCATCGCCGTCAGCAGTTCTTCCAGGTTGGCGACCACCGGCTTGACCATCACCTCCCTGACGCCGGCAAAATACTCGGCGCGCAGCTTTTGCTCGAGCAGCTCGCCCTGGTACAGCCCCATGCGCAGTGACCAGGGCCGCTCGTCGCGGTAGCGCTCCAGCTGATCGATACGGTCCTGCAGGACCGCCAGCGCCTCCAGCCGCGACTGCAAATCGAGGCGCCCCTGCTGCAGCTTGATCACCTGGTCCAGGTCCGCCTGCACATTGTTCACCAGTTGGCGGTTGCCCAGGTACGACCAGCCCCACCCACCGAGCGCGCCGCCCAGCAGCAGCATCGCCGTGAAGAATGCAGCGTACCTCAGGCGCACCTGGTGGCGGCTGGCATACTGCGAAACTAGGTCCTTGTCGGCGAAGATCACGTTGCGAAACAGGTTGAAGAGGAAAAAGCCCGAGTGGCCAGTGCCGGCACGCGCAGCGGCGCCGCGCTCGGTCGCCTGCAAGCCGAAGCGCTGCGCCACGTGCTGCGACTGCGCGCTGACCGGCAATCCTTCCTGCAGCGCGCTGGTGAAGTAGTAGCCGCGAAACAGCGGCTTGAACTGGTACGGATTTTCCTCGAACAGCGCGGCCAGGAAGGCGCGCAGCGGCGCACGCAAGGTGGAAAATTCGAGCGGGAACGTGAACACGCCCGGGTCCATGCGGTCGCGCCGCTGCTGGCCCATGTTGGCGATCGAGAGCGCCTTGAGGCCGTCGCACAATTCATCAAAACTATGGTCAAAGAAGGCCAGGATCTGGCCGCTGGCGTGCTTGCGTCGATAGGGCATGGTGGCGCCCCACACACGTTCGCGCTCGGCCCGTTCGGCCTGGGCGAAAAACTCGCCGAAGCCGGCCACCAGGTCGGCCTTGGTAAACACCACGTACACCGGCGCAAACACCTCCAGCCGCTCGATCAGGTCCTGCACCCGCTTGCGCAGGCCGCGCGCCAGCTGGATGGCGGCGTCCGGATCGTCGCCGCGCAGTTCGGCGATGCTGACCGCGATCAGGATGCCGTTGATCGGCGCCCGGCGCCGGTATTTTTTCAAGAGGTCGAGAAAGCCGAACCACTCGGCGCGGTGCTGGTCCATCACCGAGTAGCGACCGGCGGTGTCGAGCAGAATGCCGTCGGGCGTGAAGAACCAGTCGCAATTACGGGTGCCGGCCACGCCCTGCACCACCTTGCCGTCAGCGAACGGGAACTGCAGGCCCGAATTGGTGATCGCCGTGCTTTTGCCCGCCGCCGGATTGCCGATCACCATGTACCACGGCAGCTCGTACAAGGCCCGCGCGCCGGCCACGATGCCCAGGCGCGAACCCTTGATGGTGTCGATGGCCTTGAGCAGGCCCTCGCGGATGGCTTTGACTTCTTCCACCGAGTGATCGCGCTCAATGGCCTCGGCCGGCGTGGGCGCGGTGATGGCTTGCGCCAGTTGTTCAGCGTCGCTGCCGGCGCGGCGGCGGCGCCACCACCATATGCCAGCGGTAACGAGCAGCATCAGTACGGAGGCGCCCAGGGCCCAGATCAGCGCCAGCTCCAGCACTTCTGCGCCCAGGTAGAACAGCGCCGCCATGGCGATCAGACCGGCGATCGTCAGGCGGTGGGCATCGGTGATGTAATTCCAGAATCGTCGCATCGGCAGGCTCACGGGCAGGCAGCAGAATTCGGCGCCTGGGCAGAAGGCGGACCGATCAATGTTGCCACCTGGATTGCCAGCAAATCTTGAGCAATAACAACAATAGCCACCTGGAACTATTTAGCGAGCGTGCCGGCCACGCGCAGCTCGGCATGGCCGAAATCCATCATCTTCCAGCGCCCGCCCCAGGTCAGCCCCACCGACTGCGCCACCTCGCCGTACAGCTGGTAGCCGCGCATGGCCCATGGATCTTTTTCCGAGATCACCAGCTTGCCGTCACGCACAAAGGCGCAATCGGCGGCGAGGCCAAACTGGTGATAGCTCTGGAATGCGCGCGCATTGGTGACTGCCGGGCCGGCCGCCGCCAGCGCATTCTGCCGCTCGGGGCTGCGATAGCCTTCGAGTATCGCCATGTCGTATCCGTGCTGTTCCTTCATGATGCGAAACACCACCAGCAAGCGGCGCGAAAAGTCGGGGTCGAGCAGCTGCCAGTTGCGGTTGGCGCTGTCGAGCATGGGCCGTACCAGCGTGACTTCGGCGGTGGTAAATACCGGTGGCGGCAGCGCGGCCGGGGCCGCCAGCCGTTCGCCCTTGAGCAGCAGCGCCACCTGCTCGTTGGTGACGCGATGGTCCTCGTAGCCGTTTAACATGGTCGGGCTGCTGAGCACCAGCGCCAGCAGCGGCGGCACCGTCAGCAGCACCGTAGCGGCCACCAGCAACGGCCAGCGCCGCCACAGCAAGTGCGCGCCACCGGCCAGGCCAGCGCGCGCGCCGCGACCGAGCACGCCGGCTTGCAGCACACCGTGGGCCGCCCGGCTGCGCAGGTGCTGCTCGATGCGGCCGGCCACACCGGTCACTGCCTGCGCCAGCAGCGTCCGCCCGGCGGGAAACAGCAGCAGCCACGCACCGGCGCAGACCACGACAAAAAACATCAGCATGGAAAAGAGAAACATGGTGCGCTCCGTCAACAACGGGGCGCGCTGCCGGATGGACACTGGCAGGCGGCCGCAAAACCCGATGGTATGCCGGCCGGCAATTCGCGTGAAAGACCAGATCAAACCCGGGAGATAAATGTGGACACCTTCAAGCAGATGCCGAACCTTATGGGTGCGAGCCATCGACCGTTACATGGTGCGGCCGATCGCAACCGGCGCATCCTGGCGCAACTGGAACACGGGCCCAAGGCTTCCAGCCGCGCCAACCATCCGGTCCGCGCCTCGCGTCTTGACGGCTGGACCATGGGCCTGGTCGTGCTGTTGCTGACCATTGGCGGCGTGGCCTGGCTGATGCACGAGGAAACGATTACGCCGGTGACGTTCAAGCGTCACGCGGACGGCGGCCGCAGCGCAGCCGACCTATTCGCGCAGACCACGGCGACGGCGCCTGCAACGACTGCCGCGCCCGTCCGGTCAGCGACAGCGACGCCAACCGCAGAAACGATGGCGTTGGCAGGAACCGCGCCAGTGGCGGCCAACGCAGCCACTCGCAACGACGACGGCGACCGCCCGGCGGCGATCATCGACGCGCACCATGGAACGCCGGCAATGGGGTTGGCAGCAACACCAGCGGCGCCACGCACGCTCACCGGCGGCGCGCCCAAGACGCCCGATTCGACCAACTTGCGCGCTACGTCCGCCAAGGTGGCCAAGACCGCCGACAACGCCGGCGCCCACCAGAACACAGCCGCGGTAAGCGGCACACTGGCGCCGAAGACACCACGCAGACACCCGGGCTCGAGCCCGAGCCCGGGTACCACCAGCGACTCCGACGTCACCCTGCTGACCGCGCTGGTCGCCCACGCCGGCAAGCCTGCCAGCGTGGCGCCAGAGCGCAGCCGCGACGTGGTCGAACGCGCGAACGGCGTGCCGACCGCGGACTTGCTGGGGCGCTGCAAACAGCTCGGCCTGATGGAAGGGATGCTGTGCCGCTCGCGCATCTGCTCTGGCAGCTGGGAGTCGGACCCGGCCTGCAGCGCGCCCGCGCAATAACTTGCAGGATTACTGGATCGCCAGTTGCTTGCCGCCGGCGCCCATTTTCTTCGGCAGCGTCAGGCTCAGCACGCCGTTCTCGTAACGGGCCTCGGCCTGGTCGTCATCGACTTCCTGCGGCAGCGTGAAGCTGCGCTGCACCTGGCCGTAGTAGCGCTCGCTGCGCAGGTTGCCGGCACTGCCGCTGCCGGCGGCATCGGCGCTTTTTTCGTTCTTGACCTCGGCGCTGAGCGACACCTGGTTGCCGTGGATCGAGACCTTGATGTCTTCCTTCTGCACACCCGGCAGCTCGGCCTTGACCAGGTAGTGCTGCTCGGTTTCCGAGACATCCATGCGCATGCGCGGCATTTGCTCGGTACGCCAGGCCGGGCCGGCCAGGTCGCGGAACAATTCGTCGATATCGCGCAGGGGATCGAAACGGGTGAGATCGCGGAACGGATCGATACGCATCAGACTGTTCGCCATGACATCCTCCTTGGATTGTGGGTTGATGGACTGATCATGATAAAAATCGACTGCGGCGCTTCGTTTGATCCGTATCAAATCCTGCGAGGGCGCAGGGGTGCTTACGTGCATGTTGACGGTCTTCAGCCTACTGTGCATCATTGGTATCCGAAATGACGGGAGGTTGATCATGAAGACAAGTCGCACCAACAGTGACCGCGCTGTCCGACTTGCCCGCATTGTCGCCTGCCACGGGGCCTGAGCCATGCCAGCACCGCGCTCAACGCTCCGGACCGCCGCCGCGCTCTCGCTGGGGGCCGCGATTGCGCTGGGCCTGACGCGCTTTTCGTATGGCTTGCTGCTGCCGCCCATGCGCGACGATCTTGGCTGGTCCTACCTGCTGGCCGGCTCCATGAACACCTATAACGCGCTCGGCTATTTTCTCGGCGCCCTGAGTACTCCCGCGCTGATGCGGCGGGTCGGCGTCTGGCGCCTGCTGGTGACGGGAGCCGTCGCCGCGAGCGTGATCATGCTGGCGGCGGGCCTGACGACCGATACCGTGCTGCTGGCCCTGCAGCGCCTGGGTGCCGGCATCGCCAGCGCGTTTATCTTCATCACTGGCGGCGTGCTGGCGGCCCGGCTCGGCTCACAACACAGCGGCCGTGCGGGGCTGATCATCGGCCTGTATTACGGCGGCACCGGCATCGGCATCACCGTGTCCGCCCTGCTGGTGCCGGCCGCCATTGCGCTGGCATCGCACTACCGCGCCTCACATCTTTGGCAATGGGCATGGTGGGCAATGGCGGCGGCCTGCCTGCTGGGTACCGCCATCATGGCGCGGCCCGCCAGGGCGATCGGCGACGCCCCGCCTGCCGTCGCCGGAACGCGCAGCTTTGCGGTGCACGACTTTGCCTTCGGCCTGGGCAGCTATTTCATGTTCGGCGTGGGCTATATCGGCTACATGACGTTCGTGGTGGCGCTGCTCAAGCAGCAAGGCATGCAGGCCGGACTGATCACCGGCTTCTATGCGCTGCTGGGCCTGGCAGTGGTCGCCTCATCGCGCATCTGGGCCAGCATGCTCGACCATTTCAAGGGCGGCGAATCGTTGGCCATCCTCAACGCCCTGCTGGCCACTGTCACGATCCTGCCTGCATTGACGGGCGCGGCGCCAGTGGTATTTCTGTCGGGGCTGGTGTTCGGCGGCGTGTTCCTGTCGGTCGTCGCATCGACCACCGCGCTGGTGCGGCACAACCTGCCGCAGGCAGCCTGGTCGGCAGGCATCAGCGCGTTCACCACCGCCTTCGCGCTCGGACAAATTGTCGGCCCCAGCATGGTGGGCTGGATCGCCGACGGGCCGGCGGGTCTCGAGCGTGGGCTGATGGCGTCGGCCGGTGCGTTGCTGATTGCTGCTGTGCTGGGCGGGCGGCAGAAGGCGTTGGCCGAGTTAACGGTGCTTAGGGCGTGATAATGTGACAGGAGTAACTAATGGCAACCAACACTTCAATGCTGCACGTCCGCGTGGACGCGGAGCTCAAAGCTCAGTCAAGTGAAATACTGGCGTCGATGGGCCTGACCATGTCCGATGCGGTGAGCATGTTGCTGCGCCGCGTGGTTGCCGAGCAAGCTTTCCCGCTGGACCTGAAAGTGCCGAATGCAGCAACCCGCGCTGCAATGATCGAAGCCCGAGCACTCATGGCCGAGCGTTGCGCCCGCCTCGGTGAAAAACCAATCAAGTGACAATGCGCGCATTTCCAGCCCGGTCCTGTCTTATATAGTTGGAGTTGCCTAACGGCATTCTAACTATCTACGAGGACAGATCACCATGACGAGTTTGCAAGCCCCGAAACAGCGCGTCAGTTTGCACTACGCGGTTGCCACCGATAACGGCGCGGTATTGCCGATCAAGGGTCAAGGGACAGTATCGATCAAGCCCGATGTCGTCGACGACACCCTACGATTTGTGTTTACTACCGAAGCAGGCAGCGCGCTGGAGGTGGCGATCAGCCGCACACGTTTCAGCATCGACTGCAGAACCGGCAGTGACCTCACCAACCTGGTGACATCGAAAGACGAAAAGCTGCTGCTTACCCTGCCCGAACTCAGGCAACCGTACTGGGTCAGCATCGACAGCAACAATATGCGCGTCCGCTACGGCAAGGGCGAAATGCTGCGTCACCTGATGCTGCTCGAATTTCAATGGGATACCGAATCGACCTACGCGTTGAAGGACTTCAGCAAAGACCTGCGCCATGTCGACATCAAAGGTACCGTGAAGGACCACCTGCGGGTGATGCAGATCCCTGTCACGCTCGATCCGCCACCGACCGTCATCCCGACGTCGGCCATTACCATGGAAGTCATCGCCGGAAACAGCGCCTCGGTGGTCAACGACCTTTCCCCGGTGTGCCAGCGCCTGTACGCCAACGTTGCCGGCCCCGGCATCACCCTCAATTCGCCGGACTTCCCGGAGTTCGCCCAGGCGATCCAGTATTCCATCGTCACCGAGGGCGCGCTCTGCAACAGCAAGCTCAAGAAAAAGGAAGAAGAGTTCGGCTACCTGCGCATCACGCTCGACACCAATATGGGCGACTCCCCCGGCCAGCCTTACGTGCTCGAGATCTGGCCGGCGGGTAATGGCTCGCCGATCCATGACCATGGCAAAGCCTGCGCCGTGATCAAGGTACTGCATGGGCAAATTCAGGTGTCATGGTTCAGCTCGCTCAGCCCGAAACTGCTCACGCCCTGGGGCAGCATGATCGCCCATGCCGGCGATGTGACCTTCCTCACGCCCGACTACTACCAGATCCACCAACTGAAAAATCCGTCACCGAAAGCCGGCGGCGACTTCTGCGCGACCATCCAGTGCTACCGCTACCCGGACGACGACGAGGCGCATTACGAATACTTCGATTACATCGAGAACGGTCAAATCGAGCACTTCTCGCCGGACTCCGACTGGGAGTACCTGGACTTCAAAAAGAAGATCCGGGAAGAGTGGGGAAAAGCGATGGAGACGGCTGCAAAATAAGGGGCCAATGCAAAAAGCCCAACCGGTAAAGGCTGGGCTTTTCGATGCTACAAATTCTGGCTCCCCGACCTGGACTCGAACCAGGGACCTGCGGATTAACAGTCCGTCGCTCTACCAACTGAGCTATCAGGGAAAAGAGGCCGCATTATATACGGCCCTTTGTCAGCTGTCTACGCTGAACGGCGACTTTTAAAAATTGCCGCGGAACTGGGCGCCGAACTGGCGTGGCTCGTTCACGAAACCGGTGCGGTTGTTGAAGTCGATGCCGCCGATGATGCGCGCGGTGTTGGTGATGTTGCGGCCGAATGCTGCCACTTCATACTTGCCGCCATCCCAGTTGTAGCCCACGCGTACGCCGCCTTCGACCATCGACTTGCCGGTGAACTCTTTCGACTCGTACAGGAAGAAGTTGATCTTGCTGCGGTAAGCCCAGTCGGTCAGCACGAACAGGTTGCCGTTTTCCAGCGCCCAGTTGTAGCGGGCGGTGGCGTTGACGGTGTACTTCGGCGCCTGTGGCAGTGCGTTGCCGTCGATGCGGGCGAAGCCGTTGGCGTCGACCGGATCGGTTACGGTGCAGCGGAGTGGGTTGCAGGTGGCCACGCGCAGCGACGGATCCTTGATCTCGGTGAAGTTGTACGAACCGCCTGCAGTCACCTTGAAGGCCGGGGTGATGAAGGCTTCGAAGTCGGCTTCCACGCCGCGACCCTTGGTCTTGGCAGCGTTGATCAGCTGGTTGGCGTTGGACAGGCCGCCGACCACGGTCAGTTGCTGGTTCTTGACTTCGTAGTTATAGACGCTGAAGTTGGCGCGGGCGCGACGGTTGAACAGGTCGGCCTTGATACCGGCTTCGTACGAGGTGATGGTTTCCGCATCGGCCACGGTGATCGGCACTGCTGCCGAAGCGGCTGCAATACTCGGCGCGCGGAAGCCGGTCGCCACGCGGGCGTAGGCATTCACGTCCGGGTTGATCTTGTAGGTCAGGCTGGCGTCCCAGTTGGCCTTGCTCTTGTCGGCATCGGCCGTGCTTGGGCCAACTTGCGCCACGTTGATGTTGGTGACGGTGCGGAAGTCCTTCTTGTCGTTGGTGTAGCGCACGCCGCCACGCAGCACCAGGTCGCTGCTCAGGTCGTAGGTGACCGAACCGAAGATGGCCTTGGCGGTGTTGTTCTGATGGCTTACCAGGCGCGAGGTGCGGATGCCGGCGGTGTCGAAGTTGTCGGTCAGGCCTTCGGCGCTTTCCTTGAACCAGTACACACCGGTCTGCCAGTTCAGCGGACCGGCGTTTTTCGATTCGACGCGGAATTCCTGGCTGTACTGCTTCAGGTAGCTCAGGCCACCTGCGGTCTCGACCTGGAATGGCACGCCCGGCTGGTTCGGGAAACCGCCGTCGATGTCGCCACGGCTCAGGTAGTCGTCCACGCCTTCGTAGCCGGTGATCGAGAACAGCTTGACCGCACCCAGGTCCCACGACAGGCGCGCGTTGGCGCCGTTGGTGCGCAGGTGCTGGCCGTTCTGCGCATTGGTGCCGATCTTGGTGAAGTCGTAGCCGTCGGCGAAGTCGTTGGTGCCTTGGCGGATCAGGTTGGCACGGAACAGGCGCGCGCTGCCGGTAGTCGAACGCGAGTGCACATTGAACAGCGCGTTGAAAGTGGTGCTGGGCTTGTACAGGAACTGCACGCGCTCGGCGTGTTCGTTGTAGCCTTCCAGCGAATCTTTGGCGCCGGTAAAGGTGTTGTCGACGAAGTCGTCACGGTGCTGGCGCAGGGTCGATACGCGCATCGCCCATTCGCTCGACAGCGGCACGTTGGCGGCGCCTTCGAGGTTGATGGTGTTGTGGGTGGCGGCCGACAGGCTGTAATAGCCTTCCACTTTGTCCAGGTTCGGCTTGGCCGATTCGAACTTGACCACGCCGGCCGGGGTGTTGCGGCCAAACAGCGTGCCTTGCGGGCCGCGCAGCACTTCCACGCCGGCCAGGTCGAACATCGGGAAACCTTTCAGGATGCCGTTTTCCTGCACGACGTCATCGTAGATCAACGACACTGGCTGCGAGGCAAAAGCGTTGAAGTCGGTGTTGCCGTAGCCGCGGATGTAGAAGCGCGGGAAGGTACGGCCGTTCGACGATTCGATGTTCAGCGACGGCACTTTGCCAGCCAGCACGCGGATGTCCTGGCCGCCGGACAACAGCACGTCGAGGCGCTCGTCCTTGAGCATCGTGACCGATACCGGCACGTCCTTGATGTTTTCAGCGCGACGCTGGGCGGTCACCACGACGGTTTCCAGTTGTGGTTGGGTGGCGGTCTGGGCCAGGGCGGCGCCCATCGGCATAACGGCGCTCAGCGCCAGCAGGCGCTTGTGCATCTTGGACAGTTTGATCATTCGAATTCCCGATTTAATTGGCTAGCTAAAGAGTGCGAAAAGAGTGCAAAACAGTGTCTCCTGTCTTCTCTTTGGTGTTCTGGCTCCGCTGATCATCTGTCGCGACCATGGCGGTTCAAGCGGGGCGATGCATCTTGAAGATGTCTAGAATGCACCCGCTTTGAGAAAGGCGGTATTTTCTTTCATTGATAGGTGGTATTGCAAGCCGAATATATAGCCCGGCCGCTGAAGTGTTAGATATTCGGTACACAACGGCTGTAAACAGAATATAAAAAGGCGCCCGGCTGGGAGCGGGGCGCCTTTTGGCTGAATCATCAATATTGTTTAGGGCGTTACGCCGGGTCGATTGAGCGCGACTTTTTTTCTGCGATCATCACGGTGGGTGTGTGAAAAACACCACACCCTCTACATGCATTACATGCCCAGTGAGCGCAGCAGGTCGGAGTTGTCGTCCTCGTCATCGGCCGGCGTGTACTGCGACGCCTTGCCGCCCCTGGCGTGCTCCGCATCCATCAGGGCATCGGCATCGGTTTCCTCGTTGGCGTCGAAGTCGTGCAAACGGATAAACTCGGTGCGGTCGATCGCCAGTTCCAGGTAGAAGATGTTGTTTTTCTCGGTGTAAAAGGTCACGCGGCGGATTTCCGGGCGGTCCAGCGGCGTATCGACGTTGAGCATCACCTGCTTGTTGAGCACCAGCATTTTCGGCTGGTTCTGGGTGATGTTGGTTTGCAGTTCGCGGCGCACCTTGCCGGTGAAGTCGCCAACGATCTGGTTCATCAGCTCGCCCATGATGTTGGACACCTCGTCCGACGTGTGGGCAGTCGCCAGTTCCGACTTCGGCATGCCCATGGTTAGCATGTAGCGCTCGTAGATTTCCATCGCGGTGGCGGCGCTGAAATTGAGCACCACCAGGCCGGTAAAGCCACCGTCGAACAGCACGAAGCAACCGATGTCCGGCTTTAGGCCGATCTTGGTAATGCGCTGCACCATGCCCGAATAGTTCACGCGGCTCTGCGTGGCCACATTGATCACGCGCGAGACGGAATCGCACAAGCTCTTGAGCACATCCTCGGTGCCGTAGACAACCACTTCTTTTTCAAAACTCATGGTGAACCTCTGTGACCTTTTCAATTGTAAAAACCTGGGTGCGGGTGCGCGCTGCGCAACGACCACGTCCCGAGTAAGAAGAATAACCAGATGCAAGATTCACGTCCACCGATACCTGCAATTTCATGAAACATTTGTGCCGAATTGCAAATTCTGTGAGCCTTCCGCCTATCTCCCATAGCAGACCTTGTTCGTTTCAAATCGAATTTGATTTCCGGTAACATTCTTTGGCAATACCGCCTGATCAATCATATCGAATTGACATCACAACCAATCCCCGGGGAAAACCAATGAACAACTTACGATTACGGTTAAGGACGGCGTGCGCGCTGGCTGCGGCCGCCTTGCTGGCCGCCTGCGGCGCCGGTGACAGCACCGACCAGCAAGCGTCAGCCAAGGCATCGCGCCTGGCCGCCACCACCGTGGTGGCCGCCAGCGACGCCCTGGTACTGCCGCTCGAGGTGCTGGGCAACGGCTCGCCAGCCGCACCGGTGATCGCCGAGGCGCGGCTGGGACTGGCGGCCGACAAGCTCGGCGCCGCGACACAATTGTGGTTCCAATGCCACCGCTGCGGCTTCTATGGCGCGCCCGAGTTCGAGGCCACCACCGCCCTGCCCGTCAAGATCAAGGCCAGCATCCGCATCCTCGGCGGCGCCGGCGACGACAGCAACACGCCCTGGATCGATGTTACCGACGCCAACATGGTGCTGGCCGACGACGAGCGCCTGCATGGCGGCGTCAACGGCGGCTTCTACACCACCCGCATTACCCTGCCGCTCGACGCTGCTGCCAAGGCGCGGCTGGTGGCGCTGCCGGGCATGAACCGCATCCAGTTCCGCTTCAACGGCACCGACGGCGAATCGAACGGCTACCGCATCCTCAACCTGCAATTGCAGGACGCCAGCGCGGCGCAGGTGGACACCACCGCCGTGCAGCGTTTCGACCCGCTGAGCGAGCGCGGCACCGGCAACCTGGCGCAGGCCGATATCGATGCCGGCAAGGCGCTGTGGTATGCCCACGGCAGCAACGTCAAGTCGGCCATCGTCACCCGCAAGCTGCAGGCCGCGTGCGCCTCGTGCCACGCCGACAACGGCCGCGACCTGCAATACTTCAATTATTCGAACAATGCCATCGTCCAGCGCAGCCGCTTCCACGGCCTGTCCGACACGCAAGGCGCGCAGATCGCCGCCTTCCTGCGTTCGTCGCTCAAGGACGTGCCGTACGTGGGCAAGGCGCGGCCATGGAATCCGCCGTACCAGCCTGGCCCCGGCCTCGACTGCACTACCGCCGCCTGCGCCACCGAATGGTCGGCCGGCGCCGGCCTCGACGCGGTATTGACTACCCCGGCGGACGCCATGAAAGCGCTGTTCGGCAAACCTCTCAACGCGCCGCTGGCACTGACCCAGGCCGACATTGACCGCGTGATGAATCCGAACGCCACCATGAACGTGCGCGAGACCGCGATCCCGATGCAGTTCCCCGACTGGAACGCCTGGCTGCCCACTACCCACCCGCTCGACATCTGGCCGACCGCAGCGGACGGCAGCGGCTTTACCAACGGCATCCAGCACCCGAACGAAGGCTGGCAGAATCCGAACGGCCGTTACCACGACCTGATCAACTGGTTCGAGCAGCACAAGAACCCCAACGGCAACCGCGCCGACTACAGCCACCTGATCCCCGACCTGCGCGTGCAGATCAACGCCATGATGACCTTTACCGGCTGGGACGCGTATAAGTTCCTCGGCGGCGGACGCGGCAACCACGTCGCCGACAACGGCCAGCAATACGGCGCCCAGCGCGGCGCGGCCTACCTGCAAACCCTGGCCAACAGCACCACCATGTCAGCGGCCAAGCCACGCGACTTCACCACCAACGCCTTCATCGAGCGCTCGGTGGCCAGCATGCTGCACTGGAACGCGGTCAAGCAATGGGAACTGGCGCAGGACTACCAGCTCGAAGGCAACCAGACCTGGTTCATCGGCGACAAGGACAAAACCACCGGCCAGTGGAAAGGCCGCGGCGAAGCGCACGGCTGGCCGTTCCAGTCGGTGAGCCTGTTCTTCCTGGCGCCGCACATGGTGTACCAGGAGGACAAGAACACCTCGGGCAAGATCACGCGCGAATGGTACACGGCTTGGGAGGCGGACAATATAGTCGGCTCCTATTACCGCAGCAACCAGTGGTACCAGTTGCAGATGACGGTCAACCCGGGCGGCCAGAGCGGCTGGGTCAACTATCCGATGGACTGGCCGTACCTGACCGCGTTCGACGAGTACATCGGCGACCTGGTCGGTTCGAACACGCCGGCCGCGCGCGCGCTGCAAAACAGCCACAACATCCGCCTGCTGCAGGGACGGATCAAGGGCGCGCAGTACGTCAACAATGACATCCCGATCTGGGACCCGAACGGCCCGACCGGCTACGACAACGCCGCCCGCTACGGCCGCGCCCAGATCGTCAAGCACCTGGCCACCGCCAACTTCCTCGACAAGGCTACCCGCGAAGGCGTGCAACCGGCGCGCTACCGCTTCCTCGACGAACTGCAATCGGGGCTGTACCTGAAGACCGTGAACGGCGCCATCGGCCAGTTCAACGCCCTTTACACCTGGCAACCGGTGAACGCCTGGCGCCGCTGCGACCCCGGCAATACCCAGCTCGGCGAACCGGAAAACGTCGCCGGCTTCCGCTACTGCCTCGACCAGGCCAAGTCGCCGCTGGGCCAGTACAGCAACGGCGATTACTACATGATCACCAACTCGATCGGCCAGGTAACCACCGAGCAGACCGAGCAGTACGGGCTGTGGAAGGCGACGCAGATGGGTGTGGAGCCTGGGCGGTTGAAGGTGTGGCGTGATTGGACCGAGGCCGTCTGGCCTTAAGGTACGGAACTTCAGGGTCAGTGCCGACATTTGGACACGAGCCCAGCCATTTAATGGTTGAGGCGGTGTCCGAATGTCGGCACTGACCCCGAGGTACTGACCCCGAGGTAGGAGGTAAACGAAAAAAGCCACGTTTTTCAACGTGGCTTTTCTGTATTCTGGCTCCCCGACCTGGACTCGAACCAGGGACCTGCGGATTAACAGTCCGTC
>NZ_LROM01000137.1 GCF_001758785.1 Duganella phyllosphaerae
GGGCGGTGATGGTGGCCGCGATCGGACCTTCCGCCTCGGCCACGTACTGCGCCGCTTCCTTGGTGGTGATGTGCTCGAAGACGATTTTCAGGGCCGGGAAATCGCGGCGCAGCGGGCGCATCACGCGTTCAATGAATACGGCCTCGCGGTCGAACAGGTCGATGTCCTGGTCGGTCACTTCGCCATGCACCAGGAACGGCATGCCCACTTCCTGCATTTTTTCCAGGGTCTTGTAACAGTTGGCGATGTCGGTCACACCGGCGTCGGAATTGGTGGTGGCGCCGGCCGGGTACAGTTTGACGGCGTGGACCACGCCGCTGTCGATGGCGCGCACGATTTCTTCCGGTGGCGTGTTGTTGGTCAGGTAAAGCGTCATCAACGGATCGAACGCCATCCCCGCCGGCAGCGCGGCCAGGATGCGGTCGCGGTAGGCGACGGCGGCGGCAGCGGTGGTGACCGGCGGCTTCAGGTTCGGCATCACGATGGCACGCGCAAACTGGCGCGCGCTATGCGGCAGCACGCTGGCCAGCGTGGCGCCATCGCGCAGGTGCAGGTGCCAGTCGTCGGGACGGGTGATGGTGATGCTGTCGGGGAGGGTTTCGAAGTCGGACATGGCGGGGCTTTCAGGCTGTTTTCGGGCTACCAGGATGGGTAAAACGGCGGAATGCGATATTTTACCTGTTGCGGCGCGACCTGGAGCGCCTGCCGTCCCGGTCGCTTGAACTCTGTGCGGGAGAGCGTAAGATGAAAACTCTCGCCAGGAGGCCGTCATGTCCAAGGTTCGTCTAGAGAAACTAAGGAAGCTCACACTACCGCCAGAACTTATTGCGCAGGCAGGCTTGCGTCAGGACGACGTGCTGGACGCTACCTATGCGATTTGCGAGCAATAAGCAACAGGGAAATCATCGGCTTCACAGGGGAAATCGCCGTGGTGGAAACCATGGTGGGACCGTATCGCAAGATGGATACCAGGATGATCCCACAACACGCGATTTTTTCCAGTCAAGTAACTTCCTGACCATTCTTCCACATGACAGCGAGATTTTCGACCATGCCGCGCGCATGCGTGCGGAAGATCGCTTGCGGTTTGTCGATGTCATTCACGTCGCCACCGCGACCTCGGCTGCTTGCAAGTATTTCATTACGAATGACAATGCAATCCGCACACGGAGTGGTCTCGCAGTGGTCCAGTTGGACACACTGCTTCCCTAGCCCAGCCACTTAGTGTTTTTGGGCCGAGCCGGCCCTGGCCTTCGCTTGCGCCAGCAACTGGTCGAGCATGACGCGGTCGTAGACTTTGCCGCGGCTGACCACGGTGCGGATCTGGCGCGTGGCGCTGATGTCTTGCAGCGGATTGGCGTCTAGTACCAGCAGGTCGGCCGTCTTGCCCGCTGCCAGGCTGCCGTAGCGGTCCAGCTTGCCCAGGAAGCGCGGGCCGGCGATGACGGCCGATTGCAGCGCCTGCGCCGGCGTCAGGCCGTATTTGACGTACAGCCCGATCTCGTCATGCAGCGCCTGGCCAGGGTAATCATAGGAGTTCAAGAAGCCGGCGTCGGTGCCAGCGATGATGCTCACACCTTCCTGCGCCAGGATCGGCAGCAGCGCGGCCGATTTCTCGAACGTGGCCTTGCGCAGCGCGATCTGCTCGGGATTGTCTTGCGCGGCGCGCTGCACGCGCCAGTCGTAGGTGGCGCGCAGGCCGGGGCCGATGTATTGCAGCGCTTCGTCGTGGCTGTGGTCTTCCATGTCGAGATAGGCCACCACGCGCGATACCGACAGCGTGGGTACCACGGCTGTGCCTTTCGACGCCATGTGGCGGAACGACGCGCGCGCGGTCGGCTCGTCGTAGCTCGCCAGGCTCAGTGCCATCGCCTGCTTGCCGGTCAAGGCGCCGGCTGCCACCTGCGCGGTCAGCTCGGCTTCGCGCGGGGTGGCTGCGCGCAGCAGGTACGACTGGTGCTCGACCGTGCCCAGGCCGGCGTCGAACATTTGCGCCAGCGTCTTTTGTACCGGGATGTGGCCGGACGTGCGCATGCCGCGCTCCCTGGCCTGGCGCAGCGCTTCGAGGTACAGCTCGGGCTTGAGCGTGTTTTCGGTGATCTTGACGAAATCTACTTTCTGCGCCTGCAGGCGGTCGAGCGCCTTGCCCACTTCTTCCGGCGTACCCACTTCGATGGTGCCTTTCCACAGCGGCTTGTAGCCTTCGAGCTTGGCGCCGGAAGTAAATATGGTGGGGCCTTCGAGCTGGCCGTGGTTGATCTGGTCGCGCCACGACAGCACCGTATCGGGCAGGTCGCCCGAGCAATCGCGCACGGTGGTAATCCCGTAGGCCAGGTACACCGGCAGCAGGTTCTTGTTCTCGTCGATCAGCGCCGGTCCGCCACCGAAGTGCACATGGGTGTCCCACAGGCCCGGCATCAGGTACTTGCCCGGCAAGCGCATGGTGCGCCGCGCGGCGTAATTGCGCAGGTCGCGGTCGTCGACCACGGCGATGATGCGATCGTCCCTGAGCACCACCGATTTGCCGCGCACGGCCTGGCCGCCGGCCACGTCGATCAGGATCGCTTGCGTAAGCACCAGGTCGGCGGCGATCCTGTCGGCAGCATGGGCGCTGGCAAGCATGCCGAGGACCAGCATGGCGCCGGCAAGTTTGGTCAAGGTAGGCATAGATATTTCCGTTAGCGTCAACAAACCGCGCATACTAGCAGACCCGCACTTCAGGGTCAGTGCCGACATTCGGACACGGGCTCAAGCAGATAGTGCTCAGTTCGTGTCCGAATGTCGGCACTGACCCCGAAGTAGGTGGCGCGAAAGCCACGACAGTGCACAGCACAGCACGAAATACACGGCTGCCACGAACGTGTACATTTCCACCAGGCGGCCGTCGCGTTGGGCGATCTTGCTGGCGGCGCCGACAAAGTCGGGGACCGAGAGGACGTAGACCAGCGAGACGTCCTGGAACAGTACGATGGTCTGCGTGAGCAGTACCGGCAGCATGTTGCGCAGCGCCTGCGGCAGCACTACGCGGCCCATCACCTGCCAGTAACGCAGGCCCAGTGCTTGCGCCGCCAGCACCTGGCCGCGCGGAATCGCCTGGATGCCGCCGCGCATGATCTCGCAATAGTACGCGGCCTGGAACAGCGTGAACGTGATCAAGGCCGACCAGAACGTGCCCACCTTGACCGGTTCCGGGGCGCCGATCAGCCATGCCGCCAAGTACGGCACCAGGAAATAGAACCAGAAGATCACCAGCACCAGCGGCACCGCCCGCACCAGGTTGACGTACGCGCTGGCCGCCAGTGCCAGCGGCGCAAAGCCCGACAGGCGCGCTAGCGCCAGCAAGGTGCCCAGCATCACGCCGCCCAGCATCGACAGCACTGTCAGTTGCAAGGTAAACGCCATGCCGACCTGGAACAGGTACACCCACGAGCGGGCGATGACGTCGACGTCGAAATCGGCAAACATCAGCGGCCTCCCAACGTGCCCGGCAGCGCCAGCCGGCGTTCGAGCCGGTGCATGGCGGCCGTTACCAGCAGGTTGAGCAGCACGTAGATCATGGTGGCGGCGGCAAACGCCTCGAACACCTGGAACGAAAACTCCTGCAACGCGCGTGCACTGGCGGTCAGTTCCATCAGGCCGATGGTGAGCGCGACCGAGCTGTTCTTGATGATGTTGAGGAACTCGCTGGTGAGCGGCGGCATGATGATGCGCAGCGCCAGCGGCAGCAGCACGTGGCGGTAGGTTTGCCGCAGCTTCAGCCCCAGCGCCAGTGCCGCCAGCCGCTGGCCGCCGGCCAGCGCCTCGATGCCGGCCGTCACCTGCACCGCCACCCGCGCCGACGTAAAAAAGCCGAGGCACACGACAGCGGTAACGAACGGCGCATTGGGCAACACCTTGACCTGCTCGCCCAGCGCCGCCGGCAGCAACTCGGGCGCGACGAAATACCATAAAAACATTTGCACCAGCAACGGGATATTACGAAACAATTCCACGTACGCGGTACCAAGCCGGCGCCACCACGGTGACGGCAGCGTACGCAGCGCACCGATGGCAAAGCCCAATGCCAGCGCCATCACCCAGCCGGCCAGCGCCGTGGCCAGGGTCCAGCCCAGGCCGCCCGCCAGGGTTTGCCAGTAGGGACGCACACCGTCCGGCGATAGCTCGCCGAAGATGGCCCAGTTCCAGTGGTAGTCCATGGCGGCAGCCCGGCGCGTGCGAGGGTTACTTCACCGTATAGGCGGCCGGGTCCGGTGAGTCGGTCGGCTTGGCGATGGCCGCCTTCAGTTGGGGCGACATCGGGAACTTGAGGTTGATGCCGCGCGGCGGGATAGCACTGGTGAACCACTTGGCATAGATTTTGGCAAATTCGTCGGACCGGTACAGGTCGGTGAGCGCGGCATCGACCACGGCCTTGAATTGCGGGTCGCCACGCCTGAGCATGATGCCGTACGGTTCGACCGACAGCGCCTCGCTGCCGATCACGTATTGGTCCGGGTTGCGCGCGGTGGCGACCTGGCCGGCCAGCAGGATGTCGTCGTTGGCCTCGGCCACGGCGCGGCCCGTTTCCAGCATCAGGAACGATTCGGGATGGTCCTTGCCGACCAGAATTTTCATGCCCAGCTTGCGCTCGGCGTTAAGCATGGTCATCTGCTTGTGGGTGGTGGTGCCGGCCGTGGCCACCAGGGTTTTGCCTTTCAAGTCAGCCAGCGAACCGATGTTGGAAGACTTCTTGGTCAGCAGCCGGTTGGCAATCACGAACATGGTGGGCGCGAACGCCACCTGCTTTTGCCGCTCGGCGTTGTTGGTGGTGGAGCCGCACTCGAGGTCGATGGTGCCGTTGGCCATGAGCGGGATGCGGTTGGCGGCGGTAACCGGGTTGGTGACCACCTTCAGGCCGCTCATGTTCAGGTGTTTTTGCACCGCTGCCACCGGGCCGCCTCACTACCTAATGAATAATACGCGCTAAAAACTCCCGTGCGCGCTCGGAACGCGGCGCACCGAAAAACTCTTCCTTGGCGCAATCCTCGAGAATCCTGCCCTGGTCCATGAACACCACGCGGTTGGCCACCTTGCGCGCAAAGCCCATCTCGTGGGTGACCACCATCATGGTCATGCCTTCCTGCGCCAGCCCCACCATCACGTCGAGCACCTCGTTGATCATTTCCGGATCGAGCGCCGAGGTCGGTTCATCGAACAGCATGGCGATCGGGTCCATCGACAGCGCGCGGGCAATCGCCACCCGCTGCTGCTGGCCGCCGGAGAGCTGGTTGGGAAACTTGTCCTGCTGCGACAGCAAGCCCACCCGGTCCAGGTACAGCAAGCCGCGCGCAGTAGCCTCCTCCTCGCTGCGACCCAGTACCTGGACCTGGCCCAGGTTCAGGTTCTGCCGTACCGATAAGTGGGGAAACAGTTCGAAGTTCTGGAATACCATGCCGATCCGTGCCCGCAGCTTGGGCAGGTCGGTGCGCGGGTCGCCCACGGAAATACCGGCCACCGTGATATTGCCCTGCTGGAATGGCTCGAGGCCGTTGACGGTCTTGATCAACGTCGATTTGCCCGAACCGGACGGGCCGCAGATCACCATGACGTCGCCCTTGGCAACGTTGGTGGTGCAGTCGGCGAGGACCTGGAACTGGCCATACCATTTGCTGAGATTGCTGATCGCTATCATATTTTTGTCGCCACGGGAGCGCGGGAAAGAATCGGTGTGGAATGGCGTCCACGCAAGCTTGACAGTGACCTTGGCCCCAAGGATACTGCGTCACTTGCTCAACGTTGCTCAATGTTTCATCAACCCACAAGGCTGACATTGACCGGATCATACCTCCGCACCTGGAGGCAATGACTTTATTTTGAACCAGATTGCGCTGGCGCAGAACCTCTCTGCGGCAAGCAACGTCCAAAGAGACACTATCACAGGGAAGCTAGAACATGCAGAAAAAAAGCCGATTGACCACCTACATCCTGGCTGCCCTGGTGCTAGGCATTATTACCGGCTATTTCGTCAACGCCAACGTGGCCACGCCCACCGGTTTCGTTGATTCGATGTCCCTGTTGACCACCGTGTTCCTGCGCCTGATCAAGATGATCATCGCGCCGCTGGTATTTGCCACCCTGGTGGTCGGCATTGCCCGCATGGGTGATGCCAGCGAAGTGGGCCGTATCGGCCTGAAAACCATGGGCTGGTTCTTCCTCGCTTCGGTCATGTCGCTGAGCCTGGGCCTGGTGCTGGTCAACCTGTTCCGTCCTGGTGATGCGCTGCTCGGCCATATGTCCACCGCCGCGTCCAACACCGGCATCGTGGCGTCGTCGCTGTCGCTCAAAGACTTCGTCACCCACCTGGTGCCGGCGTCCATCGTCGATGGCATGGCCAAGAACGAAATCCTGCAGATCGTCGTGTTCTCGCTGTTCTTCGGTATCGCCGCAGCTGCCATCGGCGAAAAAGCCAAGGCCCTGATCGACGCGCTCGACGGCCTGGCCCACATCATGCTCAAGGTCACCGGTTACGTGATGGCGTTCGCGCCGGTCGCGGTGTTCGCAGCCGTTGCCGGCACCATCGCCAAGAGCGGCCTCGGTGTGCTGTCCACCTACGGCGTGTTCATGGCCGAGTTCTACCTGGGCATCATGATCCTGTGGGGCTTGCTGATGTTTGCCGGCTTCCTGTTCCTGAAAAGGCGCGTGTTCGCCTTGATGGCCGAGCTGCGCGGCCCGGCCCTGCTGGCCTTCTCCACCGCCTCGAGCGAAGCGGCGTATCCGAAAACGCTGGAAGGCCTCGAGCGTTTCGGCGTGCGTAACCGTATCGCCTCGTTCGTGCTGCCGATCGGCTACTCGTTCAACCTCGACGGCTCGATGATGTACTGCACCTTCGCCACCGTGTTCATCGCCCAGGCCTACGGCATCGAGATGACGCTGGCCGAGCAGATCACCATGATGGCCGTACTGATGGTCACCTCCAAGGGTATCGCGGGCGTGCCGCGCGCTTCGCTGGTGGTGATTGCCGCCACCCTGAGCCAGTTCAATATCCCGGAGGCGGGCCTGCTGCTGCTGCTCGGTATCGACCACTTCCTGGACATGGCGCGTTCGGCCACCAACGTCGTCGGTAACGGCGTCGCTGCTGCGGTGGTTGCCAAGTGGGAGGGCGAGCTGGCCCATCCGGGCGACGAAGAAATGATCAAGGACGCTGCCTGATAGAAGTCGGCGCCGTGAAGTGACAAAGCCCGTTCAGGCGACTGAACGGGCTTTTTTCATTGTGGCGCGACTTCTTCGTCTTGCCTCGCCTGCTGGCGCTGCCACATCTGGGCGTACAGGCCATCGGCCGCCAGCAGCGCCTGGTGGGTTCCGCGTTCGACGATGCGGCCGTGGTCGAGCACCAGGATCTGCTGGGCGTCGGCCACCGTGGACAGGCGGTGCGCGATGACCAGCGTGGTGCGGCTCCTGGCGATCTCTTTCAACTGCGCCTGGATCGCCTGCTCGGCCTTGGAGTCGAGCGCCGACGTGGCTTCGTCGAAGATCAGGATCGCCGGGTTCTTGAGCAGGGTGCGGGCAATCGCCACGCGCTGCTTCTCACCGCCCGACAGTTTCAGGCCACGCTCACCGACCATGGTGGCGTAGCCGTCCGGTAGGCTCTCCACGAACTCGTGGATCGACGCCGCGCGGGCAGCGGCCACGATGTCGTCGCGCGTGGCGCCCGGCTTGCCGTAGGCTATGTTGTATTCGATGGTGTCGTTGAACAGCACCGTATCCTGCGGCACGATGCCGATCGCGTGGCGCACCGAATCCTGCGTCAGTGACCGCAAATCCTGGCCGTCGATCGAGATGCTGCCGGTGTTGACTTCATAGAAGCGGAATAGCAGGCGCGATAACGTCGACTTGCCCGAACCGCTGTGGCCCACCACCGCGGTGGTGGTGCCGGGGGCAATCGTGAAATCGACGTCGAACAGGATTTGCCGCTTGGACTCGTAGCTGAAGTCGACGTGGTTGAAGCGTACTTCCGCGCCCCTTGTCGCCAGCGGCTGCGCGTCCTTGGCATCGGCAATTTCGCGGTTCTGGTCCAGCAGCGAGAACAGCTTTTCCATGTCGGCCAGGCTTTGCTTGATCTCGCGGTAGATCACGCCGAGGAAGTTCAGCGGTATGTACAGCTGGATCATGAACGAGTTCACCAGCACCAGGTCGCCCAGGGTCATGGTGCCGGCAATCACGCCCACGGTGGCGCGCCACAGGATCAGCGTGACCGCCACCGCGATGATCAAGGACTGCCCGGTGTTCAATACCGACAGCGAGGTTTGCGACTTGACCGCCGCCGACTCGTAGTTCTGCAGACCTTCGTCGTAGCGTTTCGCCTCGTAGTCCTCGTTGCCGAAGTACTTGACGGTCTCGTAGTTGATCAGCGAGTCGATCGCCTTGGTATTGGCCCTGGAATCGAGGTCGTTCATGGTGCGGCGGAAGTGCGTGCGCCAGTTGGTCACCGTGACCGTGAAGGTGATGTACGACACCAGCGCCACCAGCGTGATCACGCTGAACCAGATATCGTAATGCAGCACCAGGTAGCCCAGCACCAGCGTGATCTCGACCAGCGTGGGCAGGATGTTGAACAGTGTGTAGGAGATCAGCGAGCCGACCGCGCGAGTGCCACGCTCGATATCGCGCGTCATGCCGCCGGTCTGGCGATTCAAATGGAAGCGCAGCGACAGCGCGTGCAAATGGCGGAACACTTGCAGCGCGATGGTGCGCACCGCGCGCTGGGTTACCCGCGCGAACAGGAACTCGCGCAGTTCGGTAAACACGGTGGTGGACAGGCGCAGCAAGCCATACACCACCAGCGCCGCCACCGGCAGCACCAAGAGCGCCTGCGGGTGCTGCGGGGTGATGGTGAGCGAGTCGATCAGGCGCTTCATGACGATCGGCACGCCCACGTTGGCCAGCTTGGCGCCGACCAGGCAGCCCAGCGCCAGCAGCACGCGCCACTTGTACACCCACAGGTAGGGCAGCAGGGTTTTCAGGGTGGCGAGGTCGGTACGGGTACGGGGAGCTGGCTGGACACTGGGGTCGGCTGGCGAATTCGGGTAACGGCGCATAGGGACAAGGTCGGGAGGGGTGGGCAGCGCTGGGCTTTTTATGGTTCAATCTTGGACATTGTAGCCCTTGCCGAGATTTCACGATGACCACCCCAGAAAAAACCCCGCTTGCCATCACCACCATCAACCGGGGCCTGCCCGCTGGGAAAATGCCGGAACTGCGCATGATGCCCTCCCCGTCCGACGCCAATGTCTATGGCGACGTGTTCGGCGGCTGGATCATGGCGCAGGTCGATATCGCCGGCTCGCTGCCGGCCACCCGCCGCGCCAACGGCCGCGTGGCGACCATCGCGGTCAACTCGTTCGTGTTCAAGAATCCCGTGTTCGTCGGCGACCTGCTGTCGTTTTATGCCGATATCGTCAAGGTTGGCAATACGTCCATTACCGTCAACGTCGAGGTGTACGCGGAGCGCAACCGCCTGCAGGCCGATACCGTCAAGGTGACCGAGGCCGTGCTCACCTACGTGGCCACCGACTCCGACCGCAAGCCGCGCAAGGTGCCGCCGATCGAGACGCTGATCCACGCGTTGCCGGGGCAAGCGGGATGACGCGCCTGACGCGCCGCCGTGGATAGCCGCCGGATGACCTGCCCGGGCATCACCGTGGATCAGCCGCGCCATGGATAGCCAGCGCCGTATCTTCCTGGCCACCGCCGGCCACCTGGCCGGGCTGGCCACGCTGGCAGCATGCCACGACACCCGCAGCGGCACTGGCAGCAGCGAGGCAGCAACACGCACCGCCATCCCCGCCAGCGCCAGCCAGGGCGCCTACCCGTTCAGCCTGGGCGTGGCCTCCGGCTCGCCCCTGCCCGATGCGGTCGTGATCTGGACCCGCATCCTCCATGATCCATTGAATGCAGCCGCCATGCCCGCCGTGGCGCTGCCGGTGCGCTGGGAGGTGGCCGACGATGAACACTTCAGCCGCCTCGTGGCCAAGGGCACGGCCAGCGCCACGCCGGCGCTGGCCCATAGCGTGCACGTCGATGTGACCAACCTGGCGCCCGGGCGCTGGTACTTCTACCGTTTCATCCTCGGCGATGCGGTCAGCCCCGTCGGCCGCACCCGCACCGCGCCGGCAGCGACCAGCATGCCCGAGCGCCTGAAGCTGGCCGTGGCTTCGTGCCAGCACTGGGAGTTCGGCACCTACGCCGCCCACCGCCACATTGCCGCCGCCGCACCCGACCTGGTGGCCTTCCTCGGCGACTACATCTACGAATGGGGCCCGTACCAGCTCCGGCATCCGAAGCGCGCCGTGCGCGTCTCGGAATCGTTCACGCTGGCCGACTACCGCAACCGCTACGCCCAGTACAAGAGCGACGCCCACCTGCAGGCTGCCCACCACGCGGCACCATGGATCGTCACCTGGGACGACCACGAGGTGGCCAACGACTACGCGGCCGACCGCGACGAACGGCTCAACCCCGAATTCGTGCTGCGCCGCGCAGCGGCCTACCAGGCCTTCTACGAACACATGCCGCTGCGCCTGTCGGTGCCCAAGCCCGGCGACTTTGCCAACATGCGCATCTACCAGCGCTACGACTGGGGGCGGCTGGCGCGCTTCCACGTGCTCGACGACCGCCAGTACCGCGCCTGGCACGCCTGCCCACCCAGGGGGCGCGGTGGCTCCACCTCGGTGATCCGGCGCGACTGCGCGGCGCTGGGTGATGCCAGGCGCACCATGCTCGGCGACGTCCAGCAGCGCTGGCTCGACGATGGGCTGGCGTCGTCGCCCGCGCGCTGGAACATCCTGGCGCAGCAAACCCTGATGGCGCAGAACAGCCAGCTGCCCTTCAGGCAGGAAGCGGACGTGCGGATCTGGACCGATGGCTGGGATGGCTATCCTCGGGCACGTGAACGGCTGCTCGAGTCGCTGCGCACCAGCGGTGCCAGCAACCCGCTGGTGCTGTCGGGCGACGTCCACAGCTTTTTCGCGGCCGAGATCAGCCGCTATCCCACCCGCGCCGCATCGAAGAGCAACCAGGTGCTGGCCAGCGAGTTTTGCGGCACGTCGATCACGTCGCCGTCACGGCCGCAAAAGCGTACCGAGGAGTTCGTGGCGATCAATCCGGGGATCAAGTATGGCAAGAGCGACCAGCGCGGATTCATGCTGCTGGACGTGACGCCGGAGAAGACCACCGCGCACTTCCAGGCGCTGGCCGATGTGCACGATGCGGGGAGTGGCATCGCGACTGCGGCCAGCTTCGTGGTGCGCAATGGCCGGGCCGGGGTGGGGAAGGCTTGAATTGGATCCCCGCCTGCGCGGGGATGACGCATCCACATCCAGCGGCTGTAAAGCCGTCATCCTCGCGTACGCGGGGATCCATAGCGCGTATAAGAGACTGAACTGTTTCCTTAAGCCGCAGTCTTCTCATCCCGCAACTGCCGCCGCAGGATCTTGCCCACGTTGGTCTTCGGCAGCTCATCGCGGAACTCGATGAACTTCGGCTTTTTGTACGCGGTCAGCTCGTGCTTGCAAAAGTCCAGCAATTGCTCGGCCGTCAGGTTCGGATCCTTGCGCACCACGAACAGTTTGACGGCCTCGCCCGAATTCTTGTCCAGCACGCCGATGCACGCCACTTCCAGCACGCCCGGGTGGCCGGCCACCACGCCTTCCACTTCGTTCGGGTACACATTGAAGCCGGAGACGATGATCATGTCCTTCTTGCGGTCGACGATGCGGGTGTAGCCGCGCTCGTCCATGATGCCGATGTCGCCGGTCTTGAAGTAGCCGTCGGCGGTCATGGTCTTGGCGGTTTCGTCGGCGCGGTTCCAGTAGCCGGCCATCACCTGCGGGCCACGGATGGCGATTTCTCCGGTCTGGCCCAGCGGTACTTCGCGGCCGTCGTCGTCGATGATGATCACTTCGGTCGATGGAATCGGCAGGCCGATGGTGCCGGTGAATTCCTTGATGTCCACCCGGTTGGCGGTGGCCACCGGCGAGGTTTCGGACAGGCCGTAGCCTTCGATGATCGGCGTGCCGGTCACCTTGAGCCACTTGTCGGCCACGGCCTTTTGCACCGCCATGCCGCCGCCGTTGCACACCGAGTAGCTGGAGAAATCGAGCTTGGCAAAATCGGCATTGTTGAGCAGCGCGTTGTACAGGGTATTGACCGCTGGGAGCACCGCCACGCGGTACTTGGCCAGTTCCTTGACGAAGCCCGGAATGTCGCGCGGATTCGGAATCAAGAGGGTCAGGCCGCCCATGCGCATGCCCATGAAGGCGCTGACGGTGAGCGAATAGATGTGGTACAGCGGCAGCGCCGCCACGAACACCAGCTGGTCCTCCGAATGCTTGAACTGCAGCCACGCCTCGTTTTGCAGCACGTTGGCGATGATATTCCGGTGCAGCAGCACGGCGCCCTTCGAGACACCCGTGGTGCCGCCCGTGTATTGCAGGAAGGCGATGTCGTCATGGCCCTGCTTGACCGGCTTCAAGGTCATGCCGGCGGCGTCCGCCATCATTTTCTTGTACGAGATCGCACCGGGCAGCGAGTACGCCGGCACCATTTTCTTGACCTTGCGCACCACCAGGTTGACGATCGCGCCTTTCAGGAAACCCAGCATATCGCCCATGGTGGCCACCACCACGTGCTTGACGCTGGTGTTGGCGATTACCTGTTGCAAGGTGACAGCAAAGTTTTCCAGCACGATGATGGCTTCGGAACCGGAGTCGATCAGCTGGTGCTGCAGCTCGCGCGGCGTGTACAGCGGGTTGACGTTGACCACGGTGTAGCCGGCGCGCAGAATGGCTGCCATCGCCACCGGGTACTGCAACACGTTCGGCATCATGATCGCCACCCGCGCGCCGGGCGACAGGCCCAGGCTTTGCAGCCAGGCGCCCATCTGTTGCGACAGCTGGTCGAGCTCGCGGTAGGTGAGGAACTTGTCCATGCACACGTAGGCGTTGCGGTCGGCGTACTTGCGGAAGGCTTCTTCCAGCAAGTGCGTGATCGAGCGGAATTGGGTGCTGTCGATTTCCGCCGGGACGCCCTCCGGGTAGGACTTGAGCCAGATTTTTTCCATCGTTATACAGCCTTCTCGTTCGTTTTTTTCTGTGGTGGGGTGTCTTCGTCGCGCAACATGCGCCGCAAGATCTTGCCGACATTGGTTTTCGGCAGTTCATCCCGGAATTCGATGTATTTCGGCTTCTTGTAGCCGGTCAGGTTTTGCTTGCAATACGCCATCAGGGTCTCGGCCGTGAGGTTCGGGTCCTTGCGCACCACGAACACTTTGACGGCCTCGCCCGAGTGCTCGTCCGGCACGCCCACGCAAGCGCACTCGAGTACGCCTGGATGGGCGGCGATCACTTCTTCCAGTTCGTTCGGATAAACGTTGAAACCGGAGACCAGGATCATGTCCTTCTTGCGGTCGACGATTTTCACGTAGCCGCCGTCGTTCATGATGCCGATGTCGCCCGACTTGAAGTAGCCGTCGGCGGTCATCACCTTCGCCGTTTCGTCCGGGCGGTTCCAGTAGCCGGCCATCACTTGCGGGCCACGGATGGCGATTTCACCTGGCTGGCCCAGCGGCACTTGGTTGCCGTCGTCGTCGAGGATGGCGATGTCGGTGGACGGAACCGGCAGGCCGATGGTGCCGCTGAAAGCGGTCGCATCGCCGCGGTTGCAGGTGGCGACCGGCGCGGTTTCGGACAGGCCGTAGCCCTCGATGATCGGCGAGCCGGTGGCCTTGAACCAGCGCTCGGCCACCACCTGCTGCACCGCCATGCCGCCGCCAAAGCTGAGCTTCAAGCCGGAGAAATCGAGCTTGCCAAAGTCGGGATGGTTGAGCAGGCCGTTGTACAGGGTGTTTACCGCCGGCAGCATATTGAAGCGGTACTTGCCCAGCTCCTTGATGAAGCCGCCGATGTCCCGCGGGTTCGGAATCAGGAGGTTGAGCATGCCGCTGCGCATGCCCCACATGGCGCACACGGTCAGCGCGAAGATGTGATACAGCGGCAGCGCCGCCACCATCACCGGCTGGCCTTCGACCACCCCCACGGCCGGCTCCGACCACATTTCGATCTGCAGCATGTTGGCGATCACGTTCTGGTGCGTCAGCACGGCGCCCTTGGCCACGCCAGTGGTGCCACCCGTGTATTGCAGGAAGGCGGGGTCGGCGGGCTTGATGTCGACTGGCGTCAGTTTCATGCCGGCGCCGTGCGACAGCGCCGACTTGAAGCGCACCGCGTTGGGCAGCGAGTACGCCGGCACCAGGTGCTTGACGTTGCGCACCACGAAGTTGACCAGCAGGCCCTTGGCAAAGCCCAGCAACTCGCCCATGGTGGCGACGACCACGTGCTTGACCTGGGTGCGCAGCAGCACCTGCTCGAGCGTGTGCGCAAAGTTTTCCAGGATGACGATGGCGCTGCAGCCGGAGTCGTTGAGCTGGTGCTCGAGCTCGCGCGGCGTGTACAGCGGGTTGATGTTGACGACGGTGTAGCCGGCGCGCAGGATGGCGGCGATCGCGACCGGGTACTGCAGCACGTTCGGCATCATGATGCCGACCCGTGCGCCCTGCTTCATGCCCCGGCTTTGCAGCCAGGCGCCCAGGCGCCTGGAATAATCGTCGAGTTCGGCGTAGGTGAGGTACTTGTCCATGCAGACGTAGGCATTGCGGTCTGCGTACTTGCGGAACGACTCTTCCAGCAACTGCACCAGGGAACCGTACTGTGCCGTGTCTATCTCGGCCGGCATGCCGGGGGGATAGGACTTCAACCAGATTTTTTCCATGCCTGCGCCTCTTGTCTCGTTATCGTTGTGGGCCGGCGCACAGTGCCGGTTCAGGAGTCGAGTGTCGTCTGCGCGCACTGTTCGAGCCTGCTGATAACGCGATGCTATCGGTCAGTTGACGCGGACGCAAGCGCATTTAAACATAATTAGAACGTCGCTTCTAACGCGTCAAGAGGGTGAAATCATGCTGCATAGCAGCATCGCGTCGATATCCGGCCCGCCTTACAACATGCCGGACCCGGTAGTTTGTCCGGTCGCTGCGGGGACGGTATCGGCTGTTGCGGTGCGCGCGAGTTGATCGAGGCGCTGCTGTCGTTGAGCAAAATCAAGCGTAGCCAATTTTTGCACTGCACCATAAAATCGCACGAACGTTCTTTCTTGCTTGAGCAAGCTTCTAAATGCCGGCAGGTAATCATGGTAAGCGCCCACTGCGGTCAAGTGGGCATTGGTCAGCGGTTCGGCAAACCAGCGGTCGTAACCGGCGTAGCCGCCCCAGCTTTCCTTGAGTTTTAGATAGTCGGATTGGAGGTGGGCGAAGATGCGCGCCTTCTCGGCGCGGCGGTGGCGCATGCTGGTCTTGCTGGCATAGTTATCGGCCAGCATTTGCCGGTGGCGCACCAGCAGCGCCAGAAACTCGGCGCGGCGGCCGTTGTAGCGCGCGTAGGCCAGGCGCATCTCGTCGGTGCCGTAGAGCTCGAGCCAGCGCTGCACGCCAGCCTCTTCCACCGCCGTGGCGAAGCTTTCGTTGAACTGGGTGTCGCCCGCCACGTACACCACCTGGTGCGCCAGTTCGTGGAACACCATGCGCGCCAGTTCGGCGTCCGAGTAATTGATGAAGGTCGACAGCAGCGGGTCGCTGAACCAGCCCAGCGTGGAATACGCCGGCACGCCGCCCACCTGCACGTCGTTGCCTTCGGCGCGCAGCTCGTCGGCATAGGCGTTGGCGTCGTTCTTGCTGTAGTAGCCGCGGTAGCTGACGCAGCCGGCAATCGGGAAGCACCACTGGATCGGCCGCAGCGACAGCTCGGGCGTGGCCACCACGTTCCACAGTACGAACGGGCGCGACAGCGCGGCGTAGTTTTTATAGCTGGCGTTGTTGGGCAGGTTCAGTTCCTGCACCGCGAAGCGGCGAATCAGCAGCGCTTTTTCGAGCCGGGCCTTGAGCTGCGGATCGGTGGCGGGGTCGCCGAGCCAGTCATCGATCGGACGGGCGTCCGACCACAGCGAGTATTGTCCTTGCGCTGCCTGCATGTAATACTTGAATTGCGCGCAGCCGGCCAGCATCGCCAGCGTGCACGCCGTCACCAGCCAGTACCTGGTGCGAAGAACTCGGCGGGCAAATTTGCGCATACATTACCTTCAAGCACTAACTCTTTCAACCTGTACGAGTGTATCGTAAAACGTCGGTGCGCGGCCCATGTCGGTGAGCCTCTGGCTGGTGACTTCATTGGCATTCTTGCCGTCGCTGGCAAGCTTTTTCCACCACACTGATAATCCAACCACCAGCCCGACACGGGCCTTGTCGGTCACGCGTGCGCGGGCCTCGAACGCGCCGCGATCATTGAAAATTCTGACCATTTCCCCATGGGCGACACCGCGCGCGGCAGCATCCGATGGATGGAGATCGAGGTGCGGTTCGGCTTCGGCGGCGCGCAAACTCTTGACGTTGACGAACGTCGAGTTGAGGAAATTGCGGGCCGGCGGAGAAATCATCGCCAGTGGGTAGCGCTGTGCAAGTTGAGGGTTGCTTGCAACAGATTCATACGGTTCGAGGTAAGTAGGCAACGGATCGAGACCATCGCGCGCCATCTGGGCCGAATAAAACTCGCACTTTCCCGACGGGGTGAAAAAGCCGCCGTGGGCGAACGGCGCCTCGGGCATGTTGAGCTTTTGCCAGCCTTGTTGTTTCAGCGATTCCCAGTCGAAATGCATGGCACGCGTGTCGCCGGTTTTGAACGCCTGCGCGGCCAGCTGGTCGTCGGTCTCGGCAAAGCATGGATCGGTAAAGCCCATCGCGCGCGCCAGCAGGCGGAAAATTTCCGTGTTGGGCTTGGACTCGCCCAGCGGCGCGATGGCGGCATTGTTGGCCATCATGTACAGGTGGCCGTACGACGTGTGAGCGTCGATGTGCTCGAGCTGGGTGGTGGCCGGCAGCACGATGTCGGCGTAGTCGGCGGTGTCGGTCTGGAACTGCTCGAGCACGACCGTAAACAGGTCTTCACGGGCGAAACCGGCCGCCACTTTCGATGAATCGGGGGCAATCGCCACCGGGTTCGAGTTGTACACGATCACTGCTTCCACCTGCGGGCCGAACGTGGCCGAGCCGGGTCGCAGCAGGTCGTCGCCGATGGTGGTCATGTTGATGGTGCGCGGCGTTTTTTTCAGCAAGTCGGGTCGTTGCAGCGCTGGCTTGTTGGTCGGGAACGAACCGCTCGACGATAGTTGCACCCCGCCTGCCGCATGGCGCCAGGCGCCGACCAATGCCGGCAGACAGGCGATATTGCGCACCGCCATGCCGCCGCCGCGCACACGCTGCACGCCGTAGTTGGTGCGGATCGCCACCGGCAGGCCGGCCTTGGCGGTCTGACCGTACAGCCGCGCCAGCTCAATCACTTCATCGGCGCTGATGCCGCAGGTGGCGGCGGTGCGCTCGGGCGTCCACTCGGCCGCGCGTGCCTTGAGCTGGTCGAAGCCGAGCGTGTAATCGGCAATGTAGTCGTGGTCGAGCAGGTCTTCGGCGATCAGCACGTGCATCAGGCCCAGCGCCAGCGCGGCGTCGGTGCCGGGCAGCAGCGCGATGTGCTGATGGCATTTCTCGGCCGTCAGCGAGCGGTACGGGTCGATGGCGATCAGCCTGGCGCCGTGACGCTTGGCTTCCTGGGCGCGGGTCCAGAAATGCAGGTTGGACGCGATCGGATTGCCGCCCCAGATGATGATCAGCTTGGCATTTTGAAACTGCTCCATGTCGGTGCCGACCGACGCGCCAATGGTGTACTTGTAACCGGTGGCGCCGGCGGTGGCACAGACGGTGCGGTCCAGCAGCGAAGCGCCCAGCTGGTTGAAAAAGCGCGACGACATCGACTCGCCCTGGATCAAACCCATGGTGCCGCAGTAGCTGTACGGCAGGATCGCTTCCGGGTCGCGCGCGGCAATCGGCGCCAGGCGCTCGGCAATGGTGCGCAGCGCCTCGTCCCAGCTGATGCGTTCGAACTTGCCCTCGCCTTTCGCACCGACGCGGCGCAGCGGGTACAGCAGGCGCTCGTCGTGGTAGGTACGCTCGGTGTAGCGGGCGACCTTGGTGCACAGCACGCCGGCCGTGGTCGGGTGGTCGGGGTCGCCCTTGACGGCGGTGGCCACGCCGTCTTCCACGGTCACCAGCAGGGCGCAGGTGTCGGGGCAGTCGAGCGGGCACGCCGCGCGAACTTGTGTGCTTGTCATGTCTGGATCCAAAAGGCGGGATGCGTAAAAACAATATGGTAAACGATTAGCGGCGATCCCATGCCGGCTTGAGTCCGCTCTGGATAAAGTTTGCGCACACGGGCTACAATGGTCTTTCTCGCTACTCACAAGGCAAGCGACACCCCATATGGAGAAGCAGATGAAACTAGTTGATCCCATCATTGCGTTTCAATCCGAAATACAGCAGATCCGCCGCGACCTGCATGCCCATCCAGAACTCTGCTACGAAGAGCAGCGCACGTCCGACGTGATTGCCGACAAGCTCACGCAGTGGGGCATCCCCGTGATCCGCGGCCTGGGCGTGACCGGCGTGGTCGGCATCATCAAGAACGGCACATCTGAACGTTCGATCGGCCTGCGCGCCGACATGGACGCGCTGCCCATGCAGGAAATCAATACTTTCGACCATGCCTCGCGCCACCCGGGCAAGATGCACGCCTGCGGCCACGACGGCCACACCGCCATGCTGCTGGGCGCCGCCAAACACCTGGCCGAGCACCGCAACTTCGACGGCACCGTGTACCTGGTGTTCCAGCCCGCCGAAGAAGGTGGCGCCGGCGCCAAGCGCATGATCGAGGACGGCCTGTTCGACCAATGCCCGATGGATGCGATCTACGGCATGCACAACTGGCCCGGCATTCCGGCCGGCCACATGAGCGTGGTGGAGGGCCCGATGATGGCGTCCAGTAACGAGTTCTACTTGACCATCAAGGGCAAGGGCGCTCACGCCGCGCAACCGCACAAGGGTGTCGATCCGGTGATGGTGGCGGTGCAGATCGCGCAAAGCTGGCAGACCATCATCAGCCGTCAGAAAAGTCCGCTCGACACGGCCGTGCTGTCGATCACGCAAATCCACGCCGGCAGCGCCACAAACGTAATACCCGACGATGCCAAGATGGTGGGCACGGTGCGCACCTTTACCTGGCCCGTGCTCGACCTGATCGAACAGCGCATGGAAGAAATCGCCCGCCACACGGCCGCAGCGTTCGGCGCCGAAGCCGAATTCCGCTTCCGCCGCAACTACCCGCCACTGGTCAACCACCCGGCCGAAACCCGTTTCGCGGTGGAAGTGATGACAGAGGTGCTGGGCGCCGACCGGGTGGACGACCAGGTAGAGCCGACCATGGGCGCGGAAGATTTCGCCTACTTTCTGCAGGCCAAGCCCGGCTGCTACATGTTCATCGGCAACGGCGAAGGCGACCACCGCGACGGCGGCCACGGGCTGGGCCCTTGCGTGCTGCACAACGGCAGCTACGATTTCAACGACAACCTGCTGCCGATCGGGGCGAGTTTCTGGGTGCGGATGGTGGAGAAGAGTTTGCCGCTGGTGAACTAGATCAGATTGCCGCCATCGAGGCGGTCCGCCGAGGCGAAATGACGGCGTGACCGTCAGCCGCCAGCTTTTGAGTCGTCATTCCCGCGTAGGCGGGAATCCAATTTCTCCAGGCAGCCAACGACTCAAACTCGATCTGGCCCACTCCCCACCCGTATTCCCGGGTTCAACTCTTCAAGCCCGACTAACGCCGCCGAGTGGTCCGCCTGCGGCATTGCTCCCACCAATGCCTCGAACCGCTCGGTCACCAGCGCAGTCACCGGCAACACTACCCCGGCAGCCGCTGCCGCCGCGAGGATGTTGCGCTGGTCCTTGACTTGCGTCGCCACCTTACCGCCGGCAACAAAATTACGCTCCAACATGCGCTGGCCATGGACGTCGAGAATTTTGCTCTCGGCAAAGCCGCCGCGTATGGCCGCGCGCATCGCTGCGGGGTCGGCGCCGGCCGCCTGGGCCAGCAGCATGGCCTCGGCCACGATGTTGATGGTCGCACCGACGATCAGCTGGTTGCACAGCTTGGCCACTTGGCCGCTGCCAGCCGGCCCCACCAGGGTAGGTCGCCCCATCGCCTCCAACACCGGCGCAACTTCGGCGTAATCATCGACATCGCCACCAGCCATGATGGCCAGCGTACCAGCCGCCGCACCGCCCACGCCGCCGGACACCGGCGCATCGATAAAGCGGTTGCCCTGCCCTTGCAGCAACGCATGAAATGCCTGCGCCTCGGCCTGTTGCGTGGAGCTCATGTCCACCCATAAGGCCTTGGGCGCCAGCGACGGCAAGGCGTCATGCATGACTTGCGCCACGACCGGCCCGGCTTCGAGCATCGAGATGACGATGCCGGCGTCGCGCACTGCATCGGCCAGCTGGGCCACCGGCTGCGCGCCGGCGTCAGCGAGCGCCTGTGCCTTGGCGTGGGTGCGATTCCAGACCGTGACCGCGTGGCCGGCCGCCAGCAGGCGCCGGACCATGGGGTCTCCCATCAAGCCAATACCGAGAAATGCGATACGCATAGACAATCTTGCTCCTGAAGATAATCAAAACAACGGTGCGCCGGAAGAAAATCCGGAACCCCGGTACAATCCTGCCAGCCGTATCAACCCAGCATACAGCACAGATCAAGTCGGTATAAACACAAGGATACTATGTTCGCGAAGACACTAATGGCGGCAGTGGCCGCCCTCATGATGAGCCAGGCAGCTATGGCCCAGGATAAACTGATCGACTCGGTTTCGGTCGACTACGGCTCCGGGCCCAAGCAGCGCATGGTGCGCCTGAGCGCGGCCAATGATTGGGAAAAACAATGGTTCCAGTCGAACGGTACCCACCTGAGTGGCTACTGGGAAGGCAGCGTCGGCTATTGGCGTCAAAACCAGTACCGCAACGTGCCGGGCCTGGAAAAAGGCCTGTGGGACGTGGGTTTCACCCCGGTGTTCCGCTTCCAGAATGACAACAAGAAGGGGATTTACTACGAAGCCGGCATCGGCGTTCACCTCTTGTCCAGCCTGTACAAGAACGACAGCCGGGAATTGTCGACCGCCTTCCAGTTCGGCGACCACATCGGCATCGGTTACGTCATGCAAAACAACTGGGAAGTCGCCCTCAAGCTGCAACACTTCTCCAACGCCAGCATCAAGCGCCCGAATGGCGGCGCGAACTTCCTGGAACTGAAGGCCGCGTACCACTTCTAATCCATTTAATTCGACAGCTTCGTTATTCCCGCGCAGGCGGGAATCCAGTTTATGCAGGTTGCAAACGCAAAAAAGCCCCAACCAGATCACTGGTTGGGGCTTTTTCTATATAACTAGCCTGACGATAACCTACTTTCACACTGGTTGCAGCACTATCATCGGCGCAAAGTCGTTTCACGGTCCTGTTCGGGATGGGAAGGGGTGGGACCGACTTGCTATGGTCATCAGGCATTGAACTGTACGGGCCGCGTTCTGGTGAACGTTGCCCAGAATCTGGGAGAAGCAAGTAGCAGTATTAAATACTGGGGTAATGAAGTTGTTGTATCAACGAACGTTCCAACGCACTTCTTATTCCCTATAACCTGCTAAGGTTATAGGGACAAGCCGTACGGGCAATTAGTACTGGTTAGCTTAATGCATTACTGCACTTCCACACCCAGCCTATCAACGTCCTGGTCTCGAACGACCCTTCAAAGAGCTCAAGGCTCTGGGAAATCTCATCTCAAGGCAAGTTTCCCGCTTAGATGCTTTCAGCGGTTATCTCTTCCGAACTTAGCTACCCGGCAATGCCACTGGCGTGACAACCGGTACACCAGAGGTTCGTCCACTCCGGTCCTCTCGTACTAGGAGCAGCCCCCTTCAAATTTCCAACGCCCACGGCAGATAGGGACCAAACTGTCTCACGACGTTTTAAACCCAGCTCACGTACCACTTTAAATGGCGAACAGCCATACCCTTGGGACCGGCTACAGCCCCAGGATGTGATGAGCCGACATCGAGGTGCCAAACTCCCCCGTCGATATGAACTCTTGGGAGGAATCAGCCTGTTATCCCCAGAGTACCTTTTATCCGTTGAGCGATGGCCCTTCCATACAGAACCACCGGATCACTATGTCCTACTTTCGTACCTGCTCGACTTGTCAGTCTCGCAGTTAAGCACGCTTATGCCATTGCACTATCGTCACGATGTCCGACCGTAACTAGCGTACCTTCGAACTCCTCCGTTACACTTTAGGAGGAGACCGCCCCAGTCAAACTGCCTACCATGCACTGTCCCCGACCCGGATAACGGGCCAAGGTTAGAACCTCAAATGAACCAGGGTGGTATTTCAAGGTTGGCTCCACGAGAACTGGCGTTCCCGCTTCAAAGCCTCCCACCTATCCTACACAGATTGATTCAAAGTCCAATGCAAAGCTACAGTAAAGGTTCATGGGGTCTTTCCGTCTAGCCGCGGGTAGATTGCATCATCACAAACACTTCAACTTCGCTGAGTCTCGGGAGGAGACAGTGTGGCCATCGTTACGCCATTCGTGCAGGTCGGAACTTACCCGACAAGGAATTTCGCTACCTTAGGACCGTTATAGTTACGGCCGCCGTTTACTGGGACTTCAATCAAGAGCTTGCACCCCATCATTTAATCTTCCAGCACCGGGCAGGCGTCACACCCTATACGTCCACTTTCGTGTTTGCAGAGTGCTGTGTTTTTATTAAACAGTCGCAGCCACCAGTTTATTGCAACCCTTTCGCCCTATCACAGTAAAGTGACCAAGCTACCGGGGCGTACCTTTTCCCGAAGTTACGGTACCAATTTGCCGAGTTCCTTCTCCCGAGTTCTCTCAAGCGCCTTAGAATACTCATCTCGCCCACCTGTGTCGGTTTGCGGTACGGTCTCGTATGACTGAAGCTTAGAGGCTTTTCTTGGAACCACTTCCGATTGCTACAGAACCGAAGTTCTTCGTCCCAGTCCCTTGAATTACGCGCCCGGATTTGCCTAAGCGCCTTCTATGAACCAGAAACTGCCTATTCCAACAGGCAGACAACCTTCCGCGATCCGTCCCCCCATCGCATCATACGACGGTGCAGGAATATTAACCTGCTTCCCATCAGCTACGCATCTCTGCCTCGCCTTAGGGGCCGACTCACCCTGCTCCGATGAACGTTGAACAGGAAACCTTGGGCTTACGGCGTGGGGGCTTTTCACCCCCATTATCGCTACTCATGTCAGCATTCGCACTTCTGATACCTCCAGCATCCTTTACAAGACACCTTCGCAGGCTTACAGAACGCTCTCCTACCATATCCTTGCGGATATCCGCAGCTTCGGTGACTGGCTTAGCCCCGTTACATCTTCCGCGCAGGACGACTCGATCAGTGAGCTATTACGCTTTCTTTAAATGATGGCTGCTTCTAAGCCAACATCCTGACTGTTTTAGCCTTCCCACTTCGTTTTCCACTTAGCCAATCTTTGGGACCTTAGCTGGCGGTCTGGGTTGTTTCCCTCTTGACGCCGGACGTTAGCACCCGACGTCTGTCTCCCAAGCTCGCACTCATCGGTATTCGGAGTTTGCAATGGTTTGGTAAGTCGCGATGACCCCCTAGCCATAACAGTGCTCTACCCCCGATGGTGATACTTGAGGCACTACCTAAATAGTTTTCGGAGAGAACCAGCTATTTCCAAGTTTGTTTAGCCTTTCACCCCTACCCACAGCTCATCCCCTAATTTTTCAACATTAGTGGGTTCGGACCTCCAGTGCGTGTTACCGCACCTTCATCCTGGCCATGAGTAGATCACTTGGTTTCGGGTCTACACCCAGCGACTATCGCCCTGTTCGGACTCGATTTCTCTACGGCTTCCCTATATGGTTAACCTTGCCACTGAATGTAAGTCGCTGACCCATTATACAAAAGGTACGCAGTCACGGAACAAGTCCGCTCCTACTGTTTGTATGCACACGGTTTCAGGATCTATTTCACTCCCCTCCCGGGGTTCTTTTCGCCTTTCCCTCACGGTACTGGTTCACTATCGGTCGATTACGAGTATTTAGCCTTGGAGGATGGTCCCCCCATATTCAGACAGGATTTCTCGTGTCCCGCCCTACTTGTCGTACGCTTAGTACCACCGTTTGAATTTCGTGTACGGGGCTATCACCCGCTATGGCTGCCATTTCCAGAGCATTCCACTATTCAATCGACTATCACGTACAGGCTCTTCCCATTTCGCTCGCCACTACTTTGGGAATCTCGGTTGATTTATTTTCCTGCAGCTACTTAGATGTTTCAGTTCGCCGCGTTCGCTTTGCATACCTATGTATTCAGTATGCAATGACCTAAAAGGCCGGGTTTCCCCATTCGGAAATCTGCGGATCAAAGCTTGTTTGCTAGCTCCCCGCAGCTTATCGCAAGCTACTACGTCCTTCATCGCCTGTAATCGCCAAGGCATCCACCATGTGCACTTATTCACTTGTCCCTATAACGTTAGCCCCTGCGACTAAACAAGGAGCGTTTATAGGAATAAGAAGTACTACGTTGTTGCGTTTGTTGATACATACAATCATTACCCATCGCGCTACGTTTTACCGTAACACGACACATAAAAATCTACTTACTTCTTCCAGATTGTTAAAGAACATACAGCACTTGGTCTCTAAAAGACCAAATCTAAATC
>NZ_LROM01000138.1 GCF_001758785.1 Duganella phyllosphaerae
GCCCTGCCCCACCCCGTCGTCGCCGTCATGCTGGGCGTCGCCATCTGCGCGGTGCCGGTGATCCTGCCGCATTTCGACCTCGCCAACTTGGCCGCCAACCTGTTCGCCTACTGCTTCGCTTGCGTGCTGGTGTACCCGTTCGCCGCGCTGCTGCGCCATAGCCTCACCAATGTCGTGCTGCTGTGGGCCGTCGCCGCCCTGCTGATGCTGGCAGCCTGCTTCTATCACACCAACATCATGGCCGAAACCGCCGACGCCCTGTGGCCGCAACGGCGCGACGCCACCGTCGCCAAGTTCCTGTTCAACCTGCCGCAAGTGACCCTGGGCGTGCTGGGCTGGTGGATACTGGTAATCCGCCCCGACCGCCGCGCACCTGTCTTGCACGACGAGGACGATGCCTTGTTCGAGTCGGAAGATACGCAACCCTGACTTGGGACGAAAAAAAACGGGCCGCAGCCCGTTTTTTTGTATCCGGTTAAATCCGGATTAACGCTGGTCCAGCGGCTTGACGTCGCGGACGGTCGAGCCGACGAACAGCTGGCGTGGACGGCCGATTTTCTGTTCTGGATCGGCGATCATTTCGTTCCACTGGGCGATCCAGCCAATGGTGCGGGCCATGGCGAAGATACCGGTGAACAGCGACACTGGAATGCCCAGCGCCGATTGCACGATGCCCGAGTAGAAATCGACGTTCGGGTACAGTTTGCGCGAGACGAAGTACTCGTCGTTCAGTGCAATCTTTTCCAGTTCCATCGCCAGCTTGAACAGCGGGTCGTCTTGCAGGCCCAGCTCTTCCAGCACTTCGTAGCAGGTCTCGCGCATCAGCTTGGCGCGCGGGTCGAAGTTCTTGTACACGCGGTGACCGAAGCCCATCAGCTTGACGCTCGAGTTCTTGTCCTTGACCTGCTCGATGAAGGCCGGGATGTTATCGACCGAACCGATTTCTTTGAGCATAGTCAGTGCGGCTTCGTTGGCGCCGCCGTGGGCGGGGCCCCACAGGCAGGCGATACCGGCAGCGATACAGGCGAACGGGTTGGCGCCCGACGAACCGGCCAGGCGGACGGTGGAGGTCGAAGCGTTTTGCTCGTGGTCCGCGTGCAGGATCAGGATGCGGTCCAGGGCGCGCACCAGCACGTCGTTGACCTTGTACTCTTCGCACGGGTTACCGAACATCATGCGCATGAAGTTGGCGCTGTACGACAGGTCGTTGCGCGGGTACATGAACGGCTGGCCCATCGAATACTTGTACGCCATGGCGACCAGGGTCGGCATCTTGGCGATCAGGCGGATGGCCGAAATTTCGCGCTGCTTGGCATCGTTGATGTCGAGCGAGTCGTGGTAGAACGACGCCAGCGCGCCGACGGTGCCAACCAGGACCGACATCGGGTGCGCATCGCGGCGGAAGCCACGGAAGAAGAATTGCATCTGCTCGTGCACCATCGTGTGCTTGGTGACGGTGTCAACGAACTCCTGCTTCTGAACGTTATTAGGCAGTTCGCCGTTCAGCAGCAGGTAGCACGATTCCATGAAGTCGGCATTGACGGCCAGTTGTTCGATCGGATAGCCGCGGTACTGCAGTTCGCCCTTGTCGCCGTCGATGTACGTGATCGACGAATTGCACGACGCGGTGGACATGAAGCCTGGATCGTAGGTGAACTTGCCGGTGCCGGCGTACAGCTTGCGAATGTCGATGACGTCGGGACCAACGGTGCCCTTGTAGATCGGGAATTCGACGGACGGGCTGCCATCGGAGAACGACAGGGTGGCTTTGTTATCAGAGGTGTTCATGGACTCTTCCTTCTTTTAGGGAGATGGTGCGAAAAAAGTTCTGGTGCCTGGCGGCCTGCCGCTTATGGCGTCAGGCCTGGCGCAACCGCTGCAGCAGTGCATGCACGTGCGGCAGGTCGATTTCGCCGTCCGGCTCCTTGCGGGCCAGTACCAGATCCATCAGGTCATTGTCCGACAAGTCGAGGAGCCGCGTGAACGCGTCCACTTCGTCGTCGGTCAATTCGGTTTCATGCGCATCGAGAAAACGGGTGAGGATGATGTCGTTTTCCAGAAGACCCCGGCGCGAGCGCCAACGCAGGCGCGCTCTGTTGGCTGGGTCCGACTGATGTGCTGATTGTTTCGGTTCAGTCATGGGTCACTACTTTACACTGCGCGCGCCGTTCATGCTGGAGCGCTACTTCTAAACGAAACGGGCGACGTTGCCGCCGCCCGCCACTGCGCCGTTAGATCGCGCGGCGTACCATCAATTCCTTGATTTTACCGATCGCCTTGTTCGGGTTCAGGCCTTTCGGACAGACGTCCACGCAATTCATGATCGAGTGGCAGCGGAACAGGCGGTACGGGTCTTCCAGGTTGTCCAGGCGCTCGCCGGTGGCTTCGTCGCGCGAGTCGGCGATGAAGCGGTAGGCTTGCAGCAGGCCGGCCGGGCCGACGAACTTGTCCGGGTTCCACCAGAACGACGGGCACGAGGTCGAGCAGCACGCGCACAGGATGCACTCGTACAGGCCATCGAGTTCTTCGCGTTCGGTCGGCGTTTGCAGGCGTTCTTTTTCAGGACGGATCGAGTCGTTGATCAGGTACGGCTTGACCGAATCGTACTGCTTGAAGAACTGGGTCATGTCGACGATCAGGTCGCGAATCACCGGCAGACCTGGCAGCGGACGCAGCACGATAGGCTCGCTCAGCTCGTTCAGGTTGGTGGTGCAGGCCAGGCCGTTCTTGCCGTTGATGTTCATTGCGTCCGAACCGCACACGCCTTCGCGGCACGAGCGGCGCAGGGCCAGCGAATCGTCCACGTCGGACTTGATGCGTTGCAGGGCGTCGAGCAGCATCTTGTCGGTGTCTTTCAACTCGACGGTGATGTCCTGCATGTACGGCTTCGCATCCTGGTCGGGATCGTAGCGGTAGATTTTCAGTTTGATAGTGCGTGCCATGTTCTAGCCTTAGAAAGTACGTGGTTTCGGTTTGAAGGTGTCGACCGTCAGTGGCTTGGTCACGACTGCCTTGTAGTCCAGGCGGTTGCCTTCCGAGAACCAGAGGGTGTGCTTCATCCAGTTGTCGTCGTCGCGGTGCGGGTAGTCGTCCTGGGCGTGGGCGCCGCGCGATTCCTTGCGGGCTGCTGCCGAGACGATGGTCGCCTTTGCGGTTTCGATCAGGTTGTCCAGCTCCAGCGCTTCGACGCGCGCGGTGTTGAACACTTTCGACTTGTCCTTGAACGATACGTGCTTGCGGCGCTCGTCGAGGACCATGATTTCCTTGACGCCCTGGTTCAGCATCTCGTCGGTACGGAACACGCCGCAGTACTTCTGCATCGTGGCGCGAATGTCGTTGGCGACGCCCTGCACTTTTTCGGTGCCGGTGGACGTTTCCAGCTTGTTCAGGCGGTCCATGGCGAAGTCGGAAGCGTCGGCCGGCAGCGGCTTGTTCTCTTTCTGCTTGAGGTTCGAGGCCACCACGTGGTTGCCGGCCGCGCGGCCGAACACCACCAGGTCGAGCAGCGAGTTGGTGCCCAGGCGGTTGGCGCCGTGCACCGAGACGCAGGCGCATTCGCCGATTGCGTACAAACCGTTGACAATCTTCTGGCTGCCGTCGGCGTTCGGGACCACCACTTGACCATGGATGTTGGTTGGAATACCGCCCATCTGGTAGTGAATGGTTGGTACGACCGGGATCGGTTCCTTGGTCGCATCGACGTTGGCGAACTTGTGGCCGATTTCCAGGATCGACGGCAGGCGCTTCTCGATGGTGTCCTTGCCGATGTGGCGCAGGTCCAGCATCACGTGGTCCTTGTTCGGACCGCAGCCACGGCCTTCCTTGATTTCCTGGTCCATCGAACGCGACACGAAGTCGCGTGGCGCCAGGTCTTTCAGCGTTGGCGCGTAACGTTCCATGAAACGCTCGCCTTCGGAGTTGATCAGGATACCGCCCTCGCCGCGCACACCCTCGGTAATCAGGACGCCCGCGCCGGCCACGCCGGTCGGGTGGAACTGCCAGAATTCCATGTCTTGCAGCGGCAAGCCGGCGCGTGCGGCCATGCCCATGCCGTCGCCGGTGTTGATGAACGCATTGGTCGATGCAGCAAAGATGCGACCCGCGCCGCCGGTGGCGAACATGGTGGTCTTCGCTTCGAGGATCATGACGTCGCCGGTTTCCATTTCCAGGGCAACCACGCCTACCACGTCGCCTTCGGCATCACGCACGAGGTCGAGCGCCATCCATTCGACGAAGAAGTGGGTACGGGCGCGGACGTTGCGCTGGTACAGCGTGTGCAGCAGGGCGTGACCGGTACGGTCGGCGGCGGCGCAAGCGCGCTGCACGGCTTTTTCGCCGAAGTTGGCGGTGTGGCCGCCGAACGGGCGCTGGTAAATCGTGCCGTCCGGGTTACGGTCGAACGGCATGCCGAAGTGTTCGAGCTCGTACACGACCTTCGGTGCTTCGCGGCACATGAATTCGATCGCATCCTGGTCGCCCAGGTAGTCGCCACCTTTGACGGTGTCGAACATGTGCCAGAACCAGCTGTCTTCGGCCATGTTGCCGAGCGACGCGCCGATGCCGCCTTGCGCTGCGACGGTGTGCGAACGGGTAGGGAAAACTTTCGACAGCACCGCCACGTTCAGACCGGCTTCAGCCAGTTGCAGGGATGCGCGCATGCCGGAACCGCCGGCGCCAACGATTACCGCGTCAAAGCGGCGGGTAGGGATTGCAGATTTGATTGCTGCCACGATTACACACTCCAGATTATCTGTACCGACCAGGCGGCACATGCGATCAGCCACAGGATGGTGGCTGCTTGCAGGGTCAGGCGAAGGCCGACCGGTTTAACGTAGTCCATCCACACGTCGCGCATGCCTACCCAGGCGTGGTAGAACAGTGCGAACAGGGTGACAGCGGAAATCAGCTTGAACCACTGCTGCGAGAACATGCCCGCCCAGCCTTCGTACGTGAAGTTCTGGCCGGTGAGGAAGGTGATCAGCAAGGCCGCGGTGTAAGCGACCATGACGACGGCGGTCACGCGTTGTGCCAGCCAGTCGCGCATGCCGTAGTGGGCGCCGACGACCAGGCGCTTCGGGCCGACGTTGTTGTTGACGTTATTTGCCATTTCAGAACACTCCAAACAGTTTCAGTGCCACCAGCACGGTCAGGGTCAGGCTCAGCGCCAGCACGGCAGCCGACGATTTACGGGCCGAATCCTTGTCCAGGCCGACGTGCAGGTCCATCACCAGGTGGCGGACGCCAGCGAACATGTGGTGCATGATGGCCCAGACCAGGGCGAGGATGAACAGCTTGACCAGCGGGTAGGTGACGAAACCCTGGTAGTGCGCGAAGGAGATCTCGGAGCGCAGGCTCTCTTGCAGCAAGTAGAGCACGAAGGGCAGCAAGGCGAAGATCAACACGCCGCTGATGCGGTGCAAAATCGACACGATGGCAGCGAGTGGCTGACGGTAATTCATGAGTTCGGTAACGTGGATATTACGGAACTCCGGCCGTTCTTTTTTGGGCGCGACCCGTACGGCTTCTGACATAACAAGACCTCCTAAACTTTGACAAAAATTGGGTGAAATCGGATGAAACATCGATTTTCGCCTATTTACCCTCATACAACCAATATCTATTGTTACATATAACTAAAATAGTGTTTTGCAACACACCCCAGCGGCCACTTTCCGTAGCTCAACGTATTATCAGCGCAACAATGCTACGAGCGTGTGACAGCCCCGTATTGTGCGCCTCTTGCAGCTTTTGTGCACTGCAAGAGTCTCCTGCTCCACTCCATGAGTTCGGTTCAAAGACGGTTCACCGCCCGGGTCCCGGCGCGCTCCCGCAACCGGCTCCCTGTTAACTTAATTCGTTGTGGTAATGATGCTGTTCGGTCAGATACAAACCGCGGCGCAACTCCACCGGCTTGTCGCCGTAGGTAAACGACACCCGTTCCGAGGCCAGCAGCGGCGTGCTGGCGGCGATCTTCAGCAGCGCAGCAGCGCCATCGTCGGCGCACACGGCGCGGATTTTTTCGGTCGCGCGGATCATGCGGGTGCCGAATTCGGACTCGAACAGGCCGTACATCGGCCCCTTGTACTCGACCAGCCGCTCGGCGGTCAGGCCCTTGAAGGTGGCGCCGGGCAGCCACAGTTCTTCGACGATGGTGGGTACGCCGTCGAACGACTGCACGCGCTTGATGAACACCACGGCGTCGCCGGCTTTGAGGTCGAGCAGGCGCGCCACATCGGCGGGCGCGCGCAGGCGCTTGACTTCGATGAATTTACTTTCAGGGTAATGAGGAACGCCTTCGTCGGGCATCAGTCGCAGGAAGCGGAAATGGGCGCGCGCTTCGTGGTGGGTGGAGACGAACGTGCCCTTGCCCTGCTTGCGCATCACCAGGTTTTCGGCGGCCAGCTCGTCGATGGCCTTGCGCACCGTGCCCTGGCTGACCTTGAAGCGGTTGGCCAGTTCGACCTCGCTGGGAATGAGCTCACCGGGTTTCCACTCGCCGCTTTGCAGGCTTTGCGTGATCAGCGCCTTGATTTGCTGATACAGTGGGGAGAACGTCGGCGCGATGGCGGCAACTGCGGTCGGCGCATTCACCGCACCTCCGGAACCGGGTCCCGTCACTACCGTGGACGAACCGGCAGCGCCACCGGCACCTGAGGCTGGGCTGTTGCTGTTCGAGTTGGGCGGGACGGTATTCATAGACCGAGATTTCACCACAAATACCCCTTGGCGTCCAGCAAAACCCGCCCGAACTTCTATGTCTTATATAAGACATAAGATACAATTGACAGATACCGGGCACAGGCCTACACTCCCCGGCCATGCGCTGCGTAGCGAGTGCTCAAAATTGCAGTATGATGTTGGACTGTATTCGACTCTGTTCTATACCTACCTTGGAGATTCATCATGGCAAAAACCCCAATGCGTGTTGCTGTTACCGGTGCAGCCGGTCAAATCGGCTACGCCCTGCTGTTCCGCATCGCTAACGGCGACATGCTCGGCAAAGACCAGCCAGTCATTCTGCAACTGCTGGAAATCGCCGACGAAAAGGCCCAGAAAGCGCTCAAGGGCGTCATGATGGAAATCGACGACTGCGCGTTCCCGCTGCTGACCGAGATGACCGCCCACTCCGATCCACTGACCGCCTTCAAGGATGTCGACGTCGCCGTGCTGGTTGGCGCCCGTCCACGCGGTCCTGGCATGGAACGTAAAGACCTGCTGGAAGCCAATGCCCAGATCTTCACCGTGCAAGGCAAGGCGCTCGACGCGGTCGCTTCGCGCAACGTCAAAGTTCTGGTCGTGGGCAATCCAGCCAACACCAACGCCTACATCGCCATGAAATCGGCGCCATCGCTGCCAGCGAAAAACTTCACCGCCATGCTGCGCCTGGACCACAACCGCGCGCTGTCGCAAGTGGCTGCCAAGACCGGCACCGCCGTCAAGGACATCGAAAAGCTGTGCGTATGGGGCAACCACTCGCCAACCATGTACGCCGACTACCGCTTCGCCACCACCGGCGGCAAGGCAGTTAAGGACCTGATCAACGACCAGGAATGGAACGCCAACACCTTCCTGCCAACCGTTGGCAAGCGCGGCGCGGCCATCATCGAAGCACGCGGCCTGTCGTCGGCTGCATCGGCTGCCAATGCCGCCATCGACCATATCCACGACTGGGTACTGGGCACCGCTGGCAAGTGGACCACCATGGGCGTGCCATCGGATGGTTCGTACGGCATCCCTGAAGGCACAGTATTCGGCTTCCCGGTCACCACCGAAAACGGCGAATACAAAATCGTTCAAGGCCTGGAAATCGACGCGTTCTCGCAAGAGCGCATCAACCTGACCCTGAAAGAACTGACCGAAGAGCGCGAAGGCGTCAAGCACCTGCTGCCATAACAGTCACTTCTTCATGAATGCTCGTGGAACCGGTTAATCTACCGATCCGCAGCACCCGCCGCGCTGCCAGAAGCAGCGCGGTTTCCGTTTCCGCCCCTACTTCTCTCCCCACCACTTCCTGCATGCATCCATCCGAGGTTTTATTCCAGGGTAATCGCCAGCCGCTCTTGCTGCCAGCTTGCGACCACTACGCCGGCTCCGAAAAGCTGATGCGTAAATCGATCGTCCTGCAACAAGAACTTGGTCCCGTATTCGACATCACGCTCGACTGCGAAGACGGCGCCAGCGCCGGCAACGAGGAGGCGCACGCCCAGCTGGTCGCCGAACTGCTGGCCTCCCCGGACAATCATCACCGCCGCATTGGCGCCCGCGTCCACGATGTCCACAGCCCATTCTTTGCGCGCGACATCGAGGTCATCGCCGGCGGCGTGGGCGCGCAGGCGCTGGCCTACATCGTCCTGCCCAAGGTGAACAGCGTGGCCGAGGTGATTGACGCGATCGCCTTCATCAACGGCCATGCGACGCAAGCCGGCCGCAGCGACCTGCCGGTGCACGTGCTGATCGAAACCCACGGTGCCCTGCGCGACGCCTACGACATCGCCGCCCTGCCCCAGGTTCAATGTCTGTCCTTCGGCATCATGGACTTCGTCTCGAGCCATTACGGCGCCATTCCCGGCGCGGCCATGCGCACGCCGGGCCAGTTTACCCACCCGCTGGTGGTGCGCGCCAAGCTCGAAATGGCAGCGGCCTGCCACGCCCACGGCAAGGTGCCGTCGCATAATGTCACCACCGAGATCAAGGATCCGGCCGTGGCCGCCAACGACGCCCAGCGCGCTGCCGCCGAATTCGGCTACACGCGCATGTGGAGCATCCACCCGGACCAGATCAAGCCGATCGTCAAGACGTTTACGCCGCGCCTGTCCGAAGTGAACGAAGCGGCCGCCATCCTGCACGAAGCGGCAAATGTCCAGTGGGGGCCCATCTCCCAAAATGGGCGCTTGCACGACCGCGCCAGCTACCGATATTATTGGACCATCTTGCAGCGCGCCAGGCTCGCGGGGCTTACCCTGCCCGAGTCGGCTGCCGCATTGATGCAGCCACCCCCCGTCCACCCTCTGGAACCACACTGATGTCCATCTCCAAAATCCTGCTGGCCTGCGGACTTGCCATGGCCTCGCTGAGCCTGGCCACCGCGCCGGCAGCGGCCGCCGTCGAAACCAAGCCGGCCGCCAAGAAAACCGTAAAGAAAGCCACCGCAAAATCCAAGGCCAAGGCCAAGAAAGCCGTGGAAGCGCCGGTCGTACCGAAAGAACCGAACCCGGAAGAAGACGAACCGGTGATCACCGACTCGAGCGTTACCGAGTTCGATTGCGAACTGGGCAACAAGGTCGCCATCTACCAGAACGTGGGCGACGTCGACCATATCGCGCTGCGCTGGAAAAAGCGCCTGCACCGCCTGACGCGCGTAGGCACCACCACCGGCGCCCAGCGCTTCGAAAACCAGCTGTACGGCCTGATCTGGATCGGTATTCCGGCCAAGAGCATGCTGCTCGATTCGAAACTCAATCGCCAGCTGGCCAACGAGTGCCGCACACCGGAGCAACTGCAACCGGTCGCCATCACTGAAAAGCCGGTCGAGTCGACCACCACCGTGGTGCAGTAAGGCGTTTTGGCCGGCCGCGCACGCTTGCGCACGGTCGGCACTGTTTTAGTTCATCATTTGACGATACCCACTGAAGGAGATGTCATGTCCCGTAACACTTTGAACACGCTCAAGGAATTCAACATTTCGGGCAAAAAGGCGAAGTTCTACTCGCTGCCCGCACTGGAGAAGAGCCTGGGCACCAAAATCTCCCGCCTGCCGGTATCGATCCGCGTGGTGCTGGAGTCCGTGCTGCGTAACTGCGACGGCAAAAAAGTTACCGAAGAACACGTCAAGCAACTGGCCAACTGGGGCGCCACCGCCGAGCGCACCGACGAAATCCCGTTCGTCGTGGCCCGCGTGGTGCTGCAGGACTTCACCGGCGTGCCGCTGCTGGCCGACCTGGCCGCAATGCGCAACGTCGCCTACAAGATGGGCATCAACGCCAAGAAAATCGAGCCGCTGGTGCCGGTCGACCTGGTAGTCGACCACTCGGTCACCATCGACCACTTCCGCGAGCCGGGCGCGCTGGACCTGAACATGAAGCTGGAATTCTCGCGCAATAACGAGCGCTACCAGTTCATGAAATGGGGCATGCAGGCATTCGACACCTTCGGCGTGGTGCCACCGGGCTTCGGCATCGTTCACCAGGTCAACCTGGAATACCTGGCGCGCGGCGTCCACAAGGACAACGACGGCGTGTACTACCCTGACTCGCTGGTCGGCACCGACTCGCACACCACCATGATCAACGGCATCGGCGTGGTCGGCTGGGGCGTGGGCGGCATCGAGGCCGAAGCCGGCATGCTGGGCCAACCCGTGTACTTCCTGACCCCGGACGTGATCGGCGTGAACCTGACCGGCGTGCTGCGCGAAGGCTGCACCGCGACCGACCTGGTGCTGACCATCACCGAACTGCTGCGTAAAGAGAAAGTCGTCGGCAAGTTCGTCGAGTTCTTCGGCGAAGGCACCGAGACGCTGTCGGTCACCGACCGCGCCACCATCGCCAACATGGCGCCCGAATACGGCGCCACCATGGGCTTCTTCCCGGTCGACGACGCCACCATCGAATACTTCGAAGGCACCGGCCGCACCAAGGCCGAGATCGACGCCTTTGCCGCCTACTTCAAGGCGCAGGGCATGTACGGCGTCTCGAAAGCCGGCGACATCGACTACACACGCGTGGTCGAGCTGAACCTGACCACCGTCACGCCTTCCCTGGCAGGTCCGAAGCGCCCGCAAGACCGTATCGAAATCGGCAACGTCAAGGCCAACTTCACCGAACTGTTCTCCAAGCCGACCACCGAGAACGGCTTCAACAAGAATCCGGACGACCTGCAAAAGACCTACACCACCAGCGACGGCGTCCACGTGAAAAACGGCGACGTGCTGATCGCTGCAATCACCTCGTGCACCAACACCTCGAACCCGAGCGTGCTGCTGGCCGCCGGCCTGTTGGCGAAAAAAGCGGTGGAAGCCGGCTTGACCGTGGCGCCGCACATCAAATCGTCGCTGGCGCCTGGCTCGCGCGTGGTCACCGAGTACCTGACCGCTGCCGGCCTGCTGCCATACCTGGAGCAACTGGGCTTTGGCGTGACCGCTTACGGTTGCACCACCTGTATCGGTAACGCCGGCGACCTGACCGCCGGTCTGAACGCCGCCATCACCCAGAACGACATCGTCGCCTCGGCCGTGCTGTCCGGTAACCGTAACTTCGAAGCGCGGATCCACCCGAACATCCGCTCGAACTTCCTGGCTTCGCCACCGCTGGTGGTCGCCTACGCCATCGCCGGCAACATGACCGTCGATCTGATGACCCAGCCGGTTGGCAAGGGCAAGGACGGCCGCGACGTGTACCTGGGCGACATCTGGCCGACCTCGCAGGAGATCGCCAAGCTGATGAAGTTCGCGATGAACTCGAAAGTGTTCAAGACCAACTACGCCGACGTCAAGGGCAACCCGGGCAAGTTGTGGGAACACGTCTCGACCACCGAAGGACAGGTGTACAACTGGCCTGAATCGACCTACATCGCCGAGCCGCCGTTCTTCGACGGCTTCACGATGGAGCCGGTCGTCACCGAAGCCGGTGTCACCGGTGCGCGTGCGCTGGGCGTGTTCGGCGACTCGATCACCACCGACCACATCTCGCCAGCGGGCTCGATCAAGGAAGACGGTCCTGCCGGTAAATGGCTGCTGGCCAATGGCGTGCTGAAAGCCGACTTCAACTCGTACGGCTCGCGCCGCGGCAACCACGAGATCATGATGCGCGGTACGTTTGCCAACGTGCGTATCAAGAACCGCATGATCCCGGCCAAGCCTGACGGCTCGGCAGTGGAAGGCGGCATCACGATCCACCAGCCATCGGGCGAACAGCTGTCGATCTACGACGCGGCCATGAAGTACGTTGCCGAAGGTACGCCAACCATGATCTTCGGCGGCGAAGAATACGGTACCGGCTCCTCGCGCGACTGGGCTGCCAAGGGCACCCAGCTGCTGGGCGTGAAAGCCGTGATCGTGCGCTCGTTCGAACGTATCCACCGCTCGAACCTGGTGGGCATGGGCGTGCTGCCGTTGCAATTCCTCGGCAACGACAGCGTCGAGACCCTGGGCATCACCGGCAAGGAAACCTACGACCTGAAAGGCCTCGAAGGCGAGATCAAGCCACAGCAAACCGCCACCCTGGTAATCCACCGCGCCGACGGTTCGAGCACCGAAGTGAAAGTGCTGCTGCGTATCGATACCCCGATCGAAGTCGACTACTACAAGCATGGCGGCATCCTGCCGTTCGTGCTGCGCCAGTTGCTCGCTGCGTAACGGTCGTTTAAAAAAGATCGCAGCGTCGTTGCAGCGCCTTGCCGTGCAGGCGCACTGTCTGCGGCGCTGCGCCTCGCTGCGATGATTTTTAAACAACCTCGTGATTGGAAAGCGCCGGCTAGTCCGGCGCTTTTTTTATGCCTGCACCATCGGTAGCCTTGATTTACGGGTTTCATCTACAATATGGTGCATAAGGGTTATGATCTGCATGACCGATCCGTTTTTTATTGCTTTCCCTTACCTGAGAATTTTATAGCGCCATGCGTCGTCCATCTAAAGATTCATCCCAAAAATTGTCCGCCGAGAGCCAGCGCCTGGTCAGCCATGCGCAGGCAGTCGGGCAAGCTGCCAGCCGTCTTGAAGAGCGGGCCTGGGAGCGCAGCCTCGATGCGCAGCTGCAAAAGCTGCTCAAGACCGGCCACCAGGACACCATCGACGCCACCCTCAACGCCCTGTTCCGCGAAGACCTCAATGCCTACGACGTCCTGATGGACGGCGTGGAAGCGGCCAGCGAATCGAGCTCCATCATGCTCGAGACCGCCGACGGTGTGTCCAAGCCCTACGATGTGCTGCTGGTTGCCGCGCCGATCCTGGCCTGGACCCGTTTCGCCATCGCTTCGGGTCCGATCCCGGCCGATATCCTGACCACGCTGTCGGCCCACTTCTCGGCCCACTTGCTGGCCGACGGCACGCAGATGGCGATGTCGCCCACGCTGTTCTCGATCGACCAGCTGCCGCGCAGCCACGTGGAAACCTGGGGCAAGGTGCACAAGCTGGCGCAGGCCGCCCTCAAGGGCACCGTGCTCAAGGCCGACACCAAGGTGCCGGAAACCGCGCCATTCCTGGCCGATACGCGCTACCTGATGGTGGCCGTGGTGGCGCCGGCCGGCGCCCCGCTGTTCCGCTGGCAGATGCCGGCGCACCAGGCCAACTTCGCTACCGAGCGCGCCAACGTGCTGGAACAATGGCGCGCGCAGGCCACGCCGACGGTCAACCGCCTGCTGCCAGGCTGCGGCGTGGAATTGCTGCTGCCGGAAGCCTATTACATGGCCTGCCGCGAAGCGGACAAGCAAATCCGCCCGGTCTCGATCCGCGCTGCCGTGCACTACCTCACGCACACGCTGGCGATCGAACCGTCGGAACTGCGCGCCGTCATCGCCGGCTTCGGTGAAGAAAATGGCGAAGGCCAGATCGACGAATACCGCGTGGCATTCACCCGCCGCTCGTCGCCCGACGTGATCTACGGCGTGGTGTGGCCCTTGTACGGCCAGGAAGACGAGGAAGGCACGCCGCCGGAAGGCCCGACCGCGCTGCTGCCCACGGTGCAAAAACCGATCACGCCGATGGACGACATCGTCAACCACCTGAACGAAGCGGGCGTCACGCAGATCAAGCGCCATGCCGAGCGTTACGTGGTGGAGTTCTGCGACGACTGCGGCGCGCCGCTGTTTGCCGACCCGGTCGGCGAGCTGGCGCACGCCGAGATGCCGGAAGATACCCCTACCGGGACCGAGCACTTCCATTAAAAAAGGCCCGCAAGGGCCTTTTTTTACGTCGCTTGCTACGTCGCGTCAGGCCGATGCAGGCCCGGCGCCAGCACCGAGGCACGCCTGTTCGCAGCGACGGCAAGCGTCGGCACATGCCTGGCAATGCGCTGCCGTATGACTGGCGCACTCGCTCGCGCACTGGGTGCAGATGGCGGCGCACTGTGCGCATATCGCCTCCAGGAATTCGCTGGCCCGCGCGGCGTAACTCGCAGTGAGGCGGCACATGAGCGCACAGTCGATGTCGAGCCTGATACAGCGCGCCATCATCGTGACATCGTCTTCTGCCAGACACGACGAAGCACACCGGTCGCACGCAGTGGCGCATGCATTACACGCGTCGATGATCTCCTGTAGCTGTAGTTGATCCATAATCCCTCCGGTCAGAATTGTTCATTGAAATCGTGCGGTGGTCGCGTGAGGCCTGGCGATCCGCATATACAGCACGCGCTTCAAAATCTTCCCGTCCACGCCATTTGCCACCAGGTACCGGTTCGCCTCCGCACTGCCGGCGATCGCCTGCAACGCTATGCCGTTATCGACGATTTGCTGCATGCGCTCATCGGTACGGAGACGGAATTTCCTTGCCCTGGCCATGACGTCCTCCAAGTGTTGGGAGTAGCACGATCTTATCCCCCCAAATACAGTCGTGCTTGTAGGCAGGCGCAAAGAGACCGAGTAAGAAAAGCCCTACGTCGCATGGACGAAAAAAAACCCCGCTCTTCATCGAAGGTCGGGGTTGCTCGTCCGTGGACCGGCGGACTACAGCCGTTTCGTTACCAGTTGCAGTACGGATGCCTGATCAGGTTGGAGTTGTAGTAGCGCGCGTCGTCGGTCACTTCGTCACTCACCCAGTCAGGCTGATCGAACGCCTCGTCTTCGGCGCCCAGTTCGATCTCGGCCACCACCAGTCCCGCGTTCGCGCCGAGGAATTCATCGACTTCCCACACGTGCGCGCCAACGGCGATCTTGCGCCGGTATTTTTCGATCAGCGGCTGCTCGCACAGGCCGTCGAGCAATTCGGCGGCGTCAGCCACGGGAATCGGATACTCCCACTCGCCGCGCGTGGCGCCCACGCTTTTGCTCTTGATGGTGATGACGGCGCGCTCGCCCTCGATACGCACGCGCACCGTGCGCTCCTTTTGCGAGGACAGGTACCCCTGGCGGAAGAACACCGGCTCGCCCAGCGTCTTCCAGGCGCTGCCCTGCACCAGGAATTTGCGCTCGATCTCGACGCCCATGATCAGTAGTCGTCCAGCGACAGCAGGATCGGTTGCAGGATGGACGCGCCGAGCGCCGCCGAGCGGGCGCCGTTCCAGCCCACGCGCGGATCGGGCAGATCGGCGTTGTCCTTGAACGGCATTTCGAGCGTCAAGGCCAGGCAGCCGAAGTGATGGCCCACGTACTTGGAAGCGAGCGTGAGCATGTCTTCCTTGTACTTGCTGGCCGCGTAGCCTACCTTGTCCTGGAAGTCCGGCGTGGCGTTCTTGTAGCGGTCGATGAAGGCCTGCTGCTTGGCGCGGCGCTCGTCGCTGAAGTTTTCCAGCATCTCGTTACCGGCCACGAAGTTGTAGGGCAGCGCTTCGTCGCCGTGGATGTCGAAGAACATGTCGATGCCGGTCTCGTGCATCTTCTGTTTGACGCACAATACTTCGGGGCTGCGCTCGAGGGTTGGCGTCATCCACTCGCGATTGAGGTTGGCGCCGGCCGCGTTGGTGCGCAGGTTGCCGCGCACCGAGCCGTCCGGGTTCATGTTCGGCACGATGTAGAAGACGCAGCGCTGCAGCAGCTTGCGGGCGATCGGATTGGCGTCGTCGAGCAGCGAATCGATCAGGCCTTCGATAAACCATTCGGCCATCGATTCGCCCGGGTGCTGGCGTGCGATGAACCAGATTTTTTTCGGTGCATCGGGCTCGCCGATCACCACCAGGTTCATGTCCCGGCCATCGACCGTGCTACCCAGGTCCTGGACCTTCGCCAGCGGGTGCTCGCCCACTTCGCCCAACAGGCGCAGGTGGCGCTCGAACGAATATGGCTCGAAGTAGGCGTAGTAGATGCTGTCGGTATCGGGCGTGTGCTTGATGGTCATGACCGCGCCGTCAAAGCTGGTGGGCACGCGGAACCAGGTTTCGCCATCGTAGCTGGCCACTGCGTTGTAGTTCTCGTAGCCCTTGGCGTAGGTGGCTTCGCCGGCGTTGAGAACACGCATGCGCACCGCCTGCCCCGCCGCGCCTTGCAGGCGGAAATGGAACCACTGGTGGATGTCCGCGTGCGAGTCCTTGCGCAGCTTGAGGTCGATGGCGTCGGCGGTTTCCGCGCGCACCACTTCGATGGCGCCCGAGTCGAAATTCTGGCTGATTTTGATGGTCATGGTCGATCCAATATAGGTAAATACCGATGACGCTATTTTACCAGCGGCGGCAGGGTGTGCAGCGCCACGCCCTCGATCACATCCACCTTGGATTCCCACGGCCTCGACGCGATCATGCGCTGCGCCTCTTCATAGCCGGCCTGCCAGCGCGCGCTGATCCCGGTGGACGAAAAATCGATGTCCTTGGTATGGTCCTCGTCGCCGATGCGCGGCGCCACCAGCGACAGCACGTGCATGGTGGTGCCGCAGCCCCAGCACGACAGGTCGCGCACCTCGGGCAGCGCCGCGATCTCGGGCGGCAGGTGCAGGCTCAGTTCGCGGATCACGTGACGCAGCCGGTGCAGCTTGCGCTGCTGCTCGATCTGGCTCGAGCGGCTGGCGTACTGGATCTCTTTCTGCTTGTCGAGCACGTCGAGGATGCTTTGCGGTTCCGGGCCATCCGGGTTCCACACCTGCACCGAGAAGATCACCGAGCTGCGGCGCGGTTCGTCATCGAGCACCGCTTCGATCGGCGTGTTGGAATAGATGCCGCCGTCCCAGTACGGTTCGCCGTCGATACGCACGGCCGGAAAAGCGGGGGGCAGCGCGGCGGACGCCATCACGTGGTCGGCAGTGAGCGTGTCGCGGCTGCTGTCGAAGTAGCGCATGGCGCCGTTGCGGGCATTGACCGCACCGATGGTGAAGCGCGGCTGCTGGTGATTGAGGTAGTCGTAATCGATCAGCTGTTCGAGCGTGGCGCGCAGCGGGCCGGTTTGATAGAACGACGCATGCTCCACGCCGACTTTCGCATCGGGATTCCACCAGGCGGTGGGATTCGGTTCGAAAAACGCAGGGATGCCCTGCCCGATCGTGACGGCGTTGGCGAACGTGCGCGGCAAGGACGTCACGCCGAGTGCGTTGCGCTCCATCCGTTCCCAGAATTCGCGCAGGCGCTCGAGGCGCTGTGCCGGTGGATTGCCGGCGATGATGGCGCCGTTGATGGCGCCGATCGAGGTACCGATCACCCAGTCGGGTTCCAGCCCCGCCTCGTGCATGGCCTGGTACACGCCCAGCTGGTAAGCGCCCAAGGCGCCGCCGCCCTGCAGGACCAGGACAACCTGGCCAACAGGGGGCGACGAGGCGGAGTTCGAAGCAGGTGCGGGGGTGCGGTTCAAACGGTACTCCACGTTGGTGGCAACGTGGAGATTGTAGTGCACTTATCCCAGTTGCACACCGCGCGCTTTCAGCGCGGCCCGCACGCCGGCGCCGTAGGCCGGATCGGCCTGGTCGAAGTGGCCCAGCTGGCGCTCGATGATCTCGGCGCTCACCTGCGACAGCGGACCGGAGATGTTGTCGAACAGGTTCTGCTTTTCTTGCGCCGGCATCAGGCGGAACAGGTTACCGGCCTGGGTGTAATCGTCCTCCTTGCCGCGGCCGTCGTAGCGGCCGGCCGCGCCGTGCAGCGCCAGCCCCGGTTCGCCGTGGCCCATGCCTTGCGGATTGCTGCCATTGCTGTCCACCGGCTGGTAGTTCGGCGCCGCGCCGCCGTTGGCAATCGCCATGGCGCCGTCGCGCTGCTGGTTGTGGAACGGGCAGCGTGGCGCGTTCACCGGCAGGTGCTGGTGGTTCACCCCAACGCGGTACAACTGGGCGTCGTGGTAGGCGAACAGGCGCGCCTGCAGCATCTTGTCGGGCGAGTAGCCCAGGCCCGGCACCACGTTCGATGGCGACAATGCAGCCTGCTCCACTTCCGCGTGGTAGTTGAGCGGGTTGCGATTGAGTTCGAACACGCCTACGGGAATCAGCGGGAAGTCCGCGTGCGGCCACACCTTGGTCAGATCGAACGGGTTCCAGCCGGTGCGCTCTTCCCATGCTGCCAATTCCGCTTCGGTGGCCACTTGCAGGTGCACGTCCCAGCGCGGGAAGTCGCCGCCAGCAATCGCGCCGAACAGGTCGCGCTGGGCATAATCGGGATCTTCACCGGCGATGCGCATGGCCTCGGCAGCGGGCAGGTTCTTGATGCCCTGCTGGGTCTTGAAGTGCCATTTGCAGTACACGCGCTCACCAGCGTCGTTGATCAGGCTGAACGTGTGGCTGCCGAAACCGTCCATGTGACGGTAGCCGTCAGGTGTGCCGCGATCGGAGAACAGCATCGTCACCTGGTGCAGGCTTTCCGGCGTCCGGCTCCAGAAGTCGAACATCATGGTCGGCGATTTCAGATTCGTTTGCGGGTCGCGCTTCTGGGTGTGGATGAAGTCGGGGAACTTGATGCCGTCCTTGATGAAGAACATCGGCGTGTTGTTGCCCACCAGGTCCCAGTTGCCGTCCTCGGTGTAAAAGCGCATGGCGAAGCCGCGCGGATCGCGTTCGGTGTCGGCGCTGCCCTTTTCGCCCCCCACGGTGGAAAAGCGCACGAAGGTATCGGTTTGCTTGCCGACGGCGGCGAACAGCTTGGCCTTGGTAAACCGGGTGATGTCGTGGGTGACGGTGAAGGTGCCGTAAGCGCCCGAACCCTTGGCGTGGACCACCCGCTCCGGGATGCGTTCGCGGTTGAAGTGCTGGAGTTTTTCGAGCAGGTGGAAGTCTTGCAGCAGCAGCGGACCGCGTGGGCCGGCGGACAGCGAATTCTGGTTGTCGGCGACAGGAATGCCGGAGGCGGTGGTAATTGGTGGCTGGTTCATGCTATGACTCCTTGTTATTTAATAGACTGAGGCTATTGTAACGGTGCGCAGCGATAAGTAAAAACTATAAATATCTATGACTTTCATAGCCATTGCCAATTAGGATCCACAATAAAAAACCGGGGACGCGCCCCGGTTCTTTTTGAAAACACTGCCGATCAGACTTCGGCGATGCGCTTGCGAATATGCGCCAGCGCGTCTTCCACCTGGTCGATCAGGATCAGGCACAAGTCCCCTTCCTGCAAGCGGCCCAGCGCCGTGTCGATGGCCAGGAACTCGCCGTAAATTTCCTGCACGTGCGACGTGCGCGGCGCGCCTTGCAGGCCGGAGCGCAGCAGCGCCACCACTTCGCCATCGACGCGGCCGCGCTGGCACGCGTCTTCGTACAGCAGCACGTCGTCGAACGCGCGGCCGAGGATCTCGGTCTGCTGGCGGATGTCTTCGTCGCGGCGGTCGCCGGCGCCCGAGATCACCACGCCACGGCGCTTGGCCGGCATGGTTTCCACGGCCTGCACCAGCGCCAGGATGGCGTCCGGGTTGTGGCCGTAGTCGGCGATCACGGTCGCGCCCTTGTAGTCGAACACGTTGAAGCGGCCGGGCGCATTGTCGGAATCGTTGGCAAAGGTTTTCAGGCCCAGGCGAATCGCGTCCCAGCCGATGCCCGCGCCCCACGCGGCAGCCACCGACGCCATCACGTTCTCGACCTGGAAGCCGATGGCGCCGTTGCGGGTGATCGGCACTTCCGCGAGCGGAATGCGCACCTGCTGCTTGCCCTCGGCCGCGACCAGGTGGCCGTCGGCCACGTACACGGTGCGGCTGCCTTGCGCCAGGTGGGTGGCGATGACGGGATGGCCCGCGTCGGCGCCGAAGTAAATGATCTTGCCACGGCAGTTGGCAGCCATGGCGGCGACGATCGGATCGACCGCGTTCAGTACGGCGTAGCCGTCGGCGGCGACGTTCTGCACGATCACGCGCTTCAATACCGCCAGGTCTTCCACGGTGTTGATGTAATTCATGCCCAGGTGGTCGCCGGCGCCAAGGTTGGTCACCACGGCCACCTGGCAGCGGTCGAACGCCAGGCCTTCGCGCAGGATGCCGCCACGGGCGCTTTCGAACACCGCTGCGTCCACGTCCGGGTGCAGCAGCACGTTGCGGGCGCTACGCGGACCGCTGCAGTCGCCGCTGTCGGTCTGGCGGCCTTCGATGTACACGCCGTCGGTATTGGTCATGCCGGTGCGCAGGCCGCTGGCGGTAAACAGGTGCGCGATCAGGCGCACGGTGGTGGTCTTGCCGTTGGTGCCGGTGACCGCCACCACGGGAATGCGGCCGTTCTCGCCAGGTGCGAACATGGTGTTGACGATCGCTTCACCCACCGCGCGGCCCTTGCCGTACGACGGTGCGATGTGCATGCGCAGACCGGGGGCGGCGTTAACTTCCACCACGCCGCCGCGACGGTCGTCGAACGGTTGCAGCACGCCTTCGCACACCACGTCCACGCCGCAGATATCGAGGCCGATCATCTGCGCCGCTTCCACTGCGCGCGCCGCCACTTCCGGGTGCACGTCGTCGGTAACGTCGGTGGCGGTGCCGCCGGTGGACAGGTTGGCGTTGTTACGCAGGATCACGCGCTGGCCCTTGCTCGGCACCGAGTCAGCTTCCAGGTCTTGCAGCGCAAGGCGCGCCAGGGCGATATCGTCGAAACGAATCCTGGTCAGCGACGTCGAGTGGCCGCTGCCACGGCGCGGGTCCGAATTGACCAGGTCCACCAGCTGGCGCACCGTGTGCACGCCGTCGCCGACCACTTGCGGCGGATCGCGGCGGGCGGCGGCGATCAGCTTGTTGCCGATCACGAGCAGGCGGAAATCGTGGCCGGGCAGATAGCGCTCGACCATTACATCGTCGCGGAATTCCTTGGCGGTGCGGAAGGCCTGTTCCAGGTGCTCTTTCGAATTGACGTTGACGGTCACGCCCTTGCCCTGGTTGCCGTCCTTCGGCTTGACCACGACCGGCATGCCGATGTCCTGCGCCGCCTTCCAGGCGTCCGCTTCGTCTGCCACGGTGCGGCCGTACGGGACCGGCACGCCGGCCGCATGCAGCAGCTTCTTGGTCAGTTCCTTGTCCTGGGCGATCGACTCGCCGATGGCGCTGGTGGTGTCCATTTCGGCGGCCTGGATGCGGCGCTGTTTCGAGCCCCAGCCGAACATCACCATGCTGCCTTCGGTCAGGCGGCGGATCGGGATGTCGCGCGCCAGCGCGGCGTTGACGATGGAGCCCGTGCTCGGGCCCAGGCGTACGTCCTCGTCGAGGTCGCGCAGTTCGGTGAGTGCGGCGGCCAGGTCGAAGGCGGTGTCGTTCAAGGCGGCGTTGATCAGGTTTTCGGCCATGGCGACGGCCAGGCGGCCGACGGCTTCTTCCGAATATTCGACCACGGTCTGGTACACGCCCTCTTCCGGCGTGGCGCTGGTGCGGCTGAAGGTGACCGGGCAGCCGGCTTGCGCCTGCAGGCTCAGGGCGGCGGCCTCTAACACATTGGCCAGCGAGATCGTGTCACCGGTGGCGTGCAGGTCGCCCACCTCCGGGAAGCGCGCTTGCAGGCGCTGCTCGAAGCCGGGCAATTGCGCGATGGCGCGCTGGTCGGGCGGGCACGATACGACCACTTCCATGGCGGTGTGGTGGCTCCAGAGATTCGGGCCACGAAGGGCGCGGGTGCGGATGACTTCCATAAATCTGCTTGTTCTTTCGTATCAGTGATGGAGGCGCTTCGGCGTCGCATCGAAGGTGCGCAAACCGGCGGCAATCAGTTCTGGCGTCAGGCCCAGGGCCCAGCCGGCGGCAATCGCGGCCAGCACGGCTTCGGGCGGCACCAGCGGCGACAGCGGCAGGCTGACCATGTCAACATAACCCTGGCCCAGGACGATGCGCTGCTGGTCACCCTCTTTGCGCTGGAACACCACGCGCGCGCTGTCCTGACGATGCTGGACGATGGCCGGCAGGTGCTCGTCCACGCCGTAGAAGATCACTTCGCCGTCGCACAGGTCCGCCATCTCCACCACTTGCGGATCGGCGGCATTGAGCACGGCCGCGCCGCTGGCCAGCACCACGTCCACCTGGGTGCGCAGCACGTTATACAGTTTGTCCTCGGTGTCGATGTGGAACTCGGCCACGTCTTCCAGGCCGGCGACATCGGTCACCACGCCCACCGTGCACTTGTCGTAGGCCAGGCCTTCGGTAAGGATCATGCGCGCGCTCGATTCGAACACCGCCGCTTCCACGTTTTTGTTGAGCAGCAGGCGTTCGCCGGTTTCCCAGTCGGACAGGCCGTCGCGCGACAGCAGGCGGCTGTTGACGTACAGGCCGTCGGCGCAGCTCACGCCCACCTTCTTGCCGCCCACTTGCAGCAGCCAGGCGATCAGGCGCGCAGCCATGGTGGTGCCATGCTTGCCGGTGATGCCCACGACCGGAATGCGGCCCGTGTCTTCTTCCTTGAACAACTGGTCGACGATGGCCGCGCCAACATTGCGCGGCTCGCCGTGTTCGGGCTTCAGGTGCATCAGCAAACCGGGGCTGGCATTGACTTCGATGATGGCGCCGCCCTGCTCGTGCAGCGGACGGGTGATGTCGGACGCCACCAGGTCAATGCCGGCGATGTCCAGACCCACTACGCGCGCGGCCAGCGTGGCCATGGCCGCCACTTCCGGGTGTACCTTGTCGGTGACGTCGGTGGTGACGTTGCCATTGGCCTGGATCAGCACCTTCTGGCCGGCCAGCGGCACCGAGAACGCATCCATGCCCTGGCGTTTGAGTTCGAGGATGGTTTCGCCGGCTTCCTGCGGCTTGATCAGGCTCAGTGGAAAATCTTCTTCCTCGCCGCGGCGCGGATCGATATTGATGTGCAGGTCGACCAGCTGCTGGATGTTGTGGGTGCCGTCGCCGGTAATCCACAGCGCTTCGCCGGCAGCGGCAGCGATCATGCGCTTGCCGACGACGAGCAGGCGGTGCTCGTTACCGACGATGAAGCGCTCGACGATTACGCTCGCGCTGTCGCCTTCGTCGGACGCCAGCGCGTAAGCAGCGGTGACGTCGGCTTCGGTCATCAGGTTCAGCGACACGCCACGGCCATGGTTGCCGTTGTACGGCTTGACCACCACCGGCAGGCCGATGTCCTGGGCGGCGGTCCAGGCGTCTGCCGCGCTGGTGACCAGTTCACCTTCGGGCACCGGCACGCCGCACGACGACAGCAGCGACTTGGTGAGGTCCTTGTCGCTGGCGATGCCTTCGGCAATCGCGCTGGTCTGCTCGGTTTCTGCGGTCCAGATGCGGCGCTGGGCGGCGCCGTGGCCCAGTTGCACCAGGTTGCCGTCGGTGAGGCGGATCGAGGGAATCGAACGGTCGGTGGCGGCATCGACGATGTTGCCGGTGCTCGGGCCCAGGCACAGCGTTTCGACCAGGTCGGTCAGCTCGGCCACGGTGGCGGCCAGGTCGTACGGTTGGTCCTCGATCATTGCCATCAACAGGTCGCGCCCGGCGGCCAGGGCGGCGCGGCCGACCTGTTCCTGGCGGGTGCGGAAGGCCATCTTGTAGTAGCCGGTGTCTTCGCCGATCTGGCGGGTTTTGCCGAAGCCGGTCTTCATGCCTGCCAGGTTTTGCAGTTCCAGCACCACGTGTTCGAGCACGTGGCCGGCGTAGGTGCCGTCGCGCAGGCGCTCGAGGAAGCCGCCGATCTCGCCCACGCCGCAGCGGTGCTCGAGCAGACCCGGCAGGATCGTGGTCAGGCGCTCGTACAGGCCCGGCAGCAGGTTGGACGGATATTGTTCCAGTTCACCAATATCGAGCCACGCCTCGATCACCGGGCGATAGGTCCAGATATTGGGGCCGCGCAGATGGGTCACGCGGAGGATTTCTATGCTTTTCTTCTTGATCATGTGTCGAATTTTGTTACGTCGTTATCGGCGGCAGGCTTGGCGCCCAGCCGGGCCGTATTGTAAACCCTGTATTCCTGTCACCTGCTGGCAGCACCCATGACCTGCTTACGTTCATCAAGCAGTACCGGCGTTTTTGTCCGTGCGTTATACTTGCCGCCTGAACAAAAAAGTCAGCATTTACTTAATTTCTGTCAATTTATTAGCGACAGAATACCGTAATTCCTCACTTTTACCAGCGTCATCGCCCGATTGAAATCGCGCATGTCGCAGCCATGTAGATCTATTGCGGCCTGCACGGCGCCTTTATCCCCGATCCGGAGTACGCCACACAATGACAAGCCAACAACTTTCCACCTTATCGAGCTCCGGCGGCGAGCTGCCCGACCGCTGGCGTTCCGATATACAGGCACAACTTTCCCAAGGGGAAAACGTTGTAAGTGCCCTGGAGGTTGACCTGGATCAGCAACTTCGTTTCGCCAAGGGTATCCTGATCATCACCAACACCCGTTTGCTGGCGCGCGCACCGGGCCAGGAGCAATGGCAGGCGTGGCCGTTCTCGTTCGACTTGTCGCTGGAACACCACGATCATGCGGGCGTGGGCCACCTGGAACTGGTGTCCGCGCGCGGCCGCCTGGCGGCCTGGCGCTTTACCCTGGGCCAGAACCTGCAGGCGATCCGCCTGGTCGAACAATTTGCCGCCCAGCGCGACAGCCACGCCAGCGGCCAGCCGCTCATCGTCGACGACACCAACGTCTGTCCGAGCTGCAAGGCGCCGCTCGAACCGGACCAGGAAGAATGCCCGGTCTGCACCAAGGTGGTGTACACGCCGCCATCCACGTGGACCCTGTTCCGCCTGTGGCGCTTTGCCCGCCCCTACAAGCTGCAACTGGGCCTGGGCTTCTTGCTGATGCTGCTGTCCACCGGCGCCCACATGATCCCGCCGTATCTGACCATTCCGCTGATGGACAAGGTGCTGATCCCGTACCAGAACGGCACGCCGGTCGATTCGAGCCTGGTGGCGCTGTACATGTCGGGCCTGGTGGGCGCGGCGGTGCTGGCGTGGATTTTCGGCTGGGCCAAGACCTATGTGCTGGCGCTGGTGTCCGAGCGCATCGGCGCCGACCTGCGCACCGAGACTTACGACCACCTGCTGCGGCTGTCGCTCGAATACTTCGGCGGCAAGCGCACGGGCGACCTGATGTCGCGCATCGGCAGCGAGAGCGATCGCATTTGCGTGTTCCTGTCGCTGCACCTGCTCGACTTTGCGTCCGACTGCCTGATGATCATCATGACCGGCGTGATCCTGTTCTCGATCGATCCGTACCTGGCCATCTTCGCGCTGGCGCCCCTGCCCTTCATCGCCTGGCTGATCCACCTGGTGCGCGACCGCCTGCGCACCGGCTTTGAAAAGATCGACCGCGTGTGGGGCGAAGTGACCAACGTGCTGGCCGATACCATCCCCGGCATCCGCGTGGTGAAAGCCTTTGCGCAGGAGACGCGCGAAGCGGCGCGCTTCCGCACCGCCAACAAGCACAACCTGGCCGTCAACGACAAACTCAATAAAATCTGGTCGCTGTTTTCGCCCACCGTGTCGTTCCTGACCGAACTGGGCCTGCTGGTGATCTGGGTGTTCGGTATCTACCAGGTATCGAAGGGCAATATCACGGTCGGTGTGCTGTCGGCCTTTATCGCTTACTCGAGCCGCTTCTACGGCCGCCTCGATTCGATGAGCCGCATCGTCTCGGTCACGCAAAAGTCGGCATCGGCGGCCAAGCGTATCTTTGATATTCTCGACCACGTGTCGTCGGTGCCCGATCCGGTCAACCCGGTCAAGCTGGCCAAGGTGGAAGGCAATATCACCTTGCGCGAAGTGGGTTTCCGCTACGGTAACCGCGCGGTCAACCGCGGCATCAACCTCGACATCAAGGCCGGCGAAATGGTTGGTCTGGTCGGCCACTCGGGCTCCGGCAAATCGACGCTGGTCAACCTGATCTGCCGCTTCTACGACGTGGCCGAAGGCGCCATCATGCTCGATGGCGTCGATATCCGTTCGCTGGCCGTGTCCGACTATCGCCGCCAGATCGGCCTGGTGCTGCAGGAGCCGTTCCTGTTCTTCGGCACCATCGCCGAGAACCTCGCCTATGGCAAGCCGGACGCCACCCGCGCCGAAATCATGGCTGCCGCCCGCGCCGCCCACGCCCACGAATTCATCTTGCGCCTGCCGCAGGGTTACGATTCGATGGTCGGTGAACGCGGCCAGGGTTTGTCAGGCGGCGAGCGCCAGCGCATCTCGATCGCGCGTGCGCTGCTGATCGACCCGAAGATCCTGATCCTCGACGAAGCGACTGCCTCGGTGGACTCGGAGACCGAAAAAGAAATCCAGCGCGCGCTGGAGAATTTGGTCAAAGGCCGCACCACGATTGCCATCGCCCACCGCCTGTCCACCTTGGCGAAAGCCGACCGCCTGGTGGTGATGGACCGTGGCGTGGTGGTGGAAGAAGGCGGCCACGATGAACTGATGGCCAAGGAAGGCGCGTACTACCGCCTGGTACAGGCGCAAGCCCGCAACGTGGACACGGACCTCGATGACCGTGGCAGCAAGGATTAAGCAGATGAGCATCAACTTTGAACTGATACGCAACCCGTTCGGCAAGCTGGTACTGACCACGGCCGAGGGAGTGGTACACGAAGGCGTGGCGGCAGTGCGCGCTTTCCCGGTGCAGGCGCCCGAAGACGGCATCGCGCTGGTAAACCATGACGGCAAGGAGGTGGCCTGGATCGACCGCATCGAGGACTTGCCGGCAGCGGTGGGCGCGCTAGTACGCGAGGAATTGTCCGGGCGCGAATTCATGCCCGAGATCAGCCGCATCGTGGCCGTGACCAGCTTCGCCACGCCGTGCACCTGGACCGTCAATACCGACCGCGGCGACACCGAATTCGTGCTGCGCGGCGAAGAAGACATCCGCCGGCTGACGGCCGATACGCTCTTGATATCGGACATCCACGGCATCCACTTCCTGGTGCGCGATGTGCGGGAGTTGGACAAGCACAGCAAGAAGATTCTGGACCGTTTCCTGTAAAACGGTTCAGCGCTTCTTTGGCCCCTTGTGCTTATCAGTATCAGGCCGAATCGCCGGCCTCTTTTTGGGCAATCAGGTCCGCCACCGGGTTGCCCGGATCGGCCGCCAGGGTCCAGTTGCCGCGTTCGATTTCGGATGGGCGTACGTCGTTCTGTGGGCCGAGGTTGACGCCGAAGCTGTAGCGCAAGTCGGGGTTGCGCTTCGATAGCCGCTCGAGCGCCTCGAAGATGATGCGCATATCGATGTCGTTGGAGCTGTCAGTGAGGCTGCGCTCCAGCCGTCCCACCAGTTCGGCGTTGACGCTGCGGCCGGCCCTGCCGGCTTCTGCCTTCAACTTTTCGAACAGCGAGAAAGGCATGCGGAATTGACTACGATAGATGTTTGTCATAGGGCGCTATCTTGGCATCAACGCAGCAAAGCCGCTAGTGCCTGAAATTCTGGAAATAGTGACAAAACGGTTTGAAATAGCAAAAAGATGACCTGGTAGCGACACAAATTCAGCACCAACCTGCACCTGCCCGATTTACCCCTACCTGTCGAACGCCGCTCGCGTAAAACCAGCGGTTTCATTTTTTGGTACTAACGGTTCCCCCCGCTTTGTGGGTGATGGCAGCGCTTGGGCGTTCAGTTATGATGAGTCCGCAGAGCGCCCCTTATTCAACAAAGGAATAAATAATGAGCAATGACCAAAGCACGTCGAAGTGCCCTTTCAGCCAGGCCAACAACGCCGGCACCACCAACCGTGACTGGTGGCCCGACCAGCTGCGCCTCGACCTGCTGCATCAGCACTCCGCCAAGTCGGACCCGATGGGCGCCGACTTCGACTATCGCAAGGAATTCGAAAGCCTCGACCTGGCAGCCGTCAAACGCGACCTCGCTGCCCTGATGACCGATTCGCAGGACTGGTGGCCGGCCGACTTCGGCCATTATGGCGGACTGTTCATCCGCATGGCCTGGCACAGCGCCGGCACCTACCGCAAAGGCGACGGCCGCGGCGGCGCCCGCCGTGGCCAGCAGCGTTTCGCGCCACTCAATAGCTGGCCCGACAACGTCAGCCTGGACAAGGCGCGCCGCCTGGTGTGGCCGATCAAGCAAAAGTACGGCCGCAAGATCTCGTGGGCCGACCTGATCATCCTGACCGGCACCGTGGCGCTGGAAAACATGGGCCTGAAGACCATCGGCTTCGGCGGTGGCCGCGTCGATACGTGGGAACCGGACCAGGACGTGTACTGGGGCCGCGAAACCACCTGGCTCGCCGGCGACGTGCGCTATGCCCACGGCAGCGACGGTGTTGAAAAAGCGGGCGGCGTGCTGGTCTCGGACGACGACGCCGACGGCGACGTCCACAGCCGCAACCTGGAAAATCCGCTGGCCGCAGTGCAGATGGGCCTGATCTACGTGAACCCGGAAGGCCCGGACGGCAATCCCGATCCGCTGCTGGCAGCCTACGATATTCGCGACACTTTCGGCCGCATGGGCATGGACGACGCGGAAACCGTGGCGCTGATCGCCGGCGGCCACACCCTCGGCAAGACCCACGGCGCCGGCCCGGCCGACAATGTCGGCCCCGAACCGGAAGCGGCCGGCATCGCCGCCCAGGGCCTCGGCTGGGATAACAAGTTTGGCAGCGGCAAGGGCGGCGACACCATTACCAGCGGCCTGGAAGTCACGTGGACCAAGACCCCGGCCAAGTGGAGCAACGACTTCTTCGAGCACTTGTTCGGCTTCGAATGGGAACTGGGCAAGAGCCCGGCCGGCGCCCACCAGTGGTTCGCCAAGAATGCCGAAGCGGTGATCCCGCATGCGCACGATCCGTCGAAGAAACTGCTGCCGACCATGCTGACCACCGACTTGGCGCTGCGCTTCGACCCGATCTACGAGCCGATTTCGCGCCACTTCCTGGCCAACCCGGAAGAGTTCGCCGCAGCGTTTGCTCGCGCCTGGTTCAAGCTCACCCACCGCGACATGGGACCGAAAAGCCGCTACCTCGGCGCCGATGTTCCTGCCGAAGACTTCATCTGGCAAGACCCGGTACCCGCAGTCGATCACCCGCTGATCGACGCTGCCGACAGCGCCGCGTTGAAGGCCGCGATCCTGGCCAAGGGCCTGACGGTCGCCGAACTGGTCTCGACGGCCTGGGCCTCGGCATCGACGTATCGCGGCTCCGACTTGCGCGGCGGCACCAACGGCGCGCGCGTGCGCCTGGCGCCGCAAAAGGACTGGGCCGCCAATCAGCCTGAGCAACTAGCCAAGGTACTGGCAGCGCTCGAGCAGGTGCAGGCCGACTTCAACGGCAAGGCTGCCGGCGGCAAGCGCGTGTCGCTGGCCGACCTGGTCGTGCTGGGCGGCGCGGCCGCAGTCGAACAGGCTGCCAAGCAGGCCGGTCACACCGTCACGGTACCGTTCACGCCTGGCCGCACCGACGCCACGCAGGAGCAGACCGATGCGGCCTCGTTCGAGGAGCTCGAGCCGGTCGCCGATGGCTTCCGCAACTACCAGAAGGTGCGCTACGCCGTGCCGGCCGAAGCCCTGCTGGTGGACCGCGCCCAGTTGCTGACCCTGACCGCGCCGGAGATGACCGTGCTGGTCGGCGGCCTGCGCGTACTGGGCGCCAACAGCCCGCAGTCCGACGCGGGCCAGTTCACCACCCGTCTGGGCACGCTGACCAACGACTTCTTCGTCAACCTGCTCGACATGGGCACGGTGTGGACGGCGACGTCGGCGGATGCGACCGCGTTCGAAGGCCGCCACCGCAAAACCGGCGCCATCACCTGGCGCGCCAGCCGCGTCGACCTGGTGTTCGGCTCGAACGCCCACCTGCGCGCGATCGCCGAGGTGTACGGCAGCGCCGACGGCGAACAGAAGTTCGTGGGCGACTTCGTGGCGGCCTGGAGCAAGGTGATGGAATTGGGGCGTTGATCGCCGTGTGAGCCTGAAATAGCGGGCTCAGGAGATGCGGGCGGTTCGGTAGCGAGCCGCCCGCTTTTTATTTTTGATGGCATCGGAGACGAAGCGAAACCATATTGAGGTTGGATGATCTAAATCACGTATCTCTCACCCAGAGCAATGCGTGCACCATGCATCCACAACGATTGAAAATTATCCTTATATGGATATAATTTCCCATATGCGTATTCATGAATACGATAAAGACCCTGGCTTTTGTAGGCGATAGCCTGAAGCACTTGCGTAGCTTTCCTGCAGCGGTGAGGCAGGACATCGGGTTTCAACTTTACAAGGTTCAGCGCGGCCAGCAGCCCAGGGACTTCAAGCCCATGCCTTCTATCGGACCGGGCGTGCAAGAGCTAAGGGTGTGGGATGAGTGCGGTACGTTCCGTGTGGTTTATACAGCGCAGTTTCAAGAGTATGTCTTTGTGCTTCATTCTTTTCAGAAAAAGACCATGCAGACTTCTCAGTCCGACATCGATTTGGCCAAGCGCCGGTATAGACAGGTAAAGGAGCAGCAACATGGAAAAAATTGAAACATTCAACACCTCATGGGATGCGATAGCAGACTCGCCAGCCGAAGCGGCAAATCTTCAAGCCCGTGCCGAGTTGATGCTCTTGATCACGAAAATTATTAGAAACAACGCCTGGAAGCAGGCAGATGCTGCGACCCATTGCGGCGTTACCCAACCCCGTATTAATGATTTGCTGCGCGGCCGCGTGTCGAAATTCTCTCTGGATGCGCTCGTCAATATCATTTCTGCGCTTGGTCATCGGGTTCATTTCGACGTCAGAAAAATTGCAGCGCAGGCAGCCTAAATTAAGAAATCTGTCCTCATCAAGCAGTCAGCGCAGCTCATCCCACCTCCACTCGCGCTGCATTCTGACACCGCCTCAGATCGCCTTATTGCACTGCAATATCGAAATGGGAAGCCATTCAGGCATGCCAGTGATACATTAAAAAGACCGAGCGCTTGCTTTATTAACCGCGACAAAGATCGCGCCAGTGGGCGACGCCGGTAACTGGTCCGCTGCAGCATCGACATTTCCCAAAAAAATATAATGGAGACAAAATGAAGACTCGCTTCTGGCAACTGCTATCTACCCTCGTCCTGGCCTGCTGTATCGGTTTGCCCGCCACCGCCGGTGCTGCCGGCTACACACAAACCAGGTATCCCATCGTCCTCGTACACGGCCTGTTCGGTTTCGACAAGATCGGTCCCGTCGAGTATTTTTATGGCATTCCCGCCGCCTTGAGCAGCGGCGGCGCCAAGGTCTACACGGTGACCGTGTCGGGCGCCAACAGCACCGAAGTGCGTGGCGAACAATTGCTGTCACAGGTGCGGCAAATCCTCGCCGTCACCGGCGCGGCCAAGGTCAACCTGATCGGCCACAGCCACGGCGGCCCGACCGCGCGCTATGTCGCCTCGGTGCGGCCCGACCTGGTGGCGTCGGTGACCAGCGTGGCCGGCGTCAACAAGGGTTCGGCCGTGGCGGACATCCTGGCCGGCACCATCCCCAATAGCGGCGCCGCACTGGGCGACGCCCTCGCCTCGCTGATCGGCATCATCTCCGGCAACAAGGGCTTGCCGCAGAACGCCGGCGCGGCGATCACCTCGCTCTCGACCGCCGGTTCGCTGGCCTTCAACCGCCGCCATCCGCAAGGCGTGCCGACCACCGCCTGCGGCGAAGGCGCCTACCAGGAACGCGGCGTGTACTACTTTTCCTGGAGCGGCGCCCAGCCCTACACCAATGCACTCGACGTGGGCGATCCCGCGCTGGCCGTCATCAGCCTGGCCTTCGGCGGCGCCAGGAACGATGGCCTGGTCAGCAGCTGCTCGAGCCACCTGGGCAAGGTCATTCGCGACGACTACGCCATGAACCACCTCGATGAAATCAACCAGTTCGTCGGCATCGTCAACCTGTTCGAGACCTCGCCCGTGACCGTGTTCCGCCAGCAGGCCAACCGCTTGCAGGGCCTGGGCTTGTAAGGAGGCTGCCATGCGCACGAACATGACATTGATTGTGGCTGGCGCCTTCGGCGCCCTGGCGCTGTGCTGGACGCTGGCACGCAGCGAGGCGCCAGCGCCGTCACCGCAGAAACCAGACCCCGATCTGTTCGCGTTCGTGCGTTCGATGGATGGCACACGCCCCGACGGCAATGTGACCGTCGCCGCCGGCGACGCGCTGGTCGTTGATGCAGAACTGGGCCACCTGTTCGACTACTACCTGGCGGGCATCGGCGAAAAGCCGCTGGCCACGATCCGCAGCCAGATCGAACTGGAACTCGAGCGGCGCCTGGCGCCAGCGCCGGCACGCGAAGCGAAGCGCCTGCTGGGCGCCTATCTCGCCTACAAGCAGGCGCTGGCCGGCATCGAACAAGGCTTGCAGCCGTCCGCCAATCCGCTGCAAGCGGCGCAGGCCAGGCTGCAAGCGAAGCGCGCCCTGCGCGCCACTTATTTCACGCCGCAGGAAAGCACCGGCCTGTTCGGCGAGGAAGACGCGCGCGATGACGACGCCGTGGCGCGCCTGGCGGTCATGGCCGACAGCACGCTGGACGAAGCGCAGCGCCAGCGCAAGCTCGCTGCGCTGGACGCGGCGCTACCGCCAGCCCAGCGTCTGGCACGAGACGCGCCGCAGCAGGTCAGCGCGCTCGACACCGCGGTGCGCGCGCTGCGGGCACAAGGTGGCGGCGACAACGAGGTCTACCGGCTGCGGGCAGCCACGTTCACGCCGGAAGCGGCGGCGCGGCTCGGTGAACTCGATCGCGAGGAAGCGCAGTGGCAGCAGCGCATCACGACGTGGCGCGCTCAGAAGGCGGCACTGGGGGCTGGCGGGCAGGATCCAGCGCAGGTGCAGCGGGTGACCGATGGGCTGTTCTCGCAGGATGAGCAACGGCGGCTGGGGGCGTACTAGCTGGAAGCGTGAGATACGCTCGAGAGCTCGATCCCACCGGTAGGGCTACCGGGCAAGAAAAAGGCCAATCCGAAGATTGGCCCAAGTCCTTGATTCTATTGGTCGGGGCGAGAGGATTCGAACCTCCGACCCCGTGCACCCCATGCACGTACGCTACCAGGCTGCGCTACGCCCCGACTAGGCCGAGATTATAGCAGCCACTGTAAGCATTTGTCATGTTTGTGTTGTGCCGGGTAATATCTGCCATGACCACCACCGCCGACATCATCCGCGCCGCTTCCCTCATTGACCAGGCCGACCTGCTGCTGGTTGCCGCCGGCGCTGGCATGGGCGTCGATTCCGGCTTGCCCGATTTTCGTGGCAACGAGGGTTTCTGGAAGGCCTATCCTGCCCTGGCACGCGCGCAGCTGGCGTTTGCCAGCGTGGCGTCGCCGCGTACGTTCGAGGAGGATGCGGCGCTGGCGAGGTGATCTGGCCGGCGGACGGGTTTGTGCCGCAGGTCGATCAGGCGGCCTGCCGCTTGATGAATACGGCGGTGCGGCATTTCAGCCAGCGGGTGGTGCGCGATTACGGTGGGCGGCTGGTGCGGATTAATCCGCGTGAAGCGGGCGTTGGCTCGACATTGGATGTGGGGCTGGGCTGCGAGGCGCTGGCGGGGCTGGTGGCGATTGATCGGGTGCTTCGCGCATGAGTGCAGCGGATTGCCGGGTCTATGGATCCCCGCCTGCGCGGGGATGACGGATTTACAGATAGCGATCGATATCGTTTATACGATTTTTACCGTGATGCCATCGATGCCGGCAACGGTACCCACCAGCACCTGGCCGCGCACCACCGCGCCTACACCTTCCGGTGTGCCGCTGAAGATCAGGTCGCCGGGGGCCAGCGTAAACAGCGTGGACAGGTTGGCGATGGTTTCGTCGATTGACCAGATCAGGTCGTCGATGCTAGACGTCTGCTTGGTCACGCCATCGACCTTCAGTTCGATCGCGGCGTTGTTGATGTCGCCGGCTTGGGCGGCCGGGGTGATCACACCGATCGGCGCCGAGTAGTCGAAGGCTTTGCCGATTTCCCACGGGCGGCCGGCGTCGCGCATCTTGAATTGGAGGTCGCGGCGGGTCATGTCGAAGCCAACCGCGTAACCGAAGATGTGACTCGCTGCGTCAGCGACGGCGATGTTGCTGCCGCCTTTGCCGATCGCCACCACCAGTTCGCACTCGTAGTGCAGATTGGCGGTTACGGGCGGGTATGGCAGTTCGGCCACCTGGCCTGGCGCCACCGGGATTACGGCTTGGGCGTCGGCTGGTTTGCTGAAGAAGAATGGTGGTTCGCGGTCCGGGTCGGAACCCATCTCTCGCGCGTGGCCCGCGTAGTTGCGGCCCACGCAGTACACGCGGCGCACGGGGAACAGGGCGTCGGTGCCGGCAACCGGCAGGCCGACGATGTCATGGGCGGGGATTACATAGGCAGTCATGATGCTCCGATAGCGTGTTGGGGATACCGGACATGGTACAACAGACGCTGGCGCCCTGCATCAGGTCATCAGCAAGGCCCGCATCGACACCTGGAACGCCTCCACCAGGCCGGCGCGGTTCATGTCCGGGCGGTGCAGAGCGCGCACGGTCAGGCCATGGAAGTACGCGATCATGGTGTCCACGCGACTGTCGAGCAGCACATCGTCCACCGCCAGGTTGCGCCGTTCACGGCCGCGCTTGACCAGCGCCATCAACTGGCCGCGCGCGGAATCTTCGTGCGCACGCAGGCGCTCGGCGATGTCCGGGTTGCGCGAGGCCTCGGCATACATCTCGAGGGAGACGTGCCACGGTTGCGGATCGAGCGTGTCGTTGACGTGGCGCTCCGCGTTGTCCACCAGCGCCTGCAGCGGATCCTCGAGCGAACCGAGATTGCTCAGCATATCGCTCACGTACTCGGAGTGGGCATCGACGAAGGCCAGAATAATCGCGTTCTTGCCGTCGAAGTAGTTATAGATATGGCCGGCGCTCATGCCGGCCTGCTTGGAGATCTCCGACATGCTGGCGCCGTGGAAGCCGCTGCGTGCAAAGCAGACGGCTGCCGCTTCCAGCACCTGGTTGCGCCGCCCCGCTGCCTTCTCGGGATCGACTCGCCGTTTTGCGGGAGAAGTGGTCATGATATTTCCTTGGGTAGGCGGCGGCCGCACATCGGTACATCAGCGCGGCCGCCGCATGGTCGCAGGATCAGCCGCGTGGTGGCGGCTGCACCGCTTGCGTTGCCTGCGGTGCAGGCGTTACCTGTGCCGCCTCCGGCTGCCAGCCGCCGCCCAGCACCTTGTACAAGGTAACGGCGTTGCTGGTCTGGTTCAGGCGCGTGGTGATCAGGCCTTGCTGCGCCTGGTACAACGCGCGCTGCGATACCAGCGAGTTGAGGTACGTGTCGGCGCCATTGCGGTAGCGCGCTTCGTTGATCCTGTAACTCTTCTCGGTCGCTTGTACCAGCGCCTGCTGGGAGTTCAGGCGCTCGTCGATGGTGCCTCGAACGGCCAGGGCATCGGCCACTTCGCGGAACGCCACCTGGATGGCCTTTTCGTACTGCGCCACCGAGATGTCGCGATCGGCCTTGGCGATATCGAGATTGGCGCGGTTGACGCCGCCGTCGAAGATCGGCAGGTTGATCTGCGGCGCGAAGCTCCACGTGCCCGAACCGGCCTTGAACAGGCCGGACAGGTCGCGGCTGGCGCTGCCGCCCGACGCCGTCAGCGAAATGCTGGGGAAGAAGGCCGCGCGCGCCACGCCGATGTTGGCGTTGGCCGAGCGCAGCGCGCGTTCGGCTTGCTGCACGTCGGGACGACGTTGCAGCAGGTCGGACGGCAGGCTGCCCGGCAGCGTGGTCAGTTCGGTCACCGATACCAGCTCGCCTTCCGGCAGCAGCGTGGTCGGCACGGTGCCGCCGACGAGCAGGTTCAGCGCGTTCTGGTCCTGCGCCACTTGCGCGGTGTAGGTGGCCACATCATTGCGCGCCGTTTCCACGCTGGTCTGGGCGTCGTACACGTCCACGCCCGACGTGGCGCCGGCGTCGAAACGCTTGCGGCTCAGGTCATACGTGGTCTGCTGGCTGCGCAGGGTTTCCTGCGCCAGCTTCAAACGCTGCTGGTCGGCCGTGAGCGTCAACCAGGCATTGGCCACTTCGGCCACCAGGCTGATTTGCTGGGTGCGGCGCGCTTCCTCGGTGCCGAGGTAGGTTTGCAGGCCCGCTTCGGCGCCGTTGCGCACCTTGCCGAAGAAGTCCAGCTCATACGCGGCCAGCGACAGTCCGCCGCTGTACTGGCGGGTGATCGCGGCTTCGCCGGTACCGGTCATGGTGCGCGGCGTGCGGGTGGCGTTCTGGCCCACACCGGCGGCCACGGTCGGCAGCAGTGGAGCGCTGCTGATGTTGTACTGCGCGCGGGCACGCTCGATATTGAGCACGGAGACGCGCAGGTCGCGGTTGTTGGCCAGCGCCAGTTCGATCACCTGGCGCAGGCGCGCATCGGCAAAATACTCGCGCCACTGGATCTCGGACGCCGGACGGGCGTCGGCCGCAGCTGCCGGCAAGCCTTTATAGGCTTCGCCGGCAGGCCAGGCCTGGCCCACCGGTGCTGCCGGACGCTCGTACACGGGCGCCAGGCTGCAACCGCCCAGCAGCGCCAGCGCCGCCAGGGTGAATAAGGATTTATGCATGCTTGTCATGATTAATGTGCCTCCACAACTGGTGTATCCGCAGGCTTGGCTTTAGGCTTGCTGAAGCGCGAGCGCACCAGGACGAAGAACAACGGTACGAAGAAGATGCCCAGGAAGGTCGCCGTCAGCATCCCGCCCAGCACGCCCACGCCAATCGCGTTCTGGCTGCCCGAACCGGCGCCGCTGCTGATTGCCAGCGGCAGCACGCCCAGGCCGAAAGCGATCGACGTCATCAGGATCGGACGCAGACGCGTATGCACCGCCTGCAAGGTCGCTTCCTTCAGTTCCACGCCCTGCTCCTGCAGGTCCTTGGCGAATTCCACGATCAGAATCGCGTTCTTCGCACCCAGCCCCACCACCGTCAGCAGACCCACCTGGAAGTAGACGTCGTTCGACAGTTTGAACAGGAACGTCGCCAGCACCGTACCGAGAATACCGAGCGGCACGATCAGCAGTACCGAGAACGGCACCGACCAGCTTTCATACAGCGCGGCCAGGCACAGGAACACGATCAGGATCGAGATCGCATACAGCTGCGTGGTTTGCGAACCGGAGTCGCGTTCTTCGGTCGACAGGCCGGTCCACTCGTAGCCGATACCCGGCGGCAGTTTGGCCGCCATGCTTTCGACTTCCGCCATCGCGGCGCCCGAGCTCTGGCCCGGCGCAGGCTGGCCGAGAATCTCGACCGACGGCAGGCCGTTGTAGCGTTCCAGGCGCGGCGACGCGTAAATCCACTCGCCGTGCGAGAAGGCCGAGAATGGCACCATCTCGCCAGCGTCATTGCGCACGAACCACTTGTTCAAGTCTTCCGGCACCATGCGTGCTTCGGCCTGGCCCTGGATGTACACCTTCTTCACGCGGCCACGGTCGATGAAGTCGTTGACGTACGCCGAACCCCACGCGGTGCTCAGCACGCGGTTGACGTCGGCGATCGCCAGGCCCAGCGCAACGGCTTTTTGCTGGTCCACGGTGATCTTGTACTGCGGCGTATCTTCCTGGCCGTTCGGACGCACGCCGACAATGACCTTGCTCTGCGCGGCCATGCCCAGCATCTGGTTACGCGCCGCCATCAGCGCCGCGTGACCGACACCACCGGTGTCCTGCAACATCAGGTCGAAGCCGGACGCGTTACCCAGTTCCAGCACCGCTGGCGGGGCGAACGCGAATACCATCGCATCCTTGATCTGCGAGAACGCACCCATGGCGCGGCCGGCGATTGCGCTCACGGCGTGATCCTTGCCTTTGCGCTCGGACCAGTCCTTCATCCGCACAAAGGCGATACCGGTGTTCTGGCCGTTACCGGCGAAGCTGAAGCCGGCCACCGCGAAGACCGATGCGACCGAGTCCTTCTCCTGGGTCAGGAAGTGCTGCTCGACCTTCTCGATGGTCTTGAGCGTACGCTCTTGCGTAGCGCCGGTCGGCAGCTGGATCTGGGTAAACAGCACGCCCTGGTCTTCTTCCGGCAGGAACGACGTTGGCAGGCGCAGGAACACGAACGCCATCACGGCCACGATCAGCGCGTAGATGACCAGCGAAATGCCGCTCTTGTTGATGATGGAGCCAACCACGCCCTGGTACTTGCGATTGCCGCGATCGAAATTGCGGTTGAACCAGCCGAAGAAACCGGTGGTGGCCATGGTGTGGCCCTTCGGTACCTGCTTGAGCATGGTGGCGCACAGCGCCGGCGTGAAGATCATCGCGACGATCACCGAGAGCACCATCGCAGAGACGATCGTGATCGAGAACTGGCGGTAAATCACGCCGGTGGAGCCACCGAAGAACGCCATCGGCACGAACACGGCCGACAACACCATGGCGATACCGACCAGCGCACCGCTGATCTGGCCCATCGACTTGCGAGTAGCCTCGACCGGCGAAAGCCCTTCTTCAGTCATGATCCGCTCGACGTTTTCCACCACCACGATCGCATCATCGACCAGCAGACCAATGGCCAGCACCACCGCAAACATGGTCAGCGTATTGATCGAGTAGCCGAGCACCGACAGGATGCCGAAGGTACCGAGCAGCACGACCGGCACGGCCATCGTCGGAATCAGCGTGGCGCGGAAGTTTTGCAGGAACAGGTACATCACCAGGAACACCAGGATCACGGCTTCGACCAGGGTTTTCACCACTTCTTCGATCGAGATCTTGACGAACGGCGTGGTGTCGAACGCCACCATGGCTTTCAAGCCTTGCGGGAACTGCTTCTCCATCTGCGCGATCTTGGCCTTCACCGCCTCGGCGGTGTCGAGCGCATTGGCGCCGGTGGCCAGCTTGATGGCGATACCGGTGGCGGCGTTGCCGTTGTAACGGGCCAGGATCGAATAGTTCTCGCGCCCCAGTTCCATTTTGGCGACATCGCGCAGGTACACGGTCGAACCGTTGGTGGTGGTTTTCAGCAGGATGGCGCCGAATTGTTCGGCCGTTTGCAGGCGGCTCTGGGCCGACACGGTAGCGTTCAGCTGCTGGCCGGCGACGGCTGGCGCGCCGCCCAGTTCACCGGCAGACACCTCGGTGTTTTGCGCGGTGATGGCGGTGGTCACGTCCGCTGGCGTGAGCTGGTAGCTTTGCAGCTTGGCCGGATCGAGCCAGATGCGCATCGCGTATTGCGAACCGAAGTTGGTGACGTCGCCCACGCCCTCCACGCGCGAGATCGGATCGAGCACGCTGGCGGTGACATAGTCGCCGATGTCGGCCTGGTTCATCGAACCGTCTTGCGACACGAAGCCGATCACCAGCAGGAAGTTCTTGGTGGCCTTGTTGACGACCAGCCCCTGTTGGGTCACAGCGGTAGGCAGCAGCGGCGTGGCCAGTTGCAGCTTGTTCTGCACCTGCACCTGCGCGATGTCAGGGTTGGTGCCGGATTCGAACGTCAGCGTGATGCTGATGCCGCCCGACGAGTCCGACGACGAGGCCATGTAGCGCAGGCCGTCGATACCCTTCATCTTCTGCTCGATGACCTGGGTCACAGCGTCTTCCACCGTCTTGGCGGAGGCGCCCGGGTACGAGCCGCTGATCGAGATCGACGGCGGCGCAATGGCGGGGTACTGGGCGATCGGCAGGCCCATGATGGACAGGATGCCGCCCAGCATGATCACGATCGCGATCACCCAGGCGAAAATCGGGCGATCAATAAAGAAACGGGACATGTGTGATCTCCTCGATTACTGCTTGGCGGCAGGAGCGGCCGGTGCAGCACCGGCGGCAGCAGGCGCGGCGGCAGGCGCCTTGGCGACCACGGCAGGCGCGCCCGGCTTGACCTTCTGCACGCCTTCGACGATCACCTGGTCGCCATCGGCCAGGCCGGATTTGACCAGCCACTTGCTGCCGTAGGTGCCGGCGGTGGTCAGCACGCGTTGTTCGACCTTGCCTTCCTTGTTCAGGACCAGCGCGGTGGCTTCGCCCTTCTGGTTGCGGGTAACGCCCTGCTGCGGCACGGTGATGGCTTTTTCATCGACGCCCGATTCGATCACTGCGCGCACGAACATGCCTGGCAGGAGATTCTGTTTCGGGTTCGGGAAGATGGCGCGCAGCGTGACGTTGCCGGTGCCCTGGTCGACGGACACGTCCGAGAACTGCAGCTTGCCCGCTTCGGCATACTTGGTGCCGTCGGCCAGCACCAGCGTGACCTTGGCCTGGCCCGATTGTTTCAGGCTGCCGTCGGCCATTTCGCGCTTCAGGCGCAGCAGGTCTTCGCTCGACTGGGTAACGTCGACGTAGATCGGATCGAGTTGCTGCACGGTGGTCAGTGCATTGGTCTGGTTGGCGGTGACCAGCGCGCCAGGCGTGACGGTCGAACGGCTGATGCGGCCGCTGATCGGTGCGTACACGTTTGTGTAGCGCAGGTTGATATTGGCTTCCTGCAGCGCGGCGTTGGCCGATTCCACGTCGGCCTGGGCCTGGGCGTCGGCGGCGATCGCGTCTTCGTAATCCTGGCGGCTCACGCCTTCGATGGCCAGCAGTTCCTTGTAGCGTGCGGCCTTGGGACCGCTGGTCAGCAGATTGGCCTTGGCCTTGGCCAGCGCAGCCTTGGCCGAATTGACACTGGCTTGATAGATCGACGGATCGATCTGGTAAAGGGCGGTACCGGCTTTGACGTCGGAACCTTCGACAAACAGGCGTTTTTGAATCACACCGTTGACCTGCGGGCGCACTTCAGCCACCTGGTAGGCGCTGGTGCGACCCGGCAGTTCGGTCGTGATTTGCAGTGGCTCTTGCACCACCTTGTATACGCCCACTTCCGCCACCTGCGGTTTTTGAGGTGCTTCGGACGTGGATTTGGAGCAACCAGCCACGAGGGCGGTTGCAGTGATCAGGGCTGCGACCCCGGCCGTCCGCAGGGACGGTTTGCAGAAAAGAGCTTCCATGTGGTGAGGCTTTCTGAGGAGAGTTCTGGAGAGATTATAAAAACACACACGCTAGAATGAACGATCATTCTAACCCTGTCAAGCTGAAATTTAATTCCGCGAAGCAATTCATGCACATTGTCATCGAGCGACAGCACGGCAAGAACTCCCATCGGGCCAGGTCAGATTGCGGTAAGATGCCAAGGTTATACGCTGGCTGTGACTTGACTGTGACTGTGCCGGCGCCCACTCCCACCGGACCGTTCCATGGAACCACAAAACAGCGATACCACCGACTTTCTTTCCTGCGGCGTGCCCGGCCTCGACGAGGTGCTGGGCGGCGGCCTCACTGCCGACCGCCTGTACCTGGTCGAAGGCGAGCCCGGCACCGGCAAGACCACGCTGGCGCTGCAATTTCTGATCGAAGGTGCACGCCAGGGCGAACACGTGCTGTACATCACGCTGGCCGAGACCGCCGTCGAACTGCGCAGCGTGGCGCAATCGCACGGCTGGGACATGGCCGGCATCCAGATCGAGGAAATCATCCCCGGCGAGAACGCGCTCGACCCCGACCAGCAGTACACCATCTTCCACCCGGCCGAAATCGAGATGGGCACCACCACCCAGCGCATCGTGGCCGCCATCGACAAATCGCGGCCGCGCCGCGTGGTGCTCGATTCGCTGTCCGAGTTGCAGCTGCTGGCCGAAAACCCGCTGCGCTACCGGCGCCAGGTGCTCGCGCTCAAGCAGTACCTGACCAGCCGCTCCTGCACCACCGTGCTGCTCGACGACCGCACCGCGCTCTCCACCGACTTGCAGGTGCGCAGCGTGGCGCACGCGGTCATCACGCTCGAATTGGCCGACCAGGCCTACGGCGCCGAGCGGCGCCGTATCCGCGTGGTCAAGTATCGCGGCATCGCGTTCCACGGCGGCGCCCACGATTACAAGATCGTGCGCGGCGGCTTGCGCGTGTATCCGCGCCTGGTCGCAGCCTCCAGCCGCGTCATCAGCGCCCGCCGCCAGCTGTCCTCCGGCATGCCGGCGCTCGACCAGTTGATCGGCGGCGGCCTGGAAGAAGGCATGAGCACCCTGATCAGCGGGCCGTCCGGCACCGGCAAGTCGTCGCTGGCGGCGCAGTTCGTGCACGCGGCGTCGCAGCGCGGCGAAAAGAGCGCCATGTTCCTGTTCGAGGAAGCGCGCAACAACCTGCTCAACCGCTGCGCCAACCTGGGCCTGGACCTGGCTGGCGCCGAGGACAGCGGCCTGCTCACCATCCAGCAGGTCGATCCGGCCGAACTGGCACCGGGCCAACTGACCCACGCGGTGGTGCAGGCGGTGGAACGCGGCGTAAAAATACTGGTGATCGACAGTCTGAACGGGTATCTGAACGCCATGCCCGACGAGCGCTTCCTGGCCACCTACCTGCACGAGATGCTGACGTACCTGGGCCAGCGCGGCGTGGTCAGCATCATCGTCGGCGTGCAGCGCGGCATGATCGGCACCGCCAGCTCGGCGGTGGACGCCAGCTACATCGCCGACAACATCATCATGTTGCGCTACTTCGAAGCCGAGGGCGAAGTGCGGCAGGCCATTTCCGTCTTCAAGAAGCGCGGCAGCGCGCACGAACGCACCATCCGCCGCTTCGAGGTGGGCACCGGCGGCATCAAGGTGGGGCCGGTGCTGCGTGGCTTCCACGGCATCCTCACCGGCGTGCCCACGTACGACAGCGCCGAGGTGGCCCAGTCGTTTTCCCAGCCCGCTGGCGATATCCAGATCTGAGGCCGATGGAAACCCGCATCCTGATCTATGCGCCCACCGGCCAGGATGGTCCGCTGGCGGCGCGCGTGCTGACGCTGGCCAAGCTCGACAGCCACGTCTGCGCCACCCTGGCCGAGCTGGAACAGCAGCTCGGCCAGGGCGTGGGCGCCGTGCTTACGGTGGAGGAAGCGTTGACGCCGGCCGGCTACAAGCTGCTGCACGACGTGGTGGCGCGCCAGCCCGACTGGTCGGATCTGCCGATCCTGCTGCTCACCCACCACGGCGCCGATTCGGCCACCGTGCGCCGCGCCGTTGCCGGCCTGGGCAACCTGACCCTGCTCGAGCGGCCGGTGCGCACGCTCACGCTGATCACCGCGCTGCAGGCCACGCTGCGCGCGCGCCAAAAACAGTACCAGGTGCGCGAGGCGGCCCGGCGCAAGGATGAATTCCTGGCCAGCCTGGGGCACGAACTGCGCAACCCGCTGGCGCCGATCCGCACCTCGGTCTCGCTGCTTACGCATCTGTACCCGGACGCAGCGCCGGTGGCGCGCATCCGCGACATGGTCGAGCGCCAGGTCAAGCTGCTCACGCGGCTGGTGGACGACCTGCTCGACGTCGCCCGCATCACGCGCGGCAAGATCAAGCTGCAAAACCAGCTGGTGGCGCTGCAGGCGGTGATGAACCACGTCAACGAACTATGCGCGCAGGCCGCCAGCGCCAAGCGGATCCACGTGGCGTGGCAGCTGCCGGTCAGCGAAATTCTGCTCAACGCCGACTACGCGCGCATCGTGCAAATCTTCGCCAACATCCTCTCCAACGCCATCAAGTTCACGCCCCAGGGCGGCCACGTGGTGGTGCGCGCGCATGTCGCCGACAAGGTGCTGGTGGTGTCGCTGCGCGACAGCGGCATCGGCCTTGAGCCGGAAGCGCTGGCGCGCATCTTCACCATGTTCGAGCAGAGCACCACGGTGGCCGGCCAGTTCACCAGCGGCCTCGGTATCGGCTTGAGCCTGGCGCGCCAGTTCGCCGAGATGCATGGCGGCTCGGTGGCAGCGTCGAGCGACGGCGCCGGCAAGGGCAGCGAGTTCGTGATCCGGCTGCCGATCGTGCACGTGAGCGCCGGCCACGACCAGGAAAGCGCCCCGCTGCCCGCCCACGCCGCGCTCGACGGCAAGCGCATGCAGGTGCTGGTGGTGGACGACAACCAGGACGCCGCCGATTCGCTGGCGGCGCTGCTGGAAGTGGACGGCTTCGACGTGCGCGCCGTGTACAGCGGCGCGGCGGCGGTGGCTGCGGCGGCCGAGCGCATCCCGGACATGATCATCATGGACCTGGGCATGCCGGGCATGGATGGTTACGAGGCGGCGCGGGCCATCCGCCAGCAGCCGGGCGCCAGCAAGATCCTGCTCATCGCCCTCACCGGCTGGGGCCAGAGCGATGCCCGCCGCCGCACCACCGAGGTGGGCTTCGACCATCACCTGGTCAAACCGGTGGAGCTGGCGCAGATCATCCGCCTGGCAGGCGCGCGGCATAACCGCGAGCAAGTACAGGCGGCGCGGTAATCTCGAATTGCTGGCGGGCAGGCCCCTACTTCCAATCCCCACGCAATTTAGCGACATCCTCGCGCAACCCGTCTGGCGTCACATCCTGCGGCGCCACCGGCTGGCCGACGGCCAGCGCCAGCTTCGAGCGCAGGCCGGCGTGGAAGGCGCGGTTGAAGATGTTTTCCTTGTTGCGGCTCAGCAGGTGGCCCCACAGGCCGCGCAGCGCCAGCGGGATCACCGGCACTTGCGAGCGCTCGATGATCTTGGCGATGCCGCCCTTGAACGGGTTGATCTCGCCGTCGCGGGTCAGTTGCCCCTCCGGGAAAATGCAGACGATGTCGCCCTCGTGCAGCGCCTGGGCGATATCGATATAGGCCTTTTCCATCAGCCACGGATCTTCCTTGGCCGGCGCAATCGGAATCGCGCGCGCGGTGCGGAAGATCCAGCCCAGGAACGGCGTCTTGAAAATCCGGTGGTCCATCACGAAGCGGATCGGGCGCGGGGCGATGGCGCCGATCACGATCGCATCGACATAGCTGACGTGGTTACACACCAGCACCGCCGCGCCCTCGGACGGAATGCGCTCGGCGTTGACCGTGTGCACCCGGTGCACGGTATGGATCAGCAGCCAGGCCAGGAAGCGCATCAAAAATTCCGGCACCAGCGAGAAGATGTAGACCGCCACCAGCGCGTTGAGCAAAGCCGTCACCAGGAACAACTGCGGGATCGTCAAGCCCTGGCCCAGCAGCACGATGGCCATGCCGGCCGCCGCCACCATGAACAGGGCGTTGAGGATGTTCATGCCGGCGATGGTGCGCGAGATGTGGGCCGGATCGGCGCGCAGCTGGATCAGCGCAAACAGCGGCACGATGAAGAAGCCGCCGAACATGCCGATCATCAAAAAGTCGAACAGGATGCGCCAGATACCATGATGTCCCAGCAAGGTCATCACGTCGGCCGAGGTGCCAGCCAGGGCTGCGCCACTGATGGCAAAGGCGTTGCTGGCAAAGTACAGGTCGGCGCCGAAGATGGTCAGGCCGATCGAGCCGAACGGCACCAGGCCGATTTCGACCTTGCCGCCAGAGAGGCGCTCGCACAGCAGCGAGCCCGAACCCACGCCCAGCGAAAACACGGTGAGCAGCATCACGAACGCGCCGTGGTCGCCGTGCAGGTAATCCTTCGAATACACGGGTAACTGCGCCAGCAGCACGGCGCCGTAGAACCAGAACCACGAGTTGCCCAGCATTGACTGGAACACGACCCGGTTCTTGCTCGAGAAGCGCAGGTTGCGCACCGATTCGGCGACAAAATTCCAGTCCACTTTCAGCTCGGGCGACGGCGCCGGCGATGGCGGAATCCGGTAGCTGACCAGCAGGCCGATGACCGCCACGAAGATGGTGGCGCCCGCCTCGAAGTACAGGCCGTGCGGCTGCATCACCACCAATATTGCGCCCAGGATCTCGCCGGCCAGGATGCCGACAAAGGTGCCCATCTCGGTCACGCCATTGCCGCCGATCAGTTCTTCCTTTTTCAGGTGCTGCGGCAGGTAGGCATATTTGACCGGGCCGAACAGGGTGGAATGGATACCCATGCCCACTACTGCTGCGACCAGCAGCCACAGGTGATGGGTCATCCAGCCGATGCCCGCGACGACCATGATGGCCACTTCCAGCCATTTGACACAGCGCGTCAGGCCGGCCTTGTCGAACTTGTCGGCCAGCTGGCCGGCGGTGGCGGAGAACAGCACGTACGGCAGGATGAACAGGCCGGGGATCAGGTTGGTGACCAGCGACGGCTCGAGATTGGTCCAGCTCAGCGCATCGAACGTGATGACGACGATCAGCGCGGTCTTGAACAGGTTGTCGTTGAAAGCGCCGAGAAACTGGGTCCAGAAGAAGGGAGCGAAGCGGCGTTGCTTCAGCAGGGAAAACTGGTTGGGCTGGCTCATGTTGCTCGGGTCCGTTCTTGTAGTTTCCAGAGTGAGCGGATTATAACCGCACGCCGGTGCGACTCGACATGCGATTAGGCAACTTGATGATGGTACTAGCAGATGGCGCTTGCGGCAGCGCTGGCCAGGCCCGAGGCCAGCGCCGGGCTGACTATGCCCGCTGCGGCTTGCCGCGTTGCAGCCAGAGATCGATGGAAGGAACTACCAGCAATACGGCTGCCATGGAAATCAACACGATCACCAGGCCGGCCCAGAAGCCGGCAGCCTCGGCCACTGTTGCCAGCGCACCGGTGAGCAGCGGCACCGACAGCCAGCGCAGGAAATATGCGCGCGCGCGCGCAGCGGGCCACAGGCGCTGGCGCGACGAGGCAAGGTACAGGCACAGCGCCGCCAAGGCAGCGATCAGCCCGCAATTGAGCATCGATGTGATTTCCGTGCTTGCCATGATGTTGCCCCAGTCACTTTGAAATTGATGAGAATAATTCTCATTCATTTTATAGTAAATGAGAATTGTTTGCATTTCAAGCGGAGATTGGCTTGCTGGGTCTGCCAGCTAACGCTGGCGGGCGACCGGCGTAAAAAAAGGCCGGATCCGCAACAGACCCGGCCTATGCTTGCACGTTCGTTGAGCGATCAGCGCTTCTTGTCGCCTGCGACTTCATCGGCACGCAGCTTCGGCGCCAGTTTGTCGAGCACGCCGTTGACGTACTTGTGGCCATCGATACCGCCGAACGACTTGGTCAGTTCAACGGCTTCGTTGATGACCACGCGGTAAGGGATCTCGAGGTTGTTCTTCAGCTCGTAGGCACCGATCAACAGCACCGCGTGCTCGATCGGCGACAACTCGTTGATGCCGCGATCGACCAGCGGCGCAAACGTTTCGCGCAGGGCCACGGAGTCCTGGATCGCACCGTACAGCAGCTTGGTGAAATGCTCGGCGTCGGCCTTGTCGAAGCCGTGGGCGGCGCGGATGTTGTTGACGACCGTGGTGGCGGGCTCGTTGTTCAGCAGCCACTGGTACAGGCCCTGCAGCGCGAACTCGCGCGCGCGGTGGCGCGGGGTGCGGTTCTTGCTGGGGTTTGCGTGTAGGCTTTTATCTGTCATGGGGTTACCTGTTGTTAAAGACGCGACTTATTCGTCGTCGCCCTGGTCCTGATTGAGTTCTTCGAGGGCGATGGTCAGATTGGCCATTTCCACTGCCACACGGGCGGCGTCGGTGCCTTTTTCGACCATGCGCACTTCTGCCTGCTCATCGGTTTCGGTGGTGAGAATCGCGTTGGCGATCGGGATGCCGTAGTCGAGGCCGATGCGGGTGATGCCCGCGCCCGACTCGTTCGAGACCAGCTCGAAGTGGTACGTTTCGCCTCGGATCACGGCGCCGAGGGCGATCAGCGCGTCGAACTGCTGCGACTCGGCCATTTTTTGCAGCACCAGCGGCACTTCCAGCGCACCCGGCACGGTCACGTGCAGCACGTCTTCGTCTTCCACGCCCAGGCGTTTCAGTTCTGCCAGGCAGGACGACAGCAGGCCGTGGCCGATGTCTTCGTTAAATCGGGCTTGAACGATGCCGACACGCAGGCCGTCGCCGTTCAGGTTGGTATCGTAGCTTCCTACGGTCATGATGAGCCTCTTTAATCAGGTTAGTTGGGTTTGGCCAGGTAGCCGGTCACTTCCAGGTCGAAGCCCGTCATCGACGGCATCTTGCGTGGGCTGGCCAGCAGTTGCATTTTGCACACGCCGACTTCGCGCAGGATCTGTGCGCCGATGCCGTAGCTGCGCAGGTCCATGCTGGCCGCGCGGCCTTTCGGCTTGGCTTCCGGCTTGTCGAGCGCGGCAAACTGCGAGAAGAACTGCTCGGCAGTTTCTTCGCAGTTGAGCAGCACGATCACGCCGCTGTCGGCAGCTTTCACCGCTGCCAGCGACGACGACAAATTCCACGAGTGGGTGGTCGCTTCCGATTCCAGCACGTCGAGTATGGAGACCGGCTGGTGCACGCGCACCAGGGTGTCCTTGTCTTTTTCGATCTGGCCATGCACCAGCGCCAGGTGGGCCGAGCCGCTCGGCTTGTCGCGGTATGCGATCATGCGGAACTGGCCTTGCGCGGTGTTGAGCACGCGCTCGCCCACCTGCTCCACCAGCGACTCGTTGCGGCTGCGGTACTGGATCAGGTCGGCAATGGTGCCGATCTTCAGCTTGTGTTCCTTGGCAAATTCCATCAGGTCCGGCAGGCGCGCCATGGTGCCGTCGTCCTTCATGATCTCGCAGATCACCGAGGCGGGCGTCAAGCCGGCCATCGCGGTCAGGTCGCAACCGGCTTCGGTGTGACCAGCACGCATCAGCACGCCGCCCTTTTGAGCCTTGAGCGGGAAGATGTGGCCCGGCTGGACGATATCGACGGCCTTGGCATCTTTCGATACTGCCACCTCGATGGTCTTGGCGCGGTCGGCAGCCGAGATGCCGGTGGTGACGCCTTCGGCCGCTTCGATCGATACCGTGAAGTTGGTGCCAAAGGCGGTGCCGTTACGCGACGACATCATCGACAGCTCGAGCAGATCGCAACGTTCTTCGGTGAGCGTGAGGCATACCAGGCCGCGCGCGTGCTTGACCATGAAATTGATGGCTTCCGGCGTAACGAAGTCCGCCGCGAGCACCAGGTCGCCTTCGTTTTCCCGGTCTTCTTCATCGACCAGGATCACCATGCGGCCAGCGCGCAATTCGGCGACGATTTCTTCGGTGCTGGAAATTGACATATTTAATCCTTGGGAGCTAATGCGAGAATAACCCGGTATTTTAATGGATTTACGGCACTCCCACCGCAAAAGCCCGCTTTTATCCTTGGGCCGCCAGCCTGATGCTTTTCTTTTTGAAAACATTCCGTGACATCAACAGCCTGTTTCTTGCGATTGAAGGGTAATCTTGCTCTACAGCAGCAAGTCCAGGCGTAAGATGGGCTCACCCACCCGGAGACCGCGATGCCCTTGCGCCTGACCACCTGCCTTGCCCTGTACCTGATTTTCTCAGCAGCGCAGGCGCACGCCCAGGGCGCGGCAGCGATCAAGCAGGGCCAGCGCCTGTGGCAACAACGCTGCACCGATTGCCATGCGCTCGACACCGACGAGACCGGCCCACGCCATCGCGGCGTGTTCGGCCGCCGCGCCGGCGCCATCAAGGACTACGATTATTCGCGCGCGCTCAAGCGCTCGCAAGTGACGTGGGACGCCAGGTCGCTCGACCGGTGGCTCACCGATCCCGAGCGTTTCATTCCGGGCCAGAACATGGATTTCAAGGTGAGCAGCTCAGCCGAACGGGCGGCGCTGATTGCTTACTTGCAGAGTTTGTCCAGTCCCGGCGTCGGCGCAGGCCTTACCCCGGCGCGAACGCAGCATGCAGCGCCAGATATGCCGCCCCGATGACGTTGGCGTCCACCCCGACCTCGCCCGCCAGCACTGTCA
>NZ_LROM01000139.1 GCF_001758785.1 Duganella phyllosphaerae
GCGCGGGGCCACCGGCAGGCCGGCAGCGGCAAAGGCGGCCGCGATGGCTTGCTCGACAGCGGTCCAGGCGCTGGCGATGCCGTGCGCCAGGCCGGAGGGACCGGCGGCGCCGGTGCCGAGCAGGGCAGGTAGGCCGGGTAGGCCGGGTAGGCCTGTTTGGCAGGAAGGCGCGGGGGCCAGGATGGCGCGGGTGCCGCTGCCGCCGCCGTCCACGCCGAGGAGAAATTCGATCATGCGGCACTATAGTGGGAGGTAAAGCACACTGTCAAAAGGAGTTTGGCCCGGTTTGAACTGTAGGCGATTCAATTTGCCGCGCGCCGCGCCGATAATGTCATAATAAAGACGCATGGAAAGGGACCACATATGATCAGATACCTGGGAACCAAAAATACCAAGGACGGTGGGGTGCTGTATATTTTTCTGATTAACGGCTTGCAGAAAGAAATTCGCGAAGCCGCGTTAAAGCAATACCCCGGCTGCTACGACGCCTTGCCGGCCACCGCCAAGGCGCGCATCAGCGCCAACCGCGCCTGGTTGTCGAAGACCTGAGCCGGTGGCGTTTCTTTCTTTCTCGTTGCAGCGCGGCGCGCTGGCGATTGCTGTGACTTTGGCGCTGGCCACCGCGCCGGCGCGGGCGCAAAACGTGCCCACCACGTTCGGCACCATCATCGGCAACGGCCTGCTGTGCCGCGACCAGACCGCCAATTTTTATTACTACGATTACCTGCTCAAGCATTTCGGTCCGGCCTACAAGCACGAGGGCGGCGCGTACTGGTTCCGCACCGACGGCGCGTCGCTGTGGGGCCGCGAGATTTCCGAGGTGATGGTCAGCGACGACACCAGCACCTATATTTTCGTGGGCGCCGTGGCCGAGGCCACGCCCGAGGAACTGCAGCAGGCCATCATCACCCAGGTGGGCGTGCACCATATCCGTATCGACACGTCGGCCTTCCCGGTGCGCGAGGCCAAGCCGGCCAGCCGCATCGTCTATTTCGATACCAAATCGAAAATCTACTGCGCCAAATACAAGCCCCTGCCGCCGGTGCAACCACCGCCGGTGCGCTCACGCCCCAAGTAGGGGCTAGAATACGGCACGCGCACTCTCAAGGTTTTCATGTACACGCAATACTTCAACCTGAAACAATCGCCGTTCTCCATCGCGCCCGACCCGCGCTACCTGTTCATGAGCGAACGCCACCGCGAGGCGCTGGCGCACCTGCTCTATGGCATCGGCAGCGGCGGCGGCTTCGTGCTGCTCACGGGGGAGATCGGCGCCGGCAAGACCACGGTCTGCCGCTGTTTCATGGAGCAGATCCCCGACAACTGCAAGCTCGGCTATATCTTCAATCCCAAGCTCACGGTCGAGGAATTGCTGCTGACCATCTGCGATGAGTTCGGTGTCGATTTGCCGCCGCAGGGGGGCGGCGCGGTCAGCGTCAAGGGTTATGTCGATGCGATCAACGCCTACTTGCTGACCAGCCACGCCCAGGCCAAGAACAATGTCCTGATCATCGACGAAGCGCAAAACCTGTCGGCCGAGGTGCTGGAACAACTGCGCCTGCTGACCAACCTGGAAACCAGCGAGCGCAAGCTGCTGCAAATCATCCTGATCGGCCAGCCCGAACTGCGCACCATGCTGGCCCGGCCCGAACTGGAACAACTGGCGCAGCGCGTGATTGCCCGCTATCACCTCGGCTCGCTGTCGGAGGCCGAGACCTCGGCGTATATCGAGCACCGCCTGGCGGTGGCCGGGGCGGCGGCGATTGCACCGTTTCCACGCCGCCTGATGGGGCTGGTTCACAGCCTGACCAAGGGCGTGCCGCGCCGTATCAATTTGCTGTGCGACCGCGCGCTGCTGGGGGCGTACGTGGAAAGCCAGCCGCAGGTGTCGCGCACCATCTTGCGGCGGGCGGCGGCGGAAGTGTTTGCCGGCGCCGATAACGTCGGAT
>NZ_LROM01000140.1 GCF_001758785.1 Duganella phyllosphaerae
GTGGCGTATCGGCCTGGGCCAGCAGCAATGGTGCTGGCGGCTGAGCAGGCTGCGGCGCGGCAAAGGCAGCGGTGGCGGTGACAGCGGTCAGTGCGACAGCCAGCATGACGGGCTTCAGTTTCAGGGTATTCATGGTTCTCTCCTTGTTTCATTAAAAGGCGGGGTAACCATGTCTATGCAGATAGCGTGCCAGCCCTGCCCGCCTGCAAAACGCCCGAATCGGGCGTTCGGCGCCGCCGCTTGTCCGCTTTGGTGACACCTGCTTGTCCGCCCTGCGGACAGGCGTCACACATCCAGACCATATTGCGCCAGCTTGCGATACAACTGCTGGCGCGACAGGCCGAGCCGGCGCGCCGCCTGGCTGCGGTTGCCGTCGCTGGCGGCCAGCGCCCGTACCAGCATCGCCGCCTCCAGCTGCGCCACGGCCTGGTCCAGGTTGCCGTCCCAGTCGATGGCCGGTACATCTGCGGCCAGCGGCACGGAAGTGACCGAACCAGCACCAAGCGCCGCCCCGGTGGCGCCAGCAACGCCGCCAGGGGCAGCAGCCACTCCGTCAGCCAGCGCGGCAACTGCATCCACGCTGCCGATGGCCGCAGCCGGCCCGGTAGCGCGGGATGGCGTACCGGCAGGTGCAGCATCAGTCGCGCCGACGGACGCCGCTGACGCCCCTGCAGCCGTTGCCAGCCCCAGGTGCCGCTCCTCGATCAGATCGCCCTCACTGAGCGCAATCGCGCGCTGCACGGTGTTACGCAGCTCGCGCACGTTGCCGCGCCAGTCGTGCGCGCGCAAGGCGGCCAGCGCGGCGTCCGACAGCCGCTTGCTGCGACCGCCGCCGTGATGGAGAAAATGCGCGAGCAGCACCTCGATATCACCGTGCCGTTCGCGCAGCGGCGGCAACACGATGGTGATCACCTGCAAGCGGTACAGCAAGTCGGCGCGGAACCTGCCCTCGACCACCTCGCGCTCGAGGTCGCGGTGGGTGGCGGCCACCACGCGCAGGTTGACCGCTTGCGCGTGGCGTCCGCCCAGCGGCGTGACCACCCGCTCCTGCAGCACGCGCAGGATCTTGGCCTGGGTGGGCAGCGCCATGTCGCCGATCTCGTCGAGGAACAGGGTGCCGCCGTCGGCCTCGCGGAAGCGTCCGGGGCGGTCGGCCGTGGCGCCGGAAAACGCGCCCTTGACGTGGCCGAACAGTTCGCTCTCGAGCAAGTCGGCCGGAATCGCCGCGCAGTTGACCGCCACGAACGGCCCCTGCACCCGGGCGCTGTTGCGATGCAGCGCCTGCGCCACCAGCTCCTTGCCGGTCCCGGTTTCGCCAAGCACCAGCACCGAGTTGTCGCTGTCGGCCACCAGGCCGATGCGCTTGAAGATGGCGCGCATCGCTTCGCTGTTGCTGACCATGGTGTCGTCCGGGTCGGCCACTGCATTGTCCATTTCAGTGTCCACGCCATTGGCCGCCCGCGCCCGCAAGGCCCGCGCCAGCGTCTCGGCCAGCACGCTGCGCCCGATCGGCTTGGTCAGGTGGTCGAAAGCGCCCAGCCGCATCGCCTCGATGGTATTGGCGCCGCTGGCGTAAGCGGTGAGCATGATGCACGGCACGTCCGGGGCGATCTCGGGCGCGGCGCGCAGCAGCGCCAGGCCGTCGTCGCCGGGCAGGCGCAAATCGACGATGGCGGCGGCGATACCGCCCGCGCCCAACGCGCGCAGCCCCTTCT
>NZ_LROM01000141.1 GCF_001758785.1 Duganella phyllosphaerae
TCAAACGTCCACACTTATCGACTGTTAATTTTTAAAGAACTGTATTCGGTGTTGCATTTCGCAGCGATCGTTTTGTCTGCCGCGAAGAAGAAAGAGTATGAAGCGTTTAGCTTGTTTCGTCAACCTTCTTTTTCTTACTTTTCTTACCTTCGCTTCACTCTGCAACAGCTTGAAAAGCGTGCATTGTTCTGCGAGGGGGCGAATCATAGCAAAGGCCACTGGGGCTGACAAGGGCTGGCGAGGGTAAAATAACGGTTTATTCGATTTCCCTGCCCTCATGTCCATCCTGCTCACCACCCTCAACGCCCGCTACACCCACGCCTCGCTGGGTTTGCGCTACCTGTTAGCGAATATGGGCGAGCTGCAGGAGCAGACACGCTTGCAGGAATTCGTCATCGGCGCCAAGACCACCGAGATCGTCGAACGTATCCTGGCGTATTCTCCGACAATCGTCGGCTTCGGTATCTATATATGGAATGTCGAGGAAAGCACCAAGGTCATCGCCATGCTCAAGCGCGTGGCGCCGCACGTGGTGGTGGTGCTCGGCGGCCCGGAGGTATCGTACGAATCGAACGAGCAGGAGATCGTCAAGATTTCCGACTACCTGATCACCGGCTGGGGTGACGTCACCTTCCCCAAGCTGTGCGGCGAGATCCTCAATGGCCCCAAGCCCCTGATGAAAACCCACGCGGGCGTGCAGCCCCCGATGGCCGAGATCAAGCTGCCCTACTCCTTGTATACCGACGACGACATCAAGAACCGCACCTTGTATGTCGAGGCGTCGCGAGGCTGCCCGTTCAAGTGCGAGTTTTGCCTGTCGGCGCTGGACAAGACGGCCTGGCCGTTCGCGCTCGACGCGTTCCTGGCCGAGATGGAGTCGCTCCATGCGCGCGGCGCCCGGCTGTTCAAGTTCGTCGACCGCACCTTCAACCTGAACATCAAGACCAGCCTGAAGATCATGCAGTTCTTCCTCGATAAGCTCGAGGCCAACCCCGACGACCCGGTGTATGCCCACTTCGAGCTGGTGCCCGACCACCTGCCCGACGCCCTCAAGGAGGGCATCAGCAAGTTCCCGCACGGCGCACTGCAGTTCGAGATCGGCATCCAGAGCTTCAATCCGGCGGTGCAGACGCTGGTGAGCCGCAAGCAGGACAACCAGAAGGCGGCCGACAACATCCGCTGGTTGACGGAGCAATCGCACGCCCACATGCACGTGGACCTGATCGCCGGCCTGCCCGGCGAGACAGTCGAGAGCTTTGCCGAAGGCTTTAACAAGCTGTGGGCGCTCAACCCGCACGAGATCCAGTTCGGCATCCTCAAGCGCCTGCGCGGCACACCGATCATCCGCCACACCCAGGAATACGGCCTGGTGTTCGATCCGTATGCGCCGTACACCATCCTGGCCAACCGCGATATCGACTTCGCTACCATGCAGCGGCTGGTGCGCTTTGCCCGCTACTGGGACCTGGTGGCCAACTCGGGCCGCTTCACCAATACCCTGCCGGTACTGCTGGGCGACGCGGCGTTCGAGCACTTCATGGCGTTTTCCGACTGGCTGTACGCCAATACCGACGCCACGCACCGAATTGCGCTCGAACGCCTGGTGGCGATGGTGGGCAAATACCTGCAGGTACGCGGCATGGACAAGCTCGAGGCCGATGCGCTGCTGGCCAGCGATTATTCCGGTCCCAAGGCCAAGGTCGTGGAGACGCCGGCGCCCAAGCGACAGGCGCGCCGGCTGGCGGCATAGTTCGCGCTGGTCTTTTGAGGGGTATGGCCAGCGCCCTTCAACGACGAACACAAGTGGCGGCGCAGGCGAAAGTCCCTTAAACTGGCGGATATGCCTACTGCCCAAGAGCCTACCCTCACCCTCACCCCTGGCGCCGCCAACGGTCCGTCGATCGCGGCGGGCGGCACCTGGCAAGTCCACGCACTGGCACAGGGCAAGGCCATGGCCACCATCACCGGCATGCTCAAGTCGATCAAGGCCGATCAGCTGCGCTGGGACCTGAGCGCCATCGACAGCATGGACCACATCGGCGCCCAGTTGCTCTGGAACGCCTGGGGCAAGGCCCGTCCCGCCAACCTGCACCTGGCGCCGGGCCAGGAAGAATTTTTCAACCGCCTCGAAGCCACCGGCAAGATCGAACTGCCCAACACCCGCCAGCACCGCCTGACGCTGGTGATGAAACTCGGCTTTGCGGTGATGCTGTTCTTCGAGCACATGACGGCGTTCATACGCCTGATCGGCCAGCTCACGCTCGATATCGGGCGCTTCATCCGGGCGCCGCAGCGCGGACCGTGGAAGGAGATCTCGGCCAATATCTTCCATGCTGGCTTCCAGGCGCTGGGCATCACGGCGCTGGTGGGTTTTTTGATCGGCGTGGTGTTCTCGTTTCTGTCGGCGCAGCAGCTGCGTAACTTCGGCGGCGACGTTTTCCTGGTCAACCTGCTGGGCATGAGCATCATCCGCGAACTGGGGCCCTTGCTGGCGGCGATCCTGGTCGCCGGCCGCTCCGGCTCCTCGATCACCGCCCAGCTGGGCGTGATGCGCGTGACCGAGGAACTCGACGCCATGCTGGTGATGGGCATCTCGCACGGCTTCCGCCTGATCATGCCCAAGGTGCTGGCGCTCGCGATTGCCATGCCGCTGCTGGTGATCTGGACCGACGCGGTGGCGCTGATCGGCGGCATGATCTCGGCCAAGGTGGAGCTGAACCTGTCGCCCCAGTACTTCCTGCTGAAACTGCCGGAGGCGGTCCCGCTGGCCAACTACATGATCGGCATCGGCAAGGGGGTGGTGTTCGGCGTGCTGATCGCGCTGGTGTCGTGCCACTTCGGCCTGCGCATCAAGCCGAATACCGAGAGCTTGGGGCGCGGCACCACCACCTCGGTGGTCACCGCGATCACGGCCGTGATCCTGGCCGACGCCGTGTTTGCGATTGTCTTCTCGGGCGTGGGGTTCTGATGGCTGATCAAGTGAACGACCAGGATAATAGCTGCGGCCCAGGCACAGGCGAACTGACCCTGGACGGCAGCGTACCGATCGTCGACATCAACGGCCTGTGGACCAAGTATGGCCGCACCGTGGTGCACCAGGACCTCAACCTCGAGATCGAACAGGGCGAGATCATGTCCATCGTCGGCGGCTCGGGCACCGGCAAGACCACCTTGCTGCGCCAGATGCTGGGGCTGGAGCGTCCCGCGCGCGGGTGCGTGAAGGTTTTCGGCGAAGATATCAGCGAAATCAACGCCGAGCAGTTGCAGCAGTTGCGCAACCACTGGGGCATGTTGTTCCAGCAAGGTGCGCTGTATTCGGCGCTGACGGTGTTCGAGAACATCGCCCAGCCGATGCGCGAACTGAAGGTCCTGCCCGAAGACCTGGTGCGCGACGCCGTGCTGCTGAAGATGAACATGGTGGGACTGGGACCGGAACAAGCGAACAAGATGCCATCCGACCTGTCGGGCGGCATGGTCAAGCGGGTGGCGCTGGCGCGGGCGCTGGCCCTGGAGCCGAAACTGCTGTTCCTCGACGAACCCACGGCCGGCCTCGACCCCGACCTGTCCGAAGCGTTCGTGGCGCTGATCAAGTCGCTGCACCGCGAGCTGGGACTGACGGTGGTGATGGTCACGCACGACCTGGACACGCTGTTCGCGCTGTCCACCCGCATCGCCGTACTGGCTGAAAAACACGTGATCGCCCTCGGGCCGCTGCAGGACCTGCTCAAGGTCGATCACCCCTTCATCAAGGAGTTCTTCCTTGGCGACCGCGGACGCCGCGCGCTGGAAGCACTCGACGAGAAGACCAACAAGGAAACCTGATGGAAAACCGATCGCATGCACTGACCACCGGCTTCTTTACGATCACATTGCTGATCGCGGCCATTTTGTTCGGCCTCTGGTTCAACCAGGACCGCGTGGAGCGCGTGCCCTACGTGATCGCCACGACCCAGTCGGTGCCGGGTCTGAACCCGCAGGCGCCAGTGCGCTATCGCGGCCTGGAAGTGGGTAAAGTGGGCAGCATCGCTTTCGATCCGCAAATGGCCGGGCAGATCCTGGTCACCCTCAATATCAATACCGACGCGCCGATCACCCGCACCACGTTTGCCACCCTGGGCTACCAGGGCGTGACCGGCATCGCCTTCATCTCGCTCGACGACGAAAAAACCGGCTCGCCGCTGCTGGCCACCAATACCGACCACCCGGCCCGCATTCCGCTGCGCCAGGGCTTCCTCGACCAGGTGGAAAAGCGCGGCCGCGAAATCCTCACCCAGACCGAAGAAGTCACACGTCGCCTGAACACCCTGCTCAGCCCCGAGAACCAGAAGATCATGCTGGCCGCCTTTGCCGACGTGAGCACCACCGCCAACAAGTACCGCGACCTGCCTGAAAAGCTCGAACCGACCATTGCCAAGCTGCCGGCGCTGGCCAACCATGCGCAAAGCACGCTCGACTCGTTCAATGCGCTGGCCACCGACCTCAATCGCCTGAGCACCAGCCTGCAGGCACCCGACGGCCCGATCCAGCGCGTGAGCGATTCGGTCGAGCGCATCATCACCTCGGTGGAATCGGTAGCGGGCGGCATTGAAATGGACACGCTGCCGCAGGTCAATTCGCTGTCGGACGACACCCGCGCCTCGATGCGCGCCGTACGCCGTACCATGAACAAGATTAACGATCGTCCGCAAAGCCTGATCTTCGGCGCGCCCGGCATTCCGCCCGGCCCTGGTGAAGAGGGCTTCGCTGCACCGATTGCACCGGCCAAATAAGGATCACCCGTCATGACCAACCTGCGCAACCGTTTTGCCATCGCCGCCCTGGCGGTCCTGCTGGGCGCGTGCGCCAGCAAGGGCCCTACCCAGGCCCACTTCGATTTCGGCCCGCTGCCGCAGCCGGCTGCTGTGACGGCCGCCAGCATCGCGCCGATCATCGTGGCCGACATGACCGGGCCGGCATCGCTCGACTCGGAGCGCATGCATTACCGCCTGCTGTACGCCGATGCGCGCCAACAGCGCCCGTACGCCTACAACCAGTGGACCGCCACCCCGCTGCAGCTGATGACCCAGCGCCTGAAGGCACGCATCGCCCAGGCTGGCGTAAAGGTGCTGTCCACCACCGATGCGGCGGCTGGCGCCATGCTGCTGCGCACGGAGCTCGACGACTTCGCCCATAACTTCGAGAGCGCCACCGCCAGCGGCGGCACCATCACCTTGCGCGCCTCGGTGTTCTCGGCGCACAAGCTGGTGGACCAGAAGAGCTTTACCCGCAGCGTCCCAGCGCCCACGGCGGACGCCGCCGGCGGCGCGCGCGCACTGGCCGATGCCGCCGACGCGCTGTCGGGCGATGTGCTGAACTGGCTGGCAACCCTGCCGGCGCCGAAATAATGACGGAGCGACCGCCGGCGCCTGCGCCTGCGCCTGCGACTGACGCAGCAACTGCGTCACCGGCAGCTGCCGCTGCAGCGACAGCCACCTCCATTGCGGATCCAGTCCTCGCTCCAACCGATGCCACTGCACCGATCATCAAACGTGGCCGACGCGGTCGCCGGGCCAAGCAGCCCAAGCCCCTCCCTACCCCAGCGAGCAAATCGTCGCCACTGGCCCGCGCCGCCTTCCTGGCCTACCTGCTGCTGATTATCTACGCCAGCTGGTTCCCGTTCTCAGGCTGGCAGAACCAGGGCCTGTCGCCGTGGATCTTCCTCGAAACCTACAGCATGCCGCGGTACTGGACCAAGTTCGACGCCATCACCAACGTCATCGGCTACATCCCGCTCGGCACCCTGCTGGTCTATGCGCTGTACCCGCACGTGCGCAAGTTTTTCGCGTTCCTGATCGGCGCCACGGCCGGGGTACTGGTGTCGGGCACGATGGAGGCGGTGCAGACGTTTTTGCCGTCGCGGGTGTCGTCCAACCTCGACTTCTGGACCAATTCCGCCGGCTGCACGGTGGGCGCGCTGATTGGCGTGCTGACCGTGCGCCGCCTGCTCGACCGCAGCCAGTTGCAGCGCCTGCGCCAGGCGTGGTTTGCGCCGCACGCCAGCCAGGGCCTGGTGCTGCTGGCGCTGTGGCCGCTGGCGCAGATCTATCCGCAAAACTTCCTGTTCGGCCTGGGCCAGATCCTGCCGATCCTGTCGGACTGGCTGTCGTGGGCGGCCGACGCCGAGATCGACCTGGCCAGCTATATCCGCCCGGACGTGGTGCTCACGGTGGAGCAGTACTGGCTGTCGGAGACCATCATCACCGCCTGCGGCATGGTGGGCGCGTCGTTGACGCTGCTGTGCTTGCTGCGCAAGCCGTCTCCTCGCGCGCTGCTGGTCTCGGCCATGATCGCCAGCGCCATCCTGGTCAAGGCGCTGGCCTCGGCGCTGCTGTTCGCGCCGGAAAATGCCTTCGTGTGGGTAACGCCCGGCGCCGAAGGCGGCTTTTTGATCGGCGCCATCATGCTGGCGGGCCTGGGCTTTGCCCCGCACGCGGCGCAGCGGCGCGTGGCGGTGATTACGCTGCTGCTGGCCCTGGTGATCATCAACACCACGCCCGCCAACCCGTACTTCGTGGCGACTTTGCAAACATGGGTGCAGGGCAAGTTCCTGAACTTCAACGGCGCGGCGCAATTCCTTGCCCTGCTGTGGCCGTTCTTTGCGATCTGGTTCCTGTGGCTGCCGTCCCATAAGCTCAACGCCGCCGGCCAAGGGCGGGTATCATAATGAATTACGCCCAACCCGAGATACAGCCATGAGCGACACGCCATATTTCAAGCACCACGTTTTTTTCTGCATGAACAAGCGCGATGACGGCCGCAACAGCTGCGGCGATCACGGCGCCGAGACTGCGCAAAAACACGCCAAAAAACGCTGCAAGGAGCTGGGCATCAACGGCCACGGCAAGGTGCGCATCAACCAGGCCGGCTGCCTGGACCGTTGCGAAGAAGGCCCGGTGCTGGTGGTCTATCCGGAAGGCACCTGGTACACCTACGTGGACAAGGAAGATATCGATGAAATCATCGACAGCCATATCGTCGGCGGCAAGGTCGTCGACCGTCTGAAAATCTGATTACTGTAACCACCATGACCGTAGAAAAATTCGCCCTGGCCGGCGCCGCCGGCATCATCGAAGGCGTACTCGACCATCCTGAAGGCGCACCACGCGGCATCGCCCTGGTGGCCCACCCCCACCCGTTGTTCGGTGGCACCATGGACAACAAGGTGGCGGTCACGCTGATGCGCACCTTCGTCAAGCTCGGCTACGTGGTGGCGCGGATCAATTTCCGTGGCGTGGGCAAGTCCGAAGGCGTGCACGATCACGGCCAGGGCGAAACCGACGACATGGCCCAGGTACACGGCTGGATGGTGGAAAAGTTCCCGGGCCTGCCGGTGGCGCTGTCGGGCTTTTCGTTCGGCACCTATGTGCAGTCGCAGCTGGGCCAGCGTCTGCTTGCCGCCGGTACTCCGGCCGAGCGCCTGGTGCTGGTGGGCGCGGCCGCCAAAAAATGGCAAATGGCCGACATTCCGGCCGACACCATCCTGATCCACGGCGAGAACGACGATACGATCCCGCTGGTGGATGTGCTCGAATGGGTGCGTCCGCAAGATATACCGGTGCTGGTAATTCCCGGCGCCGACCACTTCTTCCACCGCAAGCTGCACCATATCAAGGGCTGGGTTACCCAGCTGTGGCGCCGCCCTGGCGATGTTGCCGACTTGGAAACGGACGGAACCCCGGCAGACTAAGCTTTTATAATGTCTGCTGCTTTTTTTTTAACTCTACACCGAACACCGCCCATGAAAAAATTTATCGCGGCACTGGCCACCAGTGTGCTGATGCTCTCCGCCGCTGTGGCTCAAACCCTGCCGCCACCGACCATTGCCGCCAAGTCGTGGCTGTTGCTGGACGCCACCAGCGGCCAGATCATCGCCTCGCAAGACCCCAACCTGCGTATCGAGCCTGCTTCGCTCACCAAGATCATGACCGCCTACGTGACGTTTGCCGCGCTGCGCGACAAGAAGATTACGCTGAACCAGATGGTCAACGTGTCCACCCGCGCCTGGAAGGTCGATTCGAGCAGCTCGAAGATGTTCATCGATCCGGCCACGCCGGTCAGCATCAGCGACCTGCTGCACGGTTTGATGATTCAGTCGGGTAACGATGCCGCCGTGGCGCTGGCCGAAGCGGTCGCCGGCGACGAGTCCGCTTTCGTGGTGATGATGAACAAGGAAGCCGAGCGCATGGGCCTCAAGTCCACCCGCTTTGCCAACCCGCACGGTCTGCCGAGCCCGGACAACTACTCCACCGCGCAAGACCTGTCGGTGCTGGCCAAGCGCGTGATCCTCGACTTCCCCGAGTTCTACAAGATCGACTCGGTCAAGAGCTTTACCTACAACAAGATCACCCAGCAGAACCGCAACCGCCTGCTGTGGCTCGATCCTACCGTGGACGGCATGAAGACCGGCCACACCGAAGCTGCCGGCTACTGCATGATCGCCTCGGCGCGCCGTCCGAACGGCACCGGCGAACGCCGCCTGATCACCGTGGTGCTGGGCACCAACTCCGATTCCACCCGTACCCAGGAGAGCCAGAAGCTGCTCAACTGGGGTTTCCAGAACTTCGACACGGTCAAGCTGTACTCGAAGGGCCAGGCAATTGCCACGCCAGAAATCTGGAAAGGCTCGAAGAACGAAGTCAAGATCGGCTTTACCAACGACGTGCTGGTCACGGTGCCGAAGGGCGTCGCTGCCAAGCTGAAACCTGTGCTCGAACGCAAGGACCCGCTGGTCGCACCGCTGGCGCAGAACAGCCGCGTCGGCTCGCTGAAGATGATGGTCGATGGCAAGCCACTGCTCGACTTGCCGGTCGTGGCGCTGGAAACCGTGGAAGAAGCCTCGATCTTCGGCCGCGCCTGGGATTCGATCCGTCTCTGGATGAAGTAATGTAGCACCGCTCTACCGCTCCATGGATCCCCGCGTGCGCGGGGATGACGGAGCAAAGGGCAGCGGGAACGCAAACTCTTACACTGCCCTGGAAGCCGTCATCCTCGCGCAAGCGGGGATCCATAGACACTCTGCAAACCTGACCGTATCCCGCCTCCAGAAAGCCGCCATGTCCCACACCTGCCCCGCCATCACCACCAGCTCCAATGGCCTGTCCCTGTCGCGCATCGTGGCCGGCATGTGGCGCATGAATGAATGGGGTATGTCGCCGCAGCAGCGACTGGCCCTGGTCGAACAATGCCTGGAACTGGGCGTGACCAGCTTCGACCACGCCGACATCTACGGCGGCTACGCGGTGGAAGCCACCTTCGGCGAGGCGCTGGCCCTGAAACCGTCGTTGCGCCAACAGATGCAACTGGTGAGCAAGTGCGGCATCAAGCTGGTCAGCGCTGCGCGGCCGGACCACACGATCCAGCACTACGACACCAGCGCCAGCCACATCATCGCCTCGGCCGAGCATTCGCTGCGCCAGCTGGGCACCGATTACCTCGACCTGCTGCTGATCCACCGTCCCGATCCTTTGATGAATTTCGACGAGATTGCCGGCGCCTTTGCGCGGCTGCGCCAGGATGGCAAGGTCAGGCACTTTGGTGTCTCCAATTTTTCGCGCCACCAGTTCGAATCACTGAATCGCCGCATCGCGCTGGCCACCAACCAGGTCGAGTTTTCGCCATTGTCGCTGGCGCCGATGTTCGACGACACCTTCGACGGCCTGCAAGACCTGGGCGTGGCGCCGATGATCTGGTCGCCGCTCGCCGGCGGACGCGTGTTCAGCAGCGACGAGCCGGCAGCCCAGCGCGTGCGCGCCAAGGTGGCGGCGGTGGCCGAGGCGTTGCAACAGCCGTTCAGCAGCGTGGTGTTCGCCTGGATCATGCAGCTGCCGTGCCGGCCAATCGGGCTGACCGGCTCGGGCCGTATCGAGGCGATTGCCGAGGCGGTACAGGCCACGCAGTTCAGCCTGTCGCGCACGCAGTGGTTCGAGATCCTGCGCGCCGCGCGCGGGCACGAAGTGGCTTAAGTCAGGACCTCGAGAACCGTAGCGAGCGATAGCGGGCCGCGCAGTAGGTTATCGAGATCCTAGAGAATGTCTTCGTCTTTGTAGATGACCGGCGGGGCAATGCCGGTCCAGCCGGTGCGCCAGGCCAGGTTCAACGCCAGCGTGCCGACGATGTACACCAGGAAGAACAGCACGAAATAGGTGAACTGCAACCACACCAGCAGCCCCACGTTCACCAGCAGCACCGCTACCAGGCCCGCGCTCATTTTCTGCTTGGAGCTCGGGAAGCGCACGGTGGACACCATCAAGCTCCCGACCAGGAACAGCAGCGCCACGATCCCTGCCGCGTGCAGGATGGTGGTCGGCCGCTCGGGCCAGGCCACCACCACGGCCGCCACGCAGGCGGCGCCGGCGGTGATCGGCATGCCGACGAAGTAGCGCGGGTCGGTGCGGCCCACGCTGACATTGAAGCGCGCCAGCCGCAAGGCCCCGCACGCCACAAAGAAGAAGCTGGCGATGCCGCCAGCGCGCAACAAGGTTTGCGAGTCCAGCCCCACGTGAACGAAACCGTAGCAATACAGCAGCAGTCCAGGGGCGCAGCCGAAGTTCATCACGTCGGCGATCGAATCGAGCTGCATGCCGAATTCGGACTGGGTATTGGTGGCGCGCGCCACGAAGCCGTCGAGCGCGTCGAACACGCCGGCCAGCACCAGCAGCACGGCGGCCAGGCGGTAATCGGCAGGATCGCCGACCATGGCGTTATCGACGGAAATGACGATGCTGCCGAAGCCGCAGGCGATCGACATCAGAGTCACCAGGCTGGGCAGGGCGAATTTGGCGCGGCGCATGCGCGCCTGGTTGGTAGGTTTCAACTGGTAATCCGAAAATGCCGGCAAGCGGCGGGTCAGGCGCAAGCTTACCATTGTCGATGCCGGGTGCGGCATCCGGCACGCTGCCGCGCACGCGCTTCAAGCGCAAATCGCGTGCTTTGCGTGGGAAATCTGGCATAGAATCAGCGGTGCAGGTCCGCATCGACGGGCCACTTCAGGAGTATTGTCATGCTGTCCATCCCGCGCCCGTCGCTGTCCCTGTCTTCGTCCTCCGCCCTGCTGGCGTCCGCCGTATTTGCCGCGCTACTGACCGGTTGCGGTGGTGGCGGTGGTGGTAGCAACAGCGAGAGCAGCAGCCCCGGCACGGTTGCGACCAACCCGCAGGGGCAGACCGGCACACCCACCACACCGGTGCCGCCGCCTATCGCTCCTGCCCTCGCCGGCAACACCGCCACCGACGGCTTCAACTGGTTCAACTACCGGCGCGGCATGATGGGACTGTCCGCACTCAGCCGCAACACCACCATCGATACGGCGGCATTGGGGCATTCGCAATATTTGCGGCTCAATAACACTGTATCGCACGACCAGCTGGCCGGCCGGCCCGGCTTTACCGGTTTGAAACTGACCGACCGCCTGGCTGCGGCCGGCTATACGTTGGGCGGTCGCTGGGCCGCGGGCGAAGTCATTTCGGCCGCAAGCAATACCTCGGGCCAATACCACGCTGACGAACTGATCGCGGCGATCTACCACCGCTTCGTGATTTTCGAGCCGGTGTTCAAGGAAGTCGGCACCGGCGCTGTTACCTCCAACGGCACCTACACCTATTTCACTGCCGACCTCACCGCCAACAACGGCCTGGGTGCCGGGCTGGGCGTGGGCAAGATCGCGGTCTACCCGGTGGCCGGCCAGACCGCCGTCCCCACCAATTTCTTCAGCAACCAGGAAGAACCCGATCCGGTCCCCAACCAGGATGAAGTCGGCTATCCGATCAGCGTGCATGCCGACAGTGGGCGTGCCGGCGGTGACCTGACCGTGCAAAGTTTCACCGTGGCCCCACGCGGCGGCGCAGCCCTCACCACGCGCCTGCTCAGCCGCGCCACCGATGCGTCCACCGGCGCCTCGGTCGCCGCCATCGTCCCGCTTACTGTCCTGCGGGGCAACACCACCTACGATGTCAGCTTCCGCGGTGCCGTGCACGGGGTGGCGGTGTCGCAGGACTGGTCTTTCACTACCCGCTGAGATGACAGCCGCCAACCCTGCCGTAGCCCCGGTACTGGAGGTCGAGACCGGCCTGCAGCAACTGATGGGCGACCACGACCTGTACCGCCAGATCCTGCGCCGGTTTCGCCAGCGCTACCAGGATAGCGCCGAGCAGGCCCGCACCGAGCTGCTGGCCGGCGACATCGTCTCGGCCCAGCGCACCGTCCACACACTCAAGGGCGCAGCCGGCATGATCGGCGCGCAGCAGCTGTACCAGCTGTCGATGGCGCTCGAGCCGCTGTTCGCCGGCCCGCCCGCCCCTTGCATCGGCCCGCTGGCGCATCTGGAACTGGCCGTGCGCGCGCTGATGGTGGCGATCGATGCGGAACTGGCTGACGCGCTCGTGGCGCCTGCTACGGCTGCTGCTGCGACTGCGGCTGCTGCGCCTGCTGCGACCGCTGCTAAGGCTGCGATGACCGGCGCCACGGCGGCGGCCGGCCCCACACCCGAAATAGGCCCGCTGGTCAAACACCTGGCGCGGCTGCTGGAGGAAGGCGACGGCGCCGCCATCGACGTGCTGGAGCAGTCGGCCAGCGTACTGGCGGCGGGACTGGGCGAGGAGGCATTTCAGGAAGTGACGGAAGCTGCGCACCAGTTCGATTTCGAAGCGGCGCTGGCGATACTGGGAACGGCGCAGGAAAAACTCAGCGCGTAAATTCCTTTTCTTCGTCGAAGGCGTCGGCGCACTCCTTGTCGCAGAAGCGGCGCACATTGTCGAGCGGCCGGTCGCAGTACCAGCAAGCTCCCTTGGGCGGCAGTGCCTGCCGCGTTCGGGCGGTCATGGCGGTTCCTGTTGCTGGCGCGGACGCGGTGGCGGTGGCAGTGGCGCTGGCACCCGCGCCGTCGTCCGGTACGCTATCTTGTGTCGGTTCCACGATCCCTCCCAGTCAGGCAGTGCTCAGGCTTGCAAGATTACTTTAGTGGAATATTTTCACCCATGACAATGCGCAAGGTGAGGTACATTCAGGCAGTATGCGACCGGTAAATCATAGCAGGATAGTTGCGGAGGTTATACAGGTTGCGATGGCAAAAACCGGCCGTCCAGGGTCCCTCATAGGGAAGAAATATTTTTTAATGAAAACGTTGGAAATGATAGTTGCCAACGTACGACAACAGGAACAATGCCCATGAAGTTACGCCACCTCCTCCTCAGCCTGGCCGCTGCACTCTCGACCTCTTACGCCATGGCCACGCCGGCCACTTGCCAAGGCAACGCGCCCGCCGGCGACCTGACCGCTACCCGTATTGCCGCCGCCAACGTCACCGGCGAAGGCCAAGGGCTGTACGAGGGACCGGTCTGGATAGGCGACGCGCTGTACTTCTCGCACTTCACGTTCGGCCCCGGCTTCCCGTCGCGCATCCTCAAGCTCGACGCCAGCGGCAGGGTCAGCACCGCGATTGCCGACAGCGGCAGCAACGGCCTGGCGGTCGATGCCAAGGGCAACATCGTGGCCGGCACCCACAAGTACAAGAGCGTCTCGCGCTTCACCCCGGGCGGCCAGCGCAGCGACGTCGCCGGCAAATACAACGGCCAGGTATTCAACTCGCCCAACGACCTGGCCATCGCCGCCGACGGCACCATCTACTTCAGCGACCCCGACTTCCAGCGCGATGCCGCCCCCGGCGGCCAGGACAAGACCCGCGTGTATCGGGTGGCGCCCGATGGCGCGGTGACGGTGGTGGAAGACGGGCTGGTCAATCCGAATGGCGTCTCGCTGTCGCCTGCCGGCGATGTGCTGTACGTAAACGGCATGCAAGGCAAACAGGGCGTACTGCGCGCCTACCCCATCGTCAACGGCAAGCCGCAACAGGGACGCGACCTGGTCAAAGGACTGGGCATCCCTGATGGCATGGCCGTGGACTGCCAGGGCAATATCTACGTGACGGAACACACCGATCACCGCTTGCGCGTGTTCACCCCGGCCGGCAAACAGATCGCCACCATCCACGTCGATGCGAACGTGACCAACGCCGCGTTCGGCGGTGCCGACGGCAAGACCTTGTACATTACCGGCGCGGGCGCGGTGTGGCAGTTGCGGTTGGGGATTACCGGCGCGCCGTACTGATTTTACTTGCCGATACAGAACCGCCCAAAAATCACCCCCAGCAAATCATCGGACGAAAACTCGCCGGTGATGCTCGAGAGCTGCACCTGCGCCAGGCGCAGTTCTTCGGCAAACAAGTCGAGCGACTGGTCGTTCTGCGCCGCGTGCTCACCGGCACGGGCCAGGTGGGCGCCGGCGTTTTTCAACGCGATCAGGTGGCGTTCGCGCGCCAGGTACAGCGACTCTCCGGTCTGCTGCCAGCCGGCGATGCGCAGCAGTTCGGCGCGCAGCAGGTCGACGCCGGTTTTTTCGTTGGCCGACAAATACACGTGGGTGGCATCCGGCATCACGTCCGCGCTCGGCTTGTGGCCCGACAGATCGATCTTGTTCCAGATGCGCAGCACCGGCACGCCGTCCGGGAAGGCCGCGACGATCTCTTCGTCGGCGCGGGTGGGGCCGTGCGCGGCGTCCAATAAATGCAGGATCACGTCGGCCTTGCCCACCTCGCCCCAGGTGCGCTCGATGCCGATGCGCTCGACCACGTCCACCGCCTCGTCATCGTTGCGGATGCCGGCCGTGTCGATAATATTCAGAGGAATACCTTCGATCTGGATGGTTTCGGTCACCTTGTCACGCGTGGTGCCGGCGATCGGGGTGACGATGGCCACATCATTGCCGGCCAGCGCGTTGAGCAGCGAAGATTTGCCGACATTGGGCTGGCCCACCAGCACCACGTTCAACCCCTCGCGCAGCAGCGCGCCTTGCGCGGCCTGGCGGAACACGGTTTCCAGGGCGGTGACGATGCCGGCCAGCTGGCCGCGCGCATCCGACTTTTCCAGAAAATCGATTTCTTCTTCCGGGAAGTCCAGCGTGGCTTCCACCAGCATGCGCAAGTTGGTCACGCCGCCGACCAGGTCGTTGACGGTGCGCGAGAACGCGCCCGACAGCGACTGCGACGCCGACTTGGCCGCCGCTTCGGTCGAGGCGTCGATCAGGTCGGCCACCGCCTCGGCCTGGGCCAGGTCGAGCTTGTCGTTGAGGTAGGCGCGGCGGGTGAATTCGCCCGGCTCGGCCAGGCGCAGTCCAAGGTCCGCGCCGGCTTCCAGCACGCGCGCCAGCAGCATCTGCAGCACGACCGGGCCGCCGTGCCCTTGCAGTTCCAGCACGTCTTCCCCGGTGTACGAGTTCGGGCCACGGAACCAGATGGCGATGCCCTGGTCGATGATGGCGCCATCCGCCTGCTTGAACGGAATGTAGGTGGCGTGGCGCGGCTGCAAGGTGGCAGCGCCAAACAGCGCGGCGATCAGCGGTTGCAGGTTCTTGCCGGAGGCGCGCACCACGCCGATGCCGCCGCGTCCCGGTGCGGTGGCAATGGCGGCGATGGGAGAAGAGTCGAGGTTCATGGTGTCAATTGTAGAGGATTGAAAAAAACCCGCGATCAACGCGGGTTTTTCAGGGGTCGGAACTTACGCCTTGGCGGGAACCGGCACCGAGTACTTCTTGGTGATCACCCACTGCTGGGCAATCGACAGCACGTTATTGACGACCCAGTACAGCACCAGGCCGGACGGGAAGACAAAGAACATCACCGAGAACACCAGCGGCATGAACAGCATGATCTTCGCTTGCATCGGATCGGCAGGCGCCGGGTTCAGCTTGGTGGTGATGAACATCGAAATCGCGTACAGCACCGGCAGGATGCCGAACGGGTCATGTTGCGACAGGTCGGTGATCCAGCCGATCCACGGCGCGCCGCGCACTTCCACGGCCGCTTGCAGCACGTAGTACAGCGAGATGAACACCGGCATCTGGATCAGGATCGGCAGGCAGCCGCCCAGCGGGTTGATCTTCTCGGTCTTGTACAGCTCCATGGTGGCCTGGTTCATCTTGGCCGGGTCACCCTTGTAACGCTCGCGGATGGCCTGGATTTTCGGCGTCACCAGCTTGATCTTGGCCATGCTCTTGTAACCGGCTGCGGACAGCGGGAAGAACAGCAGCTTGATCAGGATGGTAAAGGCGATGATGGTCCAGCCCCAGTTGCCGAGCACGGCGTGGATGTGTTCCATGACCCAGAACATCGGCTTGGCGATGATGGCCAGCCAGCCGTAGTCCTTCACCAGCTCCAGGCCAGGCGTGACCGGCTCGAGCAGCTTGGAAATTTGCGGACCCGAGAACAGGCGCGCGTTATTGCTGATGGTGGCGCCCGGCGCCAGGGTACCGAGCGGCTGCTTGATGCCGATGCCGTACAGGTTGGTATCGATCTTCTCGGTGACGATTTCGTGCATCTGCTTGTCTTGCGGGATGAACGCCGAAACAAAGAAGTGCTGCGAAATGGCGATCCAGCCGTTGTCGGCGTGGGTCACGTGGTCCTGCACCATCGGCTTGCCGGTCTTCTGGGCTTCCTTGGCTTCTTTTTCCAGCGTGTCGAACTTCAGCTTCTCGTACTTGTTCTCGGCCGTGTACATGGTCGGGCCGGTGTAGCTGCTGCTGAAGAACGAATCGGTCGCCGGCTTGTTGCCGTCGTGGACCAAACGCATGTACAGGGTCGGATTGACAGGGGCGGTACCGGTGTTGGTGACGTCGTGTCGCACGTCAACGACGTAATCGCCGCGCTTGAAGGTAAAGGTCTTGGTCAGCTTGACGCCGCCCGATTCCGATTCCAGCACCAGTTGCACCTGGTTGGCGCCGTTGAGCATGCGTGCGCCAGGCTTGGCGATGAACGAGCTGGTGTGATTCGGCGCGCCAGGGGCGTTGATCAGGCCGGTCTGGCCCAGGTAAGTCTTGTTGGTGCTGGCGTCGATGTCGAACAGCACGACGTTCTTGCCGTTGTCACCAGGCTGGCACCATTTGAACCAGCCGAAGCAGCCGTTGAACCAGCCTGGATGGCTGTTTTCTTTGAAATTCAGCAGTTCCAGGCGACGAATGACGCCGCCCTGGGTGTCGATGTCGGCCCGGACCACGTCGGTGGTAACGGTGATGAGCTCGCTCTTGAACGGCGCAGCGGCGCCGTCGGCAGCAGCAGCTCCGGGCAAGGCGCCGGCAGTGGCGGTGGCATTGGCGGCAGCGGTGGCAGACTCGGATTTCTTGGCGTCGGCAACGGGCGCGGTCTTGGCCGGCGGTTGCGGTGCGAACATGGACGGATGGCCGGTCGACACCATCCAGTTGTTCCACAGAACGACCAGTGACACGGCGAAGACGATCCACAAAATGGTACGTTTATTGATATCCATTAGGTACTTATCAGGAGTGGTTGCAACCGCAAGCGGTCGATGAAGAAGATGTCGGGTCGGTCGGCGGCGGCACCGGATCGAAGCCACCCTCGTTCCAGGGGTGACAGCGGCACACACGTTTGGCAGCGAGCAGGCTGCCCTTGGCGGCGCCATGCAGCTGCAGCGCTTCCAACGCGTAATTCGAGCAACTCGGATAAAAGCGGCAACGCGGACCCAGCAGTGGACTGATGGTCAACTGGTAGGTGCGCAGCAGGAAGCGAAGCAGACGGGTCATGGTGGGCTAAGGTGGGGGCGGCGGCGCCGAAGGCAAGGCCGTTGGCCTGCCGATGCGTGCCTGCGCCGAGAACAGCCGCGTCAACTCAACGCGCAGTTCGGCCTTGAGCTTGGCCGTGGTGGCCGGCCCATCCTTGCTATTGACCGGACGCGACAGGCGCACCACGCAATCGATGGCGGGCAAACCGGTAGTACGGAACAGCTCGCGTGTGATGCGCTTGATGGTGTTGCGGGTAACGGCGCGCGGTGCAAAGCGCTTGGCCGCCACGACGCCCAGCCGCGCATGCGGCAGGTTGTTCGGACAGGTGTAGAGCACGAAGTGCGCGCTTTTTTGTGTAGGGCGCAAACGAAAAACGGATGAAAATTCATCCGTTTTAACGATACGCCGAACGCGCGCGAAGTCGTGTGAACCTTCGCCTGTCGAGCCGCTTGAAATACAGCTTTCCACGCGATCAGCTAACAAGCAGCTGGCTTATACAGCCAGACGCTTGCGGCCTTTGGCGCGACGCGCGTTCAGCACTTGGCGGCCGCCACGGGTAGCCATGCGTGCGCGGAAGCCGTGGGTGCGCTTACGGCGCACTACGGAAGGTTGGTAAGTACGTTTCATGTTGGTCTCGCTTAAAGCAGAAAAAAATGCAAAATCGGGTATGACAGCCCGTCAGTTTTTGGTGCCAATGACACTTCGCGCACCCATGCCAACGCTACGGCACAAGCTGGGTCCATCTCATCGCCCGCAATAATCCACGCTTACTCCATATTGACGTTCAAGTGAATAAACACGGAATACGGGCGGGGAACCCTGAATTATCAGCATTTCGGCCCTGCTTGTCAACAACTGACGGTGGACTTTGGCCGCGCCGGGCAGTCCGCAAACGCGAAAAAACGCGTCGCGCCTGTGGATAACTTGTGCGGACGAGAGTAGAATAGCGCGTTACGTGTGAAAAACTTCGAAGTTGCCCACACCTTTATCCGCAGAATACGCAGTAAGAAATCACCGTTGTTTTTGTCACGATGCTCTTACCTTACTGCACACACGCTGCATACAGTAAGAAACGACAGTCGATTTCATGGAAAATTTCTGGCAGACCTGCTCCGCCCAGCTAGAGCTGGAGCTGACGCCGCAACAATTCAGTGCCTGGATCAAGCCGCTTATCCCCATCGATTACGAGGCGGGAAAATTACGCGTGGCCGCCCCCAACCGGTTCAAGCTCGACTGGGTGAAAACCCAGTTCGCCAGCCGCATCACCGCGCTTGCCTGCCAGTACTGGGAACAGCCGATCGAAGTGCAGTTCATGCTCGATCCACGCCTGTCCGCGCCAAAAAAAGCAGCGACCACGGTAGCGCCGGTGCCCGACCACAATGGCGGCGTGCCCACCAGCGGTTCGCGCATGGCCAACGCTTCGGCGTCGTCGCTGCACGACCCGGTGCCGTCGGTGCCGGAACTGCCGGCCAGCGCGCCGCCGCGTCGCGAGCAAAGCCGCATCAACACCGACCTCACCTTCGACAGTTTTGTCACCGGTAAGGCCAACCAACTGGCGCGCGCAGCCGCGATCCAGGTGGCCAACAACCCGGGCGTATCGTACAACCCGCTGTTCTTCTACGGCGGCGTGGGCCTCGGTAAAACCCACTTGATTCACGCCATCGGCAACCAGGTGATGGCCGACCAGCCCGGCGCGAAGATCCGCTACATCCACGCAGAACAGTATGTTCGCGACGTAGTGACCGCTTACCAACGCAAGGGTTTCGACGACTTCAAGCATTACTATCACTCGCTCGACATGCTGTTGATCGATGATATTCAATTCTTCGGCGGCAAAAGCCGCACGCAGGAAGAGTTCTTCTACGCTTTCGAAGCGCTGATCGCGGCCAAGAAGCAGATCATCATCACGTCCGACACGTACCCGAAAGAAATCACGGGCATGGACGACCGCCTGATTTCGCGTTTCGATTCCGGCCTGACGGTGGCGATCGAGCCGCCCGAGCTGGAAATGCGGGTAGCGATTCTGCTGAAAAAAGCCAAGCAGGAAGGCGTCACTTTTTCGGACGACGTGGCGTTTTTCGTCGCCAAGCACCTGCGCTCGAACGTGCGTGAGCTCGAAGGCGCGCTGCGCAAGATCCTGGCGTACTCGCGTTTCCACGGCAAGGACATCACCATCGACGTGGTGAAAGAAGCGCTGAAAGATTTGCTGTCGGTACAGAACCGGCAGATTTCGGTGGAAAACATCCAGAAAACCGTGGCCGACTTCTTCAACATCAAGGTCGCGGACATGTACTCCAAGCGCCGCCCGGCCAATATCGCCCGGCCACGCCAGATTGCCATGTACCTGGCCAAGGAACTGACGCAGAAAAGCTTGCCGGAAATTGGCGAACTGTTCGGCGGGCGCGACCACACTACCGTGCTGCACGCGGTGCGCAAGATCGCGCTGGACCGTACCAAGAACCCGGAATGCAACCACGAGCTGCACGTGCTGGAACAGACGCTGAAAGGCTAAAAGCAGCCCGCAACAGCGGGGTCGGACCCCGTACGGGGTCCGACCCCAGACTGAGCGCAGTACGGGGTGGCTAGCGCAGCAAATTGGCATTATGATTCAGTCAATCGGCGCACTGCCAACCTTGTTAAAAAATTACATCTTTACAACTGAGCTTCACTACTGAGGACTATCTATGCAATTGGTCAAAACCACCCGAGACACGCTTCTCCGGCCACTGCAGATCGTGAGTGGTATTGTCGAGCGTCGGCACACTATGCCGATTCTGGCCAATATCCTCATCCGCAAAGACGGCGAGAACGTTTCCTTCCTGTCCACCGACACGGAAGTACAAATCACCACCAACGCCGCCATCGGTTCCGGCGCTGAAGTGGCTGGCACCACCGTGGCTGCCCGCAAGCTGCTCGACATTTTGCGCGCCCTGCCCGAGTCCGGCGACGTCACGATGACCTTGCTGAACAAGCGCCTGACAGTACAGAGCGGCAAATCGCGCTTCGCCCTGCAGACCCTGGCTGCCGAAGAGTTCCCGACCGTGCAACAGGCCGAGACCTACAGCGCCAATGTGACCCTGCCGCAAAAAACCCTGAAGCACCTGTTTAACATGGTGCACTTCTCGATGGCCCAGCAAGACATCCGTTACTACCTGAACGGCCTGCTGCTGGTCCTGGATGGCAATAACGTGATCGCGGTGGCCACCGACGGCCACCGCCTTGCCTTCTGCCAGGTCGCTACCGAGCAGACTTTTGCGCGCCAGGAAGTGATCATCCCGCGCAAGACCATCATCGAACTGCAGCGTCTGCTGGAAGAGAACGACGAAACCGTCCAGCTCGACATCGCAGGCAACCAGGTCAAGCTGACCTTTGCCGACATCGAGCTGATCTCCAAGCTGGTGGAAGGCAAGTTCCCCGACTACACGCGCGTGATCCCGAAGGGGTACACCAACGAATTCACGATCGGCCGCGATGAACTGCTGCGCTCGCTGCAGCGCGCGGCCATCATGACCAGCGATAAATTCAAGGGCGTGCGTTGCATCATCAGCCCGGGCGTGATGAAGATCAGCTCGACCAATGCCGACCAGGAAGAAGCAGTGGAAGAACTGGAAATCGACTACGGCGGCGACAGCGTCGATATCGGCTTCAATGTCACCTACCTGCTCGACGTTCTGAACAACCTCAAGTGCGACCAGATCAACGTCGCCCTGGGCGATTCGAACTCGTCAGCACTGATCTCGATCCCCGACAACACCGATTTCAAATACGTCGTCATGCCGATGCGGATTTAAGTCACACAGCAGTCAAGGCCGATGCGCGGCCAACCCCGCGCCATCACCAACGTCATTCCGCATCGGCGGACCGCCGCGCAGGCGGGAATCCATACTGAGCAACCGCAGTCCGGATTCCCGCCCCGCCCAGAACGACACCGCAGCCCCAGCAACAAGTCACACATAGAGAAAGCAGTCAATGTCCGCTATTCCAGAAGAGATTCCAGCACCAGTACCGGCCAAAGTTGAAGAATACGGCGCGTCGTCCATCCAGATCCTCGAAGGCCTGGAAGCGGTGCGCAAGCGCCCGGGCATGTACATCGGCGATACTTCGGACGGCACCGGCCTGCACCATCTGGTATTCGAAGTACTGGATAACTCGATCGACGAATCGCTGGCCGGCTACTGCACCGAGATCCACGTCACCATCCACTCGGACAATTCGATCTCGATCACCGACAACGGCCGCGGCGTACCGACCGGTCTGAAGATGGACGACAAGCACGATCCGAAACGTTCGGCGGCCGAAATCGTCATGACCGAACTGCACGCCGGCGGCAAGTTCGACCAGAACTCGTATAAAGTGTCTGGCGGCCTGCACGGCGTGGGTGTGTCGTGCGTGAACGCCCTGTCGAAAACCCTGAAACTGACCATCCGCCGCGACGGCAAAGTCCACTTCATGGAATTTGCCCGTGGCGTACCGGTGGACCGCGAACTGGAAATGCGCGACGGCGTGGCCGTCTCCCCGATCAAGGTCATCGGCGACACCGACAAGCGCGGCACCGACGTCCACTTCTGGGCCGACGAAACCATTTTCGGCAACGTGGAATTCCACTACGAAATCCTGGCCAAGCGTATCCGCGAACTGTCGTTCCTCAATAACGGCGTCAACATCCGCTTGAGCGACCAGCGCAACGGCAAGGAAGACATCTTCGCCTTCGAAGGCGGCACCCGTGGCTTCGTGGAATACATCAACAAGGCCAAGACCGTGCTGCACCCGACCGTGTTCCAGGCCACCGGCGAGCGCATGTCCGACCAGAACACCAACATCTCGGTGGACGTGTCGATGCAGTGGAACGATGCCTACAATGAGCAGGTACTGTGCTTCACCAATAACATTCCGCAGCGCGACGGCGGCACCCACCTGACCGGCCTGCGCGCCGCGATGACCCGCGTCATCAACAAGTACATCGAAGAACACGAGTTCGCCAAAAAGGCGAAAGTGGAAATCTCGGGCGACGACATGCGCGAAGGCCTGACCTGCGTGCTGTCGGTCAAGGTGCCGGAACCAAAATTCTCGTCGCAGACCAAGGACAAGCTGGTGTCGTCCGAGGTGCGCGGCCCGGTGGAAGAAATCGTCGCCAAGACCCTGTCAGACTACCTGCAGGAAAAACCGAACGACGCCAAGATCATCTGCGGCAAGATCGTGGAAGCGGCGCGTGCACGCGAAGCGGCCCGCAAGGCCCGCGACCTGACGCGCCGCAAGGGCATCATGGACGGCCTGGGCCTGTCGGCCAAGCTGGCCGACTGCCAGGAAAAAGATCCGGCCCTGTCCGAACTGTACATCGTCGAGGGTGACTCCGCAGGCGGCTCGGCCAAGCAAGGCCGCGACCGCAAATTCCAGGCCATCCTGCCGCTGCGCGGTAAAGTGCTGAACGTGGAAAAAGCCCGCTTCGAAAAGATGTTGTCCTCCGAGCAGATCACCACCCTGATCGCCACGCTGGGCACCTCGATCGGCCCGGACGAATTCAACGTCGAAAAACTGCGCTACCACCGCATCATCATCATGACCGATGCGGACGTCGACGGCGCCCACATCCGCACCCTGCTGCTGACGCTGTTCTACCGCCAGATGCCGCAACTGGTCGAGCGTGGTCACATCTACATCGCGCAACCGCCGCTGTACAAGGTGAAAGCCGGCCGCGACGAGCGCTATCTGAAAGATGACGCCGAAGAAGCCGCCTACATGATGAACGTGGCATTGAACACCGCCGCCCTCACCCCGCGCGAAGGCGCCAACCCGATCGTCGGCGAACCGCTGGCTGAACTGGTACGCCAGTTCAACCTGGCCAACGTCATCATGACGCGCTTGACGCGCGTGATCGACCGCGCCGCGCTGACCGCCATCATGACCGGCGTGACACTGAACCTGGCAACCCAGGAATTGGCCGAAGTCTCGGCGCGCGCGCTGCAAGACAACATCAACGACATCGCCATCAAGGTCACGGTGCGTTCGGACGAACTGTCCGAGAAACACATGCTGTGGATCGAACGCATGCACCACGGTAACGTCAAAGTCAGCTCGATCGACGCCGACTTCGTGGAAAGCGCCGACTACCGCGTACTGGCCGACGCCGCCGCCACCTTCACCGGCCTGCTGGGCGAAGGCGCGTACGTGCGCCGCGGCGAAGGCGAGCGCACCAAGGAATCGGCCGTGGTGGACTTCCACCAGGCTATGGGCTGGCTGCGCGACGAAGCGGAACGCGTTGTTTCCAAGCAGCGCTACAAAGGCCTGGGCGAGATGAATCCGGACCAGCTGTGGGAAACCACGATGGATCCGACCGTGCGCCGCTTGTTGAAGGTGCAGATTGAGGACGCGATCGCTGCGGATCAGATCTTTACCACCTTGATGGGCGATGATGTGGAGCCGCGGCGGGCGTTTATTGAGAATAACGCGTTGCGGGCGGGGAATATTGACGTTTAAGTCCGCAATGCTGTGACATTGAAGGCGCTCTGTTGGGCGCCTTTTTTTCGTCTTGAAATTTTCTCCACGTTCCTGCGAAAGCTGCGGTTTTTCTTCGCCTTCATCATCGCTTGGCTGGCGTCGATGCACCTCACATTGGTGGCGTGCACGGCGCCGGCGCGCTTGTTCCAAGGACTTTATCGGCAGCGATCGTCCGCAGCCGAGCCTTTGTCAGCGGTGATTTTCGAATTATTCAGAGCGGACTATGTGGCGACATTAATTAATAACCGGCAACCTGCCACTTTGTTGCAAAAAAATTTCAGGAGGCCCGCATGTTCAAATGCTACATGAGAAAAATGAAAGCGCCGTTGAAGACTGTATAAATTCACAGTACAATCGAGCCTGCACATGTCTGATGAGCCTAGAGAAATCGATCGATGTGATTCGTCAAAAAGGCTGGGGTTGGCAGCAATCAACCCTTGCTTCTTGCTTTATACTGCATGCGCACGAATTCAGGCTAACGCGGCTATTTGCTGAGAGCTATAAGCCGCCGTCATGCCTCACACAGCCAGCCCAAAATGGCTCATTTTCGCCCAGCAATTCAATTTACTACCGTCGCACCGATTCAACCAGACGTTCTCAACACCATGTACAACCAGCCCTTTACCTCCGCGCTCGAAGCCTCCCCGTTACCACTGGCGCCGCCCCCCCTCGAGTCGATCGAGCTGTTCGCCGGGGCGGGTGGGTTGGCGCTCGGGTTTTCCGGCAACGATGTACGACACCGTGCCGTGGTCGAGTGGAACTCGCATGCCTGTAACACCATCCGCCACAACAAACAGCACAAGGTCGAGCCGATCGGTCATTGGCCCGATGTGACCGAGGGCGACGTCCGGAATTTCAGGTATGACGCTTTCGAAGGCATCGATCTGATCACCGGCGGTCCGCCTTGCCAGCCGTTCTCCATGGGCGGCAAACACGGCGGTTTCCTCGACGAACGCGATATGTTTCCGCAAGCTGTGCGTGCCGTGCGCGAGGCTCGGCCGCGCGCGTTTGTTTTTGAGAACGTGAAGGGCCTCACGCGCATCTCGTTTGCCGACTATTTCGACTACATCCTGTTGCAGCTGGAGTTTCCGTCGCTGATCGCCAAGCCAAAGGAGCAATGGGGCGATCACCTGGCCCGGTTGCGCAAGTGGAAGACCAAGCCGGGCGTTGTCAGCGAGTATCGCGTGACGTTCAAGCTGGTCAACGCGGCCAATTATGGCGTGCCGCAGAAGCGCATGCGCGTATTCTTCGTGGGCTTCCGTGAGGATCAGGACACGGTATGGGTGCCCCCCGCTGAAACGCATAGCAACGACGCGCTGCTTTTATCGCAGTGGGCATCCGGGGAGTATTGGGACCGGCACAAGGTGGCCGCGCGTCTCCGCCCCCCCCAGCCCGACGGCATTGACAATAAGATCCGCAAGCTTATCGATGCCGACTACGGCGCCAACCTGCTGGCGTGGAAAACCGTGCGGGATGCCACCTGCGATTTGCCGGATCCTGAGCGTTTTCCCAATAAGGTGCAGGCGCACCGCTTCCAACCGGGGGCGCGCGCTTATGCCGGCCACACTGGCAGCCCGCTGGACGAGCCGGCCAAGGCGTTGAAAGCAGGCGACCATGGCGTGCCCGGCGGAGAGAACATGTTGCGGCGTACGGATGGAACGGTGCGCTACTTCTCCGTGCGCGAATCAGCCCGGATCCAGACCTTCCCGGACACATTCCTGTTCGAGGGTACCTGGTCGGAGGTCATGCGGCAGCTCGGCAATGCTGTGCCAGTGCGGCTGGCTGCAGTGATTGCCGAGAGCGTATGCGAGATGCTCAGGAAGTAACGCTGTTCGCCGGCGACGCGTCGGCAACTTCCAACTCGACCACGCCACCCGCCGGCGTGGAAAAGCTGTCCAGGTTCAGTTGGTGCATGTCCTGGGTGAAGCGCTCGAAGATCTGGTGGATGTCGGCATATGGCTGATGCGCTGCCAGATGGGCGCCGATCTGTTCGATGATTGTTTCCTGCGACTTTTGATTGTCCGTTGTGGCATCGGCCCATTCGCGGCCAGGATGCATTGTGTCCCACGGTGAGCGCTTGTTGACCCGCGTTTCCGAGCTGTCGCCGTGCTTGCCTAAGCCGAAGCATATTTTCGTTTCCGAATTCCAGATCGGCTTGAAGAAGTTGATCAGGTAGTCCTCTGCCGATTTCTGAAAACCCGTCTGCACGATCAGAAAACGGCTGGGTATTTCGGTCCATCGTGCCCACTGATTCCGGTTCATCGTGCCCAGCGATTC
>NZ_LROM01000142.1 GCF_001758785.1 Duganella phyllosphaerae
GCCTGGGCCTTGATGGTGCCTTGCGGTGCGCCACGCTGGACCGGTTCGCCGCCGACTATTACTGGGTAGGCATCACGCCCGAGGGCACGCGCGCGTACCGGCCCAACTGGAAGAGCGGCTTTTACCACCTGGCGATGGAAGCCAAAGTGCCGCTGGTGCTGGTGTTCATGGACTATCCGACCAAGACGCTGAGCCTGGTCGATCACGTGTACCTGACCGGCGACCAGGAGGCCGACATGGCAACGATCCGCGCGGTGCTGGAAGGCCACCAGGGGCTGCACCCGGAGAATGCGGCGCCGATCATCCTCGGCGAGCGGCGCGCGGAGCCACGTAACTGACCCCCCAAGGCCTCTTTCGCCACAACGCATGCCGTACCGCTTGGGGTCCGACCCACAGGGCGCTATTTACCCCTGAGACCCATGGGGTCGGACCCTAATGCCGTTAAGTTAAGCTGAAGTTTTAATTTTTTTAGCATCGAAACGTCGTCCCCGCGCAGGCGGGGACCCAATTTGGCGTGCATTTCGACGAATTCAG
>NZ_LROM01000143.1 GCF_001758785.1 Duganella phyllosphaerae
TCGCACATAGGGTGATAAAGCGAACTTCCGCTTTGGGGCGGCTCCGGCCCAGGGTGAGAATGTGTGAGCTTTGCAGGAGGGCAAGCTGCTATCCTGAACGCCATCGGCCGGTACCGGCCAGGAGCAGACGTTAAAATTAACAATTTGTTGCCTAGAACATTGGAGTTAAATTGGAAAAATTTGAACCTCAGTCACCAAGGCGACGATACTTCGAGCGGATCAGAAAATGGGTAGTGCTTATATCGAGTTCGCTGAGTGCATCCTTTTTTTGGGGTACGGTTCTTGCCGCAGTTGCTAAATGGAAATTTGAAATAAGGCGCGAGGATGCGCTACTTTTTATTGCATTACCGACAATCGCAATCTTTCTATTTTATTTTTACTTTAATAGGCACAAGCTTGCACGTGCTTTTGGTTTCGACAGTGATACATAGCCAAATACCCGTAATGGGGTGGTAAGCGTCGACAATGGCATCAAGCGGCCAAAAGCTTCCGCTTTCGGCCAAATGCAGACGGAATCGACTGAAAAAGCAAAGTGACGATGGATATTCTTGAGTTTCCTTCCCATTTTCCACCGACGGAGAAGTGGAAGAAGTTTTTTATCGGGGTACGGTGGCTGGGCCCAGACTTATCCTTTTTTAATTCTTTAAAGCAAATGCAAGCGGCCAGAAGCATAGCCGACATGTCTCAGTGGGGTGGAGGAGAGCGCCAAATTCTAGCAGAAAAAATCTCGCGGATATTGCACAAGCAGCTTGGCTGGCTCACACCCATATTTGTTCCACAGGACGTTGCAACGGTTTCCTTTTACGGCCCTAGCTTTGGTATTATTGATGCAGATATTGCCTTTGATGATATGGTTAAGATGCTGCGCAAAGACTACTCATTGGCTCCCACGATTTCGTTTTGGGAGTCCATGGCAAATTCAACGCTAGGAGAACTGATAGATGGTCTGCTTGCATTGCGTTGACGGCATCCGACCAGAAGCGGCCCCTCACCAACAAGAAAATGAAACTGCTCTATGAACTATGACCCATTATTCGAAGTGATTGATGAGCCAATCGAGGTTGATGACTCGACAGTGGTGAAGTTACACATCCTTAAAGCTGTAGAAAAATTTGTCTCGCTTCCTGGCGAAAACACAGCGGAGGAGAAAGAACGTTTGTCAACGATTCTCAATGATTTACTTCTTCGATTGATAGATGGAATTCAAGCCAACTCTACAAAGCTTTGGGTTCTTGCCGAATTTCAGCAGTCGTTAGTCTTGGTTGAGAACGAGGATACAGAAGCGCGTGAACACTTTGGTTCCGAGCTGGAGTCGATAATGGACATACTCGGAATTGAAAGCTCAGATGGTCTGCTTGCTGCCTATTTAGGCGGAATTTGACCGATTTTGGCCTTATGCAGTTCTCAGCCGCAGTTATAAACTGATACACCGGACCGCGTGCTATCTTCTATACACGGGTTTATCACGGCAGCGCCGCCATCAATACGGCGATGGCCGCGTTATCGCTGAACGCAAAATTTCTAGGATCGAAGTTGGGTTTTGTGATACAGCAGATTTGGACACGAGCGGCTGCAAAACTCTTTGAAGCACTAAGGCTCAGAGGCTACGCACCGTTCAATGGGTAGCTTCCCCATGGAAATAATACAAAGAGATAGAAAATGGAATTTGGAATATATGTGCATACCCAGGGACCTGGCGGGCTGCTGAAAGAGTGCGCCAAGACGCTTAAAGCCTCTTTAAATGGAATTTTGACTCAATCCGGGTTTGAGGAGATCGATGCAATATACCTGTCATTCCATTCGATAAGTAGCATTCAGGCTGGATTTAGAGTGTGCAAGCTGCGTGTTCGGAGAAATTACGATATGAAGTTGATAACGGGTGGGAAGGCTCATTATAATTGCTTGATTGAGTGCGACATTGATCTTCCTGATTACGATGTTATAGAGGCGGACTCCGAGCATAAGATGATTTTATATTTGAAGGGTGTGCTGATTGACGTGACTCCCAAGTTGTTTCGTGAATTTCCGCCTGGAGAGGCTGATTATTTCCTGTCGGCTGTTCGACAGGCTAATGTTTAGCAAGGCGTCGCGCAGTGTGCATTGATGAAGGGAGGACGGGGTCATGGACGCTGGGTCAGTCCTTCTCTTTTTTGAGGTTCCCTGACATTTCGTGGCTTATCTGACTGACAGTTGCAGCGATTCTCAGCATTGATGCGAGGGCAGAGATGGGGCGGTGGCGGACGCCGGTGACTGGCCGCTTTGGGGCGAAAGCAGACCTTCCTGCTGTAAATATATTTCGAAAATTCAGGCAAAAAAAAGCCAGATAGTGCTACGCACACTATCCGGCAAAGGGTCAGTTACTAGGGTGATACAAAGGGGTACTACAACAGGGTCCTAAACTACTAAAGGGTCCTAAACTACTTACTTCTACTGCGGTGGTATTGCAAAATCGGTGGTACGGGTGAGCGTGGCGCTTACTTGGTAGCCACGGTCAGTTCGCTCTTGACTTCCTTCACGCCTGGCACAGCCGAGGCGGCCTGTATGGCCTTGGTGCCGACTTCGGTGCTGGGCACTGCGCCGCTCAGTACGACGACGCCGTCGGTGGTGGTTACGCCAACTTCCTTGTGTTCGGCCAGCGAGGATTTGATCTTGCTGGTAATGGCTTCATCGGTGGCAGCAGTGCCGGACTTGGCGGCTCCAGCCATGGCGGCTTCCTGTTGACCGGCTGCGAAAGCGGTACCGGTTGCGGCGGCTGCGGTCAGGGTGGCGGCAACCATCAGGCGAGCGAGCAGTTTATTGGTCATCATGATGATCTTCCTTTATCGAGGGTGAGGATAAGACGTCTGTGACGTTACCCAACACTTAGCAAACTGCGTGCCAGATCGATAAAGAGATTTAAAATCAATGAGTTGGAAGGAAAATTTCTTGAGGGGACGGGTGGGGCGGGGGATTCAAGCCGCTAGGCGCGGGTTTTTGTCGGGAAATGGCGACATCTGCCAGCCACCGGTTCTCAACTGATTGATTTATAAGGCTTTATTCCTGTCGTTCAGGAGCGACAAGGCTGGCGCCGGAGCGGAATGTTGCTGCGTCGAGGTCGTATTTCTGTAGCAGCCGGTAGAACTCGGTACGGTTGCGTTCGGCCAGGCGGGCGGCGTCGGCGACGTTGCCATCGGTCAGTTTCAGCAGTTGCACCAGGTAGTTGCGCTCGAAGCGTTGTTTCGCTTCCGTGTAGCTGAGCACCTCCAGCGACGGCACCCGCAGCGCCCGCTGCACCAGCGACAGGGGGATCAGCGGCGCCGTGGCCAGCGCACATACGTGCTCGACCACGTTGTAGAGCTGACGCACATTGCCGGGCCACGAGGCCGTGGTCAGCGCCTCGAGCGCGTCCGGGGCGAAGCCGTGCACGGTCTTGCCGTACTTGGCGGCCAGGCTGTGCAGGAACTGGGTGGCCATCGGCGTGACGTCCTCGCGCCGCTGCGACAGCGGCGGCAGGGTGAGGGTGATCACGTTCAGGCGGTAATACAGGTCTTCGCGGAACTGGCCCTCGGCCATCGCCGCGTCGAGGTCGCGGTGGGTGGCCGACAGGATGCGCACGTCGACCGGGCGGCCCACGTCCGAGCCCAGCTGGCGCACCACGCGTTCCTGCAGCACCCGCAGCAGTTTCACTTGCAGCAGCAGCGGCATGTCGCCGATCTCGTCCAGGAACAGGGTGCCGCCGTCGGCTGCCTGCACCAGGCCTTCGCGGCTGCCGATGGCGCCGGTGTACGCGCCTTTCACATGGCCGAACAGTTCGGACTCGAGCAGTGCCTCGGGGATCGCACCGCAGTTGACGGCGATGAACGGCGCCTTGGCGCGGCGGCTGGCGCGGTGGATGGCGTTGGCCAGTAACTCCTTGCCGGTGCCGCTTTCGCCCCGGATCAGGATGCTGGCGTCCGACGCCGCCACCAGCCGCGCTTCGGCCAGCAGCTCGTCCATGCACTGGCTGCGGCTGATCAGGCCGGCGCGCCAGGCCTGGTCGCTGTCGGCGGCGTTGGCGGCTGGCGCCGACAGGCTCAGTGCCTGGGCGATGCGCTCGAGCAGCAGCTTGGCGTCGAACGGCTTGGTCAGGTAGGCATAGGCGCCCAGCGTGGTCGCTTCCACCGCGTCGGGAATGGTGCCGTGCGCGGTGAGCAGGATCACCGGCAGCGCCGGGTGGCTGCTGCGGATTTCCTGGAACAGCGACATGCCGTCGCGGTCGGGCAGGCGGATGTCGCTGATGACCAGGCGCGGCAGCTCGATCGACAGCCGCGCCAGCGCCGCCTCGGCGCTGCCCACGGCGGTGACGCGATAGCCATTGGCGGTGAGCCGCATCGATAGCAGGCGCAGCAGATCGGCGTCGTCATCGACCACCAGCAAATGGGCGCCGTGGCCCGGCGCAGTCTTCAGGGGCGCGTTCATTTCTTCACTCCAGTGGCGGGGGCAGCGGGGCGCACCGGCAGCGTGCGTTCGATATTTTTCAATTCTTCAACCATCTCGTTCAACTGGTCGATGCGGCGCTGGCTCTCCTTTTGCTGCGTGCCGAGCTGGGCGTTGAGCTTGTCCACGTGTTCGGCCAGGCGCCGCGCTTCGCCGCAATAGCTGGACAGCATCTGCGCGAGCGGCTTGTATGGCGCCGAATTGGTTTCGGTGGAATTGGCCACGCTGTCGAGCAAGCCCTGGGCGCGCGCCAGGTCGCCGTTGCCCCGCGTGAGCATGAGCACCATGCCGGTTTGCAGCGTCACGCGCGGCGTGCGCTTTTGTTGCATCAGCCCGCTCAACTCCTTGATCAGCTCACCCTGGCTCATGCGCCGCAATGCCTGGTGGTAATTGAGCAAGGGGCCGATGTCGTCCAGCGGCTGCGGCGTTTCCACCGCGGGAGCGGGCGTGACCGACATGGCCGGCAACCGCGGCCGGGTGGTGTTGCAAGCGGCCAAGCCTGCGCACAGCAGCAGGCACAGCAAGGGCTGCCAGCGCACGGTGCGGCGGCGAAGCGGGGAAGCAGACATGGTCGAGGCTGGCATTGGTTGGGCGAGTCTTCCGGAGGATATCAATTTGGATAGATCAGGTTGGATAGATCAGGTTGGATACGGTATTTCGATACGGAAAAGCGCGCCACGCCGCGTGGGCAGCAGTTGCAACTTGCCGCCGTGGGCGGCGATATATTCGTTGACGATGGACAGGCCGATGCCATTGCCGTGGCGGGCGCCCGGTGGCTGGCGTTCGCCCTGGTAAAACGGTTCGAAAATGCGGGCGGCGTCGTCCGGCGCCACGCCCGGCCCCTGGTCGTTGCAGTCGAGCAGCAGTTTGCCGTCGCGCTCGCCGAGGCGGAAGTACACCAGGCCGCCATGCGGGCTGAAGCGTACGGCATTGGACAGCAGGTTGCTGACCGCGACCGCCATTTTATCAGCGTCCACGGCAATGGGTCGCGCCTGCCCCTCGCAGTTGACGGTCAGGCCGGCCGCCTGCCATTGCAGGCGCTGGCTGTCGATCACGCAGGCCACCAGCACGGCGATATCGGTCGGTTCGCGGTGCAGGTGGTCGGCGTCGAAGGACGCTTCGTTGTAGCGCAGCAGCGCTTCGATCTGGTTTTGCAGCGCCACCGTGTTCTGGTTGAGAATGCCGGCGATCTCGCGCTGGTTGGCGGTCAGTTCGCCCGCCACGCCGTCCTCGAGCAGGGCCACGCCTTCGCGCAGCGCCGCCAGCGGGGTTTTCAGTTCGTGCGAGATGTGGCGCATGAAGCGCGCCTTGTCTTCTTCGAGCTGGGCCAGCCGCTGGCGCAGCCAGTCCAGTTGCTGGCCCACGCGCTGCAGGTCGGCGGGACCGCGCACGCTGATCGGCGTGTCGAGCCGGTTTTCGCCCAGTAAATCGATGCTCGCTTCGATCTGCGCCAGCGGGCGCGACAGCCAGAGGCCGAAGCCGCCGGCCAGCAAGGCAGCGACCACGATGGAGGCGACCACTTGCGCGCCCAGCACCGCGCGCCGCTGGTCGAGCTCGTCGAGCAGTGCGGTATTGCGGCGGTCCACTTCCTGCTTGACCTCGGCGGCCAGGTAGTCGTCCACTTCCGGCAACGGCGCCAGCGCCCGTTCCAGCGCCTGCTGGCGGGCGGCGCTGCGGGGCCGGGCCGGCGCTTGCAGCAAGTCCCACGCTTGTTCGCCCGCTTCACGCCAGCGCTGGAACTGCTGGGTGGACGCGCGCGGCAAACCTTGCTGCAAGGCATCGAGCGAGGCGCGCGCTTCGCGCCAGGCGTCGGCATAGCGTTCGCGGAAGGCAGGGTCGTCGAGGACGAGGAACTGGCGCGCGCTGCGCGTCATGGCAACGCTGCGCTCGGCAAGTTGCTGGGTGTGGCGGGTGAGCGCGAGCGCGTGGTGTCCGCTGTCGCGGCTGTGGGCGGTCAAGCGGTCCAGCGTCCACAGCGCATGCAGGGACGCCGCGCTGAGCAACACCGCGATCAACAGGAACACGCCCAGCAGCAGCTGGCGAAACGACAGTTTCGAGAGCATGGTGGTCGGTTAAGAAGACGGTCAACTGCCGATAATAGGGCTAAACCGTGCTACGGGTGTGTTTGATTGGCAATGTTTCCGTAACCGGCTGCAGGGCATTATTTCGGCGCGGGCGCCACGTCCATGCCGTCGTAGGTCTCGATCTGCTGCTCTTCAGCAAACTTGTAGAATTCCTGGTTGCGCACGTCGAGCGTGTCCACCGTGTGCTTTTCCACTTTTTCCACGTGCAACCACCACAGCGCCGGGGTGTCGGAATCGGGCTCGGAGTCGAACACGCCCACCACCTGGTAGCCCTTGGCTTGCAGCAGCGGTGCTGCGCGTTCCAGTTTGGCCTTGTCCTGGTCGGAGAAGAAATAGCCCCACAGCAACGGCTTGGTACTGTCCCACGGCGCGTTTTGCTTCATGTCGGCGAAAAGGTCGACCATATCTTGTTTGGTGATCATGCACAGCTCCTGATGTTGGTTACACGCTTCAAGCCGGCATTTTAACCGCAGTGCCGACTGCGAAGCGTACTGCTACCAGCAAGCCGCCGCCGGGCGTGTCGCCGAGGGTGACGGTGGCGCCGTGCACGGTGGCGATGTCGTGCACGATGGCCAGGCCCAGGCCGGCACCGCCGGGGTTGCGCTCGAGCGTTGCGGCGGCGCGGTAGAACGGCGCGAACACCCGTTCGCGCTCGGCCACGGCGATGCCGGGACCGCTGTCGGACACTTCCAGCACCACCGCGCGCTCATCTTCCACCACGGTCAGCGCCAGGCTGCCGCCCAGCGGCGTGTAGCGCAGCGCGTTGTCGGCCAGGTTGGCGATCATCTCGTGCAACAGCAGCGCCTGGCCATCGACCATGCCCGGGCCATTGGCGTCGAGCGACATGTCGATCTGCTTGGCCACCGCCGCCATGGCCAGCTCCAGCCCCACCTGGCGCGCGACGTCGCGCAGCGAGACCGGGGCGGCCAGCGCGGCCGCGCCTTCGGCGTCGCCACCATGTTCGATGCGCGCCAGCGTCAGCAGGCGGTTGGCCAGGTTGACGGTGGAATCGGTGGTGGCGGCCATGCTCTGCACGATCTGGCGCACCGCAGCGCGGGTTTGTTCGGGGTCGCTGCCGGCGCGGTCGCACTCGCGCAGCGCCAGTTCGGCTTGCGTCTTGAGCACCGTGAGCGGGGTGCGCAGCTGGTGCGAGGCGTCGGCGATAAAGCGGCGCTGGCTCTTGATCAGCAATTGCAGGCGCGCGCGCGAATGGTTCATTGCCGCCACCAGCGGCCGCACCTCTTTATGCACCAGGGCCGGATCGACGTCGGCGCTGTCGTTGATCGAACCTGCTTCCACCGCGTTTTTCAGTTGCATCAGCGGTTGCAGCACCAGCCGCACGGCAAACCAGACCAGGAGCGCGAGCGCCAGCAGCAGCAAGGCCTGCCAGGTGAGGGTATCGAACAGGATCTGGTTCGACAGCGTGCGCCGCGCTTCCAGTGTTTCGCCCACCTGGATCAGGGCGATGCCGCGCATGGAGTCGTCGTACACCGGCTGCAGCAGGGCGGCAATGCGCACCGGCTGGCCGTTGTAGTTGGCGTGGTAGAAGCGCACCAGCGCCGGATAGGTCTCCGAGCGCGGCACGTTGGCCGGCACCGCAGGCAGGTCGCCGTAGCCGGAGACGGTCTCGCCGCGGATGCCCGACACCTTGTAATAGATGCGGCCCATGGTGTCGGTCTCGAAACTGTCAAGCGCCACGTACGGTACATCGGCCACTACCTTGCCGCCGACGATGGACACGCGCTCGGCCAGCGCCCGGGTGGAGGCCAGCAGCGAGCGGTCGTACGCCACGTCGGCGGCGTCGAGCGCATTGCGATAGACAAAAATGGTGTTGAGTGCGACCAGCGCCAGCATCGGTCCCAGCAGCCAGCGCAGCAGCTGGCCGCGCAGGCTGCCCGGGGTTTTGGAAGTGGCGCCCATGTCCGGTGTCCGCGTCAGGTAACCGGCTTGGGTTGCAGCAGGTAGCCGATGCCGCGCAGCGTGGTGATCACGGCGGGGTCGGGCACGGCGCTGTCGAGCTTTTTGCGCACCCGGTGGATATACAGTTCGATGGCGTCGATGTTGGCGTCGTCGGCCAGCGCGAACACTTCGTCGAACAGCTTTTCCTTGGAAACGGCGCGGCCGGTGCGGGTGATCAGGGTTTCGAGCACGGCGTGTTCGCGCGGGGTGAGCGCCAGCGGCGCGCCGCCGTAGCTGAACAGGCGGGTGACGGTATCGAAGGCCAGCGCGCCGCACGAATACACCAGCGCCTCGCTGCCGATCCGGCGGCGCAGCAGCGCTTTCACGCGCGCTTCGAGTTCGGCCAGCTCGAACGGCTTGGGCAGGTAGTCGTCGGCGCCCAGGTTCAGGCCCTGCACCTTGTCGTCCAGGCCTCCGCGCGCGGTAAGGATGATCACCGGGGTCTGGCCGCGCGGCGCCGGCCGCGCGCGCAGGCGCTTGAGCACCTCCAGTCCGTCCATGCGCGGCAGCGTCAGGTCGAGGATCACCAGCGCGTAGTCCTGGGTGTGGAGCAGGGCATCGGCGTCGGCGCCATTGTCCGCGCATTCCACGGTGAGATTGGCGTCGCGCAGGGCTTTCGATAGCCAGTGCGACAGTTCGGTGTGGTCTTCCACTAACAGGATGCGCATAGGTCAGTTCTTGCCGGGTTGTTTTTGTTGTGGCCGACATCATCGTCGGGCGGGTTGCAAAAAGATAGGGGTGTTGTCAATTGTGACTTCATTGCGACACTGAAAGCTATTTGAAAGGAAGCAAATCTTATAGTGGATACCAGATGTTTATAACAGACATCACCAATAATGATAAAGATGGAGACAGACTATGCACCAAGTATCATCCCGCACCGCGATTCGCCTTGCCATTTTCGCACTGGTTTCTGCCGCTGCCGCCTCGGCGCAAGCGCAATCGAGTGTGCAGTTCTACGGCCTGCTCGACGTTGGCGTTGAAAGCCTGAACAACGCCGGCCCCAATGGCGCCAGCACCGTCAAGGCCATCTCCGGCGGCATGAACACGTCGCGCTGGGGCTTTCGCGGCAGCGAGGACCTGGGCAATGGCTTGAAAGCGGTCTACAACCTCGAAGGCGGCATCCTGATGGACAGCGGCGGCCAGGACGGCGCGCTGTTCCGCCGCCAGTCCTACGTGGGCCTCGACGGCGCCTTTGGCCGCGTGATCATCGGCCGCTCGTTTACCAGCGTGTACGATACCGTGATCGCCTACGACCCGATGGGCTTTGCGCCGTACTACTCGTGGGCCACCTCGGGTCCGGCAACGGGGCCGAGCAAATACGGCTTCACCACCGGCTACGACAACCTGGTCAAGTATGCGGTCACCGTGGGTAACTTCCGCTTCGGCGCCAACTACGCCTTCGGCGAGCAGGCCAACAGCACCGCAGACAGCGCCAAGACCGGCATCACCGGCGCCTACAAGCTGCCGATCGGCGGCGGCACCGCCAACTTCATGGCCACCTGGGAGCGCAACAACGGCAACACCGTGGCCGCCACCGGCAACCGCGACGAGAACACCGTCTGGCACGTGGGCGCCAACTACGAAACCGGCCCGTTCAAGTTCTGGGCCGTGCGCCGCGATTACAACCTGACCGCCGGCAGCGCCCTGACCGCCGACGTGGAAGCGACCACCACCTGGGGCGGCGTGGCCTACAAGCCGAATCCAGTGACCACCATCACCGGCGCCGTGTACCATATCGATGTCAAGAACGTGGCCGCCGGCCGCGACGCCGACCCCACCATGTACGTGGCGCGGTACCGTTATGCGCTGTCCAAGCGCACCGACCTGCATGTATCGGCCGCCTACGCCAAGGCGAAGAACGGCCAGCTGACCGGACTTTCGCGCGACGACGCCGGCTTTGCCAACAGCCAGCGCGGCGTCACCGTCGGCATGCAGCACCGCTTCTAGTACCTGGTGACCGCACTCGAAAGCGCCACCCCATGAAATCGTCCAAGTCCACCGCTGCCTTGCTGGCCCTGTGCTCTGTGCTGCTATTGCGTACCGCCCATGCGGCGAGCCTGGAATGCATCGTGCCATCCAAGCCGGGCGGCGCCATGGACCTGACCTGCAAGCTGGCCAAAAAAGGCTTGCAGGGGCTGGACGCCTCGGGCGACGCCAAGCCCACCCTGTCCGACATGAGCATCCGGTATCTGCCGGGCGGCATCGGCGCGGTGGCGTGGAATTCGCTGGTGGCGCAGCCGCGCGCCAAGCCCAATACGCTGGTGGCGTTTTCGGGCGGCTCGCTGCTGTACCTGGCCGAAGGCAAATTCGGCAAGGCCAAGGTCAGCGACGTGCGCTGGGTGGCGGCGCTGGGCACCGACTACGGCATGATCGCGGTGCGCGCCGATTCGCCGTACAAGAACCTGGGCGACCTGCTGGCGGCCGTCAAACGCCATCCGAAGAAGGTGCTGGTCGGCCTGTCCGGTACTGCCGGCAGCCAGGACTGGTTCAAGATGGCGCTGCTGCTCAGGAGCGCGGGCATCGACCCCAAGGTGCTGCAGTTCGTGGCGCTGGAAGGCGGCGGCGAAGCGTTCACCGCCATGCATGCCAATTACGTGCAGGTGGTATCGGGTGACGCCAGCGAAGCGGTGCTGTACGCCGCTGGCGGCAATACCCGGGTGCTGGCGGTGCTGTCGCCCCAGCGCCTGCCGGGCGTGCTGGCCGCCACGCCCACCGCGCGCGAACAGGGCGTGGACGTGGTGTGGCCGGTGATACGCGGCGTGTGGATGGGCCCCCAGGTGCCCGACGCCGAGTACCGCAAGTGGGTGGGGGCGTTCGACCGCATGCTGGCCAGCCCGCAGTTTGCGCAAATCCGGTCCGACGCCGGGCTATACCCGTTTGCCCTGACCGGGGATGCATTGAAAGAGTACGTCAGCAAGGCCGTGGACGAATACGGCAAACGCGCCACCGAGTTCGGCATGGTGCGATAAAAAATAAACCACAACTATATTAATAACGGAGACTAAAACCATGAAACTCAAAACCACCATTGCTGCCTGCGCCACCCTGATGCTGTTCGCCACCGGCGCGCTGGCGCAAGTGCCGGCCGGTTATCCCGCCGACTACCAGAAGATCATCGACGGCGCCAAGAAGGAAAAGAAACTGGTGGTGTACGGCGCCACCGACAGCAAGGCTACCCAGCCGTTGATCAAGGACTTCAGCGCGCTGTATCCCGGCATCTCGGTCGAATACAACGACATGAACTCCACCGAAGTGTATAACCGCTTCATCTCCGAAGTGGCGGCCGGCGGCAACACCGCCGACGCCGTATGGTCGTCGGCGATGGACCTGCAAATGCGCCTGGCCTCGGAAGGCTATGCGCTCAAGTACAAATCGGTGGAAAGCGCCAAGATGCCGGCATGGTCGATCTGGGAAGACCAGGCCTACGGCACCACGTTCGAGCCGGCCGCGTTTGTGTACAACAAGCGCCTGATCGACGCCAAGGACGTGCCGCAAACCCACGCCGATTTCGTCAAGCTGATCCAGCAGCCGAAGTTCAAGGACAAGGTCACCACCTACGACATCGAAAAATCGGGCCTGGGCTTCATGCTGATGGCGCAGGATGCCCGCGTCAATCCGAAATTCGCCGACCTGCTGGGCGCCTTCGGCGTGGCCAAGGTACGGGTGCAGTCGTCCACCGGCACCATGATGGAGCGTATCTCCTCGGGTGAAAACCTGATCGGCTACAACGTGGTGGGTTCGTACGCGCTGGTGCGCGCGAAGACCGATCCGTCGATCGGCGTGGTGATGCCCAAGGATTACACGCTGGTGCTCTCGCGCGTACTGTTCATCAACAAGGGCGCCAAGAATCCGAACGCCGCCAAGCTGTGGCTCGACTACATGCTGTCGCACCGCGCCCAGAACATCATCGCCAACGAATCCAAGCTGTTCGCCATCCGCGACGACGTCACCGGCGAGGCCACGTCGGCCGCACTGATCAAGCAGGTCGGCAAGGACAACGTCAAGCCGGTGCCGGTGCATCCGAGCCTGATGGAATACCTGGCCCCGGCCAAGCGCATGGCTTTCCTCAAGCAGTGGAAGGAAACGGCCGGCAAGAAGTAAGCCTGGCTGTAGTTCTTTGAAACGACCACCGACCCCTGAACCGTCGCAGGGTCGTACCCCGTGCGGGGTCCGACCCTTGCCCTGATCTGCGGGTCGGCGGGCTTCCGCACGCCTTTACTACGGATATTCTCATGCAAACTCTCACTCTCCCCGGCAGCGGCCGGCGCGGCCCGGGCGTCAACTGGCTGCGCGGCCTGGTGGTGGTGCTGGCTGCCACCGCCATCTTCCTGCCGCTGTTCCTGATTTTTTATCAAAGCTTCCTGACCGCGCCGTTCTTCATGCCGGCCAAGCAGTTCGGCCTCGACGCTTACCGCTTCATTTTCGACGATCCCGATTTCTCGTCCGCCGCCTGGAACGCGCTGTACCTGGCGCTGGGCCTGACCGCGATTGCCGTGCCGCTCGGCGGCATGCTCGCCTTTCTGATGATCCGCACCGACCTGCCGGGCAAGGGTTTTATTGCGCCGGCGCTGCTGGTGCCAATCTTCGTCTCGCCAATGGTGATGGGCTTCGGCTACGTGGTCTCGATGGGTCCCGTGGGCTTCTACTCGGTATGGGCCAAGGACCTGCTGGGCTTCATCCCGTGGAATATCTATTCGTTTACCAGCATCGTCATCATCGCCGGCCTGACCCACGTGCCGCACGTGTACCTGTACGCCTCGTCGGCGCTCAAGAGCCTCGGTTCGGACGTCGAGGAAGCGGCCCGCGTGGCCGGCGCTTCGCCGTTGCAGGTGATGTTCGGCGTGTCGCTGCCGATGATTACCCCGGCGCTGGCGTATGCCGGCGTGCTGGTGATGTTCCTCGGCTTCGAGGTGTTCGGCCTGGTGCTGGTGCTGGGCGACCCCGAAGGGCACATGGTGCTGGCCACCTACCTGTACAAGCTGACCAACAAGCTGGGCATCCCGTCGTACCACCTGATGGCGGCAGTGGCCGTGTGCTTGGTGATGGTGACCTTCCCGCTGGTGATGGTGCAGCGCTACCTGCTCAAGTCGGCCAACAAGTTTGTCTCGATCAAGGGCAAGGGCGCGCGGTCGAAAGTCATGCCGCTGGGTCAGTGGAAGTGGCTGGCGTTTGCGCTGATCTTCGGCTGGCTGATGTTTACCATCATCATGCCGCTGTCGGGCATCGTGCTGCGGTCGTTCGTCGAGTACTGGGGCGAGGGCGTGAACCTGCTCGACGTACTGACCCTGCAGCACTTCCGCGAAATCCTCGAGCAGCCGTCGCTGGTGCGCGGCATCGTCAACACCATCCTGATCGGCGTGGTCGGCGGCGCGCTGGCCGTGATCTGCTACTGCGCCATCGCGCTGGCCATGCACCGCAAGCCCGACATGATCAGCCGCTTCCTCGACTACAGCGTGCTGGTGCCGCGCGCCGTGCCAGGTCTGCTGGCCGGCCTGTCGTTCCTGTGGGTGTTCCTGTTCGTGCCGAACTGGCTCGACGGCATCCTGCAGGGCATGGACAACGGCGTGGCCATGTGGCTGAGCGAGAACGCCATCCCCGTGCTGCGCTCGCTGCGCTCGACCATCTTCGCGCTGTGGCTGGCCTACTCGGTGGTGTGGCTGGCCTACGGCATGCGGCTGATCTCGACCGCGCTGCTGCAAGTGGGGCCGGAGCTGGAAGAAGCGGCGCGCGCCGTGGGCGCCAGTCGTGGCCAGGTCTCGCGCGACGTCACCCTGCCGCTGATCAAGTACGGCCTGCTCGGTGCGTGGCTGATGGTGTTCCTGATCTTCGAGCGCGAATACTCGACCGGCGTGTACCTGCTGTCGCCGGGCACGGAAGTGATCGGCGCGATGCTGGTGTCGCTGTGGGCGTCCGGCTCCACAGACCTGGTAGCGGCGCTATCGTTCATCAATATTTCGCTGGTGGCCATCGGCCTCGGTGTGGCGTTGCGCTTCGGCGTCAAGCTGCATAACTAAGCATCATCAACATACAAAAATGAAACGAGACCTGACCATGAATGAACTCACCACGAATGAGCTGACCGTCAACGACCTGCACCTCGACTACGGCACGGGCGCCACCGCCAACCCGATCCTCAAGGGCGTATCGATGCACCTGCAAAAAGGCGAAGTCGTCGCGCTGCTCGGCCCTTCGGGCAGCGGCAAGACCACCTTGCTGCGCGCGGTGGCCGGGCTGGAAAGCCCGAAGCAGGGCGTCATCGCCATTGGCGAACGCAATGTGTACGACGGCGCCAAGAACTTCGAGCTGGCGGCCGAGCACCGCAACCTGGGCCTGGTATTCCAGTCGTATGCGCTGTGGCCGCACAAGACCGTGTTCGAGAACGTCGCCTATGGTCTCAAGCTGCGCAAGATGGGCGCCACCGAGATCAAGGACAAAGTGGCGGACGTGCTGAAAAACCTGGGCCTGGGCCACCTGGCCGAGCGCTATCCGCACCAGCTGTCCGGGGGGCAGCAGCAGCGCGTGGCGATCGCCCGCGCGCTGGTGTACAACCCGCCGGTGATCCTGCTCGACGAACCGCTGTCCAACCTCGACGCCAAGCTGCGCGAAGAAGCGCGCGCCTTCCTGCGCGAGCTGATCGTGCGGCTGGGCCTCTCGGCCCTGATGGTCACCCACGACCAGGCCGAGGCGATGGCGATCTCGGACCGCATCCTGCTGCTCAACAACGGCAAGATCGAGCAGCAAGGCACGCCGCAAAGCATGTACGAAACCCCGGAAACGCTGTTTACCGCCGAGTTCATGGGCAGTAACAACAAGCTGCCGGCCAAGGTGGTGGGGCGCGACGGCAACCGCGTGCAGCTCGATGTGAACGGCGCCCGCTTGACCGGCACCGCCCGTGGCGCCGCTGGTGGTGAACCGACCACAATCATCCGCGTGGAAGAAGTGAAAATCAGCGCCACGCCGGTGGAGAACGCCATCGAGATGCCGCTGCTCACCTGCATGTACCTGGGTGACCGCTTCGAGTGCCTGTTCAAGTCGCCGGACAGCACCGAGGCGGGCCTGCGCGCTTATTCGAAATACAAGCTCGAGCCGGGCCGCTACTGGCTGCAAATGCCGGTCGAAAAGCTGTGGGTCTTCTGATAGCGCAGTTACCGGAAGCCTGGCGCTCCCGGCTTGACAGGCGGCGCCGCACTCGTGCGGGCCGCCTTTTTTCATTTTGTTGCACAAAAAGGCACAGGAAATCGGTAAATAAATTACTCCCAGGAAATTAACAACAGTTTCCCTGGAGGTCAGTCGTTTATAATTTCGAGCTTATCTCGGGATTGATTGTCAACATGCGCAACGATGGCGTCACTTTTTCCATTGCCGGCCACGCCTATTGGGCGCCGGGACTGACCACGCCCGACGCCTGGGTGCAATGGGCAACGGCGCCGGTGGCCGCGCCGACCACGCCGGAACATGTGGCGCGCGCGGATCCGCCAGTGAAGGCGATGCCGCCCATGCTGCGCCGGCGCGCCGGTTTCTTCGGCAAGATGGCGCTGGAAGTGGCGTACGAGTGCCTGCAAGGCTGCACCGATGTGCCGGTGGTGTTCTGTTCGCGCCACGGCGAAGTGGCGCGGGCGCTGGAACTGCTGACCGACCTGGCGCGGGGCGAGCCGCTGTCGCCCACCGCGTTCAGCATGTCGGTCCATAACGCCAACGTCGGCCTGCTGACCATTGCCCGCAAGGACCGCGCCAACCATATCGCGCTGGCGGCCGGCGGCGCCACCATCGAAACCGCCGTGATCGAAGCGTGCGGCCTGCTGGCCGATGGTGCGGCGTCGGTGCTGCTGGTCGGGTGCGAAGCGCCGCTGCCGAAGCTGTTCGTACCGTTCCTGGAGGTGCAGGAGGAGGCGCACGCGTGGGCGTGGCTGCTGACCGCGCCTGCCGGCGATCCGATCAGCCTGCGCTGGCGCGCCAGTGGCGACGCCGTCACCACGGACCTGCCGGACAGCCTGGCGGCGGCGCGTTTCCACCTTGGTGGCGCTGCTGTGATGGCGCGCTGCGACGGGCGCCTGCGCTGGCAATGGCGCCGGGGGCCGGACGGTGCCGGCGGTAATGCTTAGGGGACTGGCGCGCGGCTGGCGGGTACTGGCCACCGGGTTCAGTTTTGCGGTATTCGGCCTTGGTGGGGTGGTGCTGCAATTGCTGGTGTTTCCCGTGTTGCACCTGCTGGTGCGCCAGCCCGCGCGTCGCGTGCGCGCCGCGCGCGGCATCATCCGGCGCGCCTTCCGCCTGTTCGTGGAGCTGATGCGCGTGCTGGGCGTGCTGCGCTACGAGATCACCGGGCTGGAAAAACTGGCGCGGGGCGGTTTGCTGATCCTGGCCAACCATCCCACCCTGATCGACACGGTGTTCCTGATGGCGTTCGTGAAAAACGCCGACTGCATCGTCAAGAGCGACTTGTGGCACAACCCGGTGACGGGCGGCCCGGTGCGCGCGGCGGGCTACATCAGCAATGCGGGCGGCGCCGAGCTGGTGGCAGACTGCATCGCCTCGCTCGAGCGCGGGAACAACCTGATCGTGTTCCCGGAAGGCACGCGCACCGGCGCCGACGGCGTGATCGCCATGAAGCGCGGCGCCGCCAACGTGGCCGTGCGCGGCGCGCGCGACATCACGCCGGTGCTGATCCGCTGCGATCCGCCCACGCTGGGCAAGGGTGAGAAATGGTGGCGCGTGCCGCCGCGCCGGGTGCTGCTGCGCATCGAGGTGCAGGACGATGTGGCGATCGCCGGCCTGATCGAAGGCAGCGCAAGCGATGTGCTGGCAGCGCGCCAGGTGACAGAATTTTTACAAAAATATTTTACGGGGAAGTGCGCAAACCATGCTTGAACTGGAAGTGAAACAACTGATCATCGATGTCCTGCAACTGGAAGACATCACGCCCGACGACATCGACAGCGGTGCGCCGCTGTTCGTCGAAGGCCTCGGCCTCGATTCGATCGACGCGCTGGAGCTGGGCGTGGCGCTGCAGAAGAAGTATGGCATTTCGCTGTCCGCCGATTCGGAAGATACCCGCCGCCACTTCGCCTCGGTGCAAGCGCTGGCGGCGATGATAGCGACCCACCGCAAGAAGTGAAGGAGCAGGACATGATTGATTTGAACACGATGAGCAAGGAACAACTGCGGCTATGGGTGATCGACCTGCTGGCCGAGATGTTCGAACTCGACAAGGCGCAGCTCACGGCCGAGTCGAACCTGTATTCCGACCTCGATATCGACAGCATCGACGCGGTGGACCTGTCGGTCAAGCTCAAGCAGCTGACCGGCAAGCGCCTGCAACCCGAAGTATTCAAGAACATCCGCACCATCGGCGACGTCGTCGATGCGCTGTCCGGGATGACGGAGCCCGCGTAACACGATGTTGATGACCGTACTGACAGTGGCATTGACGCTGCTGTATCCGCTGGCGATCTGGCTGGGACACGGCAAGGTCGAGCCGCGCTGGCTGGCCATGCTGCTGCTGGCCGCCGCTGTCACGCGCCTGCCGGCACTGCGCCTGTCTGGCGCGGCGCGCTGGTCGGTGGCCGGTGCGCTGGTGCTGGTGGCCTGCGCCATCTGGAGCAACCTGCTGTTGCCGCTCAAGCTCTACCCGGTGCTGGTGAACGCCGCGCTGCTCGGCGGTTTTGCCTACAGCCTCACCACCCCGGTGTCGGCGGTAGAGCGCATGGCACGCCTGCGCGGCGAGGATTTTCCCCCGGTGGCGCAAGCGTATATGCGCAACGTCACCAAGGTGTGGTGCGGCTTTTTCATCGTCAACGGCGCCATCGCGCTGGGCACTGCGCTGTGGGCCAGCGAAGCCGCCTGGTCGCTCTACACGGGCGTGATTTCGTACGCGCTGATGGGGCTTTTGTTCGGCGTCGAATACCTGGTGCGCCTGCGATTCAAGCGCCTGCACCATGGCTGACCTGTTCTCTGCGCCACTGGCCAACCTGGCCGCCGCCATGGCGGCGCGGCCGGCCCACGCCCTGGTGGGCTGGCGCGCCGGGGCGCCGGTCGCCAACGCCCAGTTCCTGGCCCGCGCCGGCGCCTGGCATGCGCTGCTGCGCGCCCAGCCCGGCCGCCATTTCGCGCTGTATCTCGACGACAGCATCGACTTTGGCGCGGCGCTGCTGGGCGCCTGGCATGCCGGCAAAACCATCTGGCTCGGCGCCGATACACTGGACGCCACGTGCACCGCGTTGGCGTCGTCCGTCGACGGTTTCCTGGGAATGTACCCGGCGGCGCTGGCGCCGTTGCGGCCCGATGCTGCGCACGGCGGCGTGCTGCCGGCCGCAAGGATCGAGGACGACGCGCCGGCGCTGGTGGTGTTTACCTCCGGCAGCACCGGCGCGCCGCAGGCCATTCCCAAAAAGCTGTCGCAGGTCGCCAGCGAGGTGGCCACGCTCGACCTGCTGTTCGGCGCCACCGCTGGCGACGCCGCCATCGTGGCGACGGTGTCGCACCAGCATATCTACGGCCTGCTGTTCAAGGTCCTGTGGCCGCTGACCACGGGCCGGCCGCTGCATGCGGCCAGCATCGGTTTCCACGAAGCGCTGGCGCCGGCGCTGGCGCTTGGCCCCTGCGTGCTCGTCGCCAGCCCCGCGCACCTCAAGCGCCTGCCCGAACACCTGGACTGGCGCGGCGCCGCGCGCAACCTGCGCGCCGTGTTCTCCTCCGGCGGCCCGCTGGCGGCCGACGCCGCGCTGGCTGCCGGCGCGCTGCTGGGAAAAGCCCCGATCGAAGTGTATGGCAGCTCGGAGACCGGCGGCGTGGCCTGGCGCCAGCGCGCCCACCTCGCTGACGATGCATGGCGCGCCATGCCTGCCGTGGCCTGGCGCCTGGGCGGGGAGGGCGGCCTGGAAGTGCGCTCGCCGCACTTGTCCGACGACAGCTGGCTGGCGCTGGCCGACCGCGCCGAGCCGGCCGGTGAAAATGGTTTCGTGCTGCGCGGGCGTAACGATCGCATCGTCAAGATCGAGGAAAAGCGCGTCTCGCTCACGGCCATGGAAGCGGCGCTGCTGGTCTCCAGCCTGGTGCTGGAGGCGCGCGTGATCGCGTGTACAGATACAGCGCAGCCGGGCAGCGAACGCCAGCGCATCGCGGCCTTGGTCGTGCCCAGCGCCGCCGGCGCTGCGGTGCTGGCCCAGCACGGCAAGGCGGCGCTGAACCGCCTGCTGCGCGCCGCGCTGGCGCCCACCGTGCCCGCAGTGGCCTTGCCGCGCCGCTGGCGCTACCTCGACCGCTTGCCGGTCAACGCACAGGGCAAGACCACGCTGGCTGCGCTGGAAGCGCTGCTCGACCAGCCTGCCCTGGTCAAGCCGCAAATATCGCAACCACCGCAACCGCCGCAACCACCGCGCCTGCCGCACGTCGTCGAACTGGAACGCGACGAGCGCCGCGTGCTGCTGCAGGTGACGGCGCCAGCCGACCTGCTGTACTTCGACGGCCACTTCGACGTGGCGCCCATCCTGGCCGGCGTGGTGCAGGTTGAGTGGGCCATGCATTATGGCCGCGCATACTTCGCGTTGCCGCCCGACTTCACGGGCATCAACGTGCTCAAGTTCCAGCAGGTGGTGGTGCCCGACATGCGGGTGCAGCTCGAGCTGGTGCACGACGCCGCCAAGGGCACCCTCAATTTCCGCTACACGTCCGAGGGCTTCCAGCACTCGAGCGGGCGCATCACGCTGGCCGGAGAAAACCGCGATGAGTGAGACCTTCAAGCCCTGCATCGTGGTCCCGGTGTATAACCACGAACATGCGATCGGCGCCGTGGTCGACGGGCTGCTGGTGCATGGCGCGGGCGTGCCGGTGATCCTGGTCGACGACGGCAGCAACAGCGCTTGCGCGGCGGTGCTGGACCGGCTGGCAGCCGTGCACGCGCCGCGCGTGGCGCTGGTGCGCCTGGCGGTCAACCAGGGCAAGGGCGCGGCCGTGCTGGCGGGCTTCGTGCACGCGGCGCGCGCGGGCTGCACGCACCTGCTGCAAATCGATGCCGACGGCCAGCATCGCACCGGCGACGTGCCGCTGTTCCTGGCGCAGGCGCAGGCGCACCCGGAATCGATCATCGCCGGCCACCCGGTGTACGACCAATCGGTGCCGAAGGCGCGCCTGTACGGGCGCTACGCCACCCATATCTGGGTGTGGATCAATACGCTGTCGTTCGACATCATCGACTCGATGTGCGGCTTTCGCGTGTATCCGGTGGCGGCCGTCACCGCGCTGGCCGCGCGCCAGCGCATCGGCGCGCGCATGAACTTCGACACCGACATCCTGGTGCGGCTGTACTGGGCCGGCGCCCAAGTGGTCAATCTGCCTACGCGGGTAAGCTATCCTACCGACGGCGTCTCGCACTTCCGCATGTGGCACGACAATGCGCTGATCACCTGGATGCACACGAAGCTGTTCTTCGGCATGCTGCCACGCATCCCGCGCCTGCTGGCGCGCAAGTGGCGCGGGCGGGCGCCATGAGCGCGCGCGGCCTGCACTGGGCGTCGCTCAACGAGTTCAGTTTCGTCGCCGGCATGCGGTTCCTGTTCTGGATCTGCCGCGTGTTCGGCCGCTGGCCGTTTCGCCTGGTGCTCTACCCGGTGCTGGCGTGGTATGTGTTCACCAAGCCATTGCCGCGCCGCGCTTCGCGCGAGTACCTGCGGCGCGTGGCGGCGCATTCCGGGCGCAAGCTGCCGGGCGTGCTGCGTCACTTCGCCGCCTTCGGCGAGAGCATCCTCGACAAGATGCTGCTGTGGGGCGGGCTGTACAACATGGACGAGGTGGCACTGCACGGCGCCGAACTGATGGCCAACGCGGCGGCGGCGGGGCGCGGCGGCCTGCTGATCTGCTCCCACCTCGGCAATATGGAATTATGCCGCGTGCTCTCGCGTCAGCGCCGCGATATCCGCATCACGGTGCTGGTGCATACGCGCCATGCCCAGGCGTTCAACGACATGCTGGCCAGCCTGAATCCGGAAAGTGCGCTCAACCTGGTGCAGGTGACCGAGATGTCGCCGGCCACGGCGATGATGCTGGCCGAGCGTATTGCGCGCGGCGAGTTCGTGGTGATTGCCGGTGACCGGGTGCCGGTGTCGCCCAATCCCCGCGTGGCGGTCGTCGATTTTCTCGGCGCGCCGGCGGCATTCCCGGTGGGGCCGCACATCCTGGCCGGCATCCTGCAATGCCCGGTGTACCTGGTGTTTTCGGTGCGCCGCAACGGCCGCGCGCACGTGTACTTCGAGGCGTTCCGCGATAGCGTGCGCGTCCCGCGCAAGGACCGCGATGGCGCACTGGCGCAGCTGGCCGGCGACTACGCGCGCCGCCTGGAACACCATGCGCTGCAGGCGCCGCTGGAATGGTTTAACTTTTACGATTTTTGGCATTTGCCGGAACTGGACTCCCCCGATGCACCTCGCTGAACCACTGCGCACCGTCCATTTCAGCCGCGAGCGGCTGACGCTGGAAGACATCGTCGACATCGCTCACGGTCGCGCGGCTGCCGCACTGTCCGACGATCCGGCCTTTCGCAGTGCGATTGCGCGCGGCGCCGACTTTCTCGAACGTCTGCTGCGGGAAGACGGCACCATCTACGGCGTGACCACCGGCTACGGCGACTCGTGCACGGTGACGGTGCCGCCGGCGCTGGTGGCCGAGCTGCCGCACCACCTGTACACGTACCACGGCGTGGGCCTGGGCGAGTATTTCACGCCGGCGCAAACGCGGGCCATCCTGGCCACGCGCCTGGCGTCGCTCTGCAAGGGGTACTCGGGCGTGAGCGTCGAGCTGCTGCTGCAAATTACGCGCCTGCTGGACGCCGGCCTGCTGCCGCTGATTCCGTCCGAAGGTTCGGTGGGCGCCAGCGGCGACCTCACGCCCTTGTCGTACCTGGCCGCCGTGCTGTGCGGCGAGCGCGAAGTGTGGCGCGATGGCGTGCAGGTGCCGGCGGCGCAGGCATTGGCGCAGGCGGGCATCACGCCGCTGCGCCTGCGCCCGAAAGAGGGACTGGCGATCATGAATGGCACCGCAGTCATGACCGCGCTGGCGTGCCTGGCCTATGACCGCGCCGACTACCTGGTGCGCCTGTGCACGCGTATTACCGCCATGGCGTCGTTCGCGATGGATGGCAACGCCCACCACTTCGACGAAGTGCTGTTTGCGGCCAAGCCGCACGCTGGCATGCAGCAGGTGGCCGCCTGGCTGCGCAGCGATCTGCCGACTGCCGAGTGGGAGCGCAACGGCAAGCGCCTGCAGGATCGCTACTCGATCCGCTGCGCGCCGCACGTGATCGGCGTGCTGGCCGACGCGCTGCTGCTGTTCCGCACCATGATCGAGAATGAACTCAACAGCGCCAACGATAATCCGCTGATCGATGCCGACAACGAACGGGTGCTGCACGGCGGCCATTTCTACGGCGGCCATATCGCCTTTGCCATGGACGGCATGAAGAACGCCGTGGCCAACCTGGCCGACCTGCTGGACCGGCAAATGGCGCTGCTGGTCGACAGCCGCTACAACCACGGCCTGCCGGCCAACCTGTCCGGCGCCAGCGGCGAGCGGGCGCCGATCAACCATGGTCTCAAGGCCTTGCAGATCAGCGCCTCGGCCTGGACTGCCGAAGCGCTGAAACTGACCATGCCGGCGTCGGTGTTCTCGCGCTCGACCGAGTGCCACAACCAGGACAAGGTCAGCATGGGCACCATCGCCGCGCGCGACTGCCTGCGCGTGCTGGAACTGACCGAGCAGGTAGTGGCGGCGTTGCTGGTCACGGTGCGCCAGGGCGTGTGGCTGCGCTGCCAGCTGACGCCCGACCTGCCGCCACCGGCGCAACTGGCGGCAATGCAGGCGGCGCTGGAACGGGATGTGGCGCCGGTGGTGGAAGACCGCCGCCTGGAGCCGGACCTGCGCCTGCTGATCGCGCGCATCCGCGCCCAGGACTGGAGCCTGTATGCGTAAAGTCGCGCAAAGCCGCTGGTTTGCGGAAGTGGAGATGCAGGTACAGTTCTTCGACCTGGACCCGATGGAAATCGTCTGGCACGGCCGCTACGTCAAGTACCTGGAAGTGGTGCGCTGCGCGCTGCTCGACAAGATCGATTACAACTACCCGCAAATGAAGGCTTCGGGCTATGCCTGGCCGGTGATCGACATGCAGCTGCGCTACGTGGGCTCGGCCACCTTCGGCCAGAAGCTCAGGCTGCGCGCCGATATCGTCGAGTGGGAAAACCGCCTCAAGATCGATTACCTGATCACCGACGCCGAAACGGGCAAGCGATTGAACCGCGCCAGCACCACCATGGTGGCGGTCGATATAGCGACCAAAGAGATGTGCTTCGTGTCGCCGCCGGTGCTGTTTGAAAAACTGGGATTGGAACCTGTATGAATCTGAAAAAAACGCTACGCGCCGCGCTGGCAGTGGTGACGTTGGCCACGTCGGCCGCATCGATGATGCCTGCCGCGCACGCTGCGGTGCAAGTGTCGAAAATCCAGGCCATGCTGGCCAGGCCCGCGATCATGTGCGGCCGCTTCGACCAGACCAAGACGCTGGCCGGTATGAAGAAGCCGCTGGCCTCCAACGGGCGCTTTTGCGTGGTGGCCGGCAAGGGCGTGTTGTGGCGTACTTTAAAACCATTTCCCGCCACCTTGCGCCTGACGCGGGACGAAATCGTCAACTACCAGGGCGACCGCGTGGCCATGCGGCTCGACGCCAAGACCGAGCCGACCGTGCGCGTGATTAACAACGTGCTGTTCTCGCTGCTGTCGGGCGACCTGGCGCAGCTCGACTCGGTGTTCGAGGTCGATGGCGCGGTGGAAGCCAATAGCTGGAATGTCTCGCTCAAGGCACGCCAGGCGGCGGTGGAAAAGGCGATCGGCACCATCAGGCTCGAAGGCGGCGCCTACGTGAAAAACATCGTCATGAGCGAAGCCAGTGGCGACCGCACCAATATCGTTTTCTCGGACATCAAGACTGGCGAATCGGCGTTGACCGCCGAGGAAGCGGCGCTGTTTTGACGCGCAGCCGACAACTGGCGGCGCTGTGGGCGCTGATCGTATCTCTGCTGCTCGGGCATAACGCCTACCTGTGGCTGGTCCAGCGCATCGTGCCCAACACCGACATCATGGCGCTGCTGCCGGTGCAGGAGCGCGACCCGGTGTTGCAGGCGTCGTTTGCGCACATGGTCGATGCGGCCCAGCAGCGCGTGATCGTGCTGGTTGGCGCCGAGAGCTGGATTGATGCCAAACGCGCGGCCGACGCTTACCAGGCGGTGCTCGGCGCCCGCGGCGATCTGTTCAAGGCCACTGCCATCGACGAGAAAACCCAGAGTGACTGGTTCTCCGTCTTCCAGCAGCATCGATTGACCTTGCTCACCGCCGAACAGGAAGCGCAATTGCGCGGCGAACCGGCGCAGTTCTGGCTCGACGCCGCGCTGTCCAAGCTGTATAGCCCGTTCGGCGGCCCCAAGCTCGGATCGTGGCAAGACGATCCGTTCGGCCTGTTCGGCGGCTGGGTGCAGGAGAGGGCGCAAGAAACGCCGGTGCGTCCGCGCGACGGCCACCTGTTTGTCGCCGACGGCCAGAAACAGTACGTGCTGCTGCCCCTGACATTGAAGGTGCCGGCGCTGTCGATGTCGGCGCAGGAAGCCGTGCTGCCGCTGCTGCGCCAGGCCGGCGATGCTGCCCGCAAGGCTGTGCCACAGGTGGAGCTGATCCAGACGGGCGTGATCCTGCACGCGGCCAACGCCAGTTCGCAGGCCAGCGGCGAGGTGTCGACCATCGGCATCGGCTCGCTGCTGGGCATCATCGCGCTGATGTGGTTCGCGTTCCACTCGTTCAAGCCGATCTCGCTGATCCTGCTGTCGATCGGCGTCGGTTTTCTGGGCGCGCTGTCGGTGTGCTGGCTGCTGTTCGGCCAGATCCACCTGCTCACGCTGGTGTTCGGCGCCAGCCTGATCGGCGTGGCGCAGGACTACGGCATCTACTTCCTGTGCAACCGCCTGGCCGCCAGCGAACAACTCGACTCGCCATCGCTGCTGCGGCGGCTGATGCCGGGCCTGTGCTTCACGCTGCTGGCGGCGGTCATCGGCTACATGGGACTGGCGCTGACGCCGTTCCCTGGCCTGCGCCAGATGGCCGTGTTTTCGGCGCTGGGCCTGGTGTTCGCGTGGCTGACGGTGGTGTGCTGGTTCCCGGTGCTGATCGGCAGCCGCACCTTGAAGAGCGGAGTACTGGTGCGCCTGTACGGCGGCGCCGTGCGCGCCTGGCCGGTGCTGCGGTTCAACCGCGCGACGCTGGTAGCGGTGCTGGTGTTTGCGGTGGCCGCTGCCTACGGCGTGAGCCGGCTGGGCGCCAACGACGATATCCGCCTGCTGCAAAATCCTCCCAAGCACCTGATCGCCGACCAGATCAAGTTGAGCCGCCTGCTCGACGCGCCCACGCCGGTGCAGTACTTCCTGGTGCGGGCCGCATCGGCCGAGCAGTTGCTGCAACGCGAAGAGCAACTCAAGGCGCGCCTTGAGCCGCTGATCGCCGACCAGCACATCTCCGGCTACCAGGCCATGTCGAACTGGGTGCCGTCGGCCGCGAAGCAGGCCGCGCGGCGCGCCCTGGTCGAACAAAAACTGCTGGCCGACGACGGTCCGCTGGCGGGACTGGCGCGCGAGACCGGTGCTGATGCCGCCTGGATCGGCGCCACCCGCGCCGGGCTGCTGGCGGCCGGTGCACCGCTGTCGGTGGACGATTTTCTCAAGAGCCCGGCCAGCGAGCCGTGGCGCCACCTGTGGCTGGGCCAGATCGACGGCGGCTATGCCAGCATCGTCGCCTTGCGCGGCCTGGGCATGGCCGGCGTACCGCATGTGCAGCGCGCGGCCGACGGCTTGCAAGGCGTGCAGTGGGTGGACAAGGTGGCCGAGATTTCGTCGGTACTGGGCCGCTACCGGGTGAACATGAGCTGGGTGGCGCTGGGTGCCTACGCGGTGGTGTTCGTGCTGCTGTTCCCGCGCTATCGCGGGCGCACCTGGCGCGTGCTGGCGCCGACCGCCATTGCCAGCATCGCCGCGCTGGCGATCCTGGGCTATGCATCGCAGAACCTGCAACTGTTCCACGTGCTGGCGCTGATGCTGCTGCTGGGCGTGGGCGTAGACTACGGCATCTTCATGCAGGAACACCCGGACCGGCGCGACCATACGCCGTGGCTGGCGGTGGGCATGTCGGCTGCCAGCACCATCTTGTCTTTCGGCCTGCTGGGCCTGAGCCATACCCCGGCCTTGCAGGCGTTCGGCCTGACCATGCTGCTGGGGACAGCGCTGGTCTGGCTGATCGTTCCCTGTTTCGGCAACTTCACCACTGAGGGCAAACATGTCTGAAGCATTCCCGCTTGAATCCGTAGAGATCCTGATCGTCGGCGCCGGCCCTGCCGGTTCTGTCGCGGCCGCGCTGCTGCGCCAGCAGGGCCGGCACGTGCTGGTGCTCGAGCGCGAGGAGTTTCCGCGCTTTTCGATCGGCGAAAGCCTGCTCCCGCAAAGCATGGAATACCTCGAGCAGGCCGGCATGTTGCAGGCAGTGGTGGAGGCGGGCTTCCAGTTCAAGAACGGCGCCGCCTTCATGCGCGACGGCTGCTACACCGACTTCGACTTCCGCGACAAACACTCGCAGGGGTGGGGTACCACGTACCAGGTGCAGCGCGCCCACTTCGACCACATCCTGGCCAAGGAGGCCGAGCGCTTCGGCGCCGAGGTGCGCTACCGCCACGAGGTGCTCGATATCATGCTGGGCCAGGATGGCGCGCCGGCGCTGGTGACCGTCAAGCGCCCGGACGGCGCCCGGTACCAGGTGCGCGCCGGTTTCATCCTCGACGCCAGCGGCTTCGGGCGCATCCTGCCACGCCTGCTCAAGCTGGAAACGCCGTCGAACTTCCCGGTGCGCGGCGCCATTTTCACCCACGTGGAAGACGGCATTCGCGGCGCCCATTTCGACCGCAACAAGATTCGCGTGACGGTCCATCCGAGCCACTGCAACGTGTGGTTCTGGACCATCCCGTTTGCCGGCGGGCGCTGCTCGCAGGGCGTGGTGGCCGAGACCTCCTTCCTCGACCAGTACCAGGGCACGCCCACCGAGCGCCTGCGCGCCATCATTGCGGAAGAGCCGTCGCTGCACGCGCTGCTGGCCGATGCCGTGTGGGATACGCCGGCGCGCCAGATCACCGGCTACTCGGCCAACGTGGACCAACTGTGGGGCGAGGGTTACGCCTTGCTCGGCAACGCCGGCGAATTCCTCGACCCGGTATTTTCGTCGGGCGTGACCATCGCCTTCAAATCGGCCAGCCTGGCGGCAGCGGCCCTGCAGCGCCAGTTCGCCGGTGAGCAGGTGGACTGGCAGGCCGACTACGGCGCGCCGCTGCGCAAGGGCGTGGACACCTTCCGCGCATTCGTGGAATCCTGGTACGCGGGCAGCTTCCAGACCATCATCTTCCACCAAGAGCAGCGCCCGGAAATCAAGCGCATGATCGCCTCGATCCTGGCCGGCTATGCCTGGGACCTGACCAACCCGTACGTGAAAGAGACGCCGCGCCGGCTGGCCGCACTGGAGGCCGTATGCGCAGCGTGACGTTCAGCCGCGCCCTCGTCGTGGCAGCTATAGGGAGTGCGTTGGCGCTGGCCGGCTGCGCCACCACGCCGCCGCCCCAGGCCCGACTGGGACTGAAGCTGCCGCCCGCCGCGCTGGGCGCCTCGATCAGCGTGCAGCAGCACCTGACCGTGGAGCGCGCGGGCCGCACCGACGACATGGACGTGGCTTTGCAGGTGGAGCCCGATGCGATCGACGTGGTGGGCCTGGCCATGGGCCAGCGCGTGCTGACCCTGCGCTACGACGGCAAGGAACTGACGTCGTGGCGCCACTTCATGCTGCCGTCGCAGGTCAAGGCCGAGGATGTGCTGGAGGACATGCAGCTCACGCTGTGGCCAGCCAGTGCGGTGGCCGCCGCGCTGCCGGCCGGCTGGCGCATCGCGGAGCAGGGCGACACCCGCATGTTGTACCTGGACGACGAGGCGATCATGCGCATCGTGTACAGCGGCCAGCCGCGCTGGAGCGGCAAGGTGGTGTTGGAAAATCTGCGGTATCACTATAAGCTGACCATCCAGGCAGCCCCGGACTGATTGAATCACATGTCGACTTACTACCTTAACGCGTGCGGCATCGTCTGCGCACTGGGCGCCAGCCATGCCGAGGTGAAGGCGCGCCTGTACGCCGGCCAACCGGGCGTGGCGCCCACCCGCGCCTGGACCCCGGACCGCGAGCTGCCGCTGGGCTGCGTGCTGGCCGAGCTGCCGCAGCTGGCGCACCTGCCGCCGGCGCAGCGCAGCCGCAATAACGCGCTGGTGCTGGCCGCGCTGGCGCAGATCCGGCCGGCCGTCGATGCGGCGATTGCCCGCCACGGCGCCGACCGCGTTGGCGTGGTGATCGGCACCAGCACGTCGGGCATCGGCGAGACCGAGCATGCGATCCGCACCTACGCCACGCAGGGCGTGTTGCCTGACGACTTCCAGTACGACCGCCAGGAAATGGGTTCGCCGGGCGTGATGCTGGCGCGCGAGCTGGGCGTGGCCGGGCCGGCATATGTGCATTCGAGCGCCTGTTCGTCCAGCGCCAAGGCCATGGCCAGCGCTGCGCGCCTGATCAAGATGGGGTTGTGCGATGCGGTGGTCACGGGCGGCGCCGATTCACTGTGCACCTTCACGGTGGCCGGCTTTGCGTCGCTCGAATCGGTCAGCGCGGCACTATGCAACCCGATGAGCGCCAACCGCAACGGCATCAATATCGGCGAGGGTGCGGCGCTGTTCCTGATGACCGCCGATGCCGATGCCGATGCCGGTGACGGTGCCGACACCGGTGCAGCGGTGGCGCTGATGGGCTGGGGCGAGTCGTCCGACGGTCACCACATGTCCGCGCCCGATCCCACCGGCGCCGGTGCCGCGCTGGCCATGACACAGGCGTTGCAGCGCGCCGGCGTGGCGGCCGGCGAGGTCGATTACATCAATATGCACGGCACCGCCACGCCGCAGAACGACGCCATGGAGTCGCGCGTGATCGCCGCGCTGTTCGGCGAGCAGGTACCGGTCAGCTCCACCAAGCCGTTCACCGGCCACACGCTGGGCGCGGCGGCGGCCATCGAGGCGGCGCTGTGCTGGCTGGCGATGCAGGACGATAACCGGCAGGGCCGGCTGCCCCCGCACCTGTGGGACGGCGTGTTCGATCCCGCGCTGCCGCGCCTGAACCTGGCGGCGCCCGGCGCGGCGCTGGGCCGGCCGCTGCGGCGGGTGCTCAGCAGTTCCTTCGCTTTTGGCGGCTCCAACGCGGCGCTGGTGCTTGGATGCGTGCCATGAGTGACGTGGAGATGCCCGATGTGCGCGAACTGGTGCCGCATTCCGGCGCCATGGTGCTGCTCGACCGCGTGGTCAGCGCCGACCACGACAACCTGTGCGCCGAAGTGCGCATCCATGCCAACAGCATGCTGGCATCGCAGCAGGGCGTGGGGGCCTGGGTGGGCATCGAATACATGGCGCAGGCCATTGCCGCGCATGCCGGCTGGAAGGGCCGCCTGCTGGGCGAACCTGCCCGTGTGGGTTTTCTGCTGGGCTCGCGCAAGTACCAGGCCAGCGTGCCGTATTTCGTGCCGGGCAGCGTACTGCGGGTGCACGTGCACCGCGTGCTGCAAGGTGAAAACGGGCTCGGAGCCTTCGACTGCCGCATCGAGCTCGCCGCTGCGCCGGGCCAGTTGCCGGAACAGGCGCCGGCGCTGGCCACCGCCACGGTGACGGTGTTCCAGCCCCATAATGTCAATCAATTTCTCGAAGATGGAAACGCAGGATGAATCAGAATAAGTCCATGAGTGTGCTGGTGACGGGGTCGTCGCGCGGCATCGGCAAGGCGATCGCGCTGCGCCTGGCGCGCGACGGTTACGACGTGGTGCTCCATTGCCGCAGCCAGCGCGCCGAAGCGGACGCCGTGGCCGGCGAAATCGTGGCCATGGGCCGCGCGGCGCGGGTGCTGCAGTTCGACATCGGCGATCGCGCCGCCACCGCCGCCGCGCTGGCGGCGGACATCGCCGAACATGGCTGCTACTACGGCGTCGTGTGCAATGCCGGCGTGGCGCGCGACAACGCCTTCCCCGCCATGTCGGGCGAGGACTGGGACATCGTCCTGCAAACCAATCTCGATGGTTTTTACAATGTGCTCAATCCGCTGGTGATGCCGCTGGTCCAGCGCCGCAAACCGGGGCGCATCGTGACGCTCGCTTCGGTGTCGGGACTGATCGGCAATCGCGGCCAGGTCAATTACAGCGCCGCCAAGGCCGGCATTATCGGCGCCACCAAGGCGCTGGCGCTGGAACTGGCCAAGCGCGCCATCACCGTCAACTGCGTGGCGCCGGGGCTGATCGAAACCGACATGACCGAGGGCGTGCCGATGGAAGAAGCACTGAAGATGATCCCCGCGCGCCGGGTGGGCAAGCCGGAAGAGGTGGCCGCAGCAGTGAGCTTCCTGATCGGCGAGGAAGCGGGCTACATCACGCGCCAGGTCATTTCCGTCAATGGCGGCCTGGCATGAGCCGCCGCGTCGCCGTCACCGGCATGGCCGGCATCAGCCCGATCGGCAACGACTGGGCCAGCGTGCGCGCGCGCCTGGGCGAGTACCGCAACGCCGTGGTGCGCATGGCCGACTGGGACGACTACGAGGGCCTGCATACCCGCCTGGGAGCGCCGGCTGCACCGTTCGAGCTGACGCCACGCTACAGCCGCAAGGCCGTGCGCAGCATGGGCCGGGTGGCATTGATGGCCACGCGCGCGAGCGAACTGGCGCTGTTCGACGCCGGCCTGCTCGACCATCCGCTGCTGCAAAGCGGCGACATGGGCGTGTCGTTCGGTTCGTCGGCGGGCACGCCGAGCGCCATCGGCGACTTTGGCCGCATGATGGAGGAGCGCTCCACCAAGGGCATCAACGCCACCACGTATATCAAGATGATGGCGCACACGGCGCCGGTCAACATCGGCGTGTTCTTCGGCCTGACCGGGCGCGTGATCACCACGTCGAGCGCGTGTACCTCGGGCAGCCAGGGCATCGGCTACGCCTGCGAGGCGATCCGCGCCGGCAAGCAGATCGCCATGGTGGCAGGCGGCGCCGAGGAATTGTGCGCGACCGAGGCGGCGGTGTTCGACACGCTGTTTGCCACCAGCACCCGCAACGACGCCGGCCACACCACGCCGCGCCCGTTCGACGCGGACCGCGACGGCCTGGTGATCGGCGAGGGCGCAGGCTGCCTGATCCTGGAAGACCTGGAGCACGCGCAGCAGCGCGGCGCCACCATCTACGCCGAACTGGTGGGCTTCGGCACCAACAGCGACGGCTGCCACGTCACGCAGCCGAATGCGGCTACCATGCAGACGGCCATGCGCCTGGCGCTGCGCGACGCCGGCCTGCAACCGCAAGATATCGGCTACATCAATGCCCACGGCACCGGCACCGAGCAGGGCGACGTCGCCGAATCGCAGGCCACGCTGGCGGTGTTCGGCAGCGCTACCCCGATCAGCTCCCTGAAAAGCTATATGGGCCACACGCTGGGCGCGTGCGGTGCGCTGGAAGCGTGGATCAGCATCGAGATGATGCGCGAGGGCTGGTTCGCGCCCACCATCAACCTCGAGCAGCTCGATCCGCGCTGCGCGCAACTCGACTACATCGCCGGCACCGGCCGCGCGCTGGACTGCGACTACGTCATGTCGAACAACTTCGCCTTTGGCGGCATCAACACGTCGCTGATCTTCAAACGCTACGCGGGCGCGCAGTGATGACGGCGCCGGTCACGGTCCGCCTGTTGATGGTCGATGCCGATGCGGTGGCGGACGTTGACCTGCCGCGCCTGCGTGACTGGCTGGCGCCGGGCGAACTGGCGCGCTGCCAGCGCTTTGCGCGGTCCCAGCGTCTGCGCCAGTTCGTCATCGGCCGGGTGCTGGCGCGCATGGCGCTGGGCCAGGTGCTGGGGGTGCCGGCGCGCGCGGTGGTACTGGAAGAGCAGGTGGCCGGCGCGCCGCTGCTGGCCGCGCCGCCGCTGAAAAATTTCGACGGCGGGTTTTCCATCTCGCACAGCGGGCGCTGGGTGGCGTGCGCGGTCAGTGCGCGCACCCGCTTGGGCCTCGATATCGAATTGCGCGACCCCGGCCGCGATCTGGCGGCGCTGGCCGCGCAGGCGTTCGATGCACACGAAGTCGCGCAATGGCAGGCACTGGCGGCCGCGCGCCGCGCGGATGGTTTTTATCGCTTGTGGAGCGAGAAGGAAGCGCGCTTCAAGCTCGGCGCCGATGGCCACAGCTTGAGCCTCGCGCATGACGAATTGTCGGTGGTGGTATGCACCGCGCGCGTGCTCGACGAGGCGCCGGAGATCGAGGTCGTGCTACTGGATGCTGGCTTGAAGTAACGCTAGTGCCAGAGCCAGTTCCAGAAACCCGGTAATTGCTGGCGCGCCTGGCCGTCGGCCACGGTACGCGCCAGCGCCGCGCGTTCGAGCTGTTCGCGGTTGTCGTAGAACGGTTGCGCAGCCAGTGGCACGTCGAGTTCGCGGGCCACGTCGACCAGGATGTCCAGGTATTCTGCGAGGTGGCGCGACGTGTAGCTGTTCACGTCATGGAAGGTCACCACCACCGGTGTGGCGCCGTCCACTTCCGGCAGCTCGCCGGCAGCCCAGCGCAAGCGTGTCTCGGCCAGGTGCTTGAGCATATTGGAGCGCTTGTGCCAGCTCCAGTTGACGCCATAGATTTTACCGTCGTTGGCACTCAGGTCCGTGAGCAGCATTTGCAGCCCGTAGGCGTGGTAGATGTCGAGCGTGTCGGCGGTATAGGCCCAGAACGGCGGACGCACCAGCGTGGGCGGCACGCCGGTTTCCGCCAGCAGGTCGCCCACGCCGGTTTCCATCGAGGCGGCCAGTTCGGCCGGCGGCATGAAGCGGTGGTTGGCATGGCGCGGGGTGGCGCTGTGCAGGGCGACCAGGTGGCCTTCGGCCTGTTCGCGCCGGATCAGGGCGCGCCCGCGCGGCGTGCCGCCGCCGTTGGCGGCGCGCGTCTGCGTAAAAAACACTGCCTTGATGCCCGGCTGCTGCTGGTTGCGGGCCAGCGTTTCGAGGATGCGCACGGTCGGGTTGGCGCTGGTGGCCGAGGCCGGGCCGTCGTCGAAGGTGAGCAGGAAGCGCACTGGGGCCGATGCCGGCGCCGAGGCTGGGGCCGGGACGGCGGCTGAAGCTGGCGTGGCGGACGCAGCAGGCGTGGCGGACGCAGCTGGCCGGGTGCCGGCGCAGGCCGTCAGCAGCGACAGCATCAGTACCGCAATCAGGGGGCGCAAGCGTAGCAGGGGCACGGTAGTGAGCGTGGTGGCAAGATGGAGCGCCATTGTACGTGATGACGTAAAAATGGCCCGATTCCGCGAGGAACCGGGCCATTTTTTTCGCCCTCTATATATTAGAGGCCGGCGATTTGCGTATCGGCTGCCGGGGCCGGTGGTGCTTCCACCTTCGGCGCCGGCTTGGATTGCGCCATCACCGGAGTGATGGTCGGTACTTTCTTGCCGCTCGAAACTTGTTTCAGGCGCTGGTACTCGGCCAGTACCTTGGCGCCGTAGCCGTCGTCGTGGGCGAATGCTGCTGCGCCGACGTAGCTCTTCAGGCCGGCTTCCACCGAACCGCCACGGGTGACGTAATCCTTGAGGATCAGCGAACCGACGCGGATGTTAGCGACCGGATTCAGGGCTGCCTGCAGGCCGCCCATTTCCTGGAAGCGCTCGTGGTGCACCTTGGACATCACCTGCATCAGGCCCTGCGCGCCCATCGGGCTTTCCGCGAACGGGTTGAGGCCCGATTCGATCGCCATCACGGCCAGGATCAGCAGCGGGTCGAGCTTGATTTCACGGGCCGTCAGGTAGGCGGTGGACACCAGCATATTGGTCGCGTCACCGGCCACGCGATAGCGCTTGGACAACCAGTCGGTCACCCAGCGTTGCTGCTTCTGGGTGCCCATCAGGGCCTTCTCCTCGCTCGACAACTGGGACGAAGCGCCGGCCGCATCGGTTGCAGCAGGCGCCGGAGCGTCCATCAAGGCCGACAGCGGCGGTGCGACCAGGCTGATCGGTTCTGCCACTGGCGCCGGATTCAGGCTGTCGCTCAGGGCTTTGGCCAGGTCCGGACGGAAAAACAGTACTGCCATAACAACCAGAGCGGTCACACCAAGTATGGTCAAAGTGTGCTGGGCGGTGGTCAAGACGCCCTTGGCCGAAATGCGGGTGTTGGACAACCACGCCGCTGGCTGGCGAGCCAGGATGGTGCTGGCAAATGCGGAAGCACCGGTAAAGCGGTTAATCATAGAGTTCCCCTCTGAAATGCCGGTGAAAACGGCCCCTGCCAGCGTATGACATAAAGAAATACGCAGCCCATGGGGGTGCTCTTGCCGTGCATCAGAAATATCACCGTCCATCGCACTGTAGGTGCCGGCATGGACGCCGTAATTGCTTGCCTGAGCTGATCCCTCGCAGTGGGAGTGGATCAGTCGCAATACAACCTCTTTCGGGGGTAAGGCAGACGCCTTTTGAAAACACTCCTTAAAATGTCATGTGGAGCCCCGACTCCGTGAATGAATGAGCAACAACTTCGTGTGGACGCTTTGTGGTCGGCACGTGCCTTCAGGCGCTGTTCTCTTCAAGTAGGGCAGATTGTAGGGGCGGTATTATATCAAGTCAATACTAACGCGATTGAAAGCTATAACTTTTAAATCTAGCTTTTTGCCATGTGTGCGCTAGAAAACCAATAAAATCAATCACTTGAACTGTATTTTTAAACAGTGCACACTATTGTAAGAAAATATTAAAAAACGATGAAATATACCGATCTCCGCGATTTCCTTTCCCAGCTGCAACGAATGGACGAAATTAAGTCCATTTTGACGCCAGTTTCCCCGCATTTAGAGATGACCGAGGTTTCCGACCGCGTGTTGCGCGCCGGCGGACCGGCTTTGCTCTTCAAAAATCCGACCGGTCACAGCATGCCGGTCTTGACAAATCTGTTTGGTACCCCGAGGCGCGTGGCGCTGGGCATGGGCGCCGACGATGTCAGCGAATTACGCAAGATCGGCCACGTGCTGGCGCGCCTGAAGGAGCCGGAGCCGCCCAAAGGTTTCAAGGACATCCTCGGCATGGGTTCGCTGATCAAAGCGGTGTGGGACATGGCGCCCAAGGAACTGCGCGGCGCGCCGTGCCACGACATCGTGTGGGAAGGCGCCGACGTCGATCTGGCCAGGCTGCCGATCCAGCATTGCTGGCCGGGTGACATCGCACCGCTGATTACCTGGGGCCTGGTGATTACCAAGGGACCGAACAAGAAGCGCCAGAACCTCGGTATTTACCGCCAGCAAGTGCTGGGGCCGAACAAGGTGATCATGCGCTGGCTGGCGCACCGCGGCGGCGCCCTCGATTTCCGCGAGCACGCCTTGCAGAACAAGGGCAAACCGTACCCGGTGTGCGTGGCGCTGGGCGCCGATCCCGCTACTATATTAGGCGCGGTCACGCCGGTGCCCGACAGCCTGTCGGAATACCAGTTCGCTGGCCTCTTGCGCGGCAGCCGCACCGAGCTGGTCAAGGCGATTGGCAGCGAATTACGGGTGCCGGCTTCCGCTGAAATCGTGCTCGAAGGGCATATCTATCCCGACGAGAACCACCCGTCCGGTTTCGAGCATGCGCTCGAAGGTCCGTATGGCGACCACACCGGGTACTACAACGAGCAGGACAGCTTCCCGGTATTTACCGTCGACCGCATCACCATGCGCCGCGATCCGATCTACCACTCCACCTACACCGGCAAGCCGCCCGACGAGCCGGCCGTGCTGGGCCTGGCGTTGAACGAGGTGTTCATTCCGCTGCTGCAAAAGCAGTTCAGCGAAATCACCGACTTTTACCTGCCGCCCGAGGGGTGCAGCTACCGCATGGCGGTGGTGCAGATCAAGAAGCAGTACGCGGGCCACGCCAAGCGCGTGATGTTCGGCGTGTGGAGCTTCCTGCGCCAGTTCATGTATACCAAGTTCATCGTGGTGGTGGACGAGGATGTGAACGTGCGCGACTGGAAAGAAGTGATCTGGGCGATTACCACCCGTGTCGATCCCACCCGCGACACCACGCTGGTGGACAACACGCCGATCGACTACCTCGACTTCGCCTCGCCGGTCAGTGGCCTGGGCAGCAAGATGGGCATCGACGCCACCAACAAGTGGCCCGGCGAAACCAGCCGCGAATGGGGCACCACGATTACCATGACGCCGGAAGTGAAGGCGCGCGTCGATGGTATTTGGCAGGAGCTGGGGCTGTAGGTTATAATGAGCGCTGGCGGGCCCCTGCGCATTGTGGCATGGCTAACCTGGTCAGGTCGGGAACGAAGCAGCCACGGCCGTTAACCATAAGTGCCGCAGATCAGGCTCGCCTCCTCATTGCTAAAAAAGCTGCCCTCGGGCAGCTTTTTTTATACCCATCATTCGGCGCAGGTTTACTCGTCGCGCAATTCCGCCTCCAGCGGCCGCTCCGACACCACCATCAACGGGTTGGCCTTCATCAGCGCCGCGTCCGGCTTCAGGATGATCATATTCCTGGCATTGGTCTTGTACTCGGTGGCGCCCACCTTCAGCGTGGCCGGTTTGGCAAACTTGAACACCACCACGTCCACGCTGGGCGCGAACCAGCGCATGGCGCCGGCCATGTTCTTGATCGCATTGTTCATCTGGCCCACGCTGCCCATGATGGTGGCGTAGTTCCATTGCAGGCCGGCCGGCAGCACCACCAGGCCTTCGTAGCCGATCGCCGATTTCTCGCCGTCCGCCATGGTGGTGACGATGCGGGTGGCGCCGTCCATCCAGCGCGGATTGGGCGCGCCGAAGTCGAGCCGGTAATCGGGCGTGAGCGGCGGCAGGGGCTGGCGCTCGGCGCCGCTGACCACGACCAGCACCACGTCCTGCGGCTTGATGTCCTTGTTGACCGGCCGCACACTAATATAGAGCTTGATCTTGTCGCGCTCGGCGGCCGGTACCGCGTAGAAGCGGTCGATGCGCAGGCCTTCGACCATCGATTTGTAGTTGGCCCACTCGCGCTCGGCAGCGTGCGAGGGCAGGGCGATGGCCGACAAGGCCAGCAGGGACAGCAGGGCAAATTTCTTCATGGGTGTCTGGATGGGGCGAAAGGACAATTGTAAGCGAGAATGGGCAGCCTGCGAGGGGGGCACGGGTGGGTACGGGTGGGCCGCTGGCCGGCCGCGCGCCGTATCTAATCTGGCCCCGAGTTGCTACAATTGCCGCTTCGCGCTTAGTAACCGCTATCTACGGTAAAATCTTAGTATGTCCTATCAAGTCCTCGCCCGTAAATACCGTCCCAAGAACTTCGAAACGCTCGTCGGCCAGGAGCACGTCGTGCGCGCGCTCACGCATGCGCTGCACAGCGGCCGCCTGCACCACGCCTACCTGTTCACCGGTACCCGGGGCGTCGGCAAGACCACGCTCTCGCGCATCCTGGCCAAGTCGCTCAATTGCATCGGCCCGGACGGCAACGGCGGCATCACCGCCACCCCGTGCGGCGTGTGCGAGGCGTGCACGGCGATCGACGCCGGCCGCTTTGTCGACTACATCGAGATGGATGCGGCATCGAATCGCGGCGTGGACGAGATGGCGCAGTTGCTGGAGCAAGCGGTCTATGCGCCGAGCAATGCGCGCTTCAAGGTCTATATGATCGACGAGGTGCACATGCTCACCAACCACGCGTTCAATTCCATGCTCAAGACGCTGGAAGAGCCGCCCGAGCACGTGAAATTCATCCTGGCCACCACTGACCCGCAGAAAATCCCGGTTACGGTGCTGTCGCGCTGCCTGCAGTTCAACCTCAAGCAGATGCCGCCCGGCCATATCATCAGCCACCTGGAAAACATCCTGGGCCAGGAAGGCATCACCTTCGAGCAACCGGCCTTGCGCCTGCTGGCTGCCGGCGCCCACGGTTCGATGCGCGACGCGCTCTCGCTGACCGACCAGGCGATTGCCTACGCGGCCGGGGAAGTGACGCTCGACGCGGTGCAGGGCATGCTCGGTGCGCTCGACCAGTCCTACCTGGTTCGCCTGCTCGACGCGCTGGCCAAACAGGACGGCGCCGACTTGCTGGCGGTGGCCGACGAAATGGCTACCCGCAGCCTGTCGTACAACGGTGCGCTGCAAGACCTGGGCACCTTGTTGCACCGTATCGCGCTGGCGCAGACCGTGCCGGCGGCCTTGCCCGACGACTTGCCCGAGTACGCCGACATCGTGCGCCTGGCCGGCCTGTTCGAGGCCGAGGAAGTGCAGCTGTACTACCAGATCGCGGTGCACGGCCGTAACGAACTGGGCCTGGCGCCCGACGAATACGCGGGCTTTTCGATGACCTTGCTGCGCATGCTGGCCTTTCGGCCCGGCGTAGGCGGCGCCGAGGGGCAGCCGGCGGCTGCCCCAGCGCTGTCGCGCCCGGCCGGGGTGGCTGCTGCGCGTGCTGCGGCCGGTGCGGGGGCTTCTGCTGCGCCGCCTGCGCGGG
>NZ_LROM01000144.1 GCF_001758785.1 Duganella phyllosphaerae
GCCCCACCGGCACGGCCGCCGCCACCGCCCCAGCCCGGTGGCGGCCGGAACTCCTGGCCGGCGCGGAATTGCTGGCCGCGCCCGAGGTCGTCGTACGCCGCGCGCTTTTCGGCGTCGCCGAGCACGCCGTAGGCTTCGTTGAGCTCCTGGGTTTTCTTTTGCGCGTCCGCTTCCTTGCTGACGTCCGGGTGATACTTGCGGACCAGCTTGCGGTAGGCCTTCTTGATCTCGTCTTCGGAGGCCGTCTTGGCCACGCCGAGGGTCTGGTAATAATCCTTGTATTCCACCTTGATGCTCCTGTATGGGCTGCCCGCTATCCTGAAAAGCAGTCTAGCGCAGTTTGAGGGGGCAGTGAGTTCGTGATGCAAATGATAATCCGCAAGTTGGTGTGTCTCACAGTAAAATCAAGGGTTTCTCCCATCTGGCAGGTTTCCATGCAGCACACGTTCACCGTTCGTAATATCCGCGCCGAAGTCATCTCGCTGTGGCAACTGGCCTGGCCGATGCTGATCGGCCAGCTGGCCACCGTCGGCATGGGCGTGGCGGACGTGGCCATGACGGGCCACACCAGCGCCGACGAGCTGGCGGCCGTCTCCCTGGGCGCTTCGATCTGGTCGATCATCCTGGTCACCGTCAGCGGTACCATGATGGCGATTAACAGCATCGTCGCGCACGACATCGGCGCCGGCCAGTTGGCGCGGGTGCCGCACGCGGTACGGCAGTCGTTGTGGAAGTCGCTGGGCGTGGGCGTGATCGCCATGGCGCTGGCCAACCTGGCCACGCTGCTGTTCGACCACCTGTACCTGACCCCGCACGTGCAGCACCAGGCCGAGCTGTTCGTCCACATCATCAGCTTCGGCTTGCCGCCGTTTGCAGCCTACCGCGCCTTGTACGGCTACAGCACCAGCATCAACGAGACGCGGCCGGTGATGGCGATCGCCATCCTGGGTCTGCTGTTCAATGTGTTCGTCAACTGGCTGCTGGTGTTCGGCAACTGGGGGCTGCCGGCACTGGGCGGCGTCGGTTGCGCCGTGTCCACTGCGCTGTGCATGTGGCTGATGCTCGCGGCCATGCTGCTGTGGATCCGGCGCGCGCCGGCCTACCGCGCCACGTATCCGTTTTCGCACTGGGAAGGCCCGCACTGGCCCGAGATCGCCTCGATGCTGCGCCTCGGTGTGCCGATCGGCATCAGCTATTTTGCCGAGGTCAGCGCGTTCGGCGCGGTGAGCCTGCTGGTGGCGCGCTACGGCGTGATACCGATTTCGGCGCACCAGATCGCACTCAATTTCACCTCGCTGGTGTTCATGGTGCCACTCAGCTTTGGCATTGCCCTGATTACCCGCGTGGGCCAGGCCGTGGGCGAAGGCGAACCGGCGCGGGCGCGCTTCATTTCGTGGGTGGGCGTGTGGATGTCGCTGGCGTTCGGCGTGCTCTCGGCCATCTTCATCGTGCTGTTCCGCTACCAGATCGCCCGCGCCTACACGTCGGACCTGGCGGTGCAGGAGCTGTGTGCGCACCTGCTGCTGTTTGCCGCGCTGTTCCAGTTATCGGATTCCACCCAGGTGGCGGCGTCGTGCGCGATTCGCGGCTACAAGGTGTCGCGCCAGCCGATGGTGATCCAGGTGACGGCGTTCTGGGGCTTCGCACTGCCGATCGGCTGCTGGCTGGGCCTGGCGCCGCAATGGCTGCCGTTCGCGCCGGCGCAGCCGATGGCGGCGTCCGGTTTCTGGATCGGCCTGGTGGTGGGATTGACGGTGGCTGCGGTGCTGCTGAGCTGGGCCCTGCAACGACTTTCGCTAGCGCGGGTAAAGACGGCGCCGGTCTGATCACCACGCTGGTGCGGTTCGCCAAAACCGCACCAAACTATCAACGGTATTGACCGTCTTATTCAGAACATTGCTACCTCGCCAGCAGTGAGTCAGTCTGGTATCGTCACGGATTGCATAATTTCCGAGACATTCTTCATGCGCTTTATTCTCGCACCAATCACGCTGTGTGCAATGCTTGCCGGTGGCCACGCCACCGCCGAGAAACTTACCCTGGACCGCATCCACTCCGACCCGTCGCTCAGCGGCCCTGGCGTACGCAACCTGAAGGTCTCGCCGGACGGCGCGCGCGTCACTTTCCTCAAGGGCCGCGACGACAACCAGTTCCAGCTCGACTTGTGGGAATATAACCTGAAGAACAAATCGACCCAGCGCCTGGTCGATTCGAAAACCCTGGTGCCGGAAGAAAACCTGTCCGACGCCGAAAAAGCGCGCCGCGAACGCGCCCGTACCGCCGCCCTCAAGGGCATCCTCAACTACAGCTGGTCGCCGGACGGCAAGCAGCTGCTGGTGCCGATCGCCGGCAACCTGTACCTGATCGACGCCGCCAAGCCCGACGCCGCGCGCCTGGTCGCCAAGGGCAATGTACTCGATCCGAAAATCTCGCCCAAGGGCCGCTACCTGTCGTTCGTGCGCGACCAGAACCTGTTCGTGATCGACTTGACTACCAACGCCGAGCGCCAGCTGACCAGCGACGGCGCCGGCACCATCCACAACGGCGAGGCCGAGTTCGTGGCGCAGGAAGAAATGCACCAGACCACCGGCTACTACTGGGCGCCGGACGACTCGGCCATCGCCTTCAAGCGCTACGACGAAGCGCAGGTGCCGGTGGTGCGCCGCTTCGAGATCTATGCCGACCGTACCGACGTGATCGACCAGCGCTACCCGGCCGCCGGCGACCCGAACGCCACCGTGCAACTGAAGATCGTCTCGCCTGCCGGCGGCGCGATTCGCAATGTGGACCTTGGCAGCGAACAGGATATCTACCTGGTGCGCGCCGACTGGAGCAGCGACAGCAAAGCGCTGCTGTTCCAGCGCCAGAGCCGCGACCAGAAAAAACTCGAACTGATCTCGGTCGATGCCGCCACGCTGGCGCAGCGCGTGCTGGTCACCGAAACCTCGAAAACCTGGGTCGATATCTTCGACGACCTGCGCTTCCTGGCCAAAGGCAAAGGTTTTGTGTGGTCGTCGGAACGCACGGGCCGCAAGCACCTGTACCTGTACGATATGAATGGCAAGCTGCTGCATCCGATCTCGAGCGGCGAATGGGGCGTGGACCGCTTGCTGGCCGTCGACGAGAAAGCCGGTCGCGTGTTCGTGCAATCGAACCGCGACGCGGTAACCGACAGCCAGACCTACGCGCTCAGGCTCGACGGCTCCAGCGCCGACAAGCCTGCCCGCATCACCCAAGGCGACGGCTGGCACGATTCCAACTTTGCCGGCAATGGCGAAGTCTTCGTCGATACCTACTCCGATCCAAGCACGCCGCCCCAGGTGAGCATCCGCCGGCCCGACGGCACCATGATCAGCTGGCTCGAGCACAATGAGCTGAACGCCAGCCACCCGTACGCGAAATACCTGGACGCCCACCTGCGCCCCGAATACGGCACCATCAAGTCGAAAGACGGCCAGACCATGTACTACTCGATCACCAAGCCATCCGGCTTCGATCCAGCCAAAAAGTACCCGGTGTTCCTGTCCACCTACGGCGGCCCGGGCGCGCAGCATGTCGCGCGCAAGTGGGGCAACCTGTTCGACCAGTACATGGCGCAGCAGGGCTTCGTGGTGTGGCGCCTCGATAACCGCGGTTCGAGCCGCCGCGAGCGCGCGTTCACCGACCCGATCTACCTCGACATGGGCCGCGCCGAAGTGGAAGACCAGTTGACCGGCATCGAGTGGCTGAGCAAGCAGAGCTTTATCGATCCGAAGCGCATCGGCGTGTTCGGCTGGAGTTACGGCGGCTTCATGACCCTGCGCCTGCTGTCGCAGGGTTCGGACAAGATCGCCATGGGCGTGTCGGTGGCGCCGGTGACCGACTGGTCGCTGTACGACACCCACTACACCGAGCGCTTCATGAGCACGCCGAAGCTGAACGTGGCCGGTTACAAGTCGGGCAGCGTGTTCTCGCACGTCGATGGCTTGAAATCGAAGCTGCTGCTGGTGCACGGCATGGCCGACGACAACGTGCTGTTCACTAACACCACGCGCATGATCGATGCGCTGGTGGCGCGCAACGTGCAGTTCGACCTGATGACCTACCCGGGCGCGAAGCACGGTATCTCGGGCAAGGTGCCGCAGCGCCACGTGTATGGCATGATCGAGGCCTTCTTCAAGAAGAACCTGATGCCGGAACCCACCAAGTAATGTAGACAGACGTCAAAAGGGCCGCGATTGCGGCCCTTGTTTTACCTGCATCCCAAGCGTGGCTTAGTTGCGGTTGCCCTTGAGGGTGTCGTCAATGGCTTCTTTGGCGTCGCCGACGTTCTTTTGCAGCTTGCCTTCGGCTTGCTTGTTGAGGCCCTTGGCCTGCTGTTCCGAAGAGCCGACTACTTTACCGGCGCCTTCCTGGATTTTGCCGCCGATTTCCTTCGCCTTACCTTTGACTTGATCTTCGTTCATGATGCACTCCTTGGGTCAATGTTGAAGCTACCGGACACACAACGTTGTGTGCATGGGTTTCACTATAGGCCGGTCATGGTCGAGCTTCTGTGCGGTCACTCACCAAGAATGTAAAACCGTGGGCGACAGAAAAGATACGGTCGGGTGCAAAAGGCTTCTTTCTGATGGCGAATCGCTATATAGTTAACCCATAGCAACGTGCTAACAACGACGAACACCCAGGAGATCCCAGATGAAACTTGATGCACTGTTCCAGAATCCGACCGCGTTGCCTACCGCCCCGAAAGTCGTCGAAGAACTGATCAGCAGCTTCGACAAGGCCAGCGTCTCCACCGAGGAGATCGCCAAGAAGCTGTCGACGGACCCGGTGCTGAGCGCCAAGCTGCTGCGATTGGCCAACTCGGCCTACTACCATGTCTCGCGCAGCATCGGCACGGTGGAAGATGCGGTGCTGATGCTCGGTTTCGTCACGGTGCGCACGCTCGTTATCAGCTCCGGCCTGGTGAGCGGTTTCAAGACCGTGCCCGGCCTCGACCTCAAGCAATTCTGGCGCTACAGTCTGCACACGGCGGTCTCGGCCAAGTGGATCGCCAAGAAAACCCGCGAAAACACCGACCTCGCCTTCACCATCGGCATGATGCACGCGATCGGCCAGTTGGTGATCCACTCGGCCATGCCGGAAAAGGCCATGGCCCTCGATAAAGTGGCCGGCCCGATGGACTCGCGCCGCCTGGACGCCGAAGTGGCCTCGTTCGGTTACACCTTCGCCGACGTCGGCGCCGAACTGGCCCGCCGCTGGAAATTCCCGGAAACCTTCGCTGAAACCATCATGGCCTTCCCCGAGCCGCACAAGGATGGCGAGCTCAACCGCCTGGCAGCGGTGGTGTCGCTGGCCGCCTGGCGCGCCCGCGTGGAACAGGCCGGCCTCACGGCCGAAGAAATCACCGCCTGCTACCCGACCGAGCTGGCCGAAGAACTGGGCCTGGAAGACGACGCCCTGATCGACGACATGCCGTCGCCGGACGAACTGTCCGCAGGCCTGGAAGAATTGGTGAAGTAAGCGACAATATTTCGCACTGTTTCGCCGCCAAAGCTGCCTGATTTCGGTCCGGCAGCTTTTTTTTCCTCTTTTTCAAATTATTTTGATTTTGCCCTCAAGTTCCCGTTTAAGCGGACGTTAATCAAGACATGCGGTAATCCGTCTTGATCTCGCAACTTATCCTGGTGAGCTGATGAACACTTCCGAAGTCCTCTCGATGTACGAAAACATTGCCGGCCTGAGCACCCAGATGGCTGCCGCCGCGCGCATGGGCGACTGGGATGGCGTCGGCAAACTGGAAGCCCGCTGCGGCAGCGCCGCGCGCGCCACGGCCACCGGCGTACCGCCACTGGAAGGCGCCCCGCGCCTGCGCAAGATCGACCTGCTCAAACAAATCCTGGCCAACGACCGCGAAATCCGCGACCTGGCCGATCCCTGGATGAACACCATCCCCGGCATGGCCCGCCAGTAAAACCAGCCAGCCCAACAAAAAAGCGCCCACCCGGCGCTTTTTTTTCACCCCTACTTCGGGGTCAGTGCCGACATTCGGACATTTTTGAACTTATTTGCACCGCACTGGTCAGCAAATTGATGCGCTCGTGTCCGAATGTCGGCACTGACCCCGAAGTCTTATGCGAGGGCGACGCGCAGGGACAGGGCGATGCCTTGGGCTGCCTGGGTGATTTCGTCGAGCGACGGGAAGCTCGGGGCGATGCGGATGTGGCGGTCTTTCGGATCGTTACCATACGGGAAGGCCGCGCCGGCTGGCGTGAGGGTGATGCCCGCTTCCTTGGCCAGCGCCACCGTGCGTTTCGCGGCGCCGTCCGGCGTCACCAGGTCGATGAAGTAGCCGCCTTGCGGACGGGTCCAGCTCACGCCCGGCACTTTGCCCAGGTACTCTTCGAATTGCGCCAGTACCGCGTCGAACTTCGGCTTCAGCAGGGCCGCGTGCTGTTCCATCAGCGCTTCCACGGTCGGCAGGTCTTTCAGCAGGCGCACGTGGCGCAGCTGGTTGATCTTGTCCGGGCCGATGCTGCGGATGCCGGCAAGCTTGGTCCACCAGGCGATATTGGCCGGCGACGACGCCAGCGCGGCGATGCCCGAACCGGCCCAGGTCACTTTCGACGAGGAGGCGAACACGAACGCACGGTCCGGGTTGCCGGCGGCGGCGCACGCTTTGAGGATATCTTGCACCTCCAGCTTTTTCGCCCCCAAGTGGTGGAAGCGATAGGCGTCGTCCCACATCAGGATGAAGTCGGGAGCGGCGGTTTTCATCGCGGCCAGGCGCTGCACCACGGCGTCGGAATACACCACGCCGCCCGGGTTGCTGTACTTCGGCACGCACCACATGCCCTTGATGCTGGCGTCCTCGGCCACCAGTTTTTCCACCAGGTCCATGTCCGGACCATCGTCGTTCATCGGCACGTTGATCATCTTGATGCCGCGCGTTTCGCAGATGGCGAAGTGGCGGTCGTAGCCCGGTACCGGGCACAGGAAGGTCACCGGCTCGCGCACCCACGGCACGTTGCCGGGCGTGCCGTTCAACAGGGCATAGACGATGACGTCGTGCATCAGCGACAGGCTGGCGCTGCTGTCGACCACCACCTGCGCGGCCGGCACGGCCAGCAATTCGCCGAACAATGCGCGCGCCTCCGGCAGGCCAACCGTGCCGCCGTAGTTGCGGCCGTCGGTGCCGTCAGCGGCCTTGTAGCCGTCCACGGCCTCGAGCAAGGCGTTCGACAGGTCGAGCTGCTCGGGCGATGGCTTGCCACGTGACATATCGAGTTTGAGACCGAGTTGCTTGAACGCTTGGTACTGTTGTTGGTCCTGGGATGGAAGGTCGGCTGCAGTCATGGGGCTCTTTCAAAATGGGAAGGCGAGGCTCGAAAGCGTCGATAACTATACCCCAGTTCGTCAGAGCGTTGACAGAGCTTCAAGTTATATACTTATGCGAAAAAAGTTCTTACATGGAATCAGGGCTGGACCGCCGGTCCCGGGGCGGCCCACTCGGGCGTGGGCACTTCGCGGAACTCGTCACCAGCCGCTTCGGTCGTGCGCGGCTTCTTGCGGAAGCCTTGCCATATCTTGAGCGGCTTGCCCGACTTCTTGCGGCGCAGGTAGAACCACACACCAGCGCCAGCCAGCAAGGCGGCGGCCAGCGCACCGAGAATCAGCGGCAGCTTGCTCGATTGCTCTTCCGGCGGCTTTTCCTTTTTGTACTTGAGCTTGGGCAGCACGCGGCGTTGCTGTACTGGTGCGGCTTCCGGCGCCGGTACAGCGGCTTCCTTGGCGGCTTCCTTGGCGCCCTCGACGCCGGCCTCGGCCTTCAGCGCTGGCGTGGGCGCGGCCGGCTTGGCCGCGACCGGTGTCTCCGGCTTGATCTCTGCGGCCCGCGCTTCGCCCATGCCGGAGGCGATGGTCAACGGCTTGGCGGCGGGGGCTGCCGGGG
>NZ_LROM01000145.1 GCF_001758785.1 Duganella phyllosphaerae
ACAGGCCACTATTTTCATAGCGCCTATTTCATTACTTCTTGTGAACATTTGATATGTTAAGTATCACAGCAACTAGTGCTGTGTGCACTTTCATCAAACGTCCACACTTATCGACTGTTAATTTTTAAAGAACTTTGTTTGGTACTGCGGTCTTGCTAGCTGAAGAAGCGTTTTGTTCATCAGCGAAGAGGCAAGATTATGAAGCGTTTCGGATATTTCGTCAAGCACTTCTTTTTCTTCTCTACTCTCGCTTCACGCTGCATTTGCATGTGTTGTTCTGCGAGGGGGCGAACTATAGCAATACGCTTCCGAACCTGCAAGAGTTATTTTCGCGCTGCTACAATCGCTGCCTTTAACCGGTGCGGAAAGCAGCCATGACTAACAACTCTCTCAAACGTGGCGGCTTCAGCTCCAGCTTCGGCGTGCTGGCGGCCACACTCGGCTCGGCCGTCGGCTTGGGCAATATCTGGAAGTTCCCTTACCTCACAGGCGCCAACGGCGGCGCCGGCTTCCTGCTGATTTATTTGCTGGCCACCTTGCTGGTCGGCCTGCCGGTCATGATCGCGGAGATCACCATGGGCCGCGCCGCCAAGGCCAACCCGATCACGGCGCTGCAAAAGCTCAGCCCGAGCCGCTTGCCCTGGTGGCTGATTGGCGTATCGGGCATGCTGGCTGCCTTCCTGATCATGTCGTTCTATTCTGAAGTGGTGGCGTGGGTGTTCGCTTATGTATTCAAGGCGATCGGTGGCTCGATACTCAGCAGTGACCGCCAGGTGACCGAAGGCGCATTCACGGCGCTGATCAGCGATCCGCTGCAATCGCTGCTGTGGCAGTGGGTAGTGCTGGTATTTATCGGAGGCATCCTGTTGATGGGTGTGACCAAGGGCATCGAGGCGGTGGCCAAAAAATTGATGCCCTTGTTGTTCCTGTTATTGCTATTGCTGTGCGCTGTCAGCCTGTCGCTGGATAAGGCGCTTGATGGACTGGCTTTCCTGTTCCGCCCGGACTTCAGCAAGATCACGGCGGGAGTCATCCTTACGGCGATGGGCCTGGCTTTCTTCAAGCTGTCGCTGGGGATGGGCACCATGATGACTTATGGATCGTACTTTCGCGACGATCAAAATATCCCGCAAACCACTGTGCGGGTGATGATTGCCGACCTGTTTGTCTCCATGCTGGCCGGGATCGCCATCTTCCCGGCGGTGTTCACGTTCGGCTTCGCACCGTCGGCCGGCCCGTCGCTGGTGTTCATCACGATTCCAGCCGTGTTCTCGCAAATCCCCGGCGGCCATTTCTTGATGATCGTGTTCTTCGTGCTGGCGGCGGTCGCCGCTACCGGTGCGATGCTGTCCCTGATGGAAGTGCCGGTTGTAATTTTGCATGAACGCCTGGGACTGAGCCGCGCCAAGTCGACCTTGCTCACCATCGCAGTATTGATGGTGCTCGGCTCCACCTGTGCGCTGACCAATAATGTGCTGGCCGACTTCAAGCTGTTCGGCATGAATATGTTCGACCTGTTCGACTTTGTCTCATCCAACGTATTGCTGCCGATCGGCGGAATTTGCCTGGCGATCTACGTGGGATGGGTATGGGGCGCCGACAAATTCACGGGGGCACTATCCAACAATGGTGCGCTACCCAACCGGGCAACCGCGCGCGTGGTGCTGATACTGCTGCGCTACGTGTCACCCGTGCTGATTTTGCTGGTGATGCTCAAAGGCTTGAACCTGTTCTGAACCCGGTGCGGGCATGTGAAAAACACGTTATGGTGTGTGCCTGACGTGAACGGGTGTCCGCATGAGCAAGCAAGAAACAATCTACGACGCCATCGTGGTTGGCACCGGTCCCGGTGGCGCCAGCGTCGCGCGTGAACTGGCCCGTCGGCAATTGCGGGTCCTGATACTCGAGCGCGGCAGCAACGTGCCACTCCAAGGCACCTTGTCCCAGATGGCCGGCATGGCCGCAGTACCAGGCAAGGGCGCATACATCCATCGCGATGGCTCGCTGCTGGTGAGCGGCATGGTCGTCGGCGGCAGCAGCGCCATCAATTTTGCCACGGCCGCCCCGCCACCACTGTCCATGTTTGCCAATCACGGTATTGACCTGGCGCCGGCGCTGGCAATGCTGCGTGCCGAGCTGCCGATGGGACCTTTACCTGATGACCTGATTGGTCCCATGGCCAAGCGCATCGCCTCGGGCGCTTCCGCGCTTGGCCTCGACTGGCGCAAACTCCACAAATTGATACGACCACAGATCTGCCGCACCGGTTGCTGGCGGTGCGTTTATGGATGCCCGTTCGGAGCCAAGTGGACAGCACGCGATTTTGTGGATGAGGCTGTGGCGTCGGGCGCGACGTTGCTCGATCGAGCGTACGTAGAAAACGTGATGGTGGAAAACGGACGTGCATGCGGCGTGCGCTACCTGCGTGATGGCACACACCATGTGGTGCGCGCCGCCAAGGTGGTGCTGGCCGGCGGTGGTATTGGCAGTCCGCGCTTGTTGCACAGCTCGGGACTCCACGCGGCGCAAAGCGCGTTCTTCAGCGATCCGGTCGTGGCCGTGATGGGCCAGGTCGACGACCTGGAAGGCGGCGCCGAAGTCCCGATGGCAAGCGGCCTGTACCTGCAAGAGGAAGGAGTCGCCCTGGCTGACATGACGTTGCCCAGGCCGATGTTCCAGGCATTTGCCGCGCAGGTCGGGCGTGTCGACCGCATGCTGTCCCATGCGCGCACGCTGACCATCATGGTCAAAATACGCGATGATATCGGCGGCGCCATCGGTCCTCGCTGGGTAGACAAAACCTTGAGCGCGGCCGATCGGGCCAAACTGTCACGCGGTATTGGCATGGCGCGCGATATTTTACGCACCGCCGGCGCCAGGAAAATCTTCAAGAGCTGGCATTTTGCAGCACATCCAGGCGGCAGCCTTCCGATCGGCGTCATTGTAGACAGCGATTTGCAAACTACGGCCAGTAATTTATACGTATGCGATGCGTCGGTGATACCGGGATCGTGGGGATTGCCGCCGACGTTGACGCTGCTATGCCTGGGAAAACGTCTCGGAATGATGCTCTGAAATGCGAAAAACCCCCAACCGGATCACCGGAAGGGGGTTTTTCTATATAACTAGCCTGACGATAACCTACTTTCACACTGGTTGCAGCACTATCATCGGCGCAAAGTCGTT
>NZ_LROM01000146.1 GCF_001758785.1 Duganella phyllosphaerae
GCGTGAGTGAAGAAGGCCTTCGGGTTGTAAAGCTCTTTTGTCAGGGAAGAAACGGGCCTTTCTAATACAGGGGCCTAATGACGGTACCTGAAGAATAAGCACCGGCTAACTACGTGCCAGCAGCCGCGGTAATACGTAGGGTGCAAGCGTTAATCGGAATTACTGGGCGTAAAGCGTGCGCAGGCGGTTTTGTAAGACTGTCGTGAAATCCCCGGGCTCAACCTGGGAATGGCGATGGTGACTGCAAGGCTAGAGTTTGGCAGAGGGGGGTAGAATTCCACGTGTAGCAGTGAAATGCGTAGATATGTGGAGGAACACCGATGGCGAAGGCAGCCCCCTGGGTCAAAACTGACGCTCATGCACGAAAGCGTGGGGAGCAAACAGGATTAGATACCCTGGTAGTCCACGCCCTAAACGATGTCTACTAGTTGTCGGGTTTTAATTAACTTGGTAACGCAGCTAACGCGTGAAGTAGACCGCCTGGGGAGTACGGTCGCAAGATTAAAACTCAAAGGAATTGACGGGGACCCGCACAAGCGGTGGATGATGTGGATTAATTCGATGCAACGCGAAAAACCTTACCTACCCTTGACATGGCAGAAATCCCGGAGAGATTCGGGAGTGCTCGAAAGAGAATCTGCACACAGGTGCTGCATGGCTGTCGTCAGCTCGTGTCGTGAGATGTTGGGTTAAGTCCCGCAACGAGCGCAACCCTTGTCATTAGTTGCTACGAAAGAGCACTCTAATGAGACTGCCGGTGACAAACCGGAGGAAGGTGGGGATGACGTCAAGTCCTCATGGCCCTTATGGGTAGGGCTTCACACGTCATACAATGGTACATACAGAGGGCCGCCAACCCGCGAGGGGGAGCTAATCCCAGAAAGTGTATCGTAGTCCGGATTGTAGTCTGCAACTCGACTGCATGAAGTTGGAATCGCTAGTAATCGCGGATCAGCATGTCGCGGTGAATACGTTCCCGGGTCTTGTACACACCGCCCGTCACACCATGGGAGCGGGTTTTACCAGAAGTAGGTAGCTTAACCGCAAGGAGGGCGCTTACCACGGTAGGATTCGTGACTGGGGTGAAGTCGTAACAAGGTAGCCGTATCGGAAGGTGCGGCTGGATCACCTCCTTTCTAGAGTAGCACTGAGTTAGCAAT